>CAYZWL010000005.1:10547-99706 GCA_964482195.1 uncultured Alteromonadaceae bacterium | reverse complement strand
CATCTTGCGAGCTACCTCGACACGTTGCTGTGGCTGGAGGAGCAGTGCTGATTGCCGGAATGACGCTTTGGCTTGTTGCGCGCGTGTGTGGCCTGGGCGGGCTGTGTTGTTATCACCTGGTTATCCATGGCAGTCTTATGGGATTGCATCGTGGGCGATCGCCGTGGGTTGCCTTTGTCTGAGATGTTCCGTCACAGCGCGAAAACACTTAGGGGTTTGCGCGCATTTTTTTGCATCGCTGCATAGAGGTTCCTTATCGTGAAATCGAGACTGGCGCTGGTTCTTTTCTCTTGGCTTTTGCTGGCTAATACCAAGGCTTTTGCACAGTTTTACATCTCTGATCCGATGGATTACGGCACGCTACTCGGCACGATCAGTAGTTGTGATGATTGCGCTGAGGAAATCGTGTTCACGGGTGCGGGCCAGTCCATTGAGCTTTTCGGCACCACATACACATCGATGTTCCCATCCTCCAATGGACTGGTTGCCTTCGGCTCCGGGTTTACAGGGTTTAGTCCGCAGCCCCTGGATACGCAGACGTTCCGCGTGATGATTGCGGGTCTGTTTACTGACCTCGACGCGCGTCCCGCGAGGTCGAATGTGTATCTCAACGATACAACCGCCGGACAACTCGTCATAACTTGGGTCGACATGTCCCGGTTCCCTCAGGATGCGACGAACAACAATTTCCAACTCGTCATCCGTTCAGATCAGTTCGTTGTGCCTGCCGGCGAGGGTCAAATTGGCTTCTTCTACGGCACCATAGAAACCGCTAGCAGTGCCACGGGCGGCTTTGGCGATGGTCTGGCCGATGTGAATGACGGTGAAGTTTCGCTGTTTAATGGGCCAGCGAGCGATCAGAGCAATCGTGCTCCTTTCTGGATCAATCTGGGTAGTGGTGGGGTGCCAGTAGATCCCATGACTGAACCCACGCCCGCCACGCCCGTGCCAGTTTTGCCGCTTCCGGCGCTGCTTGTTTTGATTGGGCTGATGGCGTTGTGCGGGTACCGAGTTTCTCGACTTCAAGCTAAGGGCGTCTAAGGACTTTCAGCCCCGCTGGTAATAGGCCCCGCAGTGCGGGGCTTTTTGTTCGCGCTGTTTGCTGGGTTGAACCAAGATTCAGCGAATCAATCTATCGCTCGGTGAAAGCGTGAAGGGTAGCGTGCCGGTCACTTGACTCATTTGGCTGCCGACGCAATGCTAACTGCAATAACAACAGTAAATGTGGAGAAACCTCAATGCGCAAAGCATGGGTGAGGGTCGGCTGTGGTGGCGTTTTGGCTGTGGGTTTGTTGGCGTGCTCCAGCGAGCAGCCACAAGTCAGCCCCGAGAAGTCCGGTGATGGCGCCAATACCATTGAGCTTGCCGAGTTCCCTGAGCGCCCCTATTGGGGTGATACGCATCTTCACACTGACAATTCTGTGGACGCATTCGGTTTTGGCACGCGCCTGGGGCCAGAGGAAGCCCTGCGCTTCGCCCGCGGCGAGGAAGTCACGGCGACCACGGGCGGCAAGACGCAACTGGCGCGACCGCTCGATTTTCTGGTGATTGCTGACCACTCCGACGCGCTGGGTTCAACCCGCCAACTCTATGATGCACCGCGGTGGTATGTGGACTGGGTCATGCGGGACGAAACCGTCCTGAAATGGTACGACATGATGCACGAAAGTCCGGAGCAATCGATCCAGGCGATTGCGCAAATCATCGAAGCTGCGGCGATAGGTGATATTCCCGACGCGTTCGTTAAGGACGAGAGTTCCGATGCCAGAACCAAAGATATCTGGAACACGCAGCTCAGTACGCTCGATCGGTACAACGAACCCGGCGTGTTCTCCGCAATCGCGGGTTATGAATGGACGGCGATGCCAAACGGCAACAACTTGCACCGTGTTGTCATGTTTCGGGATGGCAGTGACAAAACCCGGCAAACCTTTCCATTTCCCGGTATAGGGACCACCGCACCCCAGCTGTGGGAGTACATGCGTGGCTACGAGCAGGACACCGGGGGGCGGGTGCTCGCCATACCGCACAACTCGAATCTGTCGAATGGCCTCATGTTTCAGATGACGATGGAAGACGGCTCGCCCATGACGGCTGAATATGCCGCATTGCGTGCCTGGGCGGAGCCAGTGGTTGAGGCAACCCAAATCAAGGGCGACAGCGAGACACATCCGTTGCTGTCGCCCAATGATGAAATGGCCAGCTTTGGCGTGCAGGGTTGGGATATCGGCAATCTGGACTTGAGCCAAAAGACCGAGCCTGACATGTACGCAGGCTCCTATGTCCGCTCGGGGCTTCTGCGCGGTTTGACCTTGGAGCAACAACTGGGCGTGAACCCCTACGCCTTTGGCATGATTGGTTCGACCGACAGCCATACCTCGCTTGCAACGGGTGACGAGGACAACTTCTGGGGCAAGCACACCGGTAACGAGCAGTCCTACACAGACCGTGCAAACAAAACGCAGAATCTCGGCACGCGGGTAGGGCGTTTTGGTTGGCACTACCTGGCGGGCGGCTACGCCGCTGCCTGGGCCCGTGGTAACACGCGAGCTGAAATTTTTGATGCGTTCTCCAGGCGTGAGGTCTATGCCACCACGGGGCCGCGAATGACCGTGCGTGTTTTTGCCGGCCACGGATTTACCGCGGAAGACTGGGGAAGCGACTGGGTTCGCAAGGGCTATGCCGAAGGTGTGCCGATGGGCGGGGAGCTTGAAGATACCGGTGTGCCGCCCAGTTTTATGATCAGCGCACTTAAAGACCCCGATGGAGGCAACCTCGACCGGGTTCAGGTCATCAAAGGCTGGTTGGATGCCGCAGGCGAGATGCAGGAGCAGGTTTACAACGTTGTCTGGAGTGATGAAGGCACACGCCAAATCGTCGACGGCAAACTTCCTCCCGTCGGCGATACCGTCAATCGCGAGGATGCCAGTTACACCAACACAATTGGCGCGGCCGAATTACGGACTACTTGGGTCGACCCCGATTATCGAGAAGGTCAACGGGCGTTTTATTACCTGCGAGTGCTGGAGATCCCGACACCGCGTTGGACGCTGTATGACGCGGTGCGCTTTGGTGTGACGCTGTCAGACGACGCCATGGCCGATGCTGTCGCCCAAGAGCGCGCGTATACGTCGCCCATCTGGCTGAAGCCCAGATCCTGAAAAGGCGTTAACAGTGAACCTAACGGGTTGGTTACGCGAACCGCTGATTCATTTTTTTGCGCTCGGTGCCGTGCTCTACGTAGCGCTTACCTGGGGTGGTACGCCACCGGATCCTTTGAGCCGTGTGATCAAGGTCGGTGGCAGTGAGAGGGAGAAAATCGCTGAGAGCTGGACGCTCACCATGGGGCGAGCGCCCACAGACGCCGAGCTCGATCAGGCGATTGATGCTCACGTGCGGGAGGAGGTCCTGTATCGAGAGGCCCTGCGACTGGGGCTCGATGAAGGTGATGCGATCGTGCGTCGTCGGTTGGTCTCGAAGATGGATTTGTCCGCGAGCTTGGCCGCAGAGACAGTGCAGCCCAGCGAGGACATCTTGCGCGCTTACTGGGCGGCGAACACAGATCGTTATCTTGGCCGCAGTGATGCAAACCCCCAGGTCAGCTTTGAGCAGTTGTTTTTTCAGAGCGAGGCAGCCGCGATTGATGCCCTCAAGCGCGGCGTGACCTCGGGTGAAATCACGAGCTTACCCGGCGCCCTTTCAAGCAGCGCTCTGCGCGAGGTCGAAGCGCGCTTTGGGCAGCAATTTGTGGAAGGACTCAGTGCGCTTGAGCCGACTGATGAGTGGCGCGGGCCAGTGGCCTCGGGCTTTGGCTGGCATCTTGTGCGTCTCACTGCGCGCAGCACACAGCCACCGACCTTCGAGAGTCTTCGCTCAACACTGGCCAATGACTGGCGCAACGAACAGATTGCGGCGCGCAAACAGCGCGCTTACGAAGTCCTAGCTAGCGCTTATCGCATCGAACGATGAGAACTGTGGTTGAGTGGAGTGTCGCGCTGCTTGCATTGGTGGCGAGTCTGTCGCTCTCCGCGCACGAGTTGCGCCCGTCTGTGGTGGAGCTGCGCGAGGTTGAAGCAGGCCAGTACACGATGGAGTGGAAAGTCACCCTCGCCGTGGGCGGTGGCCTCGGGTTAGCCACCCGACTGCAGCCGATTGTCCCCGAGGTCTGTGAGTTCTCCCAGACACCTACACAGCGTATTCAGTCAGCCGCATTGATGGGCCGGGGTGACCTGAAGTGCACAGCCTCTCCTGCGGGTGGTGCGTTCGGTCTCAGCGAACTACTGGGCCGGTCAGACGCGATAGCCAGGTTTGTGCCGCTAAGTGCTCCTACCCAAAGCTTTCGACTGACGGCCGACGCGCCTACAGCCGAAATTCAGGCAGAGCCCGACGCATTCAGCGTGTTTACTGACTACTTCTTCATTGGCACGGAGCACATCGTATTTGGCTGGGATCACCTGCTGTTTGTGATTGCACTCGTTCTGCTCGTGAGAACGCCTTGGCCGGTTATCAAAGCTGCGACCGCCTTTACAGTGGCGCATTCCATGACGCTCGTGGCGACGGTGCTGGGGTATTCGGGTCTGCCCAGCCGTCCCGTGGAGGCGTTGATCGCCTTGTCGATTATTTTTCTTGCCGTTGAAGTCGCGCTTTTGTTGCGCGAGCCTGATCGACAAACACTGACACGCACTTATCCCTGGGCGGTAGCTTTTGCGTTTGGCCTCGTGCATGGCTTTGGTTTTGCCGGCGCGCTTGCAGAGATCGGTCTGCCACAGGTGCAACTCGCAGCGGCACTGTTTGCCTTCAATATTGGCGTCGAAGCGGGCCAGTTGCTGGTGGTGGGGATCACCATGCTGATTCTGGGGGTTTTAGCGCGGGCGACGGCTAAGATCGAGGTGCCGGCACTCACACTGACCACTTATCTGATTGGCAGCGTAGGTAGCTACTGGTTGATCGAGCGGGTGATTGGCTGAGCATACCTCCAGGGGTGCTTTTGTGAGTCGTCCTCAGGGTGTACCCTCGCCACCGCAAGGCGCGGTAGGCCAATGCGACGCTGAAACAGAGGTCGACAAGAGGGGAATACGAGTGAACAAGATCAAGGTAGCCAAGCCACTGGTGGTACTTCATGGCGATGAGATGGCGCAAATTGCCTTTGAGCGGATTCTTGAGCAGTTTGTGACGTCGCGGCTCGACATCGATCTTATCGAGGTGGATCTCTCGGCTGAGCGACGCCTGACCAGCAACGGCGCGGTGGTCACCGAGGCCATTGAGGCGCTCAAGACCCACGGCGTGGGCATCAAAAATGCCGGCATGACGGTTAATCGAAGCCAGCTCGATGAACTGCTCGCAAAGTACCCTGATATTGAAGAGGACAAGCTCGACAAACTCGCGACCAAGTCTCCGAACGGTGCCATTCGCAAGGGCATCAGCGGCAACATCACCCGTGAAGACATCGAGTTTAGAAATCTGAAGAGCGTCCGCCCCGATTGGGTTGGTCGGGATATCGAAGTTGACACCATGGAGAGCGGCGGCCTCGACTTTAGCTACAGCGAGCTGTCATCGGCGACTGGCGTCGCCAAGGTCGTTTTCGTGGGCGCCAGTGGTGAGCCCATCGAATTGCACCGGCGCACGCTGCGAAAAGGTGACCCCTGGATGCTCGCGACCAATAGTGTCGAAGAAGTCGAGGCTTGGGCGCACCGCTTCTTCCAGCGCGCACTCGATGAAAAGCGAGATATATACCTGGGACTCAAAGATACGGTGGTTCCCGGATACGACGGTGTCATGCGCGCAGCTATCGAGACGATCTATGAGCGCGACTACAAGGCCAAGGTCGAAGCAGCGGGGCTGGAGTATCACTACGAACTGATCGATGCACAGGCGGCACGAATCGTGTCGAACCCGCCCGAATGCGCGTTGTGGGGCGTACCCGACAATGTCAGTGGCATGAAACTTTTCAAGCTCGTGCAACAGCTGAAGCGGTACGGTTTGCCCGAGCGCAAGGCCCACGTCTCGATTTCTCGTATGAGTGCAGGGGGCGGTGACCAGTACGGCAGCTACAACACACCGGCGCCAGAGGACGGCATCATCAAGGTGTTGGTCGATGGTGAGGAAAAGCACGCTCGGTTTATGAGCGAGGGCGACCCGATCCTGTTTATGTCGAATGACCGTGACGCGATTAAAGACTGGGTCAAGCAGGTCTTTAAAGATGCGGCGATCAATAAGAAGGAAGTCTACTTCGGGCTGAAGCGAGAGTTTGTTCAGTACGACGAGGTTTACAGCTCCATTATTCTCGAGATTCGTAAGGAGCTCGCCGCGCTGGATACACCACCGCCATCTTTCATGATCATGCGGCCGTCTCGTCAGCTCAGTAAGATGATTTGCGATCCACCCCGGTGGGGCTTGTACCCGGCGCAGAACCTCGATGGCGATATCTTCTCGGATATCTCGGCGGCATTGGGTGGCAGTCTGGCGACCGCCAGCTCGGTCATTATGAGCACGGATGGCACCAAGCTCTTTGAGGCACCCCACGGGACTGCCCACGACTTGTACCTGCGTTACCTGGAAACCGATGGCAAAGAAGCCAACTTCAATTCTTCTGCGTTGATCTTCGCCGTTGCGAACGCCCTTGAAGAACTGGCAGATCGTGAAAACAACGAAGCGCTCCGTACCTATGCCACTCAGCTCAAGGCAGCGCTGATCGAGACCGTCGCCCAGGGCACCATCACTGGCGATCTGAAAGGCAAAACCACGAATCCGGAAGCGGAGAAAGTGGTGGATATGGTGGGC
Source organism: uncultured Alteromonadaceae bacterium (assembly GCA_964482195.1). Lineage (GTDB taxonomy): Bacteria > Pseudomonadota > Gammaproteobacteria > Pseudomonadales > Halieaceae > Luminiphilus. Next base: position 92,926 of record CAYZWL010000005.1, on the reverse strand, counting down.
TTCCTCGATGCCCTTGAGGCGAACCTCCCCGCCTGATTCTCCGAGTGGAATGGGAGTGCGCTGTGACCACGCGGCGCACTCACTGTCTGGCGACAGTTGACTTGACGGTACTAGCTGGTGCGGCTGTGAATGTGCCGCTGCAGTGCGGGAATGGTTTCTTGTTCAAACCACGGGTTGCGCTTTAACCAGAGCTGATTACGTGGCGATGGGTGCGGCATGACCCAATAGCGTGGCGCCCAATGCTGCCACAAGCGCACGCGCTCGGTGAGGCTGCTGCGCCGCGTGACTGGTCCATCCCAATTCAGATATGCGTCCTGCGCGTACTTTCCCACCAGTAGTGTGGTGCGGATGTTGGGCAAGTGCGCCAACAGCTTTTGGTGCCATGTTTTGGCGCATATTGGCGGCGGTGGCAAGTCTCCGGATTTGCCTTTGCCCGGGTAGCAAAAACCCATCGGCATGATTGCCACGTGGCGCTCATCGTAGAAGTCCTCTGGCGCCATGGCCAGCCAGCGCCGTAATCGTTCGCCGCTGGGGTCGTTCCAGGGGATGCCAGTCTCGTGCACGCGAGTACCGGGTGCCTGTCCGATGATCAGTAGTTGTGCATCCTCGTGGGCTCGCAGAACTGGCCGTGGACCCAGCGGTAAGTCGCAGCGCTGGCAGGCGCGTATTTCGGTCAATAGATCGGTTAGTGGGATCATGGAGGGCTGCTACTGCATCGCTGTTTGGTGTGTATCGGGAATGGGTCCAGATCTCAGTGAACCTCTTCGAGTCTTATTGGCAGATAGACATCCGTTCGCAAACACGCGGTTTCTACCTGCTCCGGATCATCGACATAGTGAAACAGCATGGGCGTGTCCGCTGGCAACATTTTGCTGTCCTTCTTGGCCAGTGTTGTCATTTTTTTACGGCACTCTGTTCAGCAATGCGTTTCCAATGTTGCTGTTTCGAATACTTGAGCTACGGGCCACCAGTAGCGCCTGTCATGCCGAAGGTTTTGCAGATACTGCTTTGATGGCGGTGTCGAAGCACTGGATGGCGGCCTCAAATTTGTCACGGCAACCCGGATTGCAGAATCCAACGGTCACATCTTTGTAGTTAGTGAGGGAATCAGCACTGACCGGCTTGCCTGACCACGGGCAAACTGAGTTGATTGCGGTATCGGTGGTTTGGCCTTCAGAGGTCATGGATCAGTTCTCCATTTTGCTGATGAATCGGTAGCGGTAACGGTTTTTTCCGTGCTTCTTCCGTCTGGGGATTGCTTCCAACAGTACGGTGTCCTCTGTGTGTACTTGCTTGATTGAGGAAACGTTGAGCCGCAGCCATCGATTATCTTCAAGGCGAATCTGCAACTGATCAACACAGGCGGTGTTGGTGCACAGTCGTTCAATGGATTTCACAACGCCTGTGACTTGAGGATTGGGCTTGACCGCAATCCAGATCCAGTGGGCCGCCAGACTCAGTGCTATCACGCTAGCAAACACACTCCACAGACGCTCCGGGTTCTTGCTCAGACGCGAACTCAGGGCCGGTGTTCCAATGCTGATAACTTCCTGGCACCGCGGGTTAACCGCGGTGCGTTTCTCATCCCTCCAGTCTTCGACGTGCCAGAGGCGCTTCCAGTCGAAGGTCCTGGTGCCGATCGCGATGTAAATCGCTTGGTGTTTTACTTCCAGCCCCAGGGCAAAGTCCAAACTGCCCCCCGGGCTGATTGACCTACCGGACTTCTCCCAACGACACGCATCGATCATGGTTTGTTTAGCAGTTTGGTAGTCACATGGGCTCCATACCCATGGGTGAGTGTTGGTGAAACAGGTGTAATCAGAGAGTGCCCCTGAGAGTTGACGCTCCAGTGCGGCAAACCGCAGCTTGATGATCTTCTTCCGAAACAGGATGAGGCGGTTGCCCAGCAGATAGAAAACAATCACCAGTCCTGACATGCCCAGGAGCACCAGCAATAAAGCCAGCAAAGGTGAAAGGTTCACGCGGGTATCCCAGAACCATTTCGGGCATGGCGGCACCCTGCAGCAGCTGGGGATTTAAAAACAATCATCGATTTTATTGTGCTCTCGCGAGTAACTGGAGTCGGCTCGGAACACCATAGATTAACCAGTGCAGTGGTTGTATGGGTTTCATTCCTACCGGAAGCAAGCCGAGGCTTACCAGCGGTGGATACTGTGTGAAAGTCAGAGCCCCGTTACCAGCCCTTGAGCGTAGTCGGTGTAGCATTACCTAACCCACCAAGGAGTCCAGCTAATGACGACGCTTTCACGACGCACAATCATGCACGCCGGCATTGGCGCGGCGCTGGCATTTTCAATGGGCGGCATGGGGGCGCAGCGGGCGAGAGCGGTCGAGCTACCGCGGCGAGTCGTCGCCGAGAGCCCCTTTGCGCGCATCATCGAAGTGGGCGACGGCCTTTACGCGGTGATGTCGACACCTCTCAACGAGGCCGGGCAATTCGCCCATCCCCAGACCTTGTGCAATGGTGGGCTTATCGTCGGCGATGACCGCATCGTATCGATCGATGGTTATTACCAACCCGTTGGTGCCGCGTGGGTGAATGAACAGGCGATGAAGCTGTTTGGTCGGCCGGTCACCGATGTGATTTGTACTCACCTTCATCTGGACCATACGGGCGGCCTCGCCGGTTTCCAGCGAGGTGCCGAGGGTCCCGAGATCATCATGACGGCGACCACATGGCGGCTAATGGTCGAAAAGTATTCCACTGGTGCGGCGGTGGAAGGATCTCCTTTTCTGGTGCCGCCTGCCAAGTTGGTGGGACCCACACGCGTCATCAATGACGAGACCCAGCCCGTTTCTTACGACCTGGGTGGCCGCAAGCTCACTATTCTCCCACTTGCAGGTCATACGCCGTCGGACCTTGCCGTGTTGGTGGATGATGCGCCGGTGACCTTCGGTGGAGATCTCGCCTGGTGGGGGTTCTTTCCCAACTATGTCGATGCGGTGCCTTCTGCTCTGGAGCCATCGGTACTGCGCCTGATGGCAGATGGCAATCGCTTGATGGTCACCGGCCACGGTGATCTGGTGTCCACCGACAATATGGGGCCTTATGTCGAACTACTGCGGAGTGTCGAGCTTGCCGCTCGCGCAGCGCAGGAGCAGGGCTTATCGGCCACCCAAGCCGCGGCCGCGTACAAGGTGCCCGCGACCACTGCGGACTGGAGGTTCTTCAACCCGGCTTATCCTGAGCGCGCAATTGCGGCGTGGCTCCGGGAGTGGGGTAACAAGGGCCTCTGATTTTCGATGAATGCTGTTCAGTAGAAGCCCATGATCTCAAACCCCATTGACTGGAATAGATTTCCAATAGCGCACTGAGTCGCTGCTGGCGTGTGGCAGTCTGGCAAGCAGCTGATTTTTGGGGGGGCACATCAATGCACCGTTGGGTGATTCGCGCCGTTGCACTGTTGTCTGTGCTTGCGGCCCTGTCTGCGACAGTGGCCATGGCTTGGATGGCCAAAGACGTCAATCGCGCCATGGGAGGTGAGGTTCGTGAAGTCGATGCGGCGGACTTTGCCGTCGCCTCATCGAACATGGCAATTAGCGGCGTGAGTGTACTGGCTCCCGATGGGGCTACGATGCTGGCCGATCAGGTCGTACTGGTATCCGCTGGTGTCATCGAAGCGGTCGGTCGTGATCTCAGCGTGCCCGAGGGGTACACCGTGGTCGATGGCCGCGGCCGGTTCTTGATACCCGGACTGATCGATGGGCATGTTCACCTTCGGCGGCAGGTCAACGATCTGTTGTTGTACGTAGCGAATGGCGTGACCTATGTGCGCGACTTCGCCGGTTCGCCTACGGATTTATCCTGGCGCGCACAGATCCGCTCGGGCAGGGTGGGGCCCGGACTCTATGTCACTTCTCCCATCCTATTTACCGATACCTACGCGCGAGGTCTGTACCAGGCATTCAATTGGCCGCGGCGCAATGTCCGTAGCGCTGACCGCGCCGCGGTTGTCGTGGATGAGGTGATTGACGAGGGTTACGACGCGATCAAGATCTACGAGGATACCGAACTCGACACCTTTGAAGCACTCAACAACGTGGCCATGCAGCGGGGTATCCACACGGTTGGGCACTTACCTCGCGGTTACGCTCTGGACGATTTGGGTACCACCAATCTGCGGGAGATTGCCCATATCGAGGAACTGGTCAAAGCGCTACAGGCCGAGTTCAGGGCCATGGAGCGGGATGACTATTTCGAGGCATTTCCCGCATACGTGGCCGAGCGGTCCAACAAAATTATCGATGACTTGCTGGCGCGGCGAGTCGTGGTCAACACCACGCTTTGGATTATGGAGAGCATTGAGCGTCAGGCATTTGAGTTGACTGAACTGCTCAAGGAGGTCGAACTCGCCCATGCCAATCCAGCGATGGTGGAGGGTGATGCTCGCTTCGATGAATCTGGCTGGCTGCCAGGCAACAACAAGTTTGAAACCGACGACGACTTGACCGAAGAGCGACGGGAGTGGATCCGGTCTGCCTGGCAGACACGCTTCGCGGCGCATGAGGTTTTGTTCAAAGCGCTGATAGCGCGGGGTGTGACGCTTGTCGCGGGGACCGACGCGAGCTCACATTTGGTGATCGCGGGCTTCTCGATGCACGACGAGTTGGCGGCGCTGGTGCGTTACGGGATGACGCCACAACAAGCGCTGGCCGCCGCAACCACGGTACCGGCGCGGTTGATGGGTCTGCAGGCGGGCGCCATTCTCCCAGGCTATCGCGCTGACTTACTGCTCTTGAGTGAAGACCCGTTGCAGAACATCGAGCACACACGCGCCATTGCGGGTGTTGTACTGGCCGGTCGATGGCTGCCACGCACACGACTTGATCAGATGTTGGCTGCGGTAGCCGCAGCCAATGCAGAAAGCCGGGTTTTCGATCTGAAACCTTACCGTTGATTCGGCTCTGGCAAACCGGCGACCGTCGCGGTCAGTCAGAGGGATTGCTGGAACAGGGCAAGCATTCTTGACCAGGCTCGCTCCGCCTGGGCCTCGTTGTAGACGGAGGAATCGGGCGGGCACCAGCCATGCAGGGTGCCTTCGTACACCTCAATCTCCGCAGGCACCCCTGCATCGGCATAGGCGGCGATGAGCTTGTCTTTGACATCAGGCGCGCGCTCATGGTCGTTTTCAGCCACTGCGTGCAGCACGCGTGCCGGTGAGGTGGGGATGAGCAAGTGAGGACTGTCTTCCTTGTCGGTGAACAATCCACCTCCATGGAATGACGCGGCGGCACCAATGCGTTCGGGTACCGCGCCCGCGGTACGCATGATCAATGGGCCGCCCATGCAATAGCCCGCGGTACCGACCTTGCGAGCAGTATCCACCCCTTCCTGGGCGTCCAGGAACGCGAGGTAGTCGCGGGCATCGGACATGGCTAGCGGCTGTTGGGAGATCTTCTGGTACATGGGGATGAGCCGCGCGCGCACGTCGGGGTCACTGAACTGCTCACCGGGTGCGACCACAGGTGACTTGGCGTCACGATAGAAAGGATTTACCACCAGTACAGCGTAGCCCTCCATCGCCAATCGCTTGCCCATGGCCTTAAACGCAGGGCGTAGCCCCCGAATGTCTGGCCACATCAGCACGGCTGGGTGTTTGCCCGTGGCGGGTCGCACGTAATAGCTGTCCGACACCCCGTCAGCCATCGGCACCTCAACGTCGACCTCCAGCACAGGGGATGCGTTTTCAGCGTGTAGCAGCCCCGGATACGCTGCCGCAAAAGCCCCCGCGGCCGTTAGCCGCGTGAAATCACGTCGGTTCAGCACACCGCCTGCTTGTTCAAATCGTTGGTTGTCCTGTTCTGTCAATTCGTCGCACATGGTTTCAAGCCTCTTGCCTGCGGTGAAATATCTGAGAGTGACGCGCGCTTATGCAATGACCCTATCATCTTGCCCGTGTTGATGGTGCGGAAATCCCAGGGGACTTCGCTGGGTCCGTCGGCGCAGCCCTTGCCGAGACTGGCATTTCCACCCAGAATTTGAGCACTTAACCGTGTTTTTCCTCATAGGCTGACATGGCGACTGTTTTCGAGCTCATTGCAGGTTGGCTGACGGGGGGCAAAGACCCTCATTGGTTGGTCGTGGCGAAGAAACGTCCCTCTGCCGTGCTGCGTCACTTCAAAAAACAGCCGGACGGCATTGATCAACGCATTGCGCGCGGTGAATCTGCGTTGATGGTTGCCACCATGTATGGCCGAATTGATGTGATGAAAGCCCTACTCTCTGAAGGCGCTGATCCAGCGTTGGCCAATGATGATGGCAACACAGCACTGCATATCGCCGCCTTTTTTGGTCGTGTAGAGGAACTGGAGTTATTGCTCGAAACTGGCCTCACTACCACTTGCCTCAACAATAATATGAGAACGCCGCTAGACGTGGCTCTTACCCGCTGGGACGCCGAGCAAGAGGGACTGGTCAGAAACCTCATTGGGGTCTTTTCTTTGGATCTCGACGTGGAGCACGTTAAGGCATGCAGGGTATTCATTGGCCATTTGCTGAAAGCGCAGGCCGCAGGGGAGGCGCCGCCTCAGGATCCTGAGCCGTTTTAGGGGCATTGCTCCCGTGGCCAGTCCGCAAGCACAGGGTGTACACCCATAGCGGACAAGCCATGCTCAAAGCTCTAACATGAGCGCCCAGATTGCTATCCGACAGTGAACCCTCACCGCTCATGAGTGACAACTTGATTGCGGCTTTCGGTGCAGTATTGCTGCTACTGATTGCCTACGTATTTTCGACCAATCGTCAGGGCATTCGACTGCGTGTCGTCGGCAGCGCGTTGGCGTTACAGATTGGCATCGGCGCATTGGTGCTGTTTTTACCACCGGGACGCGCGATGCTCGCCGCACTGTCAGAGGCCGTCACCAAGTTGTTGGCCAACGCCAATGCAGGTATCGAGATGGTCTTCGGACCCCTGGTCTCTGAGTCCGTGGGCTTTAGCTTTGCGCTCAATGTGCTGCCGGTAGTCATTTTCTTTTCGGCGCTCATGTCGGTGCTCTATCACATCGGCGTGATGCAGTGGCTGGTACGTATCGTTGCTACGGGACTCAATCTGGCGCTGGGTGCGGGGCGGGTGGTTTCGCTGAACGCTGCGGCCAATATTTTTGTCGGTCAGACTGAAGCGCCGCTGGTGATTCGCCCCTATCTTGAGGGCATTACCAAGCCACAGTTGTTCGCCATTATGACCTCGGGGGTTGCCTCCGTTGCAGGTACGGTACTTGCCGCCTATGCGCAGCTGGGTATCAGTGTCGAATACCTGCTTGCAGCCAGTTTCATGGCCGCACCGGGAGGCTTGCTCATGGCTAATATTCTGATGCCCGCTGATGGCACCGAAAAGCAGCAGGATCTGATTGAACCCGGGCAGGGCAGTGAGCGTCATGCCAACGTGGTGATGGCCGCCGCGGTGGGAGCCAAGGATGGATTGCAGTTGGCGCTCAACATCGGTGCCATGCTGATCGCCTTCGTGTCACTGATCGCCGTGCTCAACAGTTTGCTCGCTTTCGTGACCGGCCTGTGGGGCATGGAGGGCGTGACAATTCAGAGCATTCTCGGGTTCTTGTTTTCACCGTTGATGATGGCGCTGAGTATTCCCGCAGCTGAGGCTCAGGCGGCGGGTGCCATTGTGGGCGAGAAGCTGGTGATCAACGAGTTTGTGGCCTACCTCACCCTGTCGGGCAGCCTGGAAGAATTTTCTCCGCGTAGTCAGGCGATCCTGACGATTTCGCTGTGTGGCTTTGCCAATCTGAGTTCCATCGGCATCCTGCTCGGTGGGCTTGGCACACTGATCCCGGATCGCATGGGCGAGATCGCCCAGTTCGGTCTCAGGGTCATTCTTGCGGGGTCGCTGTCGAATCTGATGAGTGCCGCGATCGCGGGCATGCTGTTCACGGGTTGAGCTATGAGTAGACACCGCGTATTCATCGATTGTGATCCGGGCGTCGACGACTGCATTGCACTCATGGTCGCGCTGGGCTCCCCGGAGGAAATCGATCTGATCGGTGTTGGCGTGGTCGCCGGCAACGTGCAGATGGAGACCTGTGCGAGTAACGCCGCTGCAGTGATGGCGCTGGCGGGTCGAACCTCAATACCGGTGTACCCGGGTTGCCCGCGCCCGATGGTGGTCGCTCCCGAGTTTGCGGAGCACATCCATGGTGAGTCGGGTCTTGGCGATGCCAGGTTGCCCGCCGGCGCCAGCTTGGCGTCCTGCCATGCTGTGGATGCCCTGTGTGCGTTGCTCGAAGCTGCGGAACCCGCTTCGGTCACTTTGGTTATCACCGGCCCCATGACCAACGTCGCTGTCGCGCTTGTGCGCTCTCCTCACATTGCTCGCGGCGTGAAGCAGATTGTTCTGATGGGTGGTGCCCGGGAGGCAGGCGGCAACATCACGGCTTCGGCGGAGTTCAATATTTACGCCGACCCGCACGCGGCGTCGGTGGTGTTGAGCTGCGGTCGTCCGATCACCATGGTCGGACTGGACGCGACGCTACAGCTACGCTGCACCGCAACACGAATGGCGCAGATGCGCGCCTCCGGGCATCCCGCAGTGAGTGCTGCCAAGTCGATGGTGGATCACGTCAACCGTGTTTATGGCGAGATCTACGGCACCGAGGGCGCGGCACTCCATGATCCGTGCACGGTGGGTTATCTGTTGGCACCGGACTTGTTTACCTCAGTACCGGCGCGGGTGGAGGTGGACACCCGAGAGGGGCTGACCCGTGGGCACACCGCGGTAGACTTCCATGTTGACGCGCAGCGCCCGGCCAACGTCACTTGGGTGACCGGGTTCGATGCCGATGCGCTGTTTAACCTCTTTATGGCGCGGATGGAGCGACTTTAATGACGGGTCCTATTCATGTCGTCGGTTCCATTAATCTCGATTTGGTAGTCACCTGTGACTCGCTGCCGAGGGCTGGAGAGACCGTGTTGGGCGGTGTCTATTCGCAGCACCCCGGGGGCAAAGGTGCCAACCAGGCGCTAGCGGCTCGCAGGCTCGGTGCCGAAGTCTCAATGGTCGCCCGGGTGGGCGAAGACGGGGAAGCCGACCTGGCGCTGGCTCTGCTGCGGCAAGATGGCGTGCGGCTCGATCATTGTTTTTCCACCGCAAGCGTCGCTACCGGTGTTGCGTTGATTGCCGTTGCGCCTGACGGTGACAATCAAATTGTTGTCGCCCCTGGCGCTAACGCGACGCTGTCGGTGAGTGACCTGCCCGACCGAATGCCCGGCGCCCTGATTGGTCAGTTGGAAACGCCGGTGGGTGTGCTTGAGGCCGCAGCAGCGCGCTGCGATGGGCTGGTAGTGCTCAATTTGGCGCCGGCACGGTCGGTCCCTGAAGGTCTGCTGGAACGCGCCGATGTCATTGTCGTCAACCAGAGCGAAGCCGAGTCCTATGGCCGTGAGCGTCTGTTTGACGCGGGCGGGTTAACCGCGCTGACGCTGGGCGCCGAGGGCGCGTTGTTATATCGGGATGGTGAGGAAATTGCACGAGCCACACCACCTGCGGTCGATGCCGTCGATGCCACTGGTGCGGGGGATACCTTTGTAGCGGCACTGACCGTGGCGCTGCTGGAACAGATGGCACCTGAAGAGGCGCTGTCCTTTGCCTGTCGCGCGGCGGCAGCCAGTACATTGAGGGCTGGCGCGCAGACCTCGCTGCCATACCGGTCTACATTGCTGTCAGGCGACTTCATCGCTGGATAGCTGCCGTAAGTGATATGGCGTAGGCTTTCGACAAGCGTCTGCTTCCCCGTCAGTTTGTTTTCTACTGAGGTCACCATGCGTTATCACCTGGCTCAGCTCAATATCGCCCGCTTTCTGTTGCCGCAGGATCATCCCAATAACGCCGATTTCGTGAACAATCTCGATCGCGTCAATGCGGTGGCGGAACAGCAGCCTGGGTTTGTCTGGCGGTTGGTGGGTGAAGGCAATGACGCACTCGATCTGCAGGCCTTCGATGACCCCAGCATGGCGGTGAATATGTCGGTTTGGACCGATATGGATAGCCTCGCAGCCTTTGTTTATCGCAATGCGGCACATCGCGACATCATGCGTCGTCGGCGGGAGTGGTTTGAGCACATCGAATTTTATCTGGTGCTGTGGTGGATTCCTGAGGGACACGAGCCGACCCTCGACGAAGCCAAGGCGCGACTGGCCCTGCTTCAGGCTCACGGTCCGCACAGTGACGCGTTCACCTTTGCTCAGCCTTTCCCGCAGCCCGACGGTCAATCCGTCGCACCTGTGCTGGACAGGTGCGGCTGAGCCTGCGACACCGAGCACCGCGGGAGGCGTTGGGACATTGGATTGGCTATCCGCTGAGCTCGCCAACCAGTTGCAGTTGATCACACTGCCCCTGGAACTGATTGGGCTGTTATTGGCTACCGTCGAAGTGCGGTTTCCACGACTGACCCGGCGCTTGAATGTGCGTCTGGTGGCGGCCAATCGCGCCGTCGAACGCAGCGATACTCGATGGCGCGCCAACCATCCACGCATGGCGAATCTGCTCGTGCATCGTCGTTATCATCTGCCGACGCCGGGCTGGTTGCAGTGGACGGTGCTTTGCTTGCTACTGCTGGCACTGATAGGCGCAACCGGATTGGTGATTCTTGATAAATCACCGAGTCTGGAAGGCTTGCGGCAGGATATGCGCGAATTGCTGTTCGCCTTCATCGCCTGGATTTACATCCCCGTCACCATTGCCGCGCTGCTCTCGATGGCTGCCATCCGCTTTATCGTGCGGTTCGCGCGAGATCGCGCTGTGGGTACCCTGGGAATTTTGATCGCGGGTCTTGGTGTGACGGGGGAGGTGTACCAGTTCCTGGTCGCGGTGAGTGGTGTTACGTAGGAACTGCAACCGACTCCTATCCCTCACATGAAGTTGGCTCATAGTTAGTGACGCTACGGAGCGTCGCAGCGCCTCACTTCTGCGATAGGATCAGGCATTAGGCCAACGTGAGTGATGATGATGGATAACCGGGAGCAGGAGGCGTTCTGGAATGGCGCCGCTGGAGAACAGTGGGCTGCGCAGGACGAGGTGATGTCAAAGCTGTTGGCGCCTGTCTCTGAATTGCTGCTGGAGAGCGAACTGTTGCTGGGGGCTCACCGGGTACTCAACGTAGGTTGCGGTGGCGGCAGTGATGCGGAGCACCTGCTTGACGTCTTGCAGACCGATGCGACGATCACCGGCGTGGATATTTCCGAGCCCTTGCTGACCGTGGCTCGCCAGCGGGTAGCGACCCACCCGCAGATGCAGGGCCGCGTCGCTTTTGAGCGGGCAGACGCGGGCAAAGACTCGCTGGGTAACGTGCTTTACGACCTGGTGTTTTCTCGTTTCGGAGTGATGTTTTTTGCTGAGCCCGGCGTCGCATTCACCCATATCCGAAACCATTGTGTGCCTGGTGCCTCACTGCTTTTTGCCTGCTGGCAGGGTCCTTCACTCAATGACTGGGTCAGCGTGCCCCTGCGTGCAGCGTATGGCGTGCTGGGCGCGCCCCAGCCCACACCACCGCGAATGCCCGGCCCGTTTGCCTTTGCGGACGCGGCCTACGTGCGCGAGATTCTCGACGAGGCCGGTTGGTGTGATGTGTCTCTCAAACCTCAACAGGTGACTTTGCGGTGGGGAGATTCCGGTGACGTTCACCGCAGCGCCCAAGAGCTATTGAGAACGGGGCCAGTGGGGCGCTTGCTGGTAGATGTTGACGAGCAAACCCGTCAGCAGGTGTACCAGGCGGTGGCCGATGCCCTGGCGCCCCACGTCACAGAACAGGGATTGGCGCTGGATGGCGCGCTATGGATCGTTACTGCGAGAAATCCCTGAGATTATTTAACCGTCATTCCTCGCTTGGCTGCAGACTGATGACCTCTCCCGCGTGTGCCTCGATTTTTTCTCGCGAGAAGTACATGGGGAAGTACGCACCTGTGTTCCAAGGCGCGAATAAATCCGCGTAGTGACGGCTGCGGGGGTCACCTGATTGGCCCGGCGTATTGGTACCGACAGCGGCATCCCAGTCGGCAGTATCGACGATCATTCGGAAGCTGGCACCCGCGCGCTGGATGTCACCGCGGTTCGCATTGAGCGTGTTGCCGCCCCCACGGGGCAGTGGGCCGAGATTGATCTCTGCAGCGCGGTCAGCGTCAACCAGTTCGGCCAATGGGTGTTCGATCTCGGTGCGATGGGTCGCGCCATACCGCCATGCCGAAGGGTCCTCACCCTGCGTCTGCTCGAGCTCTGCCATGGCCTGCTGTAGTTGTTCGACCAGCATGGTGTTCAGCGCTTCCTTGGGGTTGTCTCCAAAGATGAGTGCAGGGGGTGCGGAGGTCCATTCGCGCAACTTGTGGGTTGCAACCACCGATTGTCCATCGACGAGTTTGTCATTGAGATGCCTGAGGAGCAGTGCCTCCCAACGGTCATAAAGCGCGGCGGCAGCGCTGTCTCGATCGAGGCTGTATGTCCAATCGGCGAGCAGCATTCGGGCTGCCTCGGGAATAGGTAACGCCAATAGCGCTGGCACCAACGTCGCCGCCGTCAGGGAGGTGTTGTCGTACTGCCAGCGCTTGGAGTCTTCGATCGTATGCTGGGTGGTTGCCCGCATCAGCGAATCAAGTCGCATGGCCCGGACGGGGTCGGCATAGAAATCGGAAAAGATGTTCGGGTAACCCGCTGGCACATTGTTGTGGTTCGCTGTGCCGTAATAGCCCTCTGGCGGATTGAGCACGTGGGGCATTGACTTGATGGGCACCATTCCCTGCCACTCGTACTCGCCGTTGCCCGGCACCGGCAGGGTGCCACTCCAGCCAAACCGGATCGGTGTATAGCCCACTGCTTGCCAACCAATGCTGCCATCCACCCCTGCCCACACCATGTTCTCCCCGGGGAGTCCCGAGTAGTCGCAAGCCTCCCGGAAGCTAAGCCAGCTGTCTGCCTGGTCCATGCGCAGGCTCGCGAGGTAGGGGGCGGCGCCTTTTTCCAGCCACACTGCCCGCATGGCGTAGGCGCGATGGTTGTCCGGGTCTTCCTTCATGACCGGCCCGTGCACGGTGTACTTGTAACGCACGTCTCGCGGTGATTCTCCGCGAATGGCAATGCGGTCCAGTTCGATCTCCATGTCCCGCCACGCGCCCTGGTACCAGTATTGGTCAGGGTTTTCCGGGTTGGTGCGATACACGTAGAGATCTTCCTGGTCGATGGGGAAAATGGTCAGCCCCCAGGCACCGTATTCGTTGTGCCCAATGGAGACACCGGGCAGCACCGGCTCGCCGGCGCCGATGACGTTCCAGCCCGGCGCCTGCAGGTGCACCATGTAGCGCAGGGAAGGCATCTGGATGCGGCGGTGGGGGTCATTGGCCATGATCGGTTTGCCGCTGGCGGTTTTGCTGCCGGCGAGTACCCAGTTGTTGCTGCCCAGCACCGGGTCAAAAGGGCTCTCAATAGGCAAGTGGTTGTTGAGCGCGGTGAGATTGCCCGGTGTGCCCGCGTCGGGCAGATCGTCGACATCGAAGGCGGGTGGGTTCCGTGAGGCGGTGTAGTCGATCATCAGCGACCGGTCTAAGCCTTCCAGTGGCGCATCGGTAAAGGGCTTGAGATAGGGTTCGCGCTGAAAGGCAAGCACTTCCTGCGTCAGTGTCGCGCCATACTGATTGATCAGTTCCGCGAGCTGTAACTCAGTGACGAGTCCCCGGGTGAGGGCGTTGTGACGTGACAACAAAATGTCGGGAGTCCATCGGCCGGGCCTGATGCCCAGTACATCAAACTCAAAAGGCAGTAATTCGGGTTGTTGTTCGGTCTGGGTAATGTAGGCATTCACACCGGCAACAAACGCCGTGACGATCTCGACGCCGTCTTCGTGATAGTGGGCCATCTCCTCGGTGATATCGCCCCGGTAGCGCAGCAGGCGCGCGCCACGGTCGTGGGCGAAAGCCTTTTCACCCTGTAGTTCTGCAAGCGTGCCCGTTGCTCGTCGGCGCCACATTTCAAACTGGAACAGTCGGTCCCGTGCGGCGTTCCAGCCCTGTGCGTAGAACAGGTCATGCTGGTTGTCGGCGTAGATATGGGAGATGCCCCACTCATCTTTGACGATACGGACGGGGGATTCGAGTCCCGGTGCCTGCAAGGAAGTCTGCTCAGCAGCGAGCAGTCCCTGGGAAAGGCAGAAAAGGGTGGCGGCGACGACAACACGCATGGCTACAGCTCCTTAAATCGCGTTGCCTGAGTATCCCGATTCCGAGCACTTCCACAAGCGGCCCGCACGACCGGCACCTGCGCTCCTGCAGATTAGGGGTCGGTTGCGCGGACCTGCACCAACGGCCAGGCGAGTTGCTCGAGCGTAGAGGTCTCGGGCAGGTTTTCGACCCCGAAGTGTTTTGGATAACTGCGCGTAATGACTGCCGTGCCGAACAGAACGTCCCAGAAGAACAGCAGGTTGCCATAGTTACCCTTGTAGTTGGTGGCGGCATCGGACGCGTATTTGCCATGGTGTGCGCTGTGGGTGGCTGGTGTCGAAATGGTGCGTTCAACTACCCACATGATCGGAGACAGCCAGCGAATGTTGTACAGCGGTGCGTCCCAACGAACGTCGCTGTGGGCACCGGTAATCACCAGCATTTTGACGACGATGTAGCCCGCGTACACCCAGCCCAGACCCAGATAAATCAGCGCACCCGAGAACCACAGGCCCGGCATCATGGCGTAGTAGAAGATGTTGTTGCGATAAATCACCCGCACCGACAGATACTCGGCATTGTGATGGGGACGGTGCAGTTTGTAGAGCCAGGGCAGGGTATGTGAAAGGCGGTGCCACCAGTACTGGGTCATATCATCGAAAATCAGAAATAGCCCGATCGCTGCCAGCAGCGGAATGCTGGCGAGACTGTCTGCACCCTCGGGCCAGATCAGACTGGCGAGATAACCGCCACCCAAGAGGGCAGCAGGTTGTGTCACCAGCAGCAGCATGAGGGTGCTCGTGATTTCTACGATGCCATCGCTGCGGGTTTGACCGGGCTTATGCAGAAAGCCGGTGCGGATCGCTTCCATGATCGCGAAGCCCAGGAAGATGGCAAAAATGAGGACCTTGTCCATGTGTCTCTACCCGCCTTGTCGTTATTTGATTGGGTTGAGTGACCACCATAGAGCCAGACCCCGGAAAAGAATGCTAAATTATTAGCAATTCGAGGGGGCGCCGATGATCATTAATCGACCGCTGTTGGCGCTGTTATCCGACACGCAAGTCGCTGAGCTCATGTCGCGGGGGGCGCGGTTGCGGTTCTCTCCCGGGCAGTCTATCCACCTGCGTGGTGACGAGGACCCGAGTCTGTCGATAATCCTCGCCGGGCGGGTGAGGTTCGGTCTGTATGCCAACGATGGCGAGTACATCCAGGCGGGTGTGCTGGGAGAAGGGCATTACTTCGGCGAGGCGACCCTGTTCGCCCAAACAGCGCGTCCCTATCACGCCGATGCCATCGATGAGACCGAGCTTCTGGTCATCAAAAAGAGAGCGCTGGAAAAAGCGCTGACCGAAAACCCGTGGCTCGTTGGGCCGCTCATGGTCACCCTGACAACGCGGCTTTATGAGACTCTGGAGTTTACTGACGACCTGCGCTCGAATTCACTGGACGTCCGCATAGCGAAGCAACTGTTGCGGCTTTACAACACCGGTGGCTTCCGAAAAAACACCGTGCAGATTCGCCAGTCAGATCTGGCTTATGGTCTGGGGCAGTCCAGGGTCAGCATCGGAAAGTCACTGGGTCGATTGCGCAAGCTGGGATTGATCGCGCTGGGTTACCGTGAAATCAGCATTCCTGATCTTGACGCTCTGCGGGACTGGACCGTTCGCAACGACTTTGCGAGCTGACTGTAGAGCCCGTTCACCGATTAAACCGCGCTGACAATGCGGTCGGTCGCTTTTCTCCAGATGGTTTCGATGGGTCCCTGTGAAAAGTATTGCAGCCAGAGCATGCTCATCGTGATCTGCAACGCCCATGTGCCCACGACCAACAGCAGCATGGCGTCGTGGTCGAGCTGATCAAATGGCAGGAGTGCAGCGCTGTGGAACAGCAAAACAAAGATCAATGAGTGCATGAGATAGTTGGTCAATGCCATCCGGCCGACACATTCGATCGCGTGAGCGAACCGGACTTTGTTGCTGGCATGCAGTAGCAAGCTCGCCCCAAGCACCGCGAAGGATGTGAGCGCACATCCGATGCTGAACGTGACATAGCGGTAGGGCAGTTTCTCGGTGAAGCCCAGGTAAGGTCCCACCGTCGGGTTGATGCCGATGCGCGCCACGACGCCATAGACTACCAGCGGAGCGCCCAGTGACAGGGCTATGAGAATCATGCGCCGGTAGTAAGTCGTCGGTCTGTCACCTTGAAGAACACCCAGTTTGAAGAGGCCCATTCCTATCAGCATAAAGCCGAGCGCATTCCAGACTCTGAAATAAGGTAGGCCCGTCCATTGGATAAATTGGTTGCGCCATGCGTTATAGGCAAACAGGTCCGCGTAGCGACCCGCATAGGCCTCGGCGATGGTACTGGGTGCCTCGCCATAGTCCACCCACCAGGCAAACAGCAGCCGATGCAGGCTGGCGTGATACACCTCGGGCCACTGTGCAAACAGGACATTCACGCCTTTCAGCAAGACACCAGCGATCAAGAGACGGGTGGGGGACCAGCCCAGGGCGAGGAACACGAATGGCGAGCAGACGGCGTAGGTGATCAGAATGTCCCCCGGCCACAGCACGTAAGCGTGAAGTACGCCCAGCACGAACAGCAGGGCCATTCTGACGCTGTAGAAGCGGGTAAACGAGGACGGTTGTCGTGACTCAGCCAGCAGGACAGCACCTGCGCCAAACAGCATGCAGAAGATCGGCATAAAGCGCTGGTCGATAAACAGATACTGGGTGAGCCAGGCGGCGACACTGGTCATGTCAGGGTCGAGCACGCGGGACATGCTGTCACCGACATGCCAAGGCATGTTGGCGACCAGCATGCCGAGAATGGCCAGACCGCGAAGAAAGTCCAAACTGCGAATGCGACGCCCGGGCTCGGGCCTGGTCTGGATCATGAGTGGACTGCCCTCATCTGGTTCAGTTCTCGAGATAGACGATGTTGGTGGCCAGCACCTGCCATTCGCCGGCTTGCCGGGTCATCATGGTCGCCGAGGCGTAGCGAACGACACGTGTTTCCCCTTCGCCACTTTGCAGCGTTTCGGTGGCGATCAAGCGCAGCAGGGCAGCATCGCCGCGAACAATGACATCCACCGGCTCCATGGTGAATGCCACAGGGCGGTTGCCCCCATCGATGTAGTCCCTGACCAACTTCATGTGTTCGTCTCGAGCGCGGGTAGCCGTGTCACCGACTCGCCAGTAGCTCCAGTCGCCATGGTAGCCGTCGGCCCAGGCATCAAAATCCACGTCGATGCCGATGGGCCCTTTTTTCATGGCATCGATCACCGCTTGCTGTTCAGCCGACCAGGAGCGGTCGGCGGGATTGGCGTGGCTGGTCAGGCCATCGGTCATCATGAGCGCGGCGGTAGCAGCGATGAGCAAGCGTCTGAGCATGCGGCTTTCCTCGGGTGGAGCGATGGGGTGCAGTCTGGGAATTGCCCTACTGCATTCGTCGACGCTGCAAGCGCTGGAAGTTTTGCCAGTGCTGACCCTTGTCAGCAGAGATCTGCACCACCAACTGGTGCGCATCGGCATTTTCGAGGGTAAAGGTCAGGCGGAAGTAGTACTCCTGGCCGTCGGGCCCGAGGGCAAAGGTGCCCGGTCGAATATTCTCAAAGACAATTTTTTCCGGGGTCGCCGAGGTGCTCTCGTATATGTCCATGTTGCCCCAGCTGTTGTCCATGGCGACCAGTCGATATACCGACCGGTACTGGTCAAACTGGATCGTGGTTTCCATCTTGATGCCACTCTCCGTGTGTTCGGGTATGCGTTCTCGTAGCGCGAGGTCACCCAACAGATACTGGATAGTGGCGCGCTCCTCGACCGGAGCGCCCCATTTCTCGCCGTCCCATCGGGAAACGGCCTGATGCCACTCACCCGCCATGGGCCGTAAGGCCTCCATTGCCTTGCGGGCAGTGCCGGAACGGTCTTCCACCTGTGCGACAGCGACTACCGACGTCAGTGTGAGCGTGAGACTCATCAGTGCTGACAAGAGGGTTTTCATGGTCTGGACTCCGAATCGATGAGGGTTAAGTGTCATGATTGTTGTTGCTCGAAGAGGATCAACTGATTCGTACGATCAATAGTGACCTTGCCGTTACCAAGTGCACGCAGGCCGACGTTGACGGCGGGTAGCGAGTCGATGAACAGCGTTTCCGGATCTGCGACGTTGACCGGGCCCAATACCAGATCACCGTCGATTTGCGCATTCCACAGACGGTGCATTCGCCCGACCGTCTGGGCGCGCCCGCGCTCTTCGGGAGCCTGAAGGTACTGGAAGTCTTCTTTCATTTTCGCCGGCAGAATCAGGGCTGCCGGAGAGCCTGTGTCCAGGTGTGCAAGCAGCGTTTTGCCTGCAACACGGGCCTCAAAGTAGGGGATGCCGCGGTCGAAGTGGTAGGGAATGGCGGCGGGCTCCGCCTTCAGGGTGCGCTGGTTGTCGATGTCAATTCGTTCACCACTGCCGTGGAAGGAGATCGTGCCTTGGGTCAGCATCCATGGGCTGATGGTGCCGACAGGAGCATTACCAAGGGCGTCGGTACCGAGCTGGCTGAGCATGGTTTTTAAGCCTTTCTGTGCGGCCACTGCCGGTACCGGTACCACGAGGTCGTTGATGGTGAGCGAGGCCGACTCGTAATCTTCGATGGTGATGCTGCCCATGCCCATGTTGTCGATCACCCGTGTGCCACGGTGGGTCAGACCCAGTGTCTGGGCGGTGTCGTTATCCATCATGATCTGGCCGCCAAAACCCGTGTCCAGCAGAAACAGCATGGGTTCTCCGCCATTGATGCTGAGCATGATAGTGGGGCGGTTTTGCAGGCTGCTGATCTCCAGGGACTGCACTGCGGCATGCAGCGACGAGGACAGGGCGAGCAACACTGTCGCGATCAGAGGTTGAATCGTACGGTTCATGGTGTGCATCCATTGCAGGTCTTGCCTGTAGGCTGCGCCGCGCTCCCCGCTGGATTGCAAGTTTCAGGTGAGGTTTACGAAAATTTCCCACACGGGTGCCAATGAAAGGTAAATCTCAGTCCGGGTTTTCAGTCTCTCTCCGGTGGGGTGGCATACAGAGATCCCACCGAATGCATCACAGGAGACACTCACCATGAAGCCATGGATTATTTCAGCGTGTATGGCACTCAGCCTGTCCAACGCAGCAATATCGGCACCTGCCTCGGTAATGAAACCCGACACCATTCGCTTTGACGAGCGGCTGGTCGATGCGCAGCAGCGACTGGGTGAAGTTTGTCAATCGCTCACTGTGCGCCAGATAGAACCGGTGCAGATACCCGGGGTTGCCCTACAAACACAGCTCGACTGTCAGGGACTCGAGGTGGCCGGTGGAGAGCGATTCGCCGAGTTTGTCTACGGTGACGGGCAGTTGTACATGGTCTGGGTGTTGGTCCAGGCCGAGGAGCTGGACGGTCTCGCCTCTTCGATGGCCCAGGTCTACGGCGCACCCAGTCACAATAGTGACGTGTTCAGTGCTTTTACCCAAAATCGCACGGCGCTGCGCAGGGATGTGCCAGAGATTCTGTTTTACGCGCCCGTGGCCAGTGCGCAGTTTGAAGGCTGGTTCAGTCAGCAGTCCCAGTGAGCTCGCGTGGGGGGCGTTGTCCTTTTTTATAGGCGGACGGCGTACACCCCATCACTTCCTTGAAGGCTTTGGAAAAAGTCACTCGATTGCTGAAGCCTGACTCCAACGCGATACGCTCGAGTGTCCAGTTGAGCTGCGGTTGCTCGATCAGTTCGGCCGCATGTTGCACACGATAGCCATTCACCAGCCGGTAGAAATTCGTCGCCATACACTGATTGATCACCTGCGAGAGCGTGTGGGCTCGAATGCCGGTGGCTCGCGCCAAATCGGTCAGCGAGAGTTTGTCGTTGAGATAAAGATGCTCTTCGCTGAAGGCCTCTTCCACCGCTGCAGCAAGGCTGGTGAGGGTGTCTTCTGGCAGCGCCGAGTTGATGTATTTGACGGTCGTCACATCGCCTTCAAGCGCATCGGGGGCAGTTTCCGTGGGAAGCTGTTGCTGTTCAATGAGCGTCTGTTCCTCACGATCAAATACCCGGTCGGGGTGGTGCAGCGCCGCCATGCCGAGTGCAAATGCGCAAGCGGCCACCGCCAGCAACCAGATCTCACCGACGCCCGCCAAGAGGTCGGTCCCCAGGAACTGTTGCACGGCGAACAGCACCACCCAGAGCATTTCCAGCATGCCGAACGCGACGACCGCAATCTGCAAACGAACCAATGACTCGCGGCTGCCATCGGCGCGTAATTGGTCGGCATTCTTGGCCAGGCGGCGAGCCTGGCGCCAACTGACTGCCAGGTAGACGGCGAGATGCACTTTGATACCGATCAGCAGGGCCACCGCCCATGCCGGCAGCACCGGCGCTGATGGTGGTGTCAGCATGGCTTCCCACATCGCGACCTTCATGGTGACAGGCTGCAATAAAGAGGGGGCATTCCACAGCCAAAGTCCGATAGCGGGCAGGAAGTGGGGAAGGGCCTTGAAGGGGGTCAGCCTCGGCTTACCAGCCAGACGATTGGCGTAGAAATACACCAATGGGCCGATGAACAGCACCGCACCCGGCATGAGATCCATCAAGTAAACCGCATGGCGGAACAGTCCCGAGTAATGGGTGCCTCCTTCAAAGAGCTTGTAGGCAATCACGGCAACGACCAAGGCGAGCAGCCGAGTGGGGCCGCCTTTTTCAGTCCGGCGCCAAAGTGCCGCTGCCAGCAGCAGCGCGTGACTGAAAGCTGCGAAATAGAGAATGCTCAGCAGGCTGTGGTTCATGGCTTATGGATCTCAGAGCGCGTCTTGAGGCTGATTAGAAGGCATTTGGCAGGCTTTGATGTAACGCTCAAGCGAGACTAACAATTCCAGATGCTGCTGAGGATACATTCTACGAATCAATAAGTTGCGGAGCGAAACATGGAAGTTAACGCGTTCAAACCACGTGCCATCGGTAGGCTGGCGTTGGTCTTTGGAATACTGCTTTCCGGATGGGCATCGGCGGCCAGCCCACAGGGCGAGGACTACTTCGGGCATTTGATGTTTCGGGAGTCTCCCTACGCCAGCTACCGAGGTATCTATCCGCTGGATGCCAATCGTCCACCCGCGCTTGCCCACTACGCGTTCACCCATGACGCCGAAGGTCGAGTGACCCGCATTCGCTACCAGGTGGGCGACAAGGCGATCCGCCGAAACGAGGTTTGGGATTCATTTATCTGGTTTGCCCCCGAAGTACGAATCACCTACGGCGAGGGGATCGAGACGCATCGCTACTACGGACTGAGCGGTACGCGTATCAGCGCCCATGGGGGTGTTTATGAGGCCCGTTACGAGCTCGACGCCCAGGGCCGGCGCCGGGCGTTGGCGTTTTTCGATGCAGCGGGCGCGCCGGTCGAGAGCGAGTGGGGGATCAGTCGGTACCAGTGGCGCCACGCGGATGGCATTGTCTTCGAGCAGCGATTTGGACTGGACGGTGAACAACGCACCATGCGGCCCGAGCTTGAATTCCATGAAGTGGCGATGGAGTACGACCGGGACGGCAAGCTGGTACGGATGCGCAACCTCGGGCTTGATGGGGTGCCCACCAATAACGCGTCGGGCGCGGGCATGGATCGCATCACCTATGACCTCGCAGGCAACTTCATCCGCTGGCAGGTCTATGACAAGGACTTCAACCCAGTCGAAGGGAATGAACCCATGGTGCATCTTGGTGAGCATCTCTACGACGCCAGTGGTAACAAGATTGGCATGCGTGGCTTTGATCGGCAGGGCAATCGCATCGCCTTCAGCTGGGGATCATGGGAACACCTGCGGGACTACAACGCGTTTGGTAACCAGGTGAGCCACGCTATGTTCGATGCGCAGGGTAAATCACTGGGGAATGTGGCCTTTGATTACAACGAGGACCAGACGGCAATCGTTCGCATACGCGCAGTCGATGATCAGGGTGAGTTGACCGCGAGTTCGATGCTTGGCGGTGCAGCGATGGTGGAATATCAATTCGCTGAGGATGGCAGTATCTCGCCGGTGTTGCGCAATGCTGACGGTTCTGACTTTACGCCGCCCCAGCGAGCTGACAGCTGAGTCATCACCATGCAACGACTGTTGTGTCGTGGTCTATCCATGGTGGCGTTGCTGTTGCTTTCAATGAGCAGCACCCAAGCGGCCCCCTCAGATGCCAAGGCGGCCGCTCACCGTTTTCTGTCTCGAGCATCAATGGCACCAGTAGCGCTCGATTTTGCCGACTTTTTGGCGGCGCAATTGGCGCGAGATTCAATCGACGTCAGTGGCTTGACTGAACTGCAGCGCCAATTGGCGGCGCTGCAACCGGGCTCGACTTGTGAGTCCATCGAACTGTCTGGTCTGGCCTTTGATCTGCAACTGCTCGAGCAGCGGCAACAGCTTGTTGCGACGGCGCCACCGGGGCTGTCCTATGAGGGCAGCTTCAGCACCATGCCGGATGGTCGCGACTGGTACCGACATTGGCTGCGCAGCTGGCTGCTGAGCGATGTCACTCCTGAGCAGCTGACCGCCATTGCCAGAGCTGAGCTGAGCGCGGCGCTCGCGCTGCGAGAGCAACAGCGGGCGCCCGCGTCGCCACACGCCGATTTGCCTGCTTATCGCGCCGATCAGCACGCCGAGATTGTCGCTGGGTTTCGCCAGCGCGAACAGGTGGTGAAAGCCCATCTCGAGCACGTGTTCAGTCCCGCGCCCGGGTTCGACCCCGTCAAGATCTCACCCTCTCGGCTCCCCAAGAGTTTCCCGGCGCCGGGTATCTATAACGGTGCCACCGGTGAGTTCTTCTACCACCTGCAGGGGGACACCATGGAGGGCAGTCATATGGACTGGTTGTATCTCCATGAGGCGGTGCCGGGGCATCACTACCAACGGCAGTTGGCCCGCCATGAGCGAGTGTGTCCAGAGGCGGAGGGGCGCCTCCAGCCCATGGTCAGCACCGAAGGATGGGGTGCCTACGTTGAAACCCTCGGCTCGGCGCTCGGCTTGCTGAGTCACCCAGACAGCGCTGCCTACGTACTCGAGTGGCGCATCCTGCGCGCGCTACGGGTGCTGATCGATGTCGGTATCCATTGGCAGGGCTGGTCTGATGACCAGGCAAGGGCGCTCTGGCGGCAGTACCTGCCAGGGAATGACTTCGTCATGGAGCGGGAGATCGCCCGCGTGCATCGCTGGCCGGTGCAGACCATCACCTACGTCTACGGCAAGCACCTGCTCGAGGCGACCATGGATCGGCTCCGCGGCATCGGATCGCCGGCGGAAATTCGCGGGCAACTGCTGCGTATGACCTATTTGCCCCCCGCGGCTCTGGAATACACCGAAACGCTTCTGAACCGAGAAAGGAAAGACGATGCTGGATAGAGCGGGGCGCTGGATAGCGCTGTTGATGTTGGTTTGCTGTGCCGGAGTCATGGCCGAGCAGCTGCCAGCCACACCTATGTTGGGACTGGTACCCGTCGGTACCGACCCCGGTGCACCGGTGGTCGTACAAGATGTCTTGCCCGGCGCAACTGCGAGTGCTTTGGGCGTGGTTGCGGGCGATACCCTCCGGCAAGTCAATGGTACGGCGGTGCAGGATTTCGCACAGTTACTGACACTGGTCCGCGCAGTGTCGGTAGATGAGCCACTGACGATGGATGTTTCGCGCAATGGCCAGCCATTACAGCTCTCGGGGGTGATGCGCAGTCGGCCCCGGGAGGCCAGCACGATAGCCCGCGTGAGTTATGGGCAGGTGCGTTTTGGTGACGACTTGCTGCGATCGATTACGCATCGCCCCGTATCGCTCGCTGACGCTGATAAAGCCCCCGCTGTGTACTTTATTCAGGGCTACACCTGCGACTCCATCGACTACGGCATGCTGCCTGACGTGACGACCCGGCGTCTTGTCGATCAGTTTGTCGCTGCGGGGTACGTGGTTTTTCGTATGGAGAAGCCCGGGGTGGGTGAGAGCCGCTCATCGGTCGACTGTACAGACATCGACTTCACCACCGAATCCAACGCTTTCCTGGCGGGCCTGGTGAGTCTCAAGCAGCAACGCGGTGTTGACCCCGAGAGAATCACCCTGTGGGGGCACTCGCTGGGTGTATTGCACGCGGCCGTGATGGCGAATCAGGAGCCCGTGGCCAGCGTGGTGGGCTACGGCGGTGTCTATAAAAACTGGCATGACTACATGCTGGATATCTATCGGCTGCAGTCGGTCAAGCACTTTGGTGTCAGCGAGCGAACCGCGACCGCCAATACACAGCGTGTCGCACCTTTCCTGCATCAATGGCTTCGCACTGACACACCGTGGTCAGCGTTGTTGGCGATGCCGGAAGTCCAGCGGGCTATCGCCGGCGATTTGCTGCCCATCTCGGATGATCGGGTATTTGACCGTCACTACAGCTTTTTCCGCGATCTGAATCGATACGATTTCGAAGCCCTCTGGCGCGAACTGGATGCACCGGTGCTGATGATGCACGGCAGTCTCGATATCCAGGCCATTGATGACGAATGGACCCATGATGTCGTGGCGGCGAACCGCTCGCCCCAGAGTACGGCCCTCACCATTCCTGGCGCTGAACACGCCTTTATGCGCTACGCCAACGCCGACGCCTACCAGCAGGCCAGACGCGCGGGCGAGCATCGGCCGGTAGCGCCCGGCGAGTCATTCGATACCCGGATCGGGCAGGCGACGCTGGATTGGCTGGAAGCGCTCGCGACACCACCCTTGTCGTCGCCTGTATCCGGCATCAACCGCGTGAGCTACCCAGCGCCTGAAGCGGTCAAGCCTTTCGTTGGTAACGGCTTCTTGTTGCGCCACGGGGGCACGCTGTACGCAGCCACGGTCAAGCATGCACTGCTGGAAGCCCGAACCGAAGCCATGTCATCGGTATCGATCAACGGCCATATCAGTGCGTGGGATATCCACCCGAATGGCGATCCTACACAGCGCGTGCGTCTGGGCGCGCTGATCAACACCGATGAGAGCGAGGCGCTGGATATGGCGATCCTCAGTCGAGATTGGTTGCTTTTCGAAGTGGTGGAGAACCACAGTCCATTGCGCGTGCTGGAGCTGCGCACCACACCGCTCAGTACGGGGGAGACGCTGACGGCCTACGGCTGTACCTATGCCACGGCTGAGACCTGCCGTCAGGACGCCTACGCGGGGCGCTATCTGGGTGCGACTGAGGACAATCTACGCATTGCGCTGGATGAGCATGACCCGCGGACCTTGCGTGGCCTCAGTGGCAGCCCGGTACTCGATGAGCAGGGCCTGCTCGTTGGCATTGTGTCTAACGTATTGCCGTCAGAAACCGGCGAGGGGTTCGATTTTGCCCCTGCCAACCTGCGGTATCTCAAGACCCTGCTCGATCTGTAAGCGATGAATAGCGCGCATGGATAGCGATAGCACCCAAGGAGGGATGATGAACATCACAGTCAATGGGCAAGGTCTGAGCATTGCGGCCAACGTCGATACCGACATGCCTTTGCTTTGGTATGTCCGCGACATGCTGCAACTCACCGGGACCAAGTTTGGGTGTGGCATCGGCCAGTGTGGTGCCTGCACACTGCATCACAATGGGCGCGCGGTTCGCAGTTGCAGTTTGCCCCTGTCGTCGCTCGCTGAGGGTGATGAAATTGTGACCATTGAAGGACTCGCCGGTCGGGCTGCTCTGCATCCCGTCCAGCAAGCCTGGAGAGAGTGCGATGTGCCGCAATGCGGTTACTGCCAGAGCGGCCAGATGATGGCCGCGGCGGACCTGCTGTCACGTGATCCCCAACCGAGTGACGCCACGATTGATCGGTCACAGGACAATCTTTGCCGGTGTGGCACTTACGATCGTATTCGTCGCGCCATTCATCGCGCCGCCGAACTGATGGCCATCGAGGACAGCGCCAGATGAGTCGTTGGCAAGAGGGGGTGGTACTGAGCCGTCGATCAGCCCTGCGCATGTTCGTGACGGCTGGGGTGCTCGTCGTTACAGGGCATCCGCTGTCAGGAATGACGTCCATCCCGCGCACCGGTGTACGAACCATCGCAGAGCGATTTGGTGGTGGCCCCGGTCCGTTGGTCCTGATTCATCCGGATAACAGCGCCGTCATCCATGCACCGATTCCCGATATGGGCACTGGCGTGGAAACCGCATTGCCGATGATTTTGGCAGAAGCAATGGATCTGGATTGGCGGTCGGTATCGGTAGAGAGGCTGGTGCCCGAGCAGGTCCCTGATGGAGAGGGTGGCTGGGTGCAGAACTACTCGCACCAGGGAACTGGCGGCAGTGCGTCGGTGAGAACTGCCTGGCCGCAGTTGCGCAAGTGCGGTGCGCTGGCGCGACAGCTCATTCTGCGAGCAGCCGCCGCACAACTGGGCGCGCCCATGCAGCAACTGAAGACGACGCTGGGGCAGGTGCATTGGGGCGAAAAAGTGTTTCCCTTTGCACAGTTCATTGACGCCACATTAATGCTCGATGCAGGTTTGGTGAAACAAACCATCGTGTCTGTACGTTCGAACCACGAATTGCCCACCTATGAGATCGATCTGGATGGTGACTTCATGTCGGTCGACCCGGACGCGCAGTTCGGGATTGTGGGGCAGGGCTTGCTGTCACCGCGAATCGATGCAGTGCTGACCGGCCAAGAGCGCTTCGGCATTGATCATGATTTTCCTGGTCAGCGCTATGCATCCATCGAGCGCTGTCCGTACATCGGTGGTGACATCGATTCATTTGACGCGACGATGACGCGCAAGGTCTCGGGTGTGATCGACGTCGTCGAGGTGCCGAGATTGGGGCCCGCTGACAGCGACTACAAGTTCAATGCGCCAGGCATTGCAGTGCTTGCAAGTACCTACTGGGCTGCGTTGCAAGGGCGGCGGCGGTTGCAGGTGAGCTGGCACAAGGGTACTCACACCCACGAAAACAATCAGTGGCATCTCGCCAACAGTCTCCAGGCGATCAGTGAGGGAGAGCCGAGGGTTTCCTTTACGATGGGGGATGTCGAGGCCGCGCTATCCACGGCGGCTGAGCGAATTGAATCGATCTACCACGCGCCACACTTCGCACATCTTACGATGGAGCCGATGAACTGCGCCGCCTGGGTCAATGAGCAGGGCTGCGTGGTGACGGGCGGGTCCCAGTACCCGAATCTCATGATTAACGAAATCAGCGAGCTTTTCGGTTTCTCCCGAGAAGCGGTGCGCTACTTACCCGGCAAGCTTGGGTGCGGCTTCGGGCGCCGTGCACAGACCGATTACATCGCCGAGGCGGTGTACCTTTCCCAGTCGATTAAGCGTCCTGTCAAAGTCATCTGGACCCGTGAAGATGATGTGCAACAAGACTTTTTTAATCCGATGTCCGCTGTGAAATTTCGTGGTGGTGTGGACTCGGCCGGTAATATCGTCGCCTGGGATTGTCTATTCGCCTCCCAGGGGCGCACCCGCATGGATGCGTTTCCAACACAGTTGATTGCCAACATGCGGGTCGCCGAGGTCAAAAACGATAGCCGACTGCCGCTGGGGGCCTGGCGAGGTCCCGGGCATAACCTGGCGGGATTCTACGCCGAGGGCTTTCTGAACGAACTTGCCACGCTTGCAGACCGTGACCCCTATGAACTGCGTATTTCACTGCTGGGTGAGGATCGGGTATTACCATACGCAGGCTGGTATCCCGCCAAAGGCGAGGGGGGCATCGATACGGCCCGCAACAAGGCCGTGCTCAAGGCGGTAGCAGAGCGGGCGCAGTGGGGCCAAGGCCCCTGTGATCACAACTACGGGCGTGGTATCGCCAGTCACTTCACTTTTGGCAGTTTTGTGGCGATGGTCGTGGAAGTATCAGTAGATCGGTCACAGGGTGAGTTTGTGGTTGAGCGGGTGACCGCTGCCGTCGACTGCGGACTGGTCGTCAACCCTGCAGGCGCCAGGGCGCAGATCGAAGGTGGCATCATCGATGGCTTGTCGGCGGTGCTTTACCAGAACGTGCAGGTGGACGGAGGCCGCGTGACCAGCACGAACTTCGACACCCTGAAAATGACCCGGATCAATCAAGCACCACGGGTCATGGATATTTTCTTCATAAACCTGCGCAGCGAGCCCTTTGGTACTGGTGAGGTGGCATTGCCGCCATTTATCCCTGCGCTGATGGCGGCGCTTTACGACGCAACAGGGGTTCGCATTCGCAGCCTACCTATTGGTGAGCAACTTCGGGCGTGATCGCCGCCTGACTGGCATCGTGGCGGCTGCCCACAGACTGGGTGATGTTCGCTCATGTCAGTAGCAGTGAGTGGCCGTCACTGTCCCGTTGCAGTTCCCAGCGATCAGCACCGATCTGGTCAATGAAGTGCTCGTCGTGACTGATCACCAGCAGTGCGCAAGGGCAGTCGGTCAGCGCCTGCTCGAGCGCCTCGACGGAAGGCAGGTCGAGGTGGTTGGTCGGTTCGTCCAGCACAATGATGTGCGGTCTGCGCATCATGCCCAACGCCAGCGCCAGCTTGCGAGTTTCCCCGGGGCTGGGTTGTTGGCTTTCCAGAAGTTGCCCCGGTCGGGAGTTCAGTCGGCTGACGATGTTCATCACTTGCCCCAATTCCCCATGCGACAGTCGCTGACACTGTTCATGCAATTGCCGGGCGGCTACAGCCGTTATCTCCTGGGGCAGGAAGAGCACCTGGTCGTCGGGAGCATTGATCCGAGGCAGGACATGATGCATCAACGTTGACTTGCCGGCACCATTGGCGCCGGTTAAAGCGATGCGTGACTGTGGCTTGATAAGCACGTCTGGCCAGCGCAAGAGGCGGTCTTGTGAGAGTGGCAGACTGCCTTCGGGCAGCGCTAGTAGCGCGTCTCGCTTCGATACGGAGCCCTCCAGCCAAATGCCGGTCGTGTGCGTTTTTTTGACCTCGGCGGTCGCCAGTTGTTGTGCCAATTGATCGGCGCGACCACTCAACTGCCGCAGCCCACTCCCCGCATTGCCATCGGTCACGCGAGCCCGATTGATCTTGTCGCGAGCGTCGCTGTCTTTTCTGGAGAGGTTTCGCTTGGAACGCGCTTGGTGTTCCTTGGCGGCACGTTCTCGGCGTGCATTGACGGCTTTTTCAAGCTGACGGCTTTCGGCCAGGAGTTTCTGCCGTGTTCGCGCCGCAGATACTTGCCGGTCGACGCGTTGTGCCTGTGCTTGGCTGAAACCACCGGGGAAAACTTGAACCTCAGGGGGCTCGAGCCAGACGCACTGCACGCAGAGCTGGTCCAGTAACGCGCGGTCGTGGCTGACGACCAAACCAACACCCTTGAAGCCCTGCAGTGCGTCGATCAGCAGTCGTCGCCCGCGGGCATCGAGATGATTGCTGGGCTCGTCGATGGCCAGTAGCTCGGGTGACTGCCAGAGTGCATGAGCAATCTGGGCCCGCTTTCGCTCGCCATGGCTGAGTGTTTTCCATCGATCGAGGTAGTCCCACTCAACCTCCAGCTGACTCTTCAGCGCGCAAGTCTCCGGCTCCCAATCGTCAAGAAATTGCGCGAAGCCTGCCGGTGGTGTGTCAGTCCGTTGGGCACAGTAAACCGCATCGAGCGGACCCTCGCGGGAGCCGGACGATAGCGGCAGTTGGCCAACCGCCACGCGAACGAGAGTGGTCTTACCCGCGCCATTGGCACCGACAATGCCAGTGAAGCCACTCGGGAAGCGGATGTTGAGTTTTGAAAACAGCAACGCCGATGAGGCGTCGTGAGAAAACGAAGCATCGCGAAGCGCGATGGTGGGGTGCGTAGACATAACGCCCTCCAAAGACTGGTGTATCAGAAAAATCCAGGTCCAGGGGAGGGGTTTAGTTCATGTGGTCTACGTCTCTGGGGGCGTTTATTCGCCGCTTCGCCCGGATTCTATAGTAAATAGCCCGGCTATCGCCACCGGCACTCGTTTTCATGGCATGTGGCGGTACTATGCCTGCGAAGCCCTTTCGATTTCTGGAGCCTCTTCCCCATGTTCCCATCATTGAAGTCCTTGACAGGCCGCGCCCTGCTCTTGCTCTTACTTTTCCCCGCTCAGGGTTGGACAGCGATTGAGCGATCGCTGGTCGCTGACCTCGAGTTCCGGCTCATTGGTCCCTGGCGCGGAGGGCGGGTGACAGCGGTGACCGGCGTTCCCGATAATCCTCACCTTTACTACATGGGTGCTGCGGGTGGTGGTGTCTGGCGAACGGAGAATGCCGGCGTGAGCTGGGAGAACATCTCTGATGGTCAGATACCTGTGGGCACTATTGGCGCGATTGCTGTTGCGCCCTCTGATGCCAACGTCATCTACGTCGGCAGTGGTGAGGCACCTATTCGCGGGGTGACGACAAGTCAGGGAGAGGGCTTGTGGAAGTCTGTCGACGCTGGCCGCAGTTTCGCGTTTATGGGACTGCCCGAGGCGGGACAGATCGCCAAGATCGAAGTGCACCCCACAAACCCGGATATCGCCTGGGTGGCAGTGCAGGGACAAATTTGGTCCCCGAATCCGGAGCGCGGCGTATTCCGAACCCAGGATGGCGGCAAGACCTGGGAGCATGTGCTCAAGGTCAACGCCGATACCGGCGCGACTGATATATCACTGGACCCCAGCAATCCGCGCATTCTCTATGCGGCCATGTGGCATCACGGTCGCAAGCCCTGGTTCATCAAGTCGGGCGGTGAGGGTGGTGGCATTTACAAGTCGATTGATGCCGGTGACAGCTGGGAGAAGCTCGAAGGCGGTCTTCCCGGTCTTATCGGCAAGATTGGGCTGGATGTGTCTGCCAGTCAGCCTTCACGTGTGTATGCGGTTTTAGAGGCCGAGTACGGCAAGGGTGGGCTTTGGCGCAGCGACGATTTTGGTGAGTCGTGGGAGCACATCAATGATCACCGTGTCCTGCACAGTCGCGCCTGGTACTACACACACTTAACCGCTGATCCCAATGACCCGGATACGGTTTGGGTACTGAACGTACCGCTCATGAAATCGATCGACGGCGGCAAGACGTTCAGCAAGGTGACGACCCCACACGGCGACCACCAGGATCATTGGATCAACCCCAATGACAGTCGCATCATGATCAACGGCAATGACGGTGGTGCCACTGTCACGCTGGATGGTGGCGAGACCTGGTCGTCGCTCAACAATCAACCGACCGCCCAGTTTTACCGCTTGAGCACGGATCGACAGACGCCCTGGCGCTTGTATGGCGGGCAGCAGGACAATTCGACTGTCTCCATTGCTGCCTGGGCATGGGATGGCGCCATCGGACGCGATGATTACCACGCGGTCGGCGGCGGAGAGAGCGCGCACATTGCTTTTGATCCGGATAACCCTGAACTCATTTACGCGACAACCATTAACGGCACATTGACCGAGTTCAATGAGCGAACCCAGAAGCGGCGTTACATCGTGCCGTATCCCGAGCGCGTCTACGGCGAGGATGCCAAAAACCTGAAGTATCGGGCTAACTGGAATCCTCCTGTGATTACCTCGCCCCACGACCATTCGGTGATCTATTACGGCACACAGTATTTGCTGCGCAGCAAAGATCGTGGCTTGACCTGGGAGGAAGTCAGCCCGGATCTCACCCGGAATAACGAGGCGCATCTGGGACGCAACGGCGGTCCGTTGACCCCTGAAAACGTGGGCGCGGAGTTCTACCACACCATCTTCTACATTGTTGAGTCAGAGGTTGAGCAGGGCACCATTTGGGTCGGAGCCGATGATGGTCTGCTGCACCTGACGCGCAACGGGGGAGCGGACTGGCAGGATGTGTCACCACCGCATCGCGGTGAGGCGATGATCAACGCCATTGAGCTGTCTCCCCACCGGGAGGGCACCGCTTTTGTGGCGGTGACCGGTTACAAATTAAATGACTTTGCTCCCTATATTTACCGGACCCGCAACCATGGCAAGCGATGGCAGCGAATCGACAAAGGGCTGCCTGACGGCGCTTTCGTTCGGGTAGTGCGTGAAGACCCGGTGGTGGCAGACCTGCTCTATGCCGGTACCGAGAAAGGCCTGTTCATCTCCTGGAACGGCGGTGATGACTGGCAGGCCTTTGATGCGAACCTGCCAGCAGTACCCATTACGGATATCCGGGTCCGGGATGATGCCTTGGCGCTGGCTACCCAGGGGCGTGCGTTCTGGGTGCTGGACGACGTCTTTGTGTTGCGGCAAGCGGCCATGGCGGACGCAGGCGCACCTCTGTCGGTATACACCCCGCCAGCGTTTCCGTTGGGTCGCCCCGGCAATTACGCCGGTGCAAGCGAAGGGGCGAATCCGTCACCTCACGTGCCTCTCTATTACCACTTGCCTGCCGAGGCGGACGAAGCTGATACCCCTCTGACAATCGAGATTTCCGATGCCGCGGGACAGGTGATTCGCCAGTACAGCAGTCTCGAGAGTGACCACGACCGCTGCCGCATCGCGGGCATGGACCCCCGCAGCCCCTTTACCATCAGCTATCCCAAGGTGGCTGCCGGTCTGCAGCTATGGCATTGGGATCTGCGCAGAGATCCACTGAGATGTGTTGATGGGCACACGCTGTTTGAAGGCTACGACGGTCCACTCGTGCCCCCCGGCGAATACACTGTTCGTATTGCCGTCGGCGATGCGGCAGCTGAGACCCGCGTTAGGGTGTTGCAAGATCCCCGAGATGAGGCCAGCAGTGCCGAGGTTGATGCCTGGGCCGCGATGCAAAACCGTGTTGCTGATGCACTCGAGCAGGTGCTGGCAAGCTTGCAGGGTGTACGTGATGCCAAGACGCAATTGGCGGCGCTGCGCAGCCAGCATGCTGACACAGACCTGCACGAGCGGATCGATTCGGCACTCGAGGCCTTGCAGGGTTGGGAAGCTGATGTGACAGAGCTACGCAATAAAACCCTCGAGGATGAAGATGCCTGGGTCTTCAAGATTGATGGCCAGCTACATCACTTGCTTGGCGTTGTAGCCGCCAGCGGTGCACCGGTGACCGCCGGCGCGGTCGAACGTTATGAAGACCTGGCCGCGCTGTGGTCGCGCCAGCGCGATGCCTTGCGTGCAATCACCGAGACGCAAGTGGCCGCAGTCAATGGCTGGGCGGCCGACAATGGCATCCACCACGTGCCGCTGCCGATGGAGTAGCGATGAGTGCCGCGGACGCGTACCTAGGTGTGCGTGTCCGCGACTTTGCTGATTTCCCTGGCCAGGCTGACGTCTTTCATCGATAGGCCGTGGACATCATGGGTAGTCAACCAGATGCGCACTTGCCCATAGACGTTAAGCCACTCAGGGTGATGATTGGCTCGCTCAGCCATCAACGCGACACGACTCATGAATCCGAAGGCACTGACAAAATCCTTGAACTCGAATTGCTGGTAGATCTTGCCCTGGTCCAGCGTCCAACCATCGAGTGTTGCCAGTGCTTCGTCGATCTCTCGTTCACTCAGTCGCATGAGGGTCCGGCCCCGCTGATTGCAAATAGACAGTGCGTCGAGTGTAGACTGTTCTCAGGGGTTTGGTTTGCGACTTCGGCCGGTCAATGCTCATGACGAACAAGTCCTATCAGGATGCTTATCCATCGGCGCCTGTCATCGACAGCGCGCGTCGGGCAAGTCCCGCTGCGGCGGAGTTACTGACGCTTGAGTTCTTCGAGGCGCCACCTGGGCGTTCGAGTTGGATCAGAGATAACTCGGCGGGCGCACCGTATCGATGAACAGCAGCCCAGAGTATTCATTGCGCAACACCAGGTTGGTCTCCTGACTGCCCCATGCCCACACCGGTGTCTGACGATCCAGCCATAGAGTACCAGGCTGCTCCACGGGGGCCTGGCTTACATCGAGGAACAACCACGACAATCGCCGGGGGTAGAAGGTGGCTTCGAGACTGCGATCCAGTGGTGGCTGGACGGTTTGAATCGATCGATCATTAAAAGCGTGACGGCCGCGGTACATGTAGAGGCCAATGGTATAAAGCGCGTCGCCGAGTGCCTCGTGCAGGTAGTGGCCCATGTTACCGTTTAGTAAAAAGCCGGCACCGTCGTGACGAATATGGGCGTTGTGGGCCCAGACGATAATTTTCTCCTCGGGCAGGACCTGCTCGGCGATGTAGATCAGGTTTTCTGCCATCCCCCGGTCTCGCGCTCGACCGCCACCCTCCGGGGCGAACCGCTGGGCGTAAAGCTCCAATAGAGCAGGGCTGGTCCGCGCAATTTGCGCGGCAATTTGCACGTCTTGCTGGCTGGCCGAACTCGCCGCCACGATCGCATCACGATTGGCCAGCATATAGTCAGCCAGCATCAAATAGTCGGCTGCCATGGCGTCCTTTGCTGCGACCAGTGCCTGATGCGATTCACTACCCGGCCCGGTGGCGTTGTTTGACGCATCAGCGATCAGGCTGAATAGCCGCTCCTCAAGTCGTTGCACCCGGCGACCATAGTCTGGGTCGACAGCCGTAATCAGGTTGGCCACCCAAGCTGCGCGTTCCCTCGATGCCGCCCCTGAAAACTGTACGTCGAATCCCGTGATCCGAAGCGGTGTTGCCGTCTGCTGGGTAGCGCCGATGTACTCGAACAGTTCAAGGACCACCTGCGTCTCCCAAACAGCGAACAGGCAGGTATTCATCGCAACCCGGGCTTCGGCATTACCGAGCTGCCGGTTGCTTTGCTCACAATCGAAGACACCGCTCTCGAAGGCAATAGTGTTGTAGCCCAGCTCCTCGTGCAGATACTTGATCAAACGCAGCTTGGCCTGAGAAAACTCGCGGGCACCGTGGGTACTCTCTCCAAGCTGAACCATTCGTTTGTCCACGAGAAGATCCTGCAGGAAAGCGAGGTCAGAGAAGTCATCATCAACCGTCAGCGAGCGGATGACCTTCGCTTCGCTCGATACCCAGGCTGCCGCATCGGTATCGGCCTGCGCCGGACTGGGGTCGGTTTGAGTCTCGAGCTCAGCGTCTGTCAGCAAGCGTGCGATCGGTGCCTGGGGAGTGGTTGGTGGCGCGGTGGTGGGTTCGGTGGGCACGGCGCTACTGCCGCCACCGCCACCACCGCAGCCGCTGAGAACCAGGCAAACCGTCGATAAGCAGAGCCAGGTGCGTGTCAGGGTCATGTCAAAGACTCCGCTTACTGTTACCTGAACTGCGCCAATGCTCGGGCATCCACCCAATACACATCACCGCCACGACTGAAGAAGAAGTATTTACCGTCCGGTGTCATCATGGGGCAATAGTCAGTTTGCTCAGAATTGAAGGGGGCACCCATGTTCTTGCTGGGGCTCCACTGACCGTTGTCCTGCCGGAAGCTGATATGCAGGTCGCCTCGACCCAGTCCATCGTCTCGGTCACCGGAAACATGGATGAGAAAGTCCTCATCAGGGCTGACATAAATGTCTCCTTCGCTGTGGACACTGTTGATAGCGGCACCAATGTTCACCGGATCGCCAAACTCGCCGTTCTCGAACTGGGCGCGATAGGTATCAAACTGCCCCAGGCTGTCTTCGCGACCGGTTGAGAAATAGAGGCTGCCGTCGGCGACCAGCATGGGGTACAGCTCGTGCTCCGGACCGTTGATATGGGCACCCAGCGGTTCGGGGGTCTCCAACCCGTGCGGACCGATGCGGCTGCGCCAGATGTTATAGCGATCCAGGGAGTAGCCAGGCAGCGGTCGGTCTGAGATGAAGTAGAGCCACTGCTGGTCCGCGGAGAACACCATATCGACATCACGGTGGCCAGGATAGGTTCTCGAAGGGCCGGCGATTTCAGGCTCGGTCCAGGTCCCCTCAGCAGTCTGGCGGCTGAAGAACATCTTGTAGACCCCATTGATACGCCGACTGAACATGAAGATCCGACCATTTGGAGAAAACACGGCATTGAGCTCGAAGTCGCCGGTGGACACCAGACCTTCAGCGAATAACTCCGGTTCCATTCCAGGTGGCTGCTGTCCCAGGTAAGGGCCGGAAAGTGCGGGCCATTGGGCAGCACCATCGGACTGAGCGAGCGGGGATTCGGTGAGCACGCAGAGTGCTGCCAGCAAAACTGCGGTAACAGGGTGACGGTAGCGACGCATGGGTTGGCTCCTTGTGGGTGACGACAGCTTAGCCCAGCCTCGCCGACTCCGCCTCCTGCTCAGTAACCCACCATTTCCAGATAACCGCGACCGGATTCTCCTGGTGATGCGCCGGTAGCCAGCACATAGCCTTCCCAATACGCGAAGTCCACATTCAGCCATTGTTGGGGATGCAGGGCTTCCACCGTCAACTGCCGATCGATCTCCGGGAGGTCGATATGCCAACGAGTGGGAATCTGCCGCGCGGCGACTGTGGTGTGGCGTACGGGCGAGAGCGTCATCAGTTCGGTTTGTAGAGGCGTTTGGCTGCCACGCTCGTCGATCAGAACCGCGTGCTTGAATGCCGGTTGATCGGCGTTGGTGTTACGCAGTTGGAATAGCATGAGTTTTTCGCCTGAATCGAGATGCAGTGCGAACCAGTCCCACCCCGCCTGATCGGGTTGTAAAAATTGGCTACTCCACTCTCGGTCAAGCCAGGCCTGCCCGGTCACGGCCAGTTGCTGACCGTCGATCAGCAACTCACCTTCAGCGGAGTAAAAAGGCTGACTGTAATAATGGGAGCCGCCACCATTGGGGTGCTTCTGTGAGAAACCTTGTTCTCCCTGCAGCACCATCGGCATCTCGGTATGCAGTGACAGGGTCGCTGAAACGCCGTCCTGACGGGCTGTGAGCAAGAGTGGACCCAACTGCTTCCCTGGGGGCTTCGCTCTTGTCTGCGCCTGCGGATCCACTGCCCCACCGATTTGCTGGGTGAGTGACCAATCATCCAGCCAGACCTCGAAGGGAAGGGCCCGGGCGCCGGCGCGGGCCAGGCCTTGATGCTCACCGCCCCGCGCATAACGCTGGAAGGCCCGATGTTCATCCGGCGTGGTCACGGCAAAGTGCGCCATATAAACCTGCGGGTCCTGCCAGGGGTTGGCTGTGGGCGTGTCAGTCGGGTGCAGGGCGGATCGGAACACCGTCCACTGCACACCGTAGGGTCGGCCCTGGCTGTCTGCCAGGTTGGCCGTCAGATACCACCATTCAACCCGGTAGTCCGGGTGTGCACCATGATCCTCAGGGAAGCGCAGTGGCCGCTGCGGATCAGCCTGAGCGAAACCCTCAGCACTGGCTGCCAGTGCGCCCAATCCGGCGAACTGGGAGGGCGTCTGCTCGGAATGGCAGGACACCATGGAAAGCACCGCGAGCAGTGCAAACACGGCTGGCGCTCTCATCCGGTTTGCTCCCGTAGCATGGCTGCAGGAGATACCCGAAGCAGGCGGAGTGATGGAACAGCGACGGCCAGTATCACCGCGATGCAGGCCACGCCTGCTAGCTGTAGATACGGCGCCAGTTCAAGGCGCAGCGGGAAACTCCAGCCAAAGGCAGCCGGTGTTACGACAGCACTCAGATACCAGGCCAGAGACAAACCGAAGGGCCAAACCAAGAGCGTGCAGCATCCGCCGATCAGGCCCCACTGCAGGATCAGCAAGATGGCCCGCTCTCCCCGGGACACTCCCAGACTGGCCAGCAAAGCCTGCTGGCCAATTCGGTGATGGTGAATGGCGCTGACGGCGCAGAAGATGCCAATTCCCGCGACCAGCAGCGTCAGCAGGTTCAGTGCCCGGGTAACCGCGAAGGTGCGATCAAACACCTGCATTGCAATCCCCCGGAGCTGGCGCTGATTGGTGATGGTGTTGTCCGCGAGCCCAAATTTGCCGATAAGCTGTTGCTGAAACGTCCCCCAGTCAATGTCCTCGCTGCCGTAAAAGGCGACACCCGCCGGGAACAATTGTGGCCAGCAGGCGTTGAAAAGCGCCGGGGGCAGCATCCACTGGGATTTAGGATTGCCGTAGTCGTGGTAGACGCCCAGGACTGTCACAGGCGCTGCGTCTGCACAGGGGGCGACTGGGTCGCCGATTTGCCAACCGTCCAGTCGCCAGGCTCGTTCACTGATGTATATCCCCTGACCTGCTTCAAAGCGCGCCCGCGCATCGGGCAGGCCGCGCAGCAGCTGCACCGAGTCACGAAACGGTGGGGCATCGGCCAGGTCAACGATCTCAACCGGGACATTTGCGCCATCTGGAGTCGTGAAACGCTGCTCGGTACGGAATCGCAAAGCCATTCCGACACCCGGTGCCTGACGTGCCAGCCATTGATGGGTGAACGCCACGTTGCCACTGAGCACACGATCGCTATCGACCAGATATAGCTGTGCGCCAAGCCGCTGCGCAAGCCAGGCATCGGTGGCCGATCGGAAACTGCCGATCATGGTGTTCAGTCCGCTGTTGGCGACCAGTGCCAGTGTCATCGCCATGAGGGCGAGCGCCGCAGGTCCCAGTAGCCAGCGAGCATCGGCGAGTACCCATCCCGCTCGCGCGTCCCGTTCAGGCAGCAAGTGCGCGAGTCCGTCAATCAGGTAGCGCAGGATTCGGGGTAGCGTCAGCGCGGCCCCCAACAGCAGACAAGCCATACCGCAGAGCGCCATCCAGGTGGTGCTTGCTGCCAGTGCAATGCACCCCGATAGCGTGAGCAGCATGACACCACTGCCGATTAAACGGCGGTCCCGGCGAGCCGCGCTTGCCAGGCGCCAGCTCTCCAGGTGTCGGGCAAGGAGCGGCGCCGACAGTGCCTGGCGCAGCGGTGACACCGTGCACAGCACGGCGGCAGTACCGATAATTGCCAGGGGCATGAGGTAGCCCTGAGCCAATAGCGAATCGGGATAGTTGATGTAGACCCCAAACAGTTGCGCCAGTGTTTGCCCAACGCCCGGTAACAGCGCTGCTGCCAGCGTCGCGCCGAGCCAGAGGCCCAGCGCGCCGCCTGTCACCAGGAAAATCAGTAATTCGCAGACCAGTGCTGTCGCGAGTGTGCGACGCGAGACACCGGTCAGGCGCAATCGTCGCAACAACTCTCGCCGGTCGGTGTAACTGAAGGCGATCGCGTTATACGTCAGGAAGAGTCCTACCACCGAGGCCAAAAGACCCATAGCCGCCAGGTTGAGATGAAAGCTCTCGGTCAGGCGGGCAGGGTCGGGTGCCGAGGCCTGGGGCTCATAACGCACCTCAGCGGGCAGTGCTGCCAGTAAATCCTCAATGCGATAAGCCTCGTTCTCAAACACGAGCAGCGCTGACAGTTTGCCCGCACTGCCCCGAAGTTGCTGCAGAGCACCCAGGTCGATCAGCAGTCGGTGACCGAGGTCAGCGGCATCGAGCGCCATCGCCGGTGGCAGCACGGTGCCGTCAACCAGATGTAGCTGTGTACCCGGCTCGATGTTCAGTTGTCGCAGCCGCGATGTGGCGCCCACCAGTTGATAGGGTGGAAAGGCGAATCCACCAAAAGGCTGGGCGTCAACGTCGTCCCGATTGGCCTGGGAGGCGCCGGTGAAATGAGTCT
The DNA here is from genome assembly GCA_964482195.1 of uncultured Alteromonadaceae bacterium. Taxonomy (GTDB): domain Bacteria; phylum Pseudomonadota; class Gammaproteobacteria; order Pseudomonadales; family Halieaceae; genus Luminiphilus. The sequence goes on along the minus strand of CAYZWL010000005.1, from coordinate 53,339 downwards.
GTCGCGGCATGGACAAAGCGTCGACTCCCATCAGCTCGAGCACATCGCCATCGCGGGTGCGGACGATTTCGCGCAGCATGGGTGCCACCCCCTCAAAACCCTGACGGCGCAGGTGCACGAAGAGCGCCTCATCGACCGAAGCGCGCTCATCGACTGCCACGATGTAACCCACCGGGCCGGCGCCGAGTATCTGTTCACCCTGGGCATAACTGGCGCGGGCCTGTGCATTGATCAGTTGGGTGCCAATCAGCAAGACGTTGGCGATCACAATGCCGGTGATGAGGAACAGGCCCTGCATCGGGTGGCGCAGATAGTGGGCCAGTAAAGTACGCAGGACCACGAGCTAGGGCGTCCCGGCGGCGCCTGACACCAGTCTCCCATCGGCCAGCTGATACTGGCGCTGAGTGTGGGCGGCGAGTGATGGATTGTGAGTCACCAGCAAAAGTCCTGCGCCGGCTTGTTGGACAAATTCGCAGAGCAGAGAAATCACTTGAGCACTGAGTGTGTCGTGGAGGTTTCCTGTGGGCTCATCGGCAAAGATCAATCGAGGGCGGTGCGCCAGCGCCCGAGCGATGGCTACCCGTTGCTGCTGGCCCCCGGACAGCACTTCGACGGGACGTTGTAACAAGGACTCCAGGTCCAGCCCGTCGATCAGTTGTTCGACCCATGGATCGTCATCGGGTAAACGATTCAAGCGCCGCTGGAACAGCAGGTTACCGCGAACGTCGAGACCGGGGATTAGATTGAACTGTTGGAACACGAACCCCAGATCACGGCGACGTATGCCGGCCAGCGCGCTTTCCGACAGGCCCGCTAATGCTCGTCCATCGACCTGCACCTGTCCGCTGTCGGGCGCTTCGAGACCGGCGGCAATTTGCAGCAGCGTACTTTTGCCCGAGCCACTGTCACCCAGCAGGGCGACCGAATCTCCGGACTCGATGACCAGGTCAACACCGTCGAGGATGCGCAGCGAGACCTCGCCGTCGCGGAAAGACTTATGAATACCGCTCAGTGCCAGCATGGCTGTATCTGTATCAATCCCTGTTGAGTCTCCACTCTAGGGCTTTGCTCATGGCGCGGCTAGAACTCGATCGTGATCTCCCGGCTGCCACCGGCGAAGATGGCACTGCGCACCTCGCCGTCCCGTTCAACATTGACCAGGTTGGTTTGATCTTGCCAGATGTCCCGCAGTGCACTGTGGGTGATCGTCAGGCCGGTGAGGTGCTCGGGCACCGGGGTCTCTGCATAAACCCACAGATGCTTGCCATCGAGTTCATGCCCCACAGGTGTCAACGGCAGCGGGGCTGCGTCTTGATCCAACAGACTGAATCTCGCCAACACATAGCTCGCAAAACGTTCCTGGTCGGGCACGCTGGCCAGTAAGTTGGCCGTCTCACCGAAGAGTGCCTGCATGGCGTGCTCAGCGTCATGAACCAGAAAGCGGTGCATCACCTCGATATTTCCGGTGCGTGGATTGAACAGGACTCGGGTGATCGCCTCTTTTTGCTGGTGGGCGCTGACGCTAAAACTACCCAGTGCCAGCAGCAGCCACACCACACCGATGACCGCTCTGATCACGGCGTGCCCTCGTCTTCATCCTCGGTCTTGAGTTCCGTTTTGCTGTCTTGCATCAGGTCTCTGGCGATGCGGCTCTTGCTCTTCGGGACCTTAAACGCTTCGATGCGCGACGGAATGATGCGACGTGGGTAGTGATTGTTTTCCACGTTGGTGTCGGCAGTTTCCCACTGGGGATCGATCACGACCTGGGTGAGCTCGCGGTCGCTGATGATGAGTTTTTTGACGTGGTCAGCCCGCCGGCGCCAGATTTCTGCGGGAATCTCCAGTCGTTCCTGGTCCCCATTGGCGTAGGTGAGTTCCAGCAGTATGGGCATCACCAGACCACCGTGGTTGCTGAACTCGAGTACGTAATAGTGCTTGTCTTCCTCGAGTGCGCGTTCCAGAACAGTCCGTTCCCAGTCCTCGAGGTCCTTCAGGAATTTGTTGTACTTGTTGCGTTCCTTGTTGGTGACAGTGAACGGATCGTTGTCATCATAGAAGTCACGGACGCCGGGATTTTGCTCGACCCAAATCTGTTGTTCGCCGCGATTGCGCTCGACGATAATCGATGCAGGCTTATCCTGATCTTCCTGGCGCAAACGATCAAAATCGATGTCAGGGTTTTCGGTATCCAGACGCAGTTTCCACACTTTGTCGATACTGATATCGACATGGTCTGTGGTGTAGAACCAGCCCCGCCAGAACCAGTCTAGATCTACACCTGAAGCCTCTTCCATGGTGCGGAAGAAGTCTGCGGGTGACGGTCGTTTGAACATCCAACGTCGAGAGTATTCCTTGAAGGCGAAGTCGAATAGCTCACGCCCCAGGATGGTTTCACGCAGAATCATCAAGGCGGCGGCGGGCTTCGAGTAAGCGTTCGGGCCCAGACGCCAGACCGAATCAGACTGGGTCATGATGGGTACCTGATTCTCCGATTTCATGTAGTCGACGATGTCGCGGGGTTCGTTGTTCCAGGGAATGTCCGGATCCCATTCCCACCCGGCCATGGCATCAAGGAAGCTGTTAAGTCCCTCGTCCATCCAGGTCCACTGCCGCTCATCGGAATTGACGATCATCGGGAAGTAGTTGTGGCCAATCTCGTGGATGACCACGCCGATCAGGTAGCGTTTCTCGGCGAGTGAGTAGGTGCGTTCGCCATCATCCTGCAGGTCTGTGCGCGGACCATTGAAGGTGATCATCGGATATTCCATGCCCCCGACCGGGCCGTTCACCGATTGAGCGACGGGGTAGGGGTAGTCGAAGGAGAAACGCGAATAAACCTCCATGGTGTGGATGACCGCAGCAGTCGAATAGCTGGACCAGAGCGGCTCGCCTTCCTTGGGGTAAAAGGACATCGCCATGACTTCGGGTTGCACATCACCACCTTGCTGGTAGCCCTGGGCGTCCCAGATGAACTTGCGAGAGGATGCCCAGGCAAAATCGCGCACGTTCTCGGCGGCAAAGTGCCAGGTCTTGGACCCTTCGCTGCCTTCGCGCTCGTTCTCCAGTGCTTCTTCAGCAGTGACAATAAATACGGGCTTATCCGCGGTGCGGGCTTGCTCGAGACGCTGTTGCTGGGTGTCGGTCAGTACATCGTCAGGATTCTGCAGCACGCCGGTGGATGAAACGATGTGATCATCGGGCACCGTGATACTGACCTGGTAGTCGCCGAACTCCAGCGTGAATTCGCCGCGACCCAGAAACTCCTTGTTGGTCCATCCCTCGTAATCGGTGTAGGCGTGCAGGCGCGGGAACCACTGTGCCAGCAGGAAAATGTCGTTGCCGCCCGGGCGCGCATCATCAGGGAAGTGTTCGTAGCCACTGCGGGCGGAGATGGCGTTCTCGTCGACAATATTGAAGGCGAATTCGATGTCGATCACGGTGCTTTCGCCCGGCGGTAGCGGATCGCGCAGATCGATACGCAGATTGGTACCCACGACAATGTGAGCCAGATCGCCGGCGCTGTCACTGACCGACAGCAATGCGTATCCCAGGTCGTTGTCTGCCATAAACTGGTGGCGCCGCAGCTCTTCAAGACTCAGTTGCGGCGGCTTGCCATTCTTGGCGGCATTGACCCGGGGGCCACGGCGGCTGCTATCGGCGAACGCCGAGCTGCGTTCGGCCAGAGAGTCGTCGCGGAAACGATTCTGGTCGAGCTGCAACCACAGAAAACGTAGGGTGTCGGGGCTGTTGTTGGTGTAGCGGATCTGCTCGCTGGCCTCGATGCGGCGTTTGTCTTCGTTCAGGCGCACATCGATCCGGTAGTCGACCTGCTGCTGCCAGTACTGATGGCCGGGTTCACCACCGGCGGTGCGGTAGTTGTTTGCGGTGGGCAGAATTTCTTCGAGCTGTCTGAACTTGTCCTTGAAGCTGCCTTTGGTTTGGGTGACAGCGGCCTGAGTCGGCGCGGCGACAACCAGCGCGCAGAGGAGCCAGGGGGCAAAACGCTTCATTTTGTACCTTCGTGGGCCTAACGGGGGAGTGCGTAGCCTACTTGGCTGGCGCCGGTATTTCGACCACCGGGGAGATCAGTTTTGCGCAGCGCCGGACGGCGGTGCCAGGCGCCAGACAGTATTGCCGACGTCGTCTGCCACATAGATTGCTCCCCTGGCATCGATGCTGACGCCAGCGGGTCGGCCCCGGGCCTGGCCGTGCTCGTTGAGGAAGCCGGTCAAAACATCGAAGGGGAGGCCGGTGGGTATGCCTGCTTCGAAGCGGACCGCGACGACCTTGTAGCCGCTGGGTTGACTGCGATTCCAGGAGCCGTGCTGTCCGATCAGTGCGGCACTTTGCAGCGCCGGGATGGTGCGCTGGTTGGTGAAAGCCAGTCCCAGCGAGGCCGTGTGGGCACCGAGCGCGTAATCGGGCGTGCTGGGCTCGCGAGCAACGTCGCCTGATGTATCGACCCGCGGATCCCGCACACCTCCCCAGTATGTGTGCGGCCAGCCGAAGTCGTCTCCCTCAGCGACGGCGGTGAGGTAGTCCGGCACCAATTGATCGCCCAGTTCATCGCGTTCGTTCACTACGGTCCATAGACGGCGGGAGGTAGGTTCCCAGGCCATACCGACCGGGTTGCGCAATCCGGTGGCGAAACGACCGACCTGACCACTGGCCCGATCAACTTGAAGAATCGCTGCCCGGTTTTTTTCCACCGCGAGCCCGTTTTCACCGATGTTGCTGTTCGATCCCACGGCGACCAGTAGCTGACCGGGTTTGGGACCCTGAATGACGTTCTTGGTCCAGTGGTGGTTGCGGCCAGCGGGTAGGTCGGCGATGTGGACGGGAGCACGAGTTGCGACCGTGTCGCCGTCCTCATAGGGGACCGCGACCAGTGCGTCCGCATTGGCGATGAAGAGGGTATCGTCGACCAGGACCATTCCGAAGGGTGAGTGCAGTCCCTCGAGGAATGTGTGGCGCGCATCTGCGACACCATCACCATCGCTATCGCGCAATAAGGTCAGTCGATCCGCACTGGCCGCACCCGCACCTGCGTAGTCGAAGATCCAACCCGCGATCCAGCCTTTGATACCGGAAAAACCCCCACTGCCTGCTGGGCGGTTTGACTCTGCTACCAGCAGGTCGCCATTGGGCAAGCAGAGCAGCCATCGTGGGTGCGCCAGCCCCTTCGCGAACGCCGTGACCGTCAATCCGGCCATCGGTGTGGGTGACTCGCCAGCTTGCCAGCCGACGGCTCGACGTGGGTTCACGGTTGGTATCAGGCGCTGTTGCGGGGATTGCAGGTTCGGTGAGGTGCCATATTCGCGCGCGGTATCGAACGGTTCGCTGCGGTGTGCACAACCGACCACGGAGAGCGCAGCGGCAAGGGCGAATGAGGTCAGTCGGCGCATGGGGCTAGCCTCGTTTGGATTCAGCGCGACCGGCGACGCCTGCCGCCCGTCAGTGGGCAAGGTTAACCGATTCGCCGGCCGCAGTTTTTTGGGTCGGCATCAGAAGATCCCGGGTATCCGCGGTGAGTCAGATCATTGTTGATCTTCATTGGATGTGTCTGTGGCGGCGTCGCTGTTGGCCAGCCATTGCTCAATGTGTGGTTTCACATGCTTCGGGAACAGCGCAAAGGCGATGATCAACAGAATTAGCCCCAGTGGTGATTTCCAGCCAATGACAAAGACGGGCCAGATCAAAGCGAACAAGGTGTTCTTCATGATGTCGAGCACGAGGTCGACGGCAAACTCGATCCATGCGCCCAAATCAAAGATGCCCAGACCCAGCAGCGTCGGAATGTCGTCGGTGATGAGCTCGTTGATCTCCAGATAGAGGAACGTCACCGCAAAGCCCAGGGCATACAGCCCGCCACCGCGGGCCTTCCAGATTTTTCGGAACCACTCGCGGAAGTCGCCACGAGCGTCGTCAAACACGCCACCGGGCTCGACCCAGGCTTCATGGCCCCGAGTGCGTACGTGGCGGACACCGTCCCGCAGGCGACCCCGCAGCGAGCGCGGCGCTGCAGTGTCGCTGTCGGCGTTGTCGGTCATTGTTGGTTGGTCATCAGGTCCCATGACAATCCGGGTCGCGGTGTGTTTACAGCCATCCGTCGATCAACATCTCCACCAGCGCGGCTGCAGCCCAGGTGAGCGGCGGCAGGATAATGTACAACAGAACCCGCCGCACCCCGGCGAGATCCATCGGCCATGCAGGTGCCTGCTCGACGCGTTCACGCATATCTAGAATCGTGTCGATGTCCCGGAGTGTCTCTGCCGAAACCGCGCCGAGGTCGGCACTATTGATGGCCTCGAGTCGACCATCCAGATCCAGCAGTATCTCCTGCCTGCGGTCGGCGATACGTCGGCGTATCCCGCTCAAGGGCAGCGACAGAATGCCGAACAGCGCGACGACACTGACAGCAAAGCCGAGCCAGATCGCTGTATCCAGCGTTCCCCCCCGCCCGAAGGACAACAGCGGGTAAGCGCTCAGTATGCCGATCACAAAAAGTGACGGTCGTATCGCGGCAGAGCCGAAGGGTGCCTGCCTCGAGGCGCGCAGCAGGTCGGGCTGGGCTAATCGTCCCAACCGTGAAAAGACCGCAGCATTCAAAATCATCTTGCTGACGGTGGTTGTCATCACCAGCCAGAGTCCGACTGTGGCGGCGATCTGAACCACCATGAAAACCCAGGGCAGATACTGGTGTCCGAGAATGTAAGAGTGCACGCCGCCGAGGACCAGACCAATGATGGTAGTGCGGAGCACTTGGGCACGCGTCGCTCGGGTGAGCCCTCGCGCTTCGAGTTCTATGATCTCAGTGGGCAGCGGCAGAATCGGGCTGAGGGCACGTAGGTCGCTGGCGACACCCCGGTAGACCGGCGAGGTAAACGTCGCGATCACCGTGAAGCTGAAACCGAAAAACAGCGCGGCGCTGACGACATCCTGACGGGCACCTTCTCCGAGCACCAGCAAACCGGGAACCAGCAAGATGACGAAAACCAGCGAGCCGATCAGTAACCCAAAGAGCCAGTAGGGCAGTCCCATGGCCGCCTGCAGCCGCAGCAGGGGCACTTCTTTGGCGCCGGCCAGTTCGCGCAGGTTGTCCTCGATCACAGGGCTCATCATTCAGCGCTTCTGCTGCCACCAGCGACGCACAATTGCACCGACATCCAGGTCCTCGGGGCCCTCTCGCCAGGCAGTGGCGACCGGGACATCGCTGCGCGCCGGCGGTGGATTCGGCGGATAGAGACGGAATCGTGTCGGCAAGGTAATGGCCTCGCCCAGCCCGAGGGCCTCTCCTCGGCGCAATGTGGCGAGCACGCCTGCGAGTTCCTGCTCGCCCTGGGGCATCAGCGTGCGGATGTAGTTTTGATCGTCGGGGTTGGTGGTGCGCAGGCAGATGTACGTGCCGCATTGCGAGAGCACGGTTTCCGAAAGCTCCGTGGGTCGCTGACTCACCACACACAACCCTACGCCATATTTGCGACCCTCTTTGGCAATACGCTCCATTTCTCGGCTGCTGCCGAATTGTTGGCGCGTGCTGTCACTGCGAGGGATGTACTGGTGCGCTTCTTCGCAAACCAGCAACACGGGGAAGTCACGTCGGGCAGGGTTCCAGTAGTTGAACTCGAAGGCCAGCCGCGCCACCTGTGACGTAACGGTGGGTCGAACATCATTGGGTACGGCACTGAGATCAATCACGGTGATCTGGCGCTTGGGCTCACCCAGTCCGATAAAGTCTCGCAGCAAACCCTCGAGATGGATCGACTCGGTACGTTTTTCCGGTCGCAACAGGAAGTCGTAGCGCGAGTCGTTGTACATCGATTGAAAGCGCAGCAAGAAATCGTTGAACACGCCAAACAGTGGCCCGTTGCGTTTGCCGAAGTCCGACTGCTGTTCGTTGGCCTCCTTGCAGCTTTCGAACAGGGCTTCCAGCGAGAAGTAAACGGGGGAGTCCACCGAGAGCCTGCCAATTTGCAAGTGCTCATTGGCCTTGCGACGCAAGCCCAGCAAAACCTCGCGCAGGTACGAAATGTGCAATGAAGCATTGGGATCATTGCGGTCTACCAGCAGATCCACCAGCTCACGGTAGGTCAGCAGCCAATAGGGAATTTCGAGACTACGCGCGTCGATGTGCCGAACAACGTCGCCGCTGAAGGTGCTGTGGAGTTTGCCCTCTTGCCCGCGCCAAACGTACTCACCATGCAAATCCAGCAGGACGATATGCGCACGGGGCATTGCTTTAACGGTGCGTTGGATCAAGCTGCTGACCGCCCAGGATTTGCCTGAACCGGATTGGCCAAGAATCGCCAGGTGCCGATTAAACAGCAGGTTGGGATCAGCGTAGATGCTGAGGTCCGGGTTCTCGCTGAGCCGGCCAAGGTCCAGCGCGTCGGCCTGCGCCGGCGCAAACATGCTGAGCAGCGCCTCCTGGGTTGCCGCCAGAACCGGACTGCCGAGCGTCGGATAAAGGCCGATACCTCTTGAAAACTCGCCCTCGGGCGTGATTTCTCCCAAGGGCAACAGTGTCACTTGTTGCTGTTGCCCGGTGGGGGAGTGAGACTCGTGCACCTCGGTGACCTGACAGAGGATGTGTCGTTGGGGCGTGGTGGCGAGCAGGTAGGCACCCACTCGTGCCGCCTGCTCCACCGCCTGGGCAGCGCCATCTTCAAGCGATGTGGCCGGGTGCAGCGCCGCGACAAAGTGTCCGCTCGACGCTTCTATTAACCGGCCGATGCTGTCCGGGTGGTCATTTGGCATCTGTCACTCCCCGTTGTCTGACTCCCAGTAGTAGGGCGCACGCTGACGGTCACCGCTGCCGTGTTCGTTGAGCGTGGCGGCTTCGTAGAGCCGACCATTGATCATGACATGTTCGACCCGGTCGCTCTGGCGCAGTTCCTCCAGCGGGTTACCGTCGATGATCACCAGGTCGGCCAGTTTGCCGGCTTTGATACTGCCGATTTCCCCGTCCATGCCGAACTGCCGAGCCGGTGCAATGGTGGCCGCCTCGATGGCCTGGATCGGCGTGAACCCACCGCGCTCAAAAGACCACATCTCCCAGTGTGAACCCAGTCCTTCGCGCTGGCCATGGGCACCAATGTGCACCGACACGCCAAGATCTGCGAGCCGGCGAGCTTCTCGCGCCGCGTGTTGATCCGCATAGTCCTCGTCGGGTGCCTTTTGGCGACGCACGGCCCGGGGGTTCAACACATGGGCAGGTACATAGCGGCTGAGCAGCGGATGCAGCCAGACGTCGTCGACCTGATACCAGTAGTTCTCGCCGGGTACCCCACCAAATGTCACGTTGAGCGTCGGTGTGTAGCCTGTATCCGTGCCTGACCAAAGCTGGAGTACATCGTCATAGAGGCGCTGCTGGGGCAGGTTGTGTTCGATGGTATTGGTGCCGTCGACAATGTGCGCCATATCCATGTGGAACAGGGAACCGCCCTCGGGCATGACAAAGACACCTTCAAGACGTCCCGCGTGGGTGACCTGCTGGCGTTGGTCTCTGCGGGGTTGGTTGTAGTTTTTGACCGCGATAGCGCCCTGGGTTTTAAGGCGCCGCACATGCCGGCGGGCGTCCTCCAGCGAGTCGATCTTGGCGTAATAGCCAGGCGCCTTGGCACCGTAAATGATCGAGCCGGTTGAGTAGATGCGCGGGGCAACAGTGACACCGGCGCGCTGATACTCGGAGGCCGCAAATATCTCGGTCGAGGCATTGGATGGGTCGATGACCGTCGTTATGCCCAGTGCCAGAGTGGCGTGGCTGCGCCAGTTTTGTTGCGGAATGATGTCGTCATCCGCTTGGGCGCCGTGGGCGTGTGCATCAATGAGTCCCGGCAAAATGGTGCGACCTGCGAGATCGATCTGTTTGGCGTCCGCAGGGATGGCGGTGCTGTCGCGAGAGCCGACCGCGGTGATGCGATTGCCTTCAACCAAAATCACCCCGTCTTCAATGACACCACCCTCGCTATTCTCCATGGTCACAACGCGTGCACCCACCAGCGCGAGGCTTGTATTGGGACGGTCAGTCGTCACCTCTCGGGACAGCGACGCGAAAGCCGCGGGCGCTTCGTAATCAGTCGCGAAGCCCGCATCTGTGTCGATACTGAACAGATCTGGTCCGAGGGACCAATGCAGACGCGCGCCATCGGCGCTCCAGCGTGGCCAGTGAGCGCCGTCACCACTAACCCGGGCGATGGGCACCTGGCTGCTGGTTGCATCCAGCGTGAGCGCCGATGCGCCGACTGGCATGGCTGCCACATAGGCCTGATAGTTTTGGGTAAAGCTGACGTGCTGATCATCAGGCGAGACCCGATAATTGGTCACCAGAGCACCCGACAGGTGCTTGCGTTCCTCGCTGCCATCGAGGTCGACGCTGAAGAGGCTGGCGCCGCCACTGAACCCTGGGCCCCGGTTGAAATAGAGGCGATCAGAGCGCCCGCCAAAATGGGGTCGAGCACCTCCCTCAGTGATCTGCGTCATCGTGCCACCGGTGGCATCGATTCGATACAGCCCCGGCGCGTCGGACCACTCGGGTGCAGTGAGATAGCCACCGCTGCCGCGCTCAAAGACAACGGTGCTGCCGTCTGGGGAGAACACCGGATTGCGGAAATGTCCGGGATCCTCGCTTAGCACCTTGCTGCGTCCGCCCGAAGCCTTCACACGCCTGACGGTACCCAGACGCGCATCGTCCCAGGTAGTGAACACAATGTGTTTGCCATCCCGTGACCAGCTGGGGTGCAGTTCAAAGTGCTGTCCCTTGTCGGTGGTGAGTCGTTTCGCAGTGCCGTCGGGCAGGGTCTTGATGTATAGCTTGCCCAGCGACTCGAAGACGACGCGTTCACCGTTCGGTGAGACACTGGCAAAGCGTGAGAGTCGGGTATCGAAGCGGTCTGTGTCGATGGTGACGGTGGGACGCGGCACCTCCAACACGCGGCGCTGGTCCTTCACGGTGAACGGAATATCACTGACCTCGCGTGATTGCACGTCGATTCGCTTCAGTCCGCCGCCAGCCCAGAAGACGATGTGCCCGGCGTCGGGGGTCCATGCCATGGCCGGATAGGCGCCATGGACTGCCCAGATTTCCTGCAAGTCTCGATCAAGGGCGTCGTAGAGCGGCGTGAGCTCACCGGAGCGAAGGTCGCGAACGAACAGTGTGCTCTTGTCGCGAACGCGTCTCACGAAGGCCAGTTTAGTCCCATCCGGCGAGGGCTCGGGACGCACGGCACCACCGGGTCCAGATACGGCATTGATGATTTCGCCGCTCTCCATGTCGTAGCGTTTGATCTGGAAAATCTGCCCGTTGGAGTCCTGGGCGTATTCGAAGATCGGCCCGGAAGTGGTGTCTTGGCTGTAGTACAGATAACGACCGTCGTCAGAGAAGCGGGGTTCACCCAGCTCCTTTTGATGGCGTTCGTCGGGACGCTCGACGAGCGCAACACCGCTGCCGCCATCGATGTGATAAAGCCAGATTTCGCCGGTGCCCAGTGACCGCGCCGTGGTGAAGTGCTTACGGGCGGCGATGTATTGTCCGCTCTCGTGCCAGGTCGGATTGTTCAACAGCCGAAAGGTCTCTTGAGTCACGGCTCGGGCATCGCTGCCGTCGGGATTCATCACCCAAATGTTGTCGCCGCCGTCCCGGTCACTGATGAAGGCGATTTGGCTGCCGTCGGGGGAGAACCGGGGTTGCATATCCCAGGGCATCCCGCTGCTGATCGGGGTCGCTTCACCACCGCCGATGGGCAAGGTATAGATGTCCCCGAGCAGGTCAAAGACCAGCGTTTTACCATCGGGACTCAGGTCCAGACTCATCCAGGTCCCTTCGCTCACATCCAGCGCGACCTCCCTTGAAGGCAGGTCGGGACCGGGGTTGGCGACTTGCCACGCAATGCTCGTGTCGCTGTCTGTTGGGCTGGCGCTGGCAGCGTGCACGATGGCCGATGCCATCAGCAGTGCAGTAAATGGTCGGTTGGGAAGCATGTTGTTTCTCCGATGAACGGTATTGTTATGTGTGCACAGTGAGTCTGCGTGTGGGACAGGCGTGTTATTCCACGTTGGCGATCCACGCCTCGTACTCCGCTTTGAAGTCGGGGTGCCATCGCGACAGGGCGGGCCGATTTTTGATCAGGTCGTCGGCGCTCCATTGCATGCGCTTTTCGTCCAGTGCCCGTGGTGATTCGTTGTCGGGGCAGATGACATAAAAATCGCCCCGCTCGATACAGGGGAGCGCGAAGTCGATGGTTTGTTCCGCAGTCCAGGCGAAGTCGGGCTTTTCTGGAATAAATCGCGCCAGCATGGGCGTGTAGACGGAACCGGGTACCAGCAAGTGTGCACTCAGCTGACAGCCTTCAATGCTGACGAGTGCGTGGGCGACGCTCTCGGTATAGGCCAGTACGCCGGCCTTGGAGAGGTTGTAGGTATAACTGCCCGGCGGGCGGGTAATGCCTTGTTTGGAGCCGGTATTGATAATGACCCCCGGCGCGCCACTCTCCAGCATTCTGGGAATAAATGCGTGGCAGCCATGGATCACTCCCATGAGATTGACCTTGAGAATGTCGTCGAGGTGATCAAGGTGTTCCCACGGCGTCGGTGAGAACCGGATAATGCCGGCGTTGTTCATCAAGCAGTTGACCTGCCCGAATTCGTTGAAGGCATCATCGGCGAGTGCCTTCATGGCGTCGACATCGCTGACATCACACTGACGGGTGATGACCCGATCGCGTTGCTCCGTCTCCAGTTGTTCCAGTGCTGCCGCGAGCGCGGCTTCATCGCTATCGGCAAGCAGTACGCGCATGCCTTTGTGCAAAAAAAACTGAGCCGCAGCCAGGCCGATGCCTTTGGCGCCGCCGGTGATAACGGCCGTATTGCCGGGTTGCATGAATGAGGTCATGTGATTCTCTTTTGGGTAGGAATTCGACAGATCACTGCCTGAGTTGCTCGAGCGCCGCGCGAACGTGCTCGGCAGCCAGCGGTTCGTTATGGATCGCCCGATAGGTGTAGTAAATAAAACCTGAAATGTATTGCTCGCCGTCATTGAAGCGTATCTGGGCGTTGCGTTCAGCGAGAAAAACATCGTTTCTTCGCACAGTCTCGAGAGCCTCGTAGGCGCGGGCAATGGTGAGCAAATCCTGGGTGGCAACCTTGGTCACAGCACCCGAGTCGGTGGCCAGATCATAGGCGATGGTGGTGATTTCCGGCGTGACCAAAACAGGCAAGTTGTCTGAGAAGCGGCCGCTGCCTTTGAGCTCGTCCATGGCGGCGAGGTAGCCATCGAGAGCGTCGCGCCGTAAAGAAGAAACCCGGTCAAGTTCACTGAGGTTGTGTTCGAGCTCGGCGCGCACCAGTTCCATAGCGGCCTGGGCCTGTTCCAATTCATTGCGTTCTTCGCGCCACTGTTCAACCAAAAAGGCGAACAACACGCTCAGAAAAATGGCCGCTGATTCGAGAACCAGTCGTCGAGAGTGCGATGACGCCGATCGGTTCCCTGCGCTGCTGTCAGCCTCTGCCGTCATGAATCATCCCCCGGTACCACCCGCACCGGAATCGGTGCCTGAGCGTCAATGTGCACGTCCCGCTGCGGGTAGGCAATACCGATGCCCGCCTCGTTGAGACGGTCGTAGATGGCAACCCGCAGATCGGTCCACAGTTGCAGGTAATCACCCGTGCCGTAGCAGCGAAGCCACAACGTCAACGCGTTGTCTCCGAAGTCTTCAAACGTGACTTGTGGTGGCGGGTCATCGAGCACCCTGGGCTCATCCTCTGCAACCGCATACAGAATCGCGATGGCCTCATGCACATTGCTGCCGTAGGCGATACCTACCGGTATGACGCCCCTCAGCGTCGAGGAACTGAGTGACCAGTTGTTGACTACACCGGTAATGAGCTCCTTGTTGGGAACGATGACTTCCTTGCGTTCAAAGGTCTCAATGACGGTGGCCCGGGGATTAATACGTTGCACGATGCCTTCGTGCTCCCCCACATTGATGATGTCACCGGGCCGAATGGGACGTTCAAACAGCAGAATGATACCGCTGATGAAATTGGCCACGATTTCCTGCAAGCCAAAACCGATGCCCACGCCGAGCGCCGCCACCAGCCATTGAACCTTGGACCAGGCGAAACCAAGCAAGGACAGGCTGACCGAGGCGCCGACGCCGATGATGACGTACTGCATCAGCATGCCTGCCGCGTACCGAGTGCCGCTACTGGCATTCCCATACTCCATGAGCACGATCTGGATCAGTGGCGGCAGGTGCCGGGCGAGTAAACCGGTGCTGATGATCACCGTCACCGCCAGAATGACCGTGGCCAGCGAGACGGCACGCAGCTCACCCGTGGGCAAGCTGGGATCAACGGTGCTCCAAAGAGTGATGTCTTGCAGGATCGCGGCTGCGGGTAAAGCGGGTGACCAGATCAGCCACAGCAAGCCGGCAAAAGTGAGCAGGCGGGCGAGACCCAGCAATTGGCTTTGCGCCTCCGAGAGCGAGGCCACAGCATCGATATCCTGATCGGTGACGTCCTCGCTGCGTTCAACTGACGATGATTCGGTAGCAAGTGCCTCGTTGTCCGCGGCGGTTTGCAGGTCCTCTCGTTGTTGTCGCTGCAGCTGACTCTCGTAAATCATCATCCAGCGTTGCAGCACACTGGTGACCAGCAATACCCCAACCCCGGCTGCAATCGACCACGCCAGGGCCCGCAGATAGAGTTGCGCGGCGAACACCTGACCGTAGAGGTGCATGAAAGTGACAGCAGCTGCCAGTAACACGCAGATGCGCAGCGCGTTGCGAGTGATGAGGTCGGTATCGAAATGACCGCTCATGAGCAGTCGTGTGAAGTAAGCGAGGGTGGCGGCCGACAGCAAGAACGTGGCCGCTGCAGCAATCGGCCCGCCGGCATCGGCAGGCGAAATGCCGTGGCCGTACACCGCGAGACCAGCGGTCAGGGTGGTCAATGGGCGCATGACTGAAAAATCACGCTGTAAGGCTTCGAGGCGGGGACCGTTCCATTTGAGCAGACGTCTGCCCGTCCCATTCCGGTCGGTGACCCTGCCCAGAAACGCCAGGCAGAAAAGCCAGAAGGCGCCGGCTCGCAATCCGTCGCCCAGCGCCTCGAGTTCTGGTGCACCCGCGCCGAGATGTCGCGGGGCGCCAGCGAGCATCACCAACAACAACGGCAGCGGCAGCGACAGCCAAAACGCGTATGAAAGGCCCTTCAGAATCTTTCCGATACTCTCTTCCCGCGGTCGTATCGGATTGCCGAGTAATTGCTCGCTGGCAGCGGCAATACGACGGCGGTAGAGCAGCGCCACCAGGAGTACGATGCCATCGAGCACCAACAGAGGTTGGTCCAGTAGCTCGGGCAGTTTTGGCACCATGGCGAGGTACGGTTCGGTATCTGTGATGAGGACGATCTGCTCGGCGAGTCGGGCTGGATCCGCGTAAGCATAGTTGCGAATCCAAAGCAGGTTGCCGGTCAGCAAAGCCTGGTAGTCGCGCGTGGCTTCTGCCAGCTGCTCGGCCACCTGATTACCGTCGACCATCAATCGCAGGGCCAGATTTTGGGTGTCGAGCTGGGTGCGTATCAGGGCTCGACGTTGATCGAACAAACGGTCGAGTACCCGGCGTTCATTCCTCGACCAGTCGTCCTGGTCCTCGAACATGCTGCCCAGTGCAGCGTTTCTGTCCTCAACGTCGCGCAGGGCTTCCTCGGTATCGATGGTGTCGACCGACAGCTGCGCCATTCGCTGGTTGCGCCGTCGGTTGTCCGTATCGATCGCCCGAACATCGGGCAGGCTGGTCAGTCGCGTCAGCAGGACTTCGGCGATCTGTGCGCTCATTTCGGCGGATTCTGTTCGCCGGCGGCTTAGCGCCGAGTCTTCCTCGATGTACTCCAGTTGATCGCGCAGATCCGCCAGCTCCGCCCGCGCGGCGTCGAGCACGTCGTCGATATCCTGCTGGCGGTTCACCAGCTCACGGTTTCCGTCAGCGAATTCGATAATGCCGGCTGGCGGGTTGCTCAGCTGCCCCAGCAGCCGATTGGTCTCGCTCAACTGCTGCTGGCTTGCAGACTGGCGTGTCTCCAGCGCCGCTTGTCGCAGTGCGGGTAACAGCGCGTCCGCACGGTTGATGGAAGCTTCCAGCCAGCTCGAGCGGGCGGCGCGGATGGCGCGCAGTTGCGGCGCACCGCGCAGCTCCACGGCAAGCTTGTCGGCTTCGGCCTGCATTGATTGCCGACGTGCCTGGGACGCCATCAGGTTCACCTTGTCGGCGAACGATGCGGGGTCGGCTGCAACAACCGGGATGGCGGTGGCGGTCAGTTCGTCGCGAAGTGTTGCCAGTCGGGTTTGCAGTGCCGCATCGTCCGTGGCCCTGGAGTTCGCAGCCTCCCGCTCGGTCTCTCTCTGGGTTGCCCAGGAGCGACGCTGCGCTTCGATTTGCTCGATCTCAGCTTCGATTTCCGCCAGCGAGGGATCCCGGCCAAGACGTCGAGTGACGGAGGGGGGGAGCGCGGCCATGTCGTCGATCTGTACTTCGTACTGCTGAATCTCCAGCGCACTGCCGGAAATCACCTGCTCAAGCTTTTGCGCCTCGCTGTTGTATTGCGCGGCAGCGGATAGCGCCTTACTGGCTTCTGTCAGGCTAACCAGCAGGGGGGCGCGATCTTCCTCACTGAGGCTGGATGCCTGTCTGATCGCGGCCGCGAGCGCATCAACGTCACCGGTCGCCAAGTCTTGAGCGGCCAGCGATGGTGCGGCGAGCGAGAACACCCATGCGATCAGACAACGGTGCAGTAGTTGGTGCCACATCACAATTCACCTCTAGCCCAGGGTTAGCAGTTGATAACTCTCCAGCAGCAATCCTGCGGATGCCACCAACAAGCCCAGCGTGCCCACCGCGCGCCCTTCGACAAAGCGGGTGGCGAAGTCGGAGCCGCCGACGACGGCAAAATAGAGCAACAGGCTGAGTAGTGTCAGCAGTGTCATCACGACGATCAGCGAAATGGCGAGGCCAATCAGGGTGGGGACAAACCACTCGGCTGAGAATCCGGAGGCCAACCACTGATCGCCAACATTGAAAAAGAACAGTGCAAATACCGGTAGCGAACCCAGCGTCAGCACGCGGTGCAAAAAGCCGCCGAGGCTACTGGCGAGCAGCGATTCGTTGGTGCCGCCGTGACCTTCTCGATGACGGAGTTCTTCTACGGGTGCAGCCAGTCGGCTTAAGACTCGTGCCAGGCGCTCCGCTGTAGCTGGCATGCGAACTTCGATAAAGGCCAGGCTGAGACCGCTGAGTTCGAGCACGAAGGTGAGTAGCTGAAACTGCAGGTCAGTCGCACTGAACACACGAAACTCCCGTCATTGTATTCACGTGGAGTATAGGTGAGCGCTCCGGGTTGTTGTAACGTGCCTTCCATGGAAGACAGCGATTTCGACAATCCAGCCCCGCAACCCCCCGGCCGTTGGCAACTGGTGCGGGATGTCATCGTTTTTCAGTTCAAACTCGCCTTGGACGGATTGCGTGATCTGCTACTGAGCCCGGTTTCGATGGTGTTGGGGCTGGTCGGTATTCTGTCGGACCCCCACGATCCGGGTAAGTACTTCCGACGCCTAATGAGTTTTGGTCGTGAAACCGATCGCTGGATCAACCTGTTCAACGCCCACGACGATGAAGAGACTAACGTGTCGGTTGATGATGTGGTGCGCCGCGCCGAGGACATGCTCCGGGCGGAGCACGACAAGGGCGGCGTGGTCAAAACGTTGAAAGAGGGCACCGACGGCGTGATCGATCGTTTCAATCGCAGCCGCGATAAAGAACCCGGTGCCGGTGGTTCCTGAAGAACGTCACCCTGCGCCATTTAGGTGTCGATTGTCTGATCGGCTTTCGGCATGGTCTCCTCGACGGTTTGTTCCAGCTTTTCAACGGTCTCGTCGACTTTCTTGTCCATCGCTTCCACCGCTGAGTCGATTTGTTCCTCGGCGGCTTCCATGCTGGCATCCAGTTGTTTTTCGGCCGCTTCGATACCGGCGTCGAGCTGCTGCTCTGCCGCTTCTATGCTGGAGTCCAGTTTTTGTTCGAGCTCTGCCACGCCATCGTCGATTTTGCTTTCCAGCGCTTTGACTTCTTCATCGAGTGTCTGCTCGAGTTTTGACAGTTTTTCATCGACCTTGTCTGTCGCTGACTCGACGTCTTCGCTATCGCAGCCGGTGAGTGTCAGGGCCAGTGCTGCGGCCATCAGTGGGAAGTAACGCAAATTCATGTTGAGTGTCTCTCGGGTGATTGCTCGGCGACAGCCTATACCAATGTTATGGTCACCGGCGATGCATTGATCCCATTCCTCTGATGACAGCACACAGGACAACACAATGACGCGACGGGTTTTGCTGGCGGCCACACTGATGATGGCTGCGACGGTGACGGTGGCCGACGAAACAACCGATTCACAAGCACCGGCCATGCTCACTGATCGGGCCCTTGAAGCGACCCAGGCTGTGGAGTCACGCGCCAAACTGACCCAGGAAATTGTCGACAGTTTGTTCTCGTTCTCGGAGCTGGGCTTTCAGGAAGTTGAAACACAGCGTTATCTGACCGATTTGCTGGAGGCCAACGGTTTCACCGTCGAGCAGGGTGTATCAGGCATTCCCACGGCCTGGTGGGCAACCTGGGGCAGTGGCAAGCCAGTGATCGCGCTGGGTTCGGATGTGGACGGTATTCCCAAGTCTTCACAGATGCCAGGTGTGATTGCCCGGCAGCCAATGGTGTCCGGGGCGCCAGGCCATGGTGAGGGCCACAACTCCGGGCAGGGCGTCAATATTGCGGCTGCACTGGCGGTCAAGGAAATCATGGAACGCGATGGATTGCCGGGTACCTTGGTGATCTGGCCTGGGATTGCCGAGGAGCTGGTGGGTTCCAAGGCCTGGTTTGCCCGGGATGGTCGCTTCGAAGGCGTCGACGCGGTGTTGTTCACTCACGTCAGCGACAGTATGTCGGTGACTTGGGGGCAGGCGCCGGGTACCGGTCTGGTGTCGGTGGAATACACCTTCGAGGGCAAAGCAGCGCACGGTGCAGGCGACCCCTGGAAGGGGCGTAGCGCACTCGACGCGGTTGAGCTGATGAACGTCGGTTGGAACTACCGACGTGAGCACATGCGTCCGCTGCAACGTTCCCATTACGTCGTCGTCGACGGGGGCGATCAGCCCAATGTTGTGCCTTCCCGGGCATCGGTCTGGTACTTCATTCGTGAAATTACCGCCGATTACATTCGCGAGAATTTTGATGCCTTGCAGCGAACTGCTGAGGGTGCCGCCATGATGACCGATACCACCTTGTCGCGCCGTATCATCGGTACCGCCTACCCCCGGCACTTCAACAAGCCCATCGCCGAGCGTATGCAGCACAATATCGAGGCAGTCGGTATGCCCGACTGGTCGGACGAGGACCAGGCCTTCGCCCGCGCCTTCCAGCGCTTCATGGAAGCCGATGAAATCAATGGTCTCAAAACGGAAGTGGAGTCTCTGGGCGCGCCCCTGGAACGCCCGCGTTCGGGAGGGTCAGATGATATCGGTGACGTTTCCTGGAACGTGCCCACGGTGACCCTGCGCTTCCCGGCGAATATCGACGGCCGCACCGGGCATCACTGGTCCAGCGCGATCGCGATGGCGACGCCAATTGCTCACAAGGGTTCGGTGGCGGGTGCCAAAGTCATCGCCGCCACCGTCATGGACTTGCTCGAGGACGACACACTGCTGGCTGACGCCTGGACATACTTCGAAGATGAGCAAACCGCTAATGAGACCTATCAGCCGTTTATTACTGCGGATGACCCTCCCGCCATCGAGAAGAATCGCGCCATTATGGGTGAGTTCAAAGAGGCGCTGCGCCCGTTCTACTATGATCCGAGTCGCCACGAGAGCTATCTCGAGCAGCTGGGTGTCGATTACCCCGGAGTGCCGGTCGAGTAGTGAGTTCGCCGGGGTGCTCGTTAGGCGAGCGCCGGGTGTATGGGTTTGACAAAGGCGATGATGCAGTCGGTAGCGCCCAGTGCGTCTCTCAGGGTGTAACCCGACACCCGAATCCAAACGCTGTCGCCGTTCTTGTGGCGATAGCGCTTTTGCATGCTGTAACCCTCATCACCGGATTGCAGCATGGCTTGAACCATTTGTTCCCCCGCGCTGCGATCTTCAGGATGTGTGAGGTCGATGTAATTCATGCGACAGAGCTCGTCGGCGGAATAGCCGACCAACTCACAGAGCCTTTGGTTGACCTCCGTGAACCGCCCACCGGTGGTTAGCAGCGCAATGCCACTGAGCGCTTTGTCAAAGCTTGCCCTGAAGCGACGCTCGCTCACCTGGAGCTTGTGGACGGCATCCTGCTGTTCGGTGACGTCCTGAATGGCAATGATGACCCGGCGCCAGTCACGTTCGTGCCCTGGGACAATGTTGGCCTCAAATACGGTTTCAATGAATCGGCCGGTCAGGGTGGTCTGCACGGCCTCACCGGTAAAGCGACTCCGGCCCGAATAAAACGCCGCCAGTTCTTCCAGAAACACTTCGAGCGACGGCGCGCTGACCAGACTCGCCATGCCACCCCGGAGCGCTTGCGCCGATTTGGCTTCAAACAACTCGACCGCACGCTGGTTGACCCCCTCCACACGGACCAATTCAGCACATCGGCCCACGACTTCGGGATGCTGGGTCAGCCACGAATAGGCGCCGATCCTCGGCATGCCTGAGCGTTTGAGCAAGGCAAGCACCTGTGAGTAATCCTCTTCAAACAGCGCCGCTGGCGAGTGTTCAAATGTGGTTTGGAAGCGCGCGAGATTGGTCTGCAGTGCGGTCTGTGCGTCGCGCATGCGTTCTACCGCCACGGCCGTGAACAGCGTTGCGATCACCGCCATCGCCAGATAGCTCTGCATCCGGAAAACCGACTCAGCGGGGCTCAGGCCTTCCATCGTGAACGGGCCGTGGCCAATCGCCGTGATCTGCACCGCGCTGATGACCATCACCGAGCTGGTGAGCACGCCGCCCCAGATGCCGAACTTCGAGGCTGCGATGCAAAGCAGGGGTAGGCCGACGAAGATGAGACCCTGGGCCGAAGTTGAGCTGCCCGGCAGCCCGGCCAGGCCAATGGCGGTATCCAGTAGGGTAATCAGCATCACGCTCGCGGGTAGCCAGACGATTAGCTTGCCATCATGACCACGAATCAGACTGCGATGTTTACGCCAGCGAACGGCGCCTTCGACAATCAACGGCGCCACGAAAAGAATGCCGAGACCGGCTGAGGACTGCCAGGTGCGATACACACCCAGGAAGTGATCGGAAAGGCCATAGGCGACCACGGCAGAGGCACCGACGACAGCGCTGATCGCAGGCAGGCCCAAAACGCAGACCAGGATAAACACCGTCAGATGCTGCAGGTCGCGCAATCCGGTGTCACCGCCACACCAGCGGCGATAGACCAGTGCGCCGACGGCACTTTCAAAAAAATTCGCAGACAGCATCCATGCGATCAAACCGGCGGGCCGGGCGGTGGTGAATAATTCGATCAGTAGCGTGCTGGAGAAAACGATGCCGGCGAGTAGCGGCCAGAGCGGCAGTCGCAGCAGGACAAAGACTGCGAACAGGAAGCCGTCGGGTAACCACATCAAGGATACATTTTCCTCGGGTGTGACCAACGTCAGCGCCCACCGTACCAACAGGATGTGAACAGCCGTCACCAACAGCAGCATTCGGAGCTCACGGCGATCGGGCATGAATGGCATAACGGACGCTCCTCTACGACTAGTATCAGAGTTCCACCGCACAAGCGGATGACGACGCAGCACCCGAAAACACATGGGCGCCCGCGCCCATGCAGCGCAGGATTCAGAATCAGTATGCCTGTCTATACGGGCGCTACAATGCAAAAGCGCACCAACTAGGCAAATGACCTAGCCGTCCAGAAAATAGGTGAAATCGCTGGGTAAAGCGCCTTGAGCGCGATGCGCTGTCGTTGGCATGATCGCGTTGGTGGCTGCTCAGGAGACAACCATGGCGATTGCGACGCCTCTGAGAGGACTGTGTTTTACCGGACTGCTGGCGCTGGCTGGCTGCGGTATCGGCGGGGGAAAAGACGACCCGCTGGTTTTTCTTGAGGACGACCCGGCCATGCGCGCGCATCCGGATTACCCCGCCAAGGTGGTGCCGGTACCTGACTTCGATGGCAGCGCGATCATCGAGCGCGACCAGTGGGTCACCGTGCGCGATGGTACCCGGTTGTCGGTCAATGTCTTTCGGCCCGGCGGCAGTGGTCCTTACCCGGTCGTGATGGCGCTGACTGCTTACGACAAAAACAAGGGCCCCGAACTGTATCCAAAGCTATTGCGACATGCCCTAAAACCCGAATTCGATTTTGGCGAGTTTTCGGTCAGCGCCCACACACCCTGGGAGGGGCCTGATCCCGCCTACTGGGTCTCGCAGGGGTACGCTGTCGTCTATGTGGATTCCCGCGGGTTTGCGTCTTCTGAAGGCGCGCCTGCGACGGTTTCCATGCAGGATCGCAACGATTTTTACGATGTCATCGAATGGGCGGGTGCCCAGGACTGGAGCAACGGCCGCGTCGGCCTGACAGGCGTTTCCTACCTCGCCATTGCACAGTGGGCCGCCGCGAGCGCGAATCCACCCAGTTTGAAAGCGTTTATTCCCTGGGAAGGACAGACCGATCCGGGCCGAGAGGTGCTGTATCACGGGGGTATTCCCGAGGTGAACTTCACCAGCTTCTGGGTGCGCAAGGTACGCTCGGGAGCGAACGGCAATCCACTGCCGCCGCCGGCGCTGTTTCGGTTTGCACACCAGCGTCCCGCGCTGATGCGCTGGTTCCGGTCGCGACCCGGGAATCGCTCCGGCATCGATCTGCCTGCGATCGAAGTGCCGGCGCTTATCTGTGGCAGTTGGTCGGATCAGGGTTTGCATTCACGGGGCAGCTTCGAGGGCTTCAAACAGATCGCCTCGCCACAGAAGTGGCTGTACACCCATGGCCGGCCAAAATGGCAGGTTTACTACAGCGATGAAGCGCTGGCTTATCAAACGGCCTTCTTTGACTATTTTTTGAAAGGGGAGGACAACGGCTTTGGCGAGCGCGCCGCGGTCCGACTCGAAGTGCGCGAATCGCTGAATGCGTATTCGGTGCGCGAGGTCGAGGATTGGCCGCTACCGGGGACTCGCTATACCCCCCTGTACCTGCAGGCATCTTCCGGCAGTCTTGAATTACAGCAACCGCAGGCAGATGGCCGGTCACGCTACGAGAGCGGTACTGGGCAGGCGGTGTTCAAATACACCTTCCCCGCTGATACGGAGTTAAGCGGCAACATGAAGCTGCGTCTGTGGGTGTCGATGCAGGCGGGACACGACATGGATTTGTTTGTGGGGGTGAGCAAACTCGACACGGCTGGGGAAGAGGTCTTTTTCTATGCCAAGACGGGCTACAACCGCGGGCCGGTGGCGATGGGGTGGCTGCGCGCCTCCGAACGTGCCCTGGATGCGGCGCGCTCGACTCCCTGGCAGCCGGTACTCGCGCACCGGGGCGCCAGCGATGTGCCGGTTGGCGAACCCTTTGCCGTAGACATCGAGATCCTGCCCAGCAGCACCTTGTTTCGCGCCGGTGAGACCTTGAGGCTCACCATTCAGGGGCGTGACCTGTTTGAGCATCCCGCGTTGGGGCATGGCTATCCCGTCAATGAGGGCATACACACTATCCACGCCGGCGGGGATTACGACTCCCACTTGCTGGTGCCTGTGATCCCAGCCGGTTGACAGCGTCGGAGCGTGTAATTGCGTCTACAATAGCGGCCGGCATCCTATCGGCTGCTGTTCATCGGCAAGCAACGGATACCGGGCTGCGCGTCATGGCGCTGCTCAATGACAACAACAATCAGCTGGAACGAGACAATCCATGAACACACCTTACCCGACGCTCAATCACGGTCTCGGCGAAGAAATCGACATGCTTCGCGACACCACCTATCAATTGGTGCAGAAGGAACTCGCCCCGCGGGCTGGCGAAATCGACGCCACTAACGAATTCCCTATGGATATGTGGCGCAAGTTTGGTGAACTCGGTTTGTTGGGCATGACCGTGTCAGAGGAATACGGTGGTACCGACATGGGCTACCTGGCCCACTGTGTCGCCATGGAGGAGATTTCTCGAGCCTCCGCGTCGGTGGGTTTGTCCTATGGCGCCCATTCCAACCTCTGCATGAACCAGCTGCAAAAGAACGGCAGCGACGCCCAGCGCGCCCGCTACCTGCCAAAGCTGTGTAGCGGTGAGCACGTGGGTGCATTGGCGATGTCGGAGCCCGGTGCCGGTTCCGATGTGGTCGGTATGCGCCTTCGCGCCGACAAGAAAGGTGATCGTTATGTGCTGAACGGCAACAAGTTCTGGATTACCAACGGTCCGGATGCCGATGTCTATGTGATCTACGCCAAAACCGAACCTGATGCCGGTAGTAAGGGCATCACCGCGTTTATCGTCGAGCGGGACTTCCCGGGTTTTTCCCGGGCGCAAAAGCTCGACAAACTGGGGATGCGCGGATCCAACACTTGTGAGTTGGTGTTCGAGGACTGTGAGGTTCCCGAGGAAAACGTACTCGGCACGGTCAACAAAGGGGTTGCCGTGCTGATGTCCGGTCTCGATTACGAGCGGGCGGTGTTGTCGGGCGGCCCGGTGGGCATCATGCAGGCCTGTCTCGATGTCGTCGTGCCCTATGTGCACGATCGCAAGCAGTTCGATACGCCCATTGGTGAATTCCAGCTGGTGCAGGGCAAGATCGCAGACATGTATGCACTCACCGCAGCCAGCCGGTCGTTTCTGTATGCCGTGGGTCGCGCGCTCGACCGAGGTGAAGACAGCCGCAAGGACGCCGCCGCAGTGATCCTCTACACCGCCGAGATGGCCACCAAGTGTGCGCTCGACGCCATCCAGCTGCTCGGTGGCAATGGTTACATCAACGAGTATCCCACCGGCCGTTTGCTGCGCGACGCCAAACTCTACGAGATTGGTGCAGGTACGTCAGAGATTCGTCGCATGCTCATTGGTCGGGAGCTGTTCCGGGAAACGGCCTGACCGAACAACGGGCGCACCGCAGGTAGCGCCATTCTCCAAGCCGGCGCCGGCCTTAGAGGCGGCGCTGGCGTTGTGCTGCGGCGAGCTTGTCCAATTGCGCTACCGTGTCGTCCCAGCCGATGCAGCCGTCGGTGATACTCACACCGTAGGCGAGCTCTCCGGCCCCCAGGGCTTGTTTGCCCTCGTTGAGATGACTCTCGATCATCACAGCAAAAATGGCGTCTCCGCCGTTGGTGAGTTGTTCCACCACGCTATCCACCACTTCGGGTTGCCGGCGGTAATCTTTATTGGAGTTGGCGTGACTGCAGTCGACCATAATGTGTCGCGGCAGGCCGGCGGCGACCAATGCATCGGCGGCGGCGGTCACATGGCGGGATTCGTAGTTGGGTGACGCTCCCCCGCGCAGGATCAGGTGACAGTAGGGATTGCCTGCGGTCTTGATGATCGCGGCATTGCCAAATTTGGTGACCGACAGAAAGTGGTGGCTTGCCGCGGCGGCCTCGATGCCATCCAGCGCGATCTTGATATTGCCGTCGGTGCCATTCTTGAAGCCCACAGGGCAGGATGTCGCCGAGGCAAATTGGCGATGGTTCTGGCTCTCGGTGGTCCGCGCTCCAATAGCGCCCCAGGACATCAGATCGGCGATGTACTGCGGAGAGATGGCATCGAGGAACTCCCCGGCCGCGGGCACCCCCATCGCGTTGATGTCGATCAGCAGTTTGCGCGCCATGCGCAGCCCATCGTTAATCTGGAAGCTGTCGTCAAGATACGGGTCGTTGATCAATCCCTTCCAACCGAGGGTGGTGCGAGGCTTCTCAAAGTAAACCCGCATGACGATCTCGAGTTCGCGGTCGTACTGTGCGCGCAGTGGTGCGAGCCGCTCGGCGTACTCGAGGGCGGCATCGACATCGTGTATCGAGCAGGGGCCAACGACGACCAGCAGTCGGTCGTCCTCGCCCCGCAGCATGGCTTCGATTGAACGACGGGTGTCGCCAATCAAACCGGCAATGGCATTGGTGGCGGGGTAGCGCTCCATGACCGCAATGGGCGGTAGCAGCTGTTTTTCCTCAAGAACTTTGAGGTCGTCGGTGGAGGCAATCATGGTGTTTCAATCTCAAAAAAAATGGCGGCCCTGGGCCGCCATTATCGCTGAACGAGTGCTTGCCGTTAACGGCAGCATTGCTCAGAACGCGGGAATATCCGTCTGGGAACGACCGAGAATCAGTGCGTGGATGTCGTGGGTACCTTCATAGGTGTTTACCACCTCGAGGTTCATCATATGGCGCATGATGGGGTACTCATCCGAGATGCCATTGCCGCCGAGCATGTCCCGGGCTTTACGAGCGATCTCGAGGGACTTGCCGCAGGAATTGCGCTTAATGAGGCTGATAAGGTCTGGCGAGATACTGCCCTCGGACAGCATATGGCCCGCACGCAGGCAGCCCTGCAGACCGAGCGCGATTTCTGTTTGCATGTCGGCGAGTTTTAGCTGGATCAGTTGGTTTGAGGCCAGCGGGCGTCCAAACTGGGTGCGCTCCATGGTGTAGTCGCGGGCGGCGTGCCAGCAGGCTTCGGCCGCACCGAGTGAGCCCCAGGCAATGCCGTAGCGAGCATTATTCAGGCAGCCGAACGGACCTTTCAGGCCCTGGACGTTCGGTAGCAGGTTTTCCTCGGGGACGAATACGTCTGCCATGACGATTTCACCCGTGACCGAAGCACGCAGGGCCAGCTTGCCCTCGATCTTGGGGGCCGACAGGCCTTCCATGCCCTTCTCGAGGATAAAGCCACGAATCACGCCATCGTCGGTTTTTGCCCACACGACGAAGACGTCCGCGATGGGGCTGTTGGTGATCCACATTTTGGCGCCAGTCAGGCGGTAGCCACCGTCCACACTGCGGGCGCGGGTCACCATACCGCCCGGGTCTGAGCCGTGGTCCGGTTCGGTCAGGCCAAAGCAGCCGATCCATTCACCGGTGGCCAGGCGAGGCAGGTACTTTTCTCGTTGGGCTTCGCTGCCGTAAGCATAAATGGGATACATCACCAGCGAAGACTGCACGCTCATCATCGAGCGGTAACCGGAGTCCACCCGTTCGACCTCCCGGGCGACCAGCCCGTAGCAGACATAGTCAACACCGGGGCAACCGTAGCCGTCGATGGTCGAACCCAGCAGACCCAGCTCACCCATCTCGCGGAAGATGGCGGGGTCGGTACTCTCGGCGCGGAAAGCCTGCTGCACGCGCGGCAGCAGTTGCGCCTGTGCATACTGGCGAGCACTGTCGCGCACCATACGCTGCTCGGCGGTCAGCTGGCTGTCGAGTTCGAAGGGATCGGCCCAGTCGAGTTTGCTCCAGCGGGTCTGGCCCATGGCTATGATTCCTATCTGTCGTTGGCGGCGCAGACTCTATCAGCCCACTTGATCTCGTCGCACTTACCCTCGGGGGGTGCCGGCGGGCTATGTGCCGGACGCGGTCGCGTGGGTAAGATGGGC
Organism: uncultured Alteromonadaceae bacterium; assembly: GCA_964482195.1. Lineage (GTDB taxonomy): Bacteria > Pseudomonadota > Gammaproteobacteria > Pseudomonadales > Halieaceae > Luminiphilus. The sequence goes on along the minus strand of CAYZWL010000005.1, from coordinate 25,757 downwards.
GCTCCACCTCCGCCGCCCCGGGAGTTGCGATGACATCGATGAACCTGTTTCACCTGTTCGAGCACATTGCCAGCAGCCATCCTGAGCGAGTGTTGCTGCGCGATGCCGAAGGTCGGGCCTGGTCTTACGAGGATATGCTGTCCGAGTCCGCCAGGGTGGCGAATTTGCTGACGGGTCTGGGCCTGGTCCGCGGTGACCGGGTGAGTGTGCAGGTCGATAAATCGGTCACCAATCTCTGGCTCTATCTGGGTGCGTTGCGCGCGGGGTTGGTCTATCACCCGCTTAACACCGCCTACACCCTCGATGAAATGCGCTATTTCCTCGAGAACGCTGAGCCTGCGTTACTGGTGTGCCAGCCCGCGCGCATCGATGCCTACGACACTCTGTGCGAACAGCTCGGTGTACCCCGCTTGATGACCTTGGGTGACGCGGGGGAGGGCACCCTGGCGGCCGCGCTGCAGGGGCAGAGCGATCACTTCGAGACGGTGTCTCGGGCCCCCGAGGATCTTGCGGCGCTGTTGTATTCCTCGGGCACAACAGGACAACCCAAAGGCATCATGCTCAGCCACGGTAACCTGCAAGCCAATGCCGAGGTTTTGGTCGACCTCTGGGGGTTTAGCGAGGACGACAACCTGCTGCATGCCTTGCCCATCTACCATGTTCATGGTCTGTTCGTGGCGGTGCACTGCGTATTGGCCAGTGGCGCATCCATGACCTGGCTCAAGAGCTTTGAACTGACAGAGGTGCTGGAGGCGCTGCCGTCCGCCTCGGTGATGATGGGCGTGCCTACCTACTACACGCGGTTGTTGGCCGATGAGCGATTTGAACGGCAACACTGCCGAGCCATGCGGGTGTTCATCTCTGGCAGCGCACCCCTGCGCGAAGAGACCTTCAATGCCTTCGAGGCCCGCACGGGGCATCGCATTCTCGAGCGCTACGGCATGAGCGAGACGGGCATGAACAGTTCCAATCCACTGCTCGGTGACCGTGTGCCCGGCACCGTGGGTCCACCCTTGCCGGGTACGGAGATTCGGGTGGTGGATACACAGCGCAAGCCCCTGCCTGTGGATGAAATCGGCGATATTGAGGTCCGCGGTGACAACGTGTTCAGCGGTTATTGGCGCATGCCCGAAAAGACGGCAGCGGACCTCGATCGCACCGGTTGGTTCCGCACCGGTGACCAGGGTTCCTTCGACAAGCGAGGCTATCTGAGTATTGTCGGTCGCTCCAAGGACATGGTGATTTCCGGTGGCCTGAACGTGTATCCCAAGGAGGTCGAGCGAGTGCTCGATCAGTTACCCGGCGTGGGCGAGTCTGCAGTGTTTGGGGTGCCCCACCCGGACTTCGGCGAGGTCGTGGTTGCAGCAGTGGTTGCCGCTGGCGACGAAGAACTGGCGGAGTCATCGCTGCGTGATGCGCTGGCGGTAAAATTGGCCGCGTTCAAGGTGCCCAAGCGGATCCAGTTTGTGCACAGCTTGCCGCGCAATAGCATGAGTAAAGTCCAAAAGAATCAGCTGCGCGAACAATGGCCGTGGCCGTTCTGATTCAGCTGTCTACCCATTGGATGATGTATTCCTCCAACTGATCGAGATCGACCTCGGACTCTGCAATGGTACGTCCGCGCACTGAGCAGGTGGCCTTGTGGACCAACCCCGGCCGACCGCTGCGTAGGTAATGCCAATCTGGCAGATCCTCGCCTTCAGCCACGAGCCGGTAAGCGCAGGTAGCCGGCATCCATGCCAGTTGCTCGCGACTCATTTCGCGAACATCGACGCAGTCCGGTACCCGTGATTTTCGGTTGTCGTAGTCGGTGCAGCGCGCGCTGCGGCGGTCCAGAAGCTGGCAGGCTACCTTGGTATAAAACACCTCATCGGTGTCCTCATCCTGCAGTTTGTGCAGGCAGCATTTTCCACAGCCATCGCAGAGCGCTTCCCACTCCAAAGTGGTGAGTGCCTCCAGTGATTTGCCGCGCCAGAATCCGGGTGTCAATTGATCAAATTTTTCCATGCGCGGAAGTATAGATTCGAATACGATCCCCGGCGTCCTATTGCACGCACAGGACGGATCCCTGTGCCGATTGATAACTGGAGGAATACCCACCTTGAACCAGTCCGTTCTCACCGATTGTCGACAGCAAATTGCCAGCCACTATCTGGCTGACGAGGCCGAGGTTATGCGCGGCCTGATCGCCGCCTTGCGCAGTGACACCGCCACCGACCGCAGTGCGGTCCGCGCCGAGGCCATTGATTGGGTCGAACGCTGTCGCAAGCAGAGCGATCGCGCGGGCACCCTCGATGCGTTCCTGCAGGAGTTCGGGTTGTCGAATCAGGAGGGGATTGCACTCATGTGCCTCGCTGAGTCGTTGCTGCGGGTGCCCGATCAGGCAACCGCCGATCGCCTGATCGCCGAAAAGATTCACGAGGGTGACTGGGCCGCCCACAAAGGGCGCTCTCGCTCCAGTTTCGTCAACGCCTCGGTCTGGGGCCTGATGCTCACCGGCAAAATTGTGGCGCTGGAGGACGAAGTCACCCAGGACACCAATTCCTGGGTCCGTCGTCTGGTGAGTAAAGTGGGTGAGCCGGTTGTACGCAACGCCGTCCAGCAGTCCATGCGAATCATGGGCGGCCAGTTTGTATTGGGTCGCCACATCGGTGAGGCCATCCAGCGCGCACGCAAGGAAAACACGGCGGGGGATCGCTACGCATTTGACATGCTGGGCGAGGGCGCCCGCACTATGGATGACGCGGTTCGGTACACCGAGTCCTATGCGGCCGCGATTGACGCCATCGCCGGCAAGGTCACCGCTGCAGATGGGGTGATTGGCGCCGACAGCATTTCGGTCAAGCTGTCGGCTTTGCATCCGCGTTATCAATTCGCCCAGCGTCAGCGCGTCATGGATGAACTTTATCCACGCCTGCTGGGGCTGGCGGAACGCGCCAAAGCCGGGGGTATCGGGCTCAGTATCGACGCAGAAGAGTGCGACCGCCTGGAACTGAGTCTCGATCTGTTTGAACGCCTCGCACGCGAGCCTTCGCTCGAGGATTGGAGCGGGCTGGGGTTTGTGTTGCAGGCGTATCACAAGCGCTCGCCGGCGGTAGCCCGCTGGTTGATCGCGCTCGCCGCGGATACCGAGCGTCGCTTGATGGTTCGCCTGGTGAAGGGGGCTTATTGGGACGGTGAAATCAAGCGCGCCCAGGAGCAGGGCTTGGTCGATTACCCGGTATACACCCGCAAGCCACACACCGACGTGAGCTATGAGGCCTGCGCGCGAATCTTGCTGTCGGCGCCGGAAGAAATTTACCCCCAGTTTGCCACCCACAACGCGTACACCGTTGCCATGGTGCGGGCACTGGCGCGGTCCGAGGCTGACTACGAGTTCCAGCGTTTGCACGGCATGGGCCACTTGCTCTATGAAGAACTGCTCGCCAGCTATCCCCAGACCCGCATTCGCGTCTACGCACCTGTCGGACAGCACCGTGATCTGCTGCCTTACCTGGTGCGCCGGCTGCTGGAGAATGGGGCCAACAGCTCTTTTGTGAACCGTTTTCTCGATGCCGAGACACCCGCCGACACCTTGATTACTGACCCGCTCGCGGAAACCGAGCGCAGTGAAGAGCTGCGCCATCGGGCGATTCCCAAACCGCGTGATCTGTTTGCTGCCCAGCCGCTGCCTTGGCTCAACGCCGAGGGACGCGACCTGACCGATCCGGCCGATGCGACGCCCATGCTCAGGGCTGCCGCAGCGGCGGGTCAGAGTGCCTACCATGCGGCGCCCATCATCGACGGACAACGCTTGCCGGGCAGCGGAAAGTCAGTATTTGCCCCCATGGATCGCGACACTGCGATTGGCACGGTGCTCGAGGCGCAGCGCGCTGACGTGGATCGCGCACTGACAGCGGCGGTGCAGGCCCAGCGTGGCTGGGATCGTGTCGGTGTTGAGCACCGGGCGAACCTGCTCGATCGCGTCGCCGAGCTCATGGAGCGCGATCTCGACGCGCTGGTTGCACTGATCGCACTCGATGCTGGCCGTACGCTGGAAGACGGTGTGGACGAAGTGCGCGAAGCGGTCGATTTCTGTCGCTACTACGCGGCTCAGGCTCGCGCCCTTCAGGGGCAACCCACCGAGTTGCCGGGTCCCACGGGCGAGCGCAATGTCCTGTCCCTGCATGGCCGTGGCGTGTTCGCCTGTATCAGCCCCTGGAACTTCCCATTGGCTATTTTCACGGGGCAAATTGTTGCCGCGCTGGTGACGGGGAATGCGGTGATCGCCAAACCCGCGGAACAGTCGCCGTTGGTCGCCACCCGCGCGGTGGAGCTGATGCACGAGGCCGGTATTCCCGGTGGCGTACTGCACCTGTTGCCCGGTGAAGGCGCCACGGTGGGTGCCGCGCTGGTCAATGACCCGCGCATTGCCGGCGTTGTGTTTACCGGTGGTACCGACACCGGTCAGGCCATCAATCGCTCACTGGCGGCGCGCCAGGGGCCGATTGTGCCGCTCATCGCCGAGACCGGTGGTCTGAACGTGATGCTGGTCGATGCCACGGCGCTGCCCGAGCAGGTCGTCGATGATGTGATCGCTTCCAGTTTCCGCTCTGCCGGCCAGCGCTGCAGCGCCCTGCGGGTGCTGTACTTGCAGGCAGACATTGCAGACAACGTATTGGCGATGCTCAAGGGTGCCATGCAGGAGCTGGTGATTGGTGATCCCCGTGACCTGGCAACGGACGTTGGGCCGGTGATCGATGACGAAGCACGCCGGGGTATCGAGCAGCACGAGAACCGCATGCGCGGCGAAGGCAAACTGGTGGCGCGTTGTGATGTGCCCGCCGAACTCAATCGCGGCAGTTTTGTTGCGCCCCAGGTGTGGGAGATCGACTCGCTCAAGCAGCTCGAGCGGGAAATCTTTGGCCCGGTCCTGCACGTGATTCGCTACAGCCCCGCCGACATCGACCAGGTCTATGCCGACATCAACGCGTCGGGCTATGGATTGACTTTGGGTGTGCACAGCCGCATCGACCATTTCGCGCGCGAGGTCTTCGCCGCTACCCGTGTCGGTAATACCTACATCAATCGCAACATGGTGGGCGCGGTCGTGGGCGTGAACCCCTTCGGTGGCGAAGGCCTGTCGGGCACGGGTCCGAAGGCCGGTGGCCCCCACTATCTGCATCGCTTCGTCTCCGAGCGCACCTTTACCGACAATGTGGTGGCCAAGGGCGGCAATGCCACCTTGTTCACCCTCGAAGACTGAGGCAATACCATGATCGCTGTGCTGTTGACTGGAGGCACCATTGCCTCGACCGCCGGAGGTGAAGAGGGACGTTTCGCGCCGCATGTCGCGGATCCGGTCAAGGCCGTGATTCGGGCGCGCAGCGAAGCGCTGGGGCTCGAGGTCAACGTCGAGCCCTGGCGGGATGCCAGCGGCGCAGAGATGCCACTGGTGGACTCCTGCGATATGCATCCCTCCCACTGGATGGCGCTGTCGCAACACATTGATGTGCTGGCGCAGACACATGAGGCGGTTGTTGTTCTCCATGGCACGGATACGCTCGCCTACACCGCCTCGGCGCTGGCTCTGCTGGTGCCGCGGCGCCGGGTACCGGTGGTTCTGACCGGCGCCCAGGTGGCCGTCGGGCTGCCCGACAGCGACGCTGGTGACAACATTGCACTGGCGCTGCGCGCAGCGGCCGGGGAGTGGGGTGATGTCGCCGGAGATACCTTGATCGCCTTCGGCCAGTGCCTGATTCGCGGGGTGCGCGCCAGCAAAATGTCCACCAGTGCCCGCAACGGTTTCGGCAGCCGGGTGGTGCCCGCCATCAATCTGATGGAGTCGGCCCACAGTCGTGCGGGCATCTGGGAAGCCTGGCAATTGGGACGTGAGCCCGCTGCCGCGCCAGTCACTGGTTTTGCTGAAGATGTAGTGCACCTGAAGGTGCAGCCGGGCAAGGACTGGCAGCGGACGACCGAACGTTTGCTGGCGGTACCGCCCCGGGGTCTGCTGTTGTCTTTGTATGGCACTGGCTCGGCACCTCTGTCAGCACAGCTGGCCGCGCTTTGCGACGCGCTGGCTGAGCGGGGATGCCCGAGTGTGGCTGTCAGTGCGAGTCCCCAGGGCGCCATTGTCTGGCAGCACTACGCCGCGACCCAACCGCTGGAGGAGAGTGCCCTGATCGATGGTGGAGATATGACGACCGAGTGCGCCACTGCCAAACTCATGGCTGCGGCGTACATGGGGCTATCGATCGATGAGACGCGGGCTCTGTTCGCGACCGCCATCGCCGGAGAGCGCAGCGCCTGAATCCCCCCGTGCCACTTCTTTTACACTGATGGTTGCCCAGTGGGCTTGCATTGTTCAAACACGGAGGCCGCCATGGCTGAAATCGGCACCCCTTTTTCTTCGACCGCGACCCGGGTCATGTTGCTTGGGTCGGGCGAACTCGGCAAAGAGGTCGTTATTGAACTGCAGCGACTGGGTTGTGAGGTCATCGCCTGCGACCGCTACGCCGATGCGCCCGCCATGCAGGTCGCCGACCGCAGTCACACCTTTTCGATGCTGGATGGCGATGCCTTGCGCGCTGTCATCGAGCGGGAAAAACCGCATTTTGTGGTCCCGGAGATCGAAGCCATTGCCACTGACACCCTGGTGGCCCTGGAGGAAGAAGGCGTGAACGTAGTGCCCAATGCACGCGCGGCACGCCTGACCATGAACCGGGAAGGTATCCGTCGACTGGCGGCGGAGGACCTGGGTCTGCCCACTTCACCTTTCCGGTTTGCCGACACCCCCGAGGATTTTCGTGCCGCGATCGACATCGTCGGTATGCCCTGTGTGGTGAAGCCCATCATGAGCTCCTCGGGCAAAGGGCAGATGGTGGTCAAGCAAGCGGCGGATATCGACGTTGCCTGGCAGTACGCCCAGGAGGGCGGTCGTGCCGGTGCCGGCCGGGTGATCGTCGAGGGTTTCATCGATTTTGACTACGAGATCACGCTGCTGACAGTGCGGCACCGGGCCGGTACTGCTTTTTGTGCGCCCATCGGACACCGACAGGAAGACGGCGACTATCGCGAATCCTGGCAACCTCAGGCCATGAGTGAAGTGGCCTTGGCGCGATCCCGGGAGATCGCCCAGCAGGTCACCGACGCGCTGGGTGGCTATGGTTTGTTTGGTGTTGAGTTGTTTATCAAAGACGACGAAGTGTGGTTCTCCGAAGTGTCGCCGCGACCCCATGACACCGGCATGGTGACCTTGATGTCCCAGGACCTGTCGGAGTTTGCCCTGCACGCGCGCGCTTTCCTGGGTCTGCCCATTCCTGTGATTGAGCAGCGGGGTCCCACCGCCAGCGCTGTGTTGCTGGTCTCGGGTGAGTCGGACCGGGTGCGCTTTAGTGGCATCGAGCACGCGTTGTCCCAGCCGGGTACCGATCTGCGCCTGTTCGGCAAACCTGCCGTGGCGGGTCGCCGCCGTATGGGGGTGGCGTTGGCCAGGAGTGAGTCGGTCGAAGCGGCCATCGATAAAGCTGTAGCTGCCGCGGCGGCGGTGAAGGTCGAACTCTGAAACGACCTCTCACCTTTTCACGGCGCCAACCCTCCGCGCACCGACAGACGGCTGGCTGAGGTGCCACCCCAACAAGCTCGTGCCATACTGAATGGGTCGATGTTGCTTGGGGGAGATGCATCGTGAATCCATGGGTGGGTGGTATTGCCGCCCTTGTCACTGCCGCGGTCGTTTGGGAGTTTGTCCGTCCCGAGCCACCGGTCGCGGTCAGCGTTGCCACGATTGCCCGGGGTGACGTCGAACTAACGGTTTCCAACACCCGGGCGGGAAGTGTCAAAGCCTGCCGTCGCTCGGGACTTTCGATGCCCATCGGCGGGCGGGTCGAGGCCCTCTACGTCGATGAAGGCGATGTCGTGGAGGCGGGGGCTTTGCTGCTCGAGCTCTGGAACGACGATCGCGAGGCACAGGTGGCGCAAGCCCGGGCCCAGCTTGGTGCGACGCGTCATCGCCGCGAGCAACTCTGTGTCGAGGCGGCGAATGCGCTGCGCGAGGCCGATCGAATGGAGTCGCTGCATCAACGCGGTCTGGCGTCGCTGGAAATTCGCGATGGCGCACGCACCCGGGGCCAGGCCGCGGAGTTCGCTTGTGAGGCCGCCCGCAACGAAACCGAAACCGCGAGCGCGGCACTAGAGCTGCAGCTCGCGCTGTTGGCCGAAACCCAGCTCAAGGCGCCTTTCGCTGGCGTCGTTGCTGAGATTACCGGAGAGGTGGGCGAGTACGTCACACCATCCCCCCCTGGGGTCGCCACGCCACCGGCGGTGGATTTGATCGACTACGGGTGTCTGTACGTGACTGCCCCAATCGATGAGGTCGACGCGGGTCGCCTTCGCGAAGGACTCGACGCCCGTATCAGCCTGGATGCCTTTCGTGGCGAGTCCTTCCCGGCAACGCTGACGCGCATCGCGCCCTATGTGCTCGAGCTGGAGAAGCAGGCCCGCACCGTGGCGGTGGATGTTCAGCTGAAAGCGACCGCCCAACCCGCAGCCCTGCTGGTGGGTTATTCCGCCGATGTGGACATCGTCCTGGAAACACGCACCGACACGCTGCGCATTCCCACCGAAGCGGTCCTCGAGGGTGACGAGGTTTATCGTTACCAGCCTGCTGATGAAACCCTCGAACGGGTGAAGCTTGAGACGGGCCTGCGCAACTGGAACTACACCGAGGTGTTGTCGGGACTGAACGCAGGAGATCGTGTGGTGGTGTCGCTCGATGCGCAGGGGCTGCGTCCAGGGGCACGAGCGGTGCTGCAAGATGATTCGCCTTGAATCGATTGAGCGCACCTTCACGGTAGGTGACAGCGAGGTGCACGCCCTCGCTGGCGTGACGCTGGAGATTGACTCAGGCGAGTATCTCGCGGTCATGGGACCCTCGGGATCGGGCAAGTCGACGCTGCTGAATGTACTGGGCCTGCTTGATGCCCCCGACGGTGGGCGTTACTGGCTGGGCGGCGTTGAGACAGCCGCACTGGGCGAGGGCGAGCGAGCGCGGCTGCGACGCGAGCAGATTGGCTTCGTTTTTCAGGCCTATCACCTGGTGCCCCGACTCACCGCCCAGGAAAATGTCGAGCTGCCCATGATGCTGGCGGGGGTGCCCGCCGCTGAACGTCGCCGTGCGAGCCTCGAGGTGATGGAGCGTTTGGGTATTGCGGACCGTGGGCACCATTTACCCAACCAATTATCCGGCGGTCAGCGCCAGCGGGTTGCCATTGGCCGGTCGATCATCATGAAGCCCCAACTGCTGCTGGCCGATGAGCCAACCGGTAATTTGGACAGCCGCTCGGGTAGCGAAGTCACTGCCGTGTTGGAGGCCCTCAATGCCGAGGGGATTACCTTGCTGGTAGTGACCCACGATCCGGACATGGGCGCTCGGGCACGCCGTCAAATCCATATGATGGATGGGCTCGTGGCCAGCGACACCCTCCGGGGCGCGCCGTGAGCCTGGGGGACTTGCTGTCCTTTACGCTGCTGTCGCTGCGGCGCCAACGTTTTCGCAGTCTTATGCTCGGTCTTTCGCTCGCCCTGGGGGTCGCCTCGGTGACGCTGCTGGTGTCGCTGGGGGAGGCAGCAAGAGGTTATGTGCTGGGCGAATTCGCCTCACTCGGCACCGATGTGTTGGTGGTGTTCCCGGGTCGGAAAACCACCTCGGGGGGCATGCCGCCCATCACCGGCACTGCCGCTCGCGACATCACCCTCGAGGACGCGCAGACCCTGTCCCAGATGGTGCCCGGGGTAAAACAAGTGGCGGCCCTCGTGTTGGGTGCTGCACCGGCGAGTTTCGCCGGCAGAGAGCGTGACGCATTGATCCTGGGTACCAATCCAGTCTTTTTTGACATTCGCCATCTCCGCTTGAATCGCGGCAAGTTGTGGTCAGCATTGCCCATGGACAGCACGGCGCCGGTCGCGGTGATCGGTCAGAAGATCCGCGAAGAGCTGTTTGGTCAGCAAGCCGCGGTGGGTCAATGGCTGCGCGTGCGAGACTACCGGTTCCGGGTCATCGGTGTGCTGGGGGAGGGGGGCGATTCCTTCGGTGCGGACCTGAGTGAGGCGGTCTTCATTCCGGTGGGGTCAGCCCAGCAGCTCTTCAACGTCCCAGGCCTGTTTCGTTTGTTGGTGCAGGTCGATCCCGGCCGCGACCGTGAAGTCATGGTGACGCGGCTCGAGCAGACCATGCAGCAGCTGCACGATGGCGAGCTCGATGTCACGGTCGTTAACCCCGATGCCATGCTCGATAGCCTCGGTGACATCCTGCGGGTGATGACGCTTGCGGTGGCGGGGATTGCAGCGATCAGCCTGGTGGTGGCGGGCATCCTGGTGATGAACCTCACCCTGATCTCGGTACAGCAACGGACCGCAGAGATTGGCTTGCTCAAGGCGATTGGCGCGAGCGCGACCCAGATACGCACCCTGTTCATTGCCGAAGCACTGCTCTTGGCCGTCGGTGGGATTGTCTTTGGATTTGGTGTTGCGCTGGCGGTACTGCGCATGGCGCTCTGGGCGCTGCCGGACTTGCCGTTCACCTTGCCCTGGTGGGCGTTGGCGACAGTCAGCGCGCTGACACTGGTCACTGCGACGGTATTCGCCTGGCGGCCGTCTTCCAAAGCGGCCGGGCTCACCCCCGTGGCCGCGCTGGGGCGTGGCGCATGAGCATTCGCAGCGAAGACTGGTTGCGCTGGACGCGTCGCGCACTGCTCGTCGATCCGGGGCGAAGCTTGCTGACCGCCAGCGGCATCGCCATTGGCATTTGCGCCATGGTGTTGTTGACGTCGATTGGTGAGGGCATCCGAGGTTACCTGATCGACAGTTTTTCCCAGTTCGGTTCGCGGATTATCGCCATTACTCCCGGCAAGACTTCCACCGGTGGGTCACCCACCAGCGGCTTGATGAACACCGTTCGGCCGCTGTCGATCGAGGATGCCGATGCGCTGCGACGATTGCCCCACGTGGAGGCGGTGATCCCGCTGGTGCAAGGTACCGCCCGAGTGGAGGGGGGGCGCTTTGGTCGCGACACCGACGTTTATGGGGTGGGTAGTGAAATGGCCAGCGCCTGGCGGTTCGAGGTGAGCAGTGGTCGCTTCCTGCCTGAGGAGTCGGGGCACTCGCGCTACTTTGCGGTGCTGGGCGCGAAGGTGCGTGAAGAGCTGTTCGGTCGACGTAACCCGCTGGGAGAATTTGTCCGCATCGGTGGCAGCCGCTTTCGCGTGATTGGCGTCATGGCGGCCAAGGGGCAATTGCTGGGTATCGACCTCGACGATGCGGTCTACGTACCGGCGGATATTGCACTTGAGATGTACAACCGGACCGGTTTGATGGAGGTGGATGTGATCTTCCGCGAGACCACCTCTGCGACCGCTATGAGCGATGCCATCCGACGGGTCATCAAAGCGCGTCACGGGGACGATGATGTGACCCTGTTCTCGCAGCAAGACATGCTCGCCACGCTGGACCGGATTCTTGGCATGCTCAAGTTTGCCGTCGCCGCCCTGGGGATGATCGCGCTGCTCGTGGGTGCCGTTGGGGTGCTGACGATCATGAGCATGGCACTCTCTGAGCGCGTGCCGGAAATCGGATTGCTGCGGGCACTCGGCGCCACCCGTGGAGAGATTCTGGGGATGTTCCTGATCGAGTCGATCCTGCTGTCTGCCGCCGGCGGCCTGTTGGGGTTGGCGGTGCTGGGTGTGCTGGTTCTGACACTCACGCTGGCCGCCCCCGGCTTCCCGATGACGGTTGCGCCGATCTATTTGGTCGCAGGGGTGGCGTTGAGTGCGGTCGTCGGGCTTATCGCGGGGCTGTCACCCGCCATTCGGGCGGCCAATCTGCACCCGGTGGATGCGCTGCGCAGCGAGTAGGGGACTCACTCCCCGGAAGACAGTGTACGCAGTCGCTGGATCAGGCTTGAGGTATCCCAGCGGCTGCCACCCAGTCGTTGCACATCACCGTAGAACTGATCGACCAGTGCGGTGACCGGGAGCGAAGCGCCGACTTCATCGGCGGCCCGCAAGGCGATACCCAGATCTTTGCGCATCCAGTCCACTGCGAAACCAAAGTCGAACTCGCCGGCGGCCATGGTTTGGTGGCGATTTTCCATCTGCCAGGATTGCGCGGCGCCTTTGCCGATCACGTCGACCACGGCATCGATATCGAGGCCACTGCGCTCGGCGAAGTGCAAAGCCTCAGAAAGGCCCTGCACCAACCCGGCGATGCAGATTTGGTTAACCATTTTGGTTTGCTGTCCCGCGCCCGCGGGGCCCATGAGGCGAGTTTTTTTTGCGTAACAGCCGAGCAGTGGCAATGCGCGTTCATAGGTGGATTCGTCACCGCCGAGCATGATGGTGAGCGCACCATTTTCAGCACCGGCCTGTCCGCCGGACACCGGCGCGTCGAGTGCAGTGAGCCCACGGGCCATACAGGCTTCGTGTAGTTCCACCGCCAACTCTGCCGAAGTCGTGGTGTGATCGATGAGCACGGCATCGCCAGTCATGCTGGCCAGTACGCCCTCATCCCCGTGGACGACGCTGCGCACATCGTCATCGTTCCCCACGCAGAGCATGACAAACGCGGCGCCCTGGGCGGCGTCGGCGGGCGTGGTGGCGTGGCTGCCCGGGTACTGCTCGCACCAAGCTTGCGCCTTGCTGGTGGTGCGGTTGTATACCGTGACCGGGAAGCCGGCATTGGCGAGATGTCCTGCCATGGGAAAGCCCATGGCGCCAAGGCCGACGAACGCCACCGCGGGTTTGCTGGTCATGCTGAGTACTCCTGAAAAAATGAGGCGATCAACCCCGACACAGATTGTGCGAGCGGGTCGGGGACGATGAGACAAGGCGGAATGTTTGCGATGATAGCGCCAATTCCCCCAGGAGCACTAAACATGACACGGCTCATCCCCTCGCTCATTGCCGTGAGCACTCTTTTGCTGACGACCCTGTCGTTCTCTCTCGCAGCTCAGCCACTGGGCCCCGGTGCGCGTCCCGTTGGCGCCGATTGGTCTCGCAGCCCGGTCTATGGTGCCAAGGGTATGGCTGCCACGGCGCATCCGCTGGCCTCTCAGGTCGCGGTAGATGTGCTCAAGGCGGGCGGTTCGGCGGTGGATGCGGCAATTGCTGCCAACGCCACCCTGGGGCTGATGGAGCCGACAGGCAATGGCATTGGCGGTGATCTGTTCGCCATGGTTTGGGATCCGGCCACCGAGCAGCTCTATGGTTACAACGGCTCCGGTCGTGCACCCATGGGGCGGGATCTCGATACGATGCTCGCCAAGATTGCGGCTATGAAAGCCAGTGGCGCGCTGCCCCAAGACTACGAGGGGATTCCCTCCCATGGCTCCTTGTCGGTCACCGTGCCGGGTGCGGTGGATGGTTGGTTTGCGCTGCACGAGCGCTTTGGCAAGGTGCCGATGAAGCAGGTACTGGCGCCGGCGATCGAATATGCCGAGCAGGGTTTTCCGCTGACGCCGGTCATTGCCTACTACTTCGGCATGGGGCTCGATCGCTTTGAACGCGTTGCACCCATGGTCGAGGAGATGGACAACGCCATGGCGACGTACTTCCCCTCAGGCAAGCCCTCGGCGGGTGACCTGTTCCGCAACCCCGATCTGGCGCGGACCTACGGGGTCTTGGCCGAGCAGGGCCGTGAGGCGTTTTATGAAGGCGCGCTTGCGCGCACCATGGCGCAGTACATGGCAGAGATTGGCGGTGACCTCGCCTATGAAGACCTGGCGGCGCATCAGGGCGAATGGGTGACGCCACGCGGCGTCGAATACCACGGTTACACCCTCTATGAATTGCCACCTAACGGCCAGGGTTTTGCGGCGCTGATGATGCTCAATATCCTCAAGCAGACGGACCTGCGTGCCTATGAGCGCGGGTCCCCGGAGATCTTTCATTTGATGGTCGAAGCCAAGCGTCTGGCGTTCGAATCCATGGCGCAGACCTTTGCGGACCCCGCGTTTGCAGATGTGCCGGTAGATGAATTACTCAGTGAGGACTACGCCCAACGGCAGTTCGCGCGGATCGCCATGGACAGCGTATTGACCCCCGAGGCGCTCGCTAAACCCCTGGAGGGAGAGGGTGATACCACGTACCTGACGGTGGTGGATGGCAACGGCATGATGGTCTCGCTCATCCAGTCCAACTATCGGGGTATGGGTTCCGGACTGGTCCCCACCGGACTGGGTTTCATGTTCCAGGACCGGGGTGAGTTGTTTTCACTGGAGGCTGGGCATCCCAACGTCTACGCCCCGGGCAAAAGGCCTTTCCACACCATCATTCCGGCTTTCGTCACGCGCGATGACCAGCCCTTTATGAGCTTTGGGCTGATGGGTGGCGGCATGCAACCTCAGGGTCACGTGCAGGTGTTGGTGAACATCGCTGACTTTGGCATGAACCTGCAGGAGGCAGGCGATGCGGCGCGCTTCCTGCATAACGGCGGTGCTGCCCCCGACGGTGGTGACCCGGATAGCTACGGCACGCTGCTGCTCGAACCGGGTGTGCCCGACTCGACGGTGACGGCGCTGCGAGCGCTCGGACACACCGTGCGCGTCGACGATACGGGCGTGTCTTTCGGCGGTTATCAGGCGATTGCCCGGGACCCGCAGACGGGCGTGATGACCGGCGCGACTGAAATGCGTAAGGACGGTACCGTCGCCGCCTGGTAAACCCTTGCTAGACTAGGCGACGAGCGACAGACGGAGAATCCAGCGCGGATGGATGGGCGCGACGAACTATTGGGTAACCCGGAAGCGGCGGAGGGGCGTCGTCCCCTGCAACCGGTGCTCGACCGGATTGCCCGGCGGATGTTGCTCATCATTGCGCTGTTCACCCCGTTCTTTCTGGCGGTGCGATTGGCACCGCTGCTGGGTGGCAATCTGGGTTTTGCCGCCGTGGCACAGCTTCTGGTGGCGGGGACGGCGATCGCTATTCTATTGACCGCCGCCATCTATCGGGCACGACTGAGTGCCCGGCAAATTGGCTGGATCATCGCCATACTGGCGGCAATCATCGGGATCGGTGGCATTTACCGGCTGGGCACCAACACCGCGTTGACCAGTTTTGTCTTTCTGTGTCTCATGAGTCTGGCGCTGTTTGTGGGGCGTCGCGCCACACTGGTGACCGGCATCAGCCTGTGGCTGTTCGCTATCGTCATGACCCTGGTGCGCAATCAGGAGCAACT
>CAYZWL010000005.1:0-10447 GCA_964482195.1 uncultured Alteromonadaceae bacterium | reverse complement strand
TCAGCCTGTGGCTGTTCGCTATCGTCATGACCCTGGTGCGCAATCAGGAGCAACTGCAAGACTTCAGTCTATTACTCGACGTGGAAACCGGAGTGATTGGCGTCGGTTCCGGTTTTGGGTCGGGCATCTTGGTGGTCATTTTGATCGCTGATGTTCTCCCTGGGTTGCTGACCTCGGTAGAGCGAGCGATGTCCCAGCGTTCCGCTGAACGGCAGCGGCGCTGGCACGCCGAGGCCCGCAGCGAGGAAGTCGAAACACGCTGGAAGCACTACTTCGATGTCGCGCCGGTCGGAATGACCATTCTCGACGCCAGTGGTCGTGTTGTTGCATGGAGCGCGCGCAATGAGCAATACCTGGGGGTGTCCAGCGCTCAGGTAGTGGGTGAGCCCGTTGTCGATATTCTGCGTCGCCTGGACGAGAACCACCCGTTTATTGCCAAGGTTCAGCAGGTGCTGAGCGGCCAGATACTCACAGGCTATCTGGCGGAGCTGGCGACAGAGATGGGTATTCGCACCGTGCTTGTCGAAGGTGACCCCATCACCGACGACAGTGGCGCTGTCACTGGCGCTTTTCTGGTCGGACTGGATGTGACGCCGCTGATTGATAAAGAGGATGGTGAATCTGCCGGCGGTCGCCGGCTGGTGCTGGGGCGGCAGAACGCCTTGGCGTCGATGGCCGGCAAACTTGTCGGTATTCGCTCGGCCCTGTTGAGTGCCGGGCTGAGCGCCGAGTCCATCGCCGCCGAACTATCCAATGAGACGCCTTTGGTCGACCGCCTGCGGGACAATGCGGCCACACTCACGGCGCAGCAACGGGATGCTGCCCGCCTTGCCGACGAGGCTTTCCGCGAGATCAGCGATACCCCGGACCGCGACGTCGCCCAACTGGCGGGGCCGATCACCGAGGCGGCTTGCGCGCTGTTTCGTTCCCGCGTCGAGAAAGAGGGCATTGAAATGGATCTGGATGATGCCTTCTCCGAGGGCGCCTACATCAGCGCGCCTCCGGTACTGGTGCGGCAAATCCTCATCAACCTGATCAGTAACGCTCGTGAGGCCATTGATCGCAGTACCAAGGCCGAGGAGCGTCGTATCCTGATTCGTGTGACTGCCGAGGCGGACACGGTGGACTTTGTGGTTGAGGACACGGCGGGTAGTGTTTTGCCGGTCAATCGCGATGTGTATTTCAACCCGACGTACAGCACCAAGGACGGGCGTGCGGGCAGTGGCCGCGGCCTGTATGTCAGTCGGCACACGGCGGAGCGCCTGGGGGGGCAATTGGATGTTGAGCAGGGCGCGCAGGGCCTGCGTTTCGTGCTGACGCTGCCGCGATACCTCGAAGGTGGCGACTGATGGGCGCTGGCGAACCCACCAGGCTTGCCGTCGTCAGCGGCGGCTCGGGTGCTATTGCACAGGCATTGTTGGCGCTCCTGGTCGCGCAGCCCGATCTCGAAGTCCATGCGCTTTCACGGGGTGCAGCGCCACCCGAGCTCGATGGTCAGCGTATCCACTGGCATGTCAGCGACTACAGCGACACAGCCCTTGAAGCCCTGGTGGCTGTGTTGCGTGACCGCGCACTGCCACTCGAGTACCTGGTGATCTGCAACGGCATGCTGCACGGCGACGGCGTGTTTCCCGAGCGGGCGCTGCGCGAGCTCGACGACGCCGCGATGACACAGGTGTTCGCCACCAATACTCTGTTACCGATGCGTGTGTTGGCGGCGATGACGCCGCTGTTGCGCCGGGCTGAGCGGCCGCGGGTGGCGGCACTGTCGGCAAGAGTGGGGAGCATCGAAGACAACCAGTTGGGCGGTTGGTACAGCTATCGCGGTAGCAAGGCGGCACTCAACATGATGCTGCGTTGTGCGGCTATCGAATTTAAACGGCTCAACCCGCGAGCCAAGCTGATGGCTTTTCACCCGGGGACCACCGACTCAGCCCTGTCCAAACCGTTCCAGGCCCGTGTTCCGCCAGACAAACTGTTCACTCCCGAGTTTGTTGCGACGCGTTTGTGGCAATTGATCGAGACCAGTGTGGCCGATGGCGAACTGGCTTATCTGGACTGGGCGGGGGAACCTATTCCCTGGTAGTGCGCCCGCCCTCGCGCTGGGAATTGGCTAAAGGAACAGCTCGTGGCGATGGGTTTTCATGATGCGCCCGGCATCATCCACGGGGACATCGGCCTCGCGGGCGAATGACGGCCAGTCGGCGCAAGCGTTGGAAACCTCCGACAGCATGTTTTTTGCACGGGTCTTCTTGATGTCTGCCGCGCCCGCGAAGGCGATGAGATCATCGATCGAAAAGTTGTCCCGTTTTCCCGCGAGGCTCATTTGGTGTTGGCGGGTCCACGCGCCGGTTGGATTGTAGGAATACGCAACATCGAAGGCGGGCGAGAGACGCCACTCGCCGTCACGGTTCATGAGGAAGGCAATGTTTTTGACGTGATCATCCTGATTGCGCGCCAGGATATTCAGGTAGGTGCGGCGCACCTGCTGCTCGATATCGCTGCGAGGTAAGCGCAATCGCCGCATGGCTTGCAGTACCTGTTCGTAGGTGTAAGCGCCCGCAGCGTTGAAGTCGTAGTGCATCATCGCGCCAAATGACTGCATATGGAGCTTGCCGCCTTCAGGGGTGCGATCAAAGCGCTTCGCCATAAAATGCGCGCGCCCACCTTCTTCGTGCAAACGGCACTCGTTCATCGCAACACCCGCGGATGTCGCCATCAGGTGGTAAGCGTATTCGATCCGCCCAAATCCTTGCGGATCAGCGATCTCCTTGTCCCGGTTGCCACTGATACCGTCGAATTTCATCAGCCAGTGGCTGAACCCCTGTGCCGCAGGCGCCTGGCCGGAGCGAAACTCTCCGGTGGCTTCGTTCCAGGCCAGCACAGCTTTGGCGCGAGCGCCGCCTGCGGATGTGCCGACACGCAGAATGTCTTCGATAACGTGCTGGTCATCGTCGCCGGTGAACTTGCCCGCGAGTGCGATCCTGTCGTCGAGCACGCGATTGGCGAGGGTGACCAACGACTCGATGTCGACTCTGCGTGTTGAGGACGCCCTGTCGCCCAGATGCGGTTTGAATTCGAGCGCGCCCATGCCGCGTGTGCCGACATAGCAAAGGCGTTCCACGGGCGTAAAACTGCTGGGTTCACGGCCCTGTTGAGAGAGCCAGGCATTGATGAGTGCGTTGCCGAATTTGTCCGGCAGGCTGTCCGCGAGCATGCCTGGCAGCCCCTTGAACGTCTCTGCCGGGAGCGAAGGAAACTCGTAGGGCGTGTCTGTCAGCGGCATCTTCAATGGTGAGACCTGGATGCCCGAGCGCGCAAAATCAGGGGCGTACTGGAAGACTCCGACACCGCGGTCGGGTATCCAGGTGACGGCGCCGATATCACGCCCCCATAGCAGCACGCGGGCGGTATCGGTCACGTTTGCTTGTCTCCCCAGGTCCATTCGGACGCCGGCTCTTCTCTCTGCTGACTGGCCCTTTGCCGCTCGGCGCCTTGCAGTCGCACGCGGTCGATGGGCCTGATGCTCGGATCGGGGAGCAGTGCGGCCAGCTGATCGGTCAGTTGCAAAGCCGCCATCACGCGCACGAAGGAATCCAGCGAGATCGGCTGGCCGTCGGCCATTCGGGTCATCGTACTTCGCGAGACACCGGCTTCCCGGGCGAGCGTCGCCTGACTGATGTTTCTGCTCAGTCTGATGTCATCGAGCCGTTTGCACAGGGCATTGATGATTGACTCGCTCGAAGCGGTTGAGAATTCAATGTTATGCGTCATTTTTGATGCGCCCGCGGCATTTATTGCGGCTATCGTATCAAAAATGACGCATTAACAGTAATATATATTTTACTCAATGCTTCATATTTGAAGCAAAAAAGCCCTTTAACGGCCGTAATGCGTCAAAAGTGAGGCAATGGTTGTGGCGAGGATACCCCGTGGGTGGTCAGCCCAGGAATTCAGCTCGGGTGGCGGGGTTTGCTTTGAAAGCGCCGCCCAGTGATGTGGTGCGAGTTCGCGAATTGCTATCCATCACACCCCGCGATTTCACGCAGTAGTGCACGGCATCCATGCTGACAGCGACGTCCTCGGTGGCGAGCAGTGTTTGCAGGGCGACCCGTACCTGTTCGGTCAGGCGCTCCTGGACCTGTGGGCGCTGGGCAAAGAAGCGAACAATACGATTGATCTTGCTCAGGCCGATGACCTTGTCTCGCGGAATGTAGGCGACCTTGGCGAAACCATCGATGGTCACAAAGTGGTGCTCACAGGTGCTGGTCAGGTCAATCTGGTCGATGCGCACCATTTCCTCGACCTGCATTTTGTTGTCGATGACCGAAATCTTGGGGAACTGGCTGTAGTCGAGGCCTGAAAAAATTTCGTCCACATACATCTTGGCGATGCGGTGGGGGGTCTCGGCCAGGCTGTCGTCGCTCAGATCCAGCCCGAGTGTTTCGGTGATGGTGGTGAACGCCTCGCGGATACGATCGTACTTCTCATCACGCGACAAATGGTTGGCAACCATCGGTGTTTCAAGACCGTGTTCAATCAGTGCGTCACGGACGGCAATCGCTTCGCTGGAGAGCGCGGACGGGAAATTCACCGTTTGGGCGGTTGTGGCCTGGGGCATGGGTCTGATTCCTGGGTGTTTGGTCTTGTTACGAGTCGCACAAGATCATGGATTGGTACGGTTTGTAGGGTTATTCAGTCAACCGGGACAAAAGTGATATCCACGTCAGACAGTCTTTTTACCAGATGCTGACCCAGTGCCGAAGCGGGGGTCCAGATACCGCCCTCGACTTCCAGATCATCAAAGGCCAGGCAGAGGCCGGACTGCGCCAGCATGCGAGACGTGGCGCCGTAACCTGGATCCCGTTTGCCGTAGACCCGCACGCGCACGTCTTTGTCGCTGTCTTCCGGGTGCTCTGCGTGGCAGAAAAACTCGAAAAATCCTGACTCACGCAGGTCGGCGTCGGGGCCTTCGCCGGGGTCGGGCAACACCCGCTTGAGCAATTGCCGGGTGGGTTTGAGGGCGGCAAGCCCCACGGTGGTGGCGATGCCGCCTGAGACCATCAGCGCCTGGCCGCGACTGCTGCACAGCATGGCTTCGTCGTACTGAAAATCTTCGCCGTAAATCAGGCTTGCGAGCGCGTTGGAGCGACGCACAACCTTGGTGTTGAGTGGCGCCATGACAAACGGTGCTGTCCATGACTCGAAGCGATCGTCCCAGCGGGGGCCGGTTTGTTCGGGCTTGTCGAGGCCGGGCGCCAGTTCGGCGGGGTAGAGCGCGTAGGGGTCCATCAGCAGCTTGCGAATACGGGCATCGCGCGAGGCCTGCTCAACCGCGACCATCATGCTGGCCACGGTGCCACCACTGGCGGCACCCTTGGACTTACCCATGCGGCCAGAGACGACCCGGGCGTAGCAGCCGTGCCGTTCAAGCATGGTGTCCTGGGCAACCAGCACCGACAAATCGGTGGGAATGGCGTCGAATCCGCAGCAGTGGACCAGCCGTGCGCCCGATTCCTCTGCCAGCGCCGACACCCGCTCAAAGACTTCGGCCATCCACTGGGGTTCACCGGTGAGGTCGCAGTAGTGGGTGCCGTGGGTGGCGCAGGCTTCGATGAGGGGCGTGCCGTACAGCGCATAGGGGCCGACCGTGGTGATCACGACCCGGGTGCGCTGCACCATCTCTTCCAGACTCGCCATGTCGCTGGAGTCGGCCACAATTTCCGGGACGTCGTCGATCCCAAGGTCGCGCTTTACCTGGGCCAGTTTGCTGGCGCTGCGGCCGGCAATCGCCCACGACAGATCGTCATCGATGGTGCTGAGATATTCGGCGACCAACTTGCCGGTGAAGCCGGTGGCACCGAAGACGATCAGGTCGAATTCGCGAGAAGCGGGGGAAGAGGGCATGCCGGGATCTCCGTTTGAGTGCCGTGTGGCTCGAGAGGGGTGCGGAAAACTACCTCAAAGAGTAACAAGTGCATCGAAAAAATGGTTTTTAAAGTGGGACAAAACCCTGTTAGACTCGCGGCGTCGAGGTCGGAATCTGCCCTTCACGGATGACAAGTGGCTGATTTCGCTGATACCGAAGACGTAAATGAACAAGGAGAGTTCTATGTTTGCGCGCTTGAAGAAGGCGGCGTTGCCGTCTGTAGTCCTGGCTGGTGGTGTTGGCGTATTTGTCGCCCTGCAGGCCACCAAACCCGTTCCCGAATCCAATGTCGAGCCGCCGCGCCCGACCAGTGTTCATGCTGAAACTGCCATTCGCTCAGCGACTCAGCTGACTGTGCAGACCTTCGGCGAGGTTCGTCCCACCATTTCTACTGAGATCGTCGCCCAGGTTGGTGGCCGCATCGTCAGTGTGTCTCCCGAATTTGTCGAAGGCGGCCGGTTCTCACCGGATGAGCCTCTGCTGATGATCGAAGACACCGACTTCGCGTCAGCGGTTCAGGAAGCCGAAGCCCGGGTGGCTTCAAGCAAGGTGGATCTCGAGCAAGCACTGGCGGATGCCGACGTGGCTCGCAAGCAGCTGGCGGGGGTCAAAGATCCGTCGCCGCTGGCACTGCGCAAACCCCAGGTCGCACGCGCGCGCGCGGCTGTTGAAGCCGCCGAGACCAACCTGTCGCTGGCGCGCACCAATCTTGAGCGTACCCGCATTGCACTGCCGTTTACCGGTCGTATCACCGAGACCACGGTTGACCTCGGTCAATACGTGACCCCGGGCAAGGTCGTGGGTCGCGCGTTCGCCTCTGACCGCGTTGAGATCCGCTTGCCGCTGAACGATACCCAGTTGTCCGCGCTCGGTGTACCGATTGGCTATTCCGCCGAAGATGGCCGCGGCCTGCCGGTCGATTTCTCTGCCAATGTTGCCGGTCAGCGCTACTACTGGAGCGGCGAGATTACCCGTCTCGACGCAGCCGTCGACCCGACCACCCGTACCGTCTACGCGACGGCACAGGTCATGAACCCTTACGAGGCTGACTTCTCCCGCGGTGAAATGCCGATGGCGGTTGGCCTGTTCGTTGATGCCACGGTCTCTGGCCGCGTCGTCGACAACGCTGTCCAGATCCCAGCCGACGGCCTGCGTGCCGGCAACCGTGTCTTTGTGATCGATACGGAAGGTCAGCTGGACATCCGCGATGCCCAGGTTGTGCATCGCAGCTCCAGCCGTGCGGTACTGGGAAGTGGTATCGAATCGGGTGAGCGCGTGGTTGTCTCGGCAATCCGTAACCCCATCCCCGGTATGCGTCTGTCGGTGATCGGTGACGAGCCGCTTGAAGAAGCGCCTGTCAGCGACGCCATCGCCCAGAACTGAGGGAACAGTCATGAAAGGTTTAATTGCCTGGTGGGTCCGTAATCCGGTCGCCGCCAACCTGCTCATGGTCGGGATTCTGGTTTCCGGATACCTGGGTCTTAAAAACGTTGAAAAAGAAGCTTTCCCTGGCGTCCAGTCGGATGTGATTCAGGTCGAGCTGGCGTGGCCGGGTGCTTCGCCCCGCGAGGTCGAGCAGCAGCTCGTCCAGCGTGCGGAAGATGTGCTCAAGAACATTGCCAACGTCTACCGTCTCAACTCCACCTCGAGCGAAGGTTTTGGCTTTATCGAGGTGCGCACTTACCCGCGGGTCGACATCAATGACTTCCTCAACGAGGTCAAAGGGGCCATCGACTCGGTGACGTCCTTCCCGAGGGATATGGAAAACCCGAGGGTGCGGCGACAGGAATGGACCAACGAGATGATCCGCGTGGCGGTGATTGGCGATATCGGTGAGCGTCCCCTGACGCGGCTGGCCAATGATTTACGCAACGACATGGCGTCACTGCCATACATCTCCAAGGTTGAGCTGTTTGGTTCGCGCCCGGAAGAGGTCACGATCGAACTGTCTGAAGAGGCGCTGCGCCGCTATGACATGACCTTCAGCGAGGTGGCCAACGCCATCCGCGCCAACTCCATCAACGTGTCATCGGGTGAGGTTCGTACCCGCACTGGCGACATCCAGCTGCGTGCCACCAACCTGGCCGACAGCCAGATGGATTTTGAAGAGATTGTGATTCGACAGACCGAGGGCGGTGCACTGATTCGCGTGGGCGACATCGCGCGAGTGAATGACGGTTTCGAAGAGAACGAAATTCTCGCCACCCTCGATGGTTCTCCGGCGGTATTGCTGCAGGTCCAGTCCACCGACAACATGCAAATCATCAAGTCCAGCGATGCGGTCAAGGAGTGGATTGAAGAGACCCAGCCGACCCTGCCCGAGGGCGTCAGCCTCAAGCTGTGGTTCGACACCGCTGATATCTACAATTCGCGTATGGACCTCATTACCGAATCTTCGGTGATTGGTCTGGGCCTCGTGTTTATCGTCCTGTTGCTGACCCTGCGCCCGAAAGTAGCGCTGTGGGTGAGTGCCGGTATCGGTGTGGCCTTCCTGGGCGCGTTTGCCCTGCTGCCCGCCAACGATGTCTCTATCAACATCATTTCGACCTTCGCATTCTTGCTGGTACTGGGGATCGTGGTCGATGACGCCATCGTGGTGGGGGAGAGTATTCACCACCACAACAGTCTCGGTATGTCGGGTGAACAGGCCGCCATTGAAGGCACCTTCTCGGTCAGCCGACCGGTGATCTTCGCGGTACTGACGACCATCGTGGCCTTTGCGCCGTGGCTGTTTGTATCGGGGGTTGACGCTCAGGTGACGCGCCAGTTGTCGCTGGTGATTTCGCTGGCGCTGGTGTTCTCGCTGATCGAAGCGTTCTTCATCCTGCCTGCGCACCTGCGTCACATCGAACCGCGCAAGAACCTGAAGGGCCTGTCCAAGCAGCAGCAGAACTTTGCGCACTGGATTGTGGATTTCGCTGAGAAGCGCTACCGCCCGTTCCTGACCGCCTGCGTCAACAAGCGTTACACCACGACGATGGTGTTCGTGTCGGGCTTCATTATCTCTATGGGACTGTTCTCCTCGGGTTGGGTGAAGTTCTTCTTCATGCCCCAGGTTGAGAGTGACCAGATCTACATCAACGTCACCATGCCCAACGGCACCCCTTACGACCGTGCACTGGAAGTGCTCGACCAATTGCAGCGCGCTGAAAAGCAGCTGATCGAGGAGGTGGAAGCCGAGGCTCGCGCGTCGGGTGAAGGCACTGGTGAACTGATCGAGGGCTGGTACACCCGTTCACGTCGTGACAGCGTCATCGCGATCATTCGCCTGACACCGCCCGAGGTGCGTGACCTGAGTGCCCGTGAAGCAGCCGAGCGGCTTTCTGAGCTGGTGGGCGAGGTACCCGACGCTGAGGATATCCAGGTCAACTACACCCTCAACGACAGCCAGGCTCGCGTCTCGTTCCGGCTGCAGCACGACGATATCGAAGTGTTGAAAGCCGCCAGTGAGGCCTTGCAGCTGCAACTGCGTAGCTATGACAAGACCTACTACGTGCGTGATAACCAGCAGGGTGAAGTCGCTGAACTGCGCTTTGACCTGAAGCCGGGTGCGGAGAAGCTGGGTATTACCCTGGCCGATGTATCAAGCCAGGTGCGTCAGGCCTACTACGGTGAGGAAGTACAGCGCCTGCCCCGCGAGTTTGGTGATGTACGCGTGATGGTTCGCTACCCCGTGGACAGCCGTAACGATCTGGCATCGTTGGATGACTTCATGATCCGTACGGCTGATGGCCGTTCGGTGCCGCTGATGTCGGTGGCCGATGTGGAGCTGGGCAAAGGCGTACAGCGCATCAACCGTCGCGACGGTGAGCGTGTGGTAAATGTGTTCGCGACCGTGGACCCGGATTCCGTCGGCCAGATCAGCTCTTCGATCGACGACGAGTTCCTGCCGCAGCTGCAGGAAGAGTTCCCCGGTCTGGAGATCCTGCGTGGCGGTAGCCAGGAAGCTGAAGAAGAGTTCTTCGCTGAGATCTCGGCGCTCTACACCATCGCGCTGTTTGCGATGTATGCGCTGATTGCGATCGCCTTTAAGTCCTACTCGCTGCCGCTGTTGATCATGACCGCGATTCCCTTTGGCTTCATGGGCGCGGTGTTCGGTCACCTGATCTTTGACATGCCGATGGCACTGTTCTCCTACTTCGGTATTGGTGCCGCAGCAGGGGTAGTGGTGAACGACAACCTGGTGTTGGTGGATTACATTCGCCGGCGCGAACGCGAGGGCTTTACCGGGCTCGAGGCAGTGGTAGACGCTGCGGTAAACCGCTTCCGTCCGATCCTGTTGACCACCGTGACCACTTTCGTGGGTCTGATCCCGATCATGGCCGAGGAGTCGATCAACGCCCAGTTCCTCAAGCCCGCGGTACTGTCACTGGCCTTTGGGGTGCTGTTCGCACTGTTCGTGAGCCTGCTCATGGTGCCGGCGCTCTACCTGATCGGTGGTGACTGGCAGCGTAACCAGCAGAAGTTTGGCAATGCCGTTAAGCGTCTGTGGGCCTGGCAGCTGGGTCGCCCGGCGCC
>CAYZWL010000004.1:95923-100970 GCA_964482195.1 uncultured Alteromonadaceae bacterium | reverse complement strand
AGTTGCTGCCGGTGCGCATGCTCCAGCCAAAAAAAAGGGGAAGCCAAGGCTTCCCCTTTTTTTCATGCTTCTGGGATCAGAAGTTGTAGCGCAGGTTCGCACCGTAGGTGCGCGGCTGGCTGGGGTAGCCCGACCAGCTGCCCGTCTGTGCCACCGACGGGAAGTTGTTGCGCAGGAACTCTTCATCCAGCAGGTTGCGCGCCCAAAGTCGCAGCTCCAGATCGTTGGCAAAACTGAAGCCCAGGCTCGCGTTGAGCAGACCGAGCTCCCGGGTGCGGTAGCCGCGGCTCTCCAGCAACAGGTTGTCAGCGGAGTCGCCGCCATCCTGAATGTCGACTTCGCTTTCGAATTGATAGTCCGCCTGAATAAAGCCAGGTACGCCCGCGACAGTGAAGTCGTAGGCAACCGAGGGGCTCACGCTCCACTCGTGCACGCCAGCAACCTGGGTGCCAGACAAATCGCCGAGCGGGCCGTCGGTGAATTCGTCGTATTCGGGGTCGAGGTGAGTCATGGCGAAACCGAGGCGCAGCGCGTCAGTGGCCTGCCACATGGCTTCAATCTCAATACCTTGAACCGACTGCTGGCCGGCGTTC
Organism: uncultured Alteromonadaceae bacterium; assembly: GCA_964482195.1. GTDB lineage: Bacteria > Pseudomonadota > Gammaproteobacteria > Pseudomonadales > Halieaceae > Luminiphilus. The sequence goes on along the minus strand of CAYZWL010000004.1, from coordinate 100,377 downwards.
GCCAGTGCAAAACCGTTACCTACGAACAGGTTGGACTGGAATCCTTCGATGACCTGATCAAACAGGGTCACATTGAAGTAGCCCCAACCATCGCTGTACTTGGCGCCGATTTCGAAGACTTCGGATTCCTCCGGGCCCGCCAGTCGGGTGCCGGAACGGGCATTCGCCGGAATTGCATTGCTGCTGGCCAACAGTGCGGCGAGATCAGATGCGGACGGGTTTGACTGGTTGGACAGGTTCCAGGAACTTGCCTTGTAGCCGGTGGCGAAGCTGGTGTAGACGTTCAAACGCTCGTTGACGTCGTAGGCCAGACGCAGGGTGTACGTCAGCTTCTCATCAGATGAGGTGCCGTCTTCTACGTTGTTGGGGAAGGTTACCAGTTCCGGAACAAACTGCAGGGCTTGCAGGCCCAGCAGCGGGTTCTGTGCCGGGTCGCTCAGGTCCGCGCCTGCGACCGCACCTGCCACGGTTTGTGTCAGTTGCTGGAAGCCGGCCGCACCCGCGGGGCTCGAGGTCACCAAGGCGATGTTTTCCGGGCTGAAAGGCAGGCCGAAAACAGTCGGGAAGGCGGTGGCGATGCCGATATTGGTCAGCGCCGTGGCCGCATCGCTACCATCGAGATCCAGGGTTGAGAACACGTCGGTGTGGATCTGATTCATGGAGACGTCTTTGTCGTCTTCCAGGTACGCAAGGCCCACAGTCGCCGTCAGCTTGTCGGTGAGGTGAAAGTCCAACTGGCCAAAGACAGAGATGGTTTGGTTGTCCTGGGTGGCCAGTTCGTTGGAACCGGTGCCATCAGCGAAGAAGGTGCCAGGTGCAAGACCCAGTGCGCCTTCGAGGCCGTTCAAGGTGGCAGCACCCGCCTGGAAGTCACCACTACCTACCAAGAAGTTGGCGTAGTCGCGGAATTGGGAGCCGAAATACAGGCCGGTGTCGTAGTCGATGGATTCATCGAAGAAGAACAGGCCAGTCGACCAATCGAGGCTCTCGGTGGAGCCGTCGAAGCGGAATTCCTGAGTGAAGGTTTGAATATCGGTCTTGATGTTCTGATTACCAATCACATCGGCGGCAGAGAAATCGACGTCGGCCTGGACCTGCTCCGCGTAAGAATCCCGGTAAGCCGTGATCGCGCTGAAGGTGAATGCCTCGAAATCGGTCGTCCAGTTGATCTGTGCGCCCCAGTTCTCTCCCACCGTCTGTGGGTCGATATTGGTGGACATGCGGTAGCTGTAGATATCTTCCGCATCATAGGGCGCGCCGCCCGCCAGGAACGCCAGCGCAGCGCCGGCAGGGCCGTTGACGGCGTTGCCAACGGTGCAGCAGATTTCGTCCAGCTCGTCGTAATCGACAATCACGCGCACGTCGGTGTCATCGGAGGGCGTAAAGTACAGTTCACCGCGCAAGTTGTAGCGGTCGCGGTTGTTGATGTCGGTGCCGGTCAATACGTTCTCAGCGAATCCGTCACGCTGGAAGTAGCTGCCGCCGAGGCTGTAAGCCACGGTGTCAGAGATAGGGCCTGTCACATAGCCACGTACGTTGTACATGTCGAGGTTGCCAACGCCAGCTTCGATGTTGCCAGTGGTCTCTGCGAGGTCCGGCTTGGACGTGATCACGCTGATCACACCTGCAGAGGCGTTCTTACCGTACAGCGTGCTCTGGGGGCCGCGCAGTACTTCGATACGCTCGATATTAGGGAGGTCGGAAATACGGCCCTGGGAGCGCGAGCGATAAACGCCGTCGACAAAGACCGCGACCGAAGGCTCAATGCCCGGGTTGTTCGCACCATTGCCGAAGCCGCGGATGATGAAGTTGGATTGCGTCGATGTTTGCAGCTGGCTCACACGGAGCGAGGGCACCACCGATTGCAGGTCCAACAGATCGCGGATTTCTGCACGCTCGATGGTTTCGGCTGGTACGACGCTGACTGCGACGGGGACTTCCTGAAGGGTCTGCTCACGCTTGGCAGCGGTAACGACCACTTCTTCCAGCATACCTTGGGCTTGGGTTTGTACCGCGACGCTCAATGCCGCGACAGCAAATGGGACTTGGATAGCTCGGATTGAGCGCATGGGGGGTACCTCTTGGGGTGGTGAAACTGATGTTGTTATCCGCACGGATAGCAGCATGTTGTCGCCATTTTGCCACCAGAAGCCCGATTTTTCAGCTCTGGATCAGTGGCATTACTCCGCTCTTTGTCGGGCTTGATCCGCGGACGCCGACATGTCCCGTTGGACCGTGATACCGTGGCGAGGACGGCTGATGGGGGATTGGCCCGCGAATGGGTATCGAGATCAACAAGCACGAGTTCAGTGCCGACGACCACCGGCGTTTTGCCGCGCGAGTATACGAACAACTGGAAACCCTCAGGGGATTGCTCGCAGAGCCAGGCTTCGGTGTTGGAGCCAATTCGCTGGGATCGGAGCTCGAACTCTATCTGGTGCAGCCCGACGGTCGGCCGGCGTATCAAAACCAGGAAGTCCTCGATCTCGCCGCGGATCCGCAACTGACACTGGAACTGGATCGTTACAACCTGGAATACAACCTGACCCCGCGCTTGCTGGGTGAAGGCGGCCTTACTGAAACCGAACGTGAGCTGACCGACAAGGTGCGGGCGCTGAACCTATTGCTGCATGACCGCGATATCGCTGCAGTGCCAATCGGTATATTGCCGACGCTGACCCAAGCCGATTTTGGGCTGCATTCGATGACCGATCGACTTCGCTACAGGGCGCTGTTGGCGCAGCTCAGGCGCGAGCGCGGCGATGCCTTCGAAATTGCCATCGAGGGCGAGAATCCACTGGCGCTGCAAATGAGCGATATCAGCCTCGAGGGCGCGAATACATCGTTTCAGGTGCACTGGCGGATAAACCCCGCCGCGTTTGCACGCGCTTTTAACGCTGTGCAATTGGTGACGCCTTTGGCCGTTGCCGTGTCTGGGAATTCGCCGGGTATCTTCACCCACCGTCTGTGGGAAGAGACTCGCATTCCGTTGTTCAAGCAGTCGATTGACACCCGCCACAACGACCCTCGCGGCTGGCACCAGCCGGCGCGAGTGAGTTTTGGTCAGGGTTGGGTGCGAAGCGGGGCATTCGAACTGTTTCAGGAATCTGCCTCGCTGTTTCCGCCGCTGCTGCCTTGCATGGCAGAGAATGTGGCAGTGAAACCAGTTGGCGCCCCCGAACTCGCTGAGTTGCGGCTGCATCAGAGCACGGTTTGGCTTTGGAACCGCCCGGTCTATGACGACGCCGACGGCGGTCATCTACGCATCGAAATGCGCAGTCTGCCTGCCGGACCAACCCCGGTCGATATGGTCGCGGGGGCGGCGTTCGCCATTGGGACGGCAGCGGGATTGATGAGCGACATTGACGCGCTGTTGCCAGCACTGCCGTTTGCGCTTGCTGAACGCAATTTCTACCGCTGCGCCCAGCTCGGATTGGCTGCGGAAGTGATTTGGCCGAATGTTCGTCGCCAAGGTGTTGGCGAGACTCCCGTGCGAGACCTTGTCGAGCAACTGCTGCCGGTTGCCGACGCCGGCCTCAATGAACTGGGGGTCGACGCCGACGAGCGGGAGCGCTATCTGAATGTGATTGCCCAGCGCTGCGCGTCTGGGCAAACCGGTGCACAGTGGCAGTCGGCGGCAGTCGCGCGTCGGCGGGCTGCTGGAGAATCCCCGGCTCAGGCACACGCCGGTATGTTCTCCGACTACCGCGGATTGTCCAGTGCTGGCACCCCGGTTGCGCAGTGGCCGCTGTGATGCGGCTGATCGAAATCTGTGACCCGCCCGCGACGTTGGCAGAGGGCGATGTGGTGGCCTTTCTTGAGCGGCTCGATGGGCCCACGGCTTTCCGGTTCACCGGGCGCGACCCATCCCGAACTCGGGCCATGGTGACACTCTTACACGGCAACGAGCCTTCGGGCGTGCTTGCGCTGCACCGCTGGATCTCTAGTGGCGAGGTACCCGCAACCAATCTCGTGGTGATTGTTGCGTCGATCACGGCTGCGCTATGCCAGCCATTGTTCAGCCATCGCATGCTGCCGGGTCAACGCGATCTCAATCGTTGTTTTCGTGCGCCCTTCGATGACGAGCAAGGGCAGTTGGCTGAAGCGATCCTGGGGTTTTTGCAGCGCGTCGAGCCCGAGGCCGTGATCGATGTACACAATACATCCGGTTCAGGACCGGCTTTTGGGGTTTGCCCACACTGGGACATTCAACACGAGGCGTTGGTATCGCTGTTTGCCCCGCGCATGGTGATATCAGCGCTGTCATTGGGTGCGTTGATGGAAATCAGCGACAACCGTTGTCCCACGGTCACCATTGAAGTTGGCGGGCGCGAGGACGCGCCCGCTCATGAACTGGCCTGGGAGGGACTGAGGCGTTTCGCTGGTGAACCCGGCATTCTGGCCTTACCCGGCCAGACCGACTGGGGTATGGAGGTGTTTGCGAATTCGGTGCG
>CAYZWL010000004.1:87419-95823 GCA_964482195.1 uncultured Alteromonadaceae bacterium | reverse complement strand
TTCATGATTACGACGAATGCGCAAATCGCGAAATCCGATTGCCTCATGTACGCAGTCTGTGACCTAGGTCTCTAAACCGTTATTTTTCCGCGTTTTAGCCCTTCTGGGCCATGAATTCTGTGACTCAAAGCACATGGCTTGGGTCGGGTTTTCTTTAGTATGCCCTCCCATGAAGACACCAACGGAAAAACATATGTCATTGCCATATCAACAGATGTGGTCGCAAACGGGAAGGGAAACCGAGAACAGCCACATGCAGAGCAACAGTGGAGAAAATTTGAATCGCGAGATGGCGGAGGTCACCGAAGGGCACGTTGAAGTCGACCTTATCATCCGTGCTACCGAACAGGCCTTCGACGGTGCGAGCGCCATGGTTTCGCTGATCGACGAGGCGAATGCGCTGCTGGCACAGAAGTGTTGCATCAGCTCTGAAAGTGTCGATATAGCGAGCGGTGCTTTCAGCAGCCAAAACATCCGAGAAGGTGGTTTTCTCGAGGTGTGCGATGCCCGTTTCGATGGTCGCTTTGCCGCGAGCCCGTTGGTGACCGGCGGTCCCAATATCGTTTACTACGCTGGCGTTCCCCTGCGGCTCAAAGACGGTTCGATTCCGGGCGCGTTTGCGATCATCAGCCACAAGCCACGATCTCCAATCAGTGCAGACGAGATCGCCCTGTTGGAACGTTTCGCAGCGCGCATCAGCCAGGCGCTCGAGGGCTGTCTCGACAGCTGATATCCGCCGGGATGGTTTCCATCCCCCGGCGACTCCGGTTATCGTGCGGGCGGTTCGCCCGATAAATCGATAACAAACGGAGCCCCCATGAATCTTTTTCACGAGGACCAGGTCGCCTGGCTCGCCGCTGGCGACGAAGCGGCGCTTGACCCTACGCGTCCGATCGTAGACCCCCATCATCATCTGTGGTTTGACATGATGGGAGACCGCTACACCATTGCTGAGTACCAGACTGATACCGCCAGCGGCCACAATGTGGTGGGTACGGTTTACATGGAGTGTGGCACTGAGTATCGAACCGATGGCCCTGAGGCTGAGATGTCACTCGGTGAGACTGCCTTCGTCATGGCGCAGCGCGATCAGTCTCTCGCCGCGGGTGCACCCCTTCTGGGGATGGTCGGGCATGTCGATCTGACCCGGGGTAGTCAGGTGGCTGATCTATTGGACATGCACGTTGCCATGGCAGGTGATTTCTTCAAAGGCGTTCGCCATGCCGGCGCCAGTGCCGAACCTGGGGTGGAATTGTTCATTCCTGGCGCGGCCCCCCGCGACTTGTTTCAGGGTGATGACTTTCGGGAGGGCGTGCGCGAGCTAGGCCGGCGCGGCATGGTCTATGAAACCTGGCACTACCATTACCAAAACCAAGATTACCTGGCGCTGGCCAGGGCTTGTTCTGACACCACTTTTGTATTGGACCACTTCGGCACCCCGCTCGGTGTCCCGCCCTATGACGCGAAGCGCACGGAAATCTTCGATCAGTGGAAGGCCGACATCGCCGCCATTGCCGAATGTCCCAATGTGCATCTCAAGCTAGGTGGTCTGGCCATGCCGGACAACGGCTACGGCTGGCATGTGGCTGCCCGTGCGCCGACCTCAGATGAATTTGTGGCTGCGCAGCGGGAATGGTACCTGCACGCCTTGGATTGTTTTGGTCCGGCAAGGTGCATGTTTGAAAGCAACTTCCCGGTGGATCGTTTATCGCTGCCGTACTCGGTGCTCTACAACGGTTTCAAGAAGCTGGTGGCGGATTTTTCCGAGCATGAGAAGTCCCGGCTTTTTCATGACAACGCCAACGCGCTTTATGGCTTGGGCCTCTGAAAGTGCGTCGACTTGCGACAGACTGCAACGATCTTGCGGTGAGTGGCGGAACCTCTTGGCTTGCTGAGGTGCCCGCCCTCTTATAATTCCCGCCATGGCTATCAATCAAATTGTAAATAACCAGCAGCGTTTGTTCTGGGTTCTGCAGCTCGCCGGCTGGGCCGGTTGGGCATCAACCTTCTACCTCGGCGTGTTGTTCTGGGGAGGGGCCAAGAACCTCCCGATGTACGAGCTTTACCTGGCGGGTATCTCCACCATCGGTATTTGCCTGAGTCTTGGCCTGCGCTGGCTGTATCGAAAAACCTGGGAGAGCTCGCTCTGGAAACGCGGCCTGGCGATCGCCGGGGGCTCCTACGTGGCCGGGCTTGCCTGGGTGCTCAGCAGGTCGCTGATTTTTTCCACGGTCTATGCCAATCCCGAGAAAGCGAGCCGAATGGCTGACAGTTGGCAGTTCTGGAAGTACTTTGAGAACGCCACGTCGGCCAGTTGGGTGATGTTGGTTTGGAGTGGGCTCTATTTCGGCGTGAAGTACTACCTGATTAGCCAGGAAGAAAAACAGCGCTATCTCAAAGCCCTTTCCATGGCCCACGAAGCCCAGCTCAAAATGCTGCGCTATCAGTTGAATCCGCACTTTTTGTTCAACACGCTCAATGCCATTTCCACCTTGATTCTCGATAAAGACACGGCGCTGGCCAACTCCATGGTCACCAAGTTGTCGCGTTTTTTGCGCTATTCGCTGGTCAACGATCCGATGGCGCTGGTGACGGTCAAGGAGGAGGTAGAGAGCCTGAAGCTCTACCTCGATATAGAGAAAGTGCGGTTTGCCGAGCGCCTGACCTTAAACTTTGACATCGAGCAGGACGCCGAGAAGGCTCGCATGCCTTCGCTGCTGTTGCAGCCGTTGGTCGAAAATTCGATTAAGTATGCGATCTCCCAATCGATCAATGGAGGTTACATTTCGGTCACGGCACGAGTTGATAACGGCCAGTTGTTGCTGGCGGTCATTGATGACGGCCCGGGACTTGACCTCAGCGTGCCGAGTGGGGACGGCTCCGGTGTCGGAATCAACAACACACGCGAGCGCCTGGTCCAGCGTTACGGTACCGATCACGGCTTCCAACTCAGTACGACGGATCCTCACGGCTTGACCGTCAGTATTGCCATCCCACTCAGTTACAGCGATCCGGCCAGCGAATGAAGTCTTTGCGTACAGTACTTGTCGACGACGAGCACCTGGCCCGGCGCGGCCTCGGCATGCGCCTCGCCGAAGTTCCCGGTGTCGAAATTGTTGCCGAGTGTGCGAACGGGCCCGAGGCGCTGACCGCAGTTGCGCAGTACAGTCCAGACCTGTTGTTTCTCGATATCCAGATGCCTGGCATGAGTGGTTTCGAGGTCATTGGGAATCTACAGGGTGACAATCTGCCGCTGGTGATTTTTGTCACCGCCCACGACGAGTTTGCGGTTGAGGCCTTCAAAGTCCATGCCGTCGATTATTTGCTGAAGCCTGTGGAGCCCGAGCGTCTCGCTGAGGCTGTTGAGCGCGCACGAGCGCACAGTGTTGTAGAAGAGCAAGCGGCAGAGAAAGAAAAACTGGTACAGGTGATTATGAGCTTGTCGGGCGGGCGCGCCCGGGAAGTCGATGGGGAGCGCTCAGGGGAGGGCGACTGGCCCGAAAAGCTGACCATCAAGGACGGCCAGGAAATCCATTTACTGCCCGTTGCCGATATTCAGTGGGTGGACGCTGCGGGCGACTACATGTGCCTGCACACGGCGACCGAGACCCACATCATGCGCATCACCATGAAGCAACTCGAGGGCATGTTGGACCCCAGTCGTTTCGTGCGGGTGCACCGCAGCACGCTGGTCAACGTCGACACGATATCGGGCGCACAGAGCTTGCCAAACAGCGAGTACCTGTTGTCACTGGCTGGCGGGGCACAAGTCAAGGTAAGCCGTGGCTACAAAGACCGCGTGAAGGCCTTTCTGGCAGCCTGAGACCAGCCTGCTATCAGGCGCTCTGCAACTCAACGCAGGCAAACTGCAACTCACCGCAAAGCGCGAGTGTTCCGCAAAACCCTTTGCTACCTTGCAATCGACGCCGCAGCGACTCTCCTAGTGTCATCCACCCAGCGGTGGCGTCAGTCCCGAACTCAGCGGGACATTTGAGTGGTTCACAGCGCTCAGGGACGAAGACAGCGGGCCAGGGAAGGCCCTCGCAAGGCGGAGATCGACGGTATGCACGGACGCAAACCGGAGACTCTGCCTTTTTTTTCCGTTAACGTTCGCGCTCTAAGCCCAACAGGACCTTCCCGTGCACGCTGCCATCGTCAACATGCTCACCCTGCAAGACCGTATGAACACCCGCGTCCATCCCGAGTGGATCGAGCAACGCTACGAGTGGTACCGCGCTATCTGGATTGAATGTGGCGAGTTGATGGACCACATCGGTTATAAGTGGTGGAAGAAACAGGATACCGACATGGAGCAAGTGCGACTGGAGGTCGTAGATATCTGGCACTTCGGTTTGTCGGCGCTGTTTACGCCGGGAGAGAGCCTGGACGCGCTGGCGAGTCGCATCGAACTCGATCTCTATCACGCAGAACAAGACGACACTGACCTGCGTGCTGCCACAGAGGCACTGGCCCAGGATTCATTGGTCAGTCGTGGTTTTTCGGTTACGCGCTTTGCGCAGCTGCTATTCGCCAGTGGTATGAGCTTTGATGAACTCTACCGGCACTATATTGGCAAGAACGTACTCAATTTTTTCCGCCAGGATCACGGCTATAAGACGGGTGAGTACGTCAAGATCTGGGCCGGCCGTGAAGACAATGAACACCTCAGCGACGTGTTGGCTGACATTGCGTCTGACGCGGAGAACTTTCCTGAGCAGGTTTACGCAGCACTGGCTGCTCGCTATCCCTCCTGAGCGAGGCCCCGGGCACCGCAGACCTCACGAAAGCCTGCGGCCACAAAGGGAATCATGTGGTCGTAGGCAGCGCGAAAATCGCTTGATTCACAGAGTCCGCCTGACAATCGGTCAATACGCCCCGTGCGTGCAAGCGTTAGCGTCAAGGCGCCCGACATGCTGTTGAAGCACCAGTAAATATCCTCGGCTTTGCCCTCGGGCAGAGCCGACTGCAGGGCCGCGACAAATTCCGCCACCAGCTCGTCAAACAGTGCCGACATCATTCGCGGTCCCCAGTAGGGGCTGTTGTTGATGTAGGCGATCAGGGCCAGATAGTTGGCCCAGCCGGCTTCGCCAGTTTCCTGAGCGATCTCCAGCGGGCGCAGGAAGGCCTCAACGATGGCTTCGACTTCGGGCGGTTGCGGTGCCGCCGTCGCCTTTGCCGCCGCCAGTGCCTCGAGACGAGCGGTGTTCAGTGCCGGTGCACGACGTTCCAGCACGGCCCGAAAAAGATCGAGTTTTTTGCCGAAGTGGTAGCTGGCGAGCGCGACATCCACGCCAGCGCCCATGGCGATTTGACGCAGGGTCACGCCATCGAAACCTCGCTCTGCAAACAGCGCTTCGGCCACGTCGAGGATTTTTTCACTTTTAGGTGCGTTATCAGGCATACGTGCAGCTTACCCGTGTCTTGGCGGCGTTGCTTATTCAACAGGCGTTGAATACGATGCGGCAAAAATAACAGGAGATCGCCGTGGACGCGACGCTTTTTAAGTACCTGCTCATCGCCGGCTATGCCGTGCTCGTTTACTGGTTGTCATGGGTGGGGATGCGCAAGACCGACAGCGCAGAAGGTTTCGCAATCGGTAACAAGGACATGAGTCCGGTGCTGGTGGGAATCACGCTGTCTGCGTCGATTGCGTCAACCGCGACCTTTGTGATCAACCCGGGGTTTGTCTACGTGCACGGAGTTTCTGCGTATGTGCACTTCGGGCTGGCGGGCTCACTCGGCATCATGTGCGCGTTCATTGTTTTGACCCGTGGTTTTCTCAAAGTGGGTGAGGCTCAGGGCTCGGTGACGATTCCGCAGTGGATTTACCAGCGCTACCAAAGCCGCTCGCTCGGGCTGTTTTTTGCACTGATCAACCTGCTGTCGATCACTTTTGTGGTGTTGATCCTGGTCGGGTGCAGTCTGCTGGTCAGCGGTTTGTTTCCCGTTGACCAGAAAACGGCGCTCGTATTGGTGGTGCTGTTTGTCTTCTCTTACGTGTTGATGGGCGGCACCTACGCCCATGCCTACACCAATACCTTGCAGGGTGTGTTGATGCTGGGGGTGGCTGGCGGCCTGTTTCTGCATGGCTTGCATCACTTCGGCAGTGACCCGTGGGGAAGTTTGGCTGAGCTGGGGGCTGACTACGCGGCCGTCTTCAATACCGGCAGCGGTTTGTATTTCAGCTTTTTTTCGGTGTTTGTCAGTGGATTCGTCATTACCTTCGCCCTGATGCTGCAACCGCACATTCTGACCAAGGTGCTCTATCTGCGCAGTGAGCGCGATGCGAATACCTTCATTATTACGACGGTGGTCAGTGGCGTGGTGTTTACCCTGATGCTGATGATTGGATTTTACGCCCGCCTTGCTGGCTACGATATCGAGTCTCAGGACATGGTGGTTCGTGAGTATCTGATTCGTGAGTTCAGTGGGGACGCGACCGGTCAGCTTATTCTCACTTTCATATTCGTGGCCCTGCTGGCCGCGGGCATGAGTACGCTCGATGGCATCCTGGTCGCGTTGTCCGCGATGGTGGTGACCGACATTCTCAAACCCATGGGGCTGGGTGATGCCCACGGTCTGCGGTTATCACGCTATGTGTTGGTTGCGGTGGGCATCGTCGGTCTCGCACTGGCCTGGAATCCGCCGCCATTGGTGGGGCTGTTTGCACAAAAGGGAGTTTACGGGCTGGCCGCCGCGTCGATTGTGCCGATTCTTTTTGGCGTCATGCTCAAGGGGCGAGTGTCCCTGTGGGTGATTGGGCCCTCTGCGGTGCTCGGTATTGGCACGCACTTGCTATTCAACCTGGGCCTCGATGTCGCCAACCCCGCAGTGTCTGCCACTTACGGCATCTTTGCGGCGCTCGCCTGGGGTCTGGCGGCGCAGTGGGTGACTGCCCGAAATCGATGAGCAGCCGGGCTTGACACTTCAACAGGTGTTGAATAGTGTCGGTTCAACAGTTGTTGAGTGGCATTCTCTAGACACTCACAGCTTGCGGTTAACTAACGATAACTAGGCCGCTCGACACCAAGCGACGTGGCCACTCTGCAACCGAGAAGGTGATTTCTATGCTGCGCTCTTTTTCCAAGACACCGCTTGCCGTGGCTTTGTCCATAGCGGCTTTGCCAATGGCACAACCCGCACTTGCCCAGGAAGACAAGCTCGCGGTCGAAGAGGTGGTGGTGACCGCCCAGCGACGCAACCAGAGCTTGCAGGAAACGCCATTGGCGGTCACCGCGTTCACGGGTGACGAATTGGCCATGCGTGGCTTGCAGGATATTGGTGAGCTCGCCCAGAGCGTACCCAGTCTGACTCTCGAGCCGTCGCGGGCAACCAACACCACCCTGACTGCTTTTATCCGGGGGGTGGGTCAGCAAGATCCGCTCGCGGGTTTCGAGCAGGGCGTGGCGATTTACATCGATGACGTCTACATGGCGCGTCCCCAGGCTGCGCTGCTGGATATCTACGACGTCGAGCGCATCGAAGTGCTTCGCGGTCCACAGGGAACGCTCTACGGCCGAAACGCCGTGGGTGGCGCCATCAAATATGTGACCCGTCGTCTGAGTGATGAGGTGGATGTTCGCGTGCGCGCCGGTGTGGGTAGCTACGACCAGGTGGACTTCACCGGCACCTTCGCGTTGCCCATCACAGAAGACTTCCGCGTTGGTGGTACGGTGGGTTCGTTCCGCCGGGGTGGCTTCGGTGAGAATCTGTTTACCGGCGAAGAGCAGTACAACAAGGATCTGTTCGGTCTGCGCCTGAGTTTCGAGTGGGACGTGAGCGACACCTTTATGATCCGGGGTTCTTATGACGAGACCCAGGACAACAGCAACGCTGTAGCCGGCCATCGACCCTTTGACGCGGTCACCATCGACGCGCCGTCCCCGGCCAGCGTCTGGGATACCCGTGCGGGAGCATCGCTCGCAGCGACTGGCACCACAACCGGTATCAACGGCCGTAACGAAATCGAAGCCAAGGGCTATAGCTGGACAATGGATTGGGCGGCAAACGAGAACCTGACGCTGCGTTCCGTCACCGCCTACCGCGAGGACTTTACCGAGTCAGTCATTGATTTCGACAGCCTGCCAGTTCCCGACTTCGATGCGCCGGTGATCTACAAGAACGACCAGTTTACCCAGGAGTTCCAACTGCTGTGGAGCAGTGACCGATTCGACGGTGTTTTTGGCTTCTACTACCAAGACTCCGAAGCCTCCAATGACTTCGATGTCGTACTGGGACAGTTGATTCCCGGCACAGCGCTGACCGCTTACACGGGCGGAACCATCAATACCCAGGCGGGATCCGTATTTGGTGATCTGACCTATCACGTCAATGAGAAACTCTCTGTGGCGCTGGGTCTGCGCTATACGGAAGACGAGCGCCGCGCAGATGTTTTCCGCGCGAA
>CAYZWL010000004.1:64945-87319 GCA_964482195.1 uncultured Alteromonadaceae bacterium | reverse complement strand
GAAGGTTTCGATGAAGAACAGCTGAACTCGCTGGAGTTTGGTTTCAAATCGACTTGGCTCGACGGACGCGCCACCACCAATGTGGCAGTGTTCTTCTCAGAGTACGACGACATGCAGATCCCGGGATCTGTGGGCATCGACTCGGATGGTGACGGCGTCAACGACGGCTTTGTAGGTACGGTCACCAACGCGGGTAAGGCGGAGATTAACGGTATCGAGATTGAGGGCAACATCCTCTTCAATGAAGCATGGAGTGCCCAGTTCTCGGCGAGCTTCCTCGATGCCAGCTTTGACGAGTACATCGTCAACGGCGTCAATGTCGCAGACCAGCGCGAGATTCAGAATACTCCCGAGCAGATGGTGTTCGCCGCGCTGAATTACGACACCGAGGTCATGGGCGGGGATACTCGCTTCTCGGTGAATTACTCCTATAAGGGTGATGTCAGCCAGTTCGAGATTCCCAACCCGGAGCTTGATCAGGACGCCGTTGGCATCGTCAACGCCAGTGTTTTCTGGACCAGCCCAAGTGAAAAATGGCGTCTGGGCCTGTTCGGCCGCAACCTGACCGATGAGGAAATTCGTGTGTCGGGTTACTGCTTCGGTGCCGGCACCAACCCGGGCAATGCTTGCCCGTCGTCGCTCGGCCTGGAGAACAACACCACCGTGTTCTATGCACCACCCAGGACTGTCACAGGTACGGTTGAGTACCGGTTCTGATCCTCTTGCCCCCCGGAAACGGGGGGCGTTTTCACAAGGAATTCACGCATGACGTTTACCACGCATGCGCCGCTGCTGCCCGAGATTCTCGCGCTGCACGGCAAGTGGCGCGCGCCTGATTCTGCGGTCGTGACGACCGAGGGAAGCTGGACCTGGGGTGAATTTACCGCCCGGTGCCACGCCTTTGGCAATGGTCTACAAGCTCTGGGTATCCGGCCGGGAGATCGGGTCGGTTTGCTGATGAGCAACGGCCTGCCAATGGTTGAGGCTATCTTCGGGACGATTGCGGCCGGTGCAGTTGTTGTACCGTTGAATGTCTCAGTATCTGACGATGCCGCCGTTGCGATGTTCGATGACGCAGAAGTGGCCGCTGTGGTCGCTTCTGATGATTGGTTGGCGAGACTCGACGGCATTGCCAATCAACTGATCAAACCGCCATTGCGCATTGCACCACAGCCCGACCGGGAAGCCTGGTTGAGCATGGCTGCAGTGGCCGAGGGACAGTCGACTGAGCGACCTCTTGCGGACATCACGCCAGATAGCTTGATCAACATTATCTACAGTTCTGGTACGACCGGACTGCCCAAAGGTATCGCGCATGACCATCAGGGCCGCCGTGACTGGGCCTACGATTTGGCGATTGCCCTGCGCTACCACGGCGGCGCCCGCACGCTGCTGACGATCGGCCTGTATAGCAACATCTCCTGGGTGGCGATGCTGGCAACGTTGTTGGCGGGGGGCTGTATTTATGTCGTGTCCAAGTTCAGCGAGCACGATTTTCTCGAGCAGGTTGCGCGCGATCGAATTACCCACACCGCCATGGTGCCGATCCAGTTCCAGCGCGTGGTCGAAGCCGCTGCGGAACAGGCGGTTGATCTGAGCTCCATGCAGGCAATGATGAGTTGTGGCTCACCGTTGCGGGAGTCCCTCAAACGCGACATTTTCGAGCATTTCGACTGCGGCGTGATCGAACTCTATGGTCTGACCGAGGGCATTATCACGACCTTGGAAACCGAGCATGCAGAGGGTCGCTGGGCATCAGTTGGGCGGCCACTGATTGGTACGGACATCTGTATTGTCGGTGAAGATGAGCAGATGCTGCCGGCCAACCAGTCGGGAGAAATCTGCTCCCGTGGACGCATTGCCATGCCGGGGTACTGGCGCCGGGATGATGCCAATCGTGACGCCACGTTCGTTGACCCGTCAGGTCTGACCTGGATGCGCTCAGGCGATGTCGGTTTCATCGATGACGAGGGCTTTCTTTACATCGTTGACCGAAAGAAGGACATGATTCTGTCGGGTGGACAGAATATTTATCCTCAGGACATCGAAGCCGTGATCGCCACCCACGAGGCCGTCTTCGATGTCGCTGTTATCGGTTTGCCCAGTGATCGCTGGGGCGAAACACCGGTGGCACTGGTGGTTCGACGTGAGGCCTGCGAGGAT
Organism: uncultured Alteromonadaceae bacterium; assembly: GCA_964482195.1. GTDB lineage: Bacteria > Pseudomonadota > Gammaproteobacteria > Pseudomonadales > Halieaceae > Luminiphilus. The sequence goes on along the minus strand of CAYZWL010000004.1, from coordinate 85,156 downwards.
ACGCCGGAAGCAATGCGTGACTGGATCAACAGCCGGGTGGGCAAGCAGCAGCGACTCGCCGATGTCATTCTGGTTGATGAACTACCGCGTAATCCCAATGGCAAAATCCTCAAGCGCGAATTGCGCAAGGAGTACGGAGAGCGCAGCTATGGCTGATTGGGCCGACCTGTATTACGACGTGGCTGATGGCCTTACCCTCTACGCCCGGGACTATCCCGGGCCTGATCAGCAGTCACCGGTGGCCTTGCTGATGCATGGCTTGACCCGTAACAGCGCCGACTTTGAAGATTTGGCGCCGGTGCTTGCACGTACTCACCGGGTGCTGGTGGTTGAGCAGCGGGGCCGTGGCAGGTCGGCGCGTGACCCCGACATTCATCGTTATCAACTCGCCAGCTACGTAAGCGATATGTTTGAGTTGCTCAGCCAGCAATCACTCACTCAGGTGGCCGCGGTAGGTACCTCAATGGGTGGCTTGATGGCGATGGCGATGAATGCAGCCCAGCCAGGCATCTTCAGCCACGTCGTGATGAATGACATAGGTCCGGTGCTGGCAGATGAAGGCCTAGATCGTATCAAGAGCTATGTCGGCAACGGCACGCGTTTTCCTTCCTGGCAGGCCGCCGCCGATCAGGTGCGCGCTATCAACGAGGTGGCGTTTCCCGGATACGAAAACGAAGACTGGCTCAAGTTTGCCCGACGCACCTGTGTGGAGCAGGGCAATGACATTGTGCTCAACTACGATCTCGGCATCTCCGAGGCGATGAAGGCCGACGAAGCGGCTGCCGTTCCACCCGATTTATGGCCACTATTCGACGCGCTGAAGCCGGTGCGTACCATGCTCATTCGCGGGGGTATCTCTGACTTGCTGGATGTGCCGACCACAGTTGAGATGCAGCGTCGCCATCCTGACATGGCGTTTATTGAAGTGCCCAATGTGGGTCATGCACCCATGCTCAACGAATCGGGTGTCGCCGAACGGATCGCGGACTTTATCAACGACCGTTGATCAGCGGCGACGTAGCCGCACTGCACACTCCATGTGATGGGTGTAGGGAAACTGGTCAAAGAAGGCAAGGGCATCGACGCGATGGCTGGCCCGCAGTGTTGCCAGGTTGGACAACAGCGTCTCCGGATTGCAGCTGACGTAAAGCACGGCATCGAAACGTTCCGCCAGCGCTAGCGTGTCCGGATCCAATCCGGCACGCGGTGGATCCACAAACAGCGTATTCAAGTTGTACTCGGGCAGGGGTTTTTGCAAATGAGCCAGCCGGCGGAAAGGACGCTTGTTGTCCATCGCCTGGGTCATTTCCTCTGCTGAAAGACGCGCAAACTCGACATTGCTGATCGTATTGGCAATTCGGTTTTGGTCGGCTGCAGCGGTGGCAACTTTGGACAGCTCAGTGGCGATAACCCGGTCGAAATGCCTCGCCAGCGGTAGCGTGAAATTGCCAATGCCGCAGTAGAGCTCCAGCAGGTCACCGCCCAGTCCTTCGGCATGTCGGCAAGCCCAGTCGAGCATGGCTTCGTTGACCCGTCCATTGGGTTGGGTAAAAGCCTGCTCGGGCTGGCGGTAACGATAACGATGGCCTTGGCAGTCGAGCTGCTCCTCGACCCAATCCCGACCGATGATGATTTTCTGTTTACGGCTGCGTCCTACTACGGACACCGATAACGTGTGTGCGAGCTCCTCAGCTGCTTGCTGCCAGTCTGTGTCCAGCGGTCGGTGGTAAATCAGGGTGACCAACATGTCGCCGGACAGCGTCGCCAAAAACTCCACCTGGAAGAGCTTGCGCCGCAGCACGGGCGTGGTTATCAGTAAATGGCGTAGCTTGGGCATGAGCGCCTGGATGGCAGGGCTGGCCACCGGGAACTCGGACACTGGTACCGGGGCCTTGGGTTCGCCCCGGCGAAACATCACATAGTTGAGGTCCTCGCCCTCATGCCAGACACGGAATTCGGCGCGCAGCCTGAAGCCTGTTGGGGAGGAGGGAAAGACGTCAGGGGCGCCCGAGAAGTCCTCGCGGAAACGGGGCAGAAGGGACTCAACCTTGCTGGCCAGGAGGGTGTCGTACAAGTCGGGTCGAATGGCACTGAGGGGCATGTTTACAAACAGTTCTTGGGTTTGGGAAGGCCGGCAATGCGGCTGCCACGCCTTGCGGGCGACTCGGGGAACAGGGTCATCAGATAAATACTGTTGCCTTTATCCGGTCCCAACTCGCGTTTGACGAAGTTGACCAGGGCACGATTGGCGGGGGACGCATCGTACTGCTCATAAAAGCGTCTTAACAGGTGCAGAATTTCCCAATGGGCATCTGTTAGCGCAATGCCTTCGATGACCGCGAACGCCTGGGCATGTTCGGGTGTCCAGGCCTGCCAGTCGTGCAGATAGCCTTTTTCATCGCACGCGGCCAGCAGGGTTTCTGGGTTCAATTCAGCGCCAGTGGACATGTTGTGCGTGTGTCTCGGTCAGCTTAAGCCAGCAGGCGTAGTCGATGACCTCGGTACCAGGGGCAGGCGTCACCGCCTGCAGGGCGATGTCCTCGCGCAGCACATACACCGGGAATTCCAGCTCAGTGGGTGATGGCAGCTCAGGTGCCCAGCCAACAGCGTTACCGAACAACAGCAGCGCCTGGTCAGCGCCGATCGCTGCCAGGCAGCGCGTCAGTTGCGTGGTATCACTGACCGTGTGCAGCGCCATTAGAAACTCACCACATGGTCTGCATCGGCAACCAGTTTGGCAATGCCGTCTGCGTGCAGTGGTTGCGGTGTCAGGCCGCTGGTCGCCAGGGCGCCCTCGGGCCAGTCGCGTGCATCGACATAAATCTGCTCGATATCATAGAGCGGCAGCCCCGCCAGGGTTTTGGGCAGGTGACGCTGCCCGGGATCCACTGGTGCTGTGGCGAGCAACTGTTGTACACCGCGGCCTGAGAACAGCACGGCACTCTGCTGGCCAAAAGCGCCGGCCGCCATCAGCGCGTCCAAACCAGCGATGGTCAGCGGATCCCGGTAGGGCGCCGATTGGCACAGAAACAGCCAGCGTGTGTCAGACAAAACTGATGACCCGCTCGCTGCCGACCCCGGACTCGATCAGGGCACCAAGCCCGGCAATGATGAATCCCTCGGGGGCTTCGTTCACACCCATACGATCGGCAGACGCGCTGCACAGCACCAGTTCGGCGTCGTCACTGACGACAGCAAGCCAGTCTTGCTGGTGCACCAACTGCAATGCACTGCGTACACCTTCAGCGTAGAAAAACACCTGCTTAAGCGAATGCTCTGGACGATTGGCCAGGGCCCGCGCAAAGCCCAGTGCCCGGCGTGCGGGACTGTGGTTATCGGCGTCGCTACTGATAATCAGGGTGTAGTCCATATAGAGGCTGGGCAGACAGGCAAAAAAAACCCGGCATGGTTGCCGGGTTTGCTTCGGCATACTGCTTAGTCTTCGCCCCCGGAGAGGACGGCAAACAAATGCAGCAGGTGTACGAATAGGTTGTAAATGCTCAGGTAGAGCGACACTGTGGCTCGAATGTAGTTGGTTTCCCCGCCGTGCACGATGCGACTGGTATCGAACAGGATCAGGCCTGACATGACCATCACGGCCACGCCTGAGATCACCAGTGACAACATCGGAATGTCCACGAAAATATTGGCGATCATCGCGACAACCAAAACGATCAAACCCGTCATCAGGAAGCCGCCCATGAAGGAGAAGTCCTTGCGGGTGGTCAGCGCATAGGCGGACAGCCCAAAGAAGACCAGCGCGGTGCCTCCCAGTGCCTGCATCACCAGTTGGCTACCACCGGGTATCGCCAGGTAGAAGTTGAGCATGGGGCCCAGGGTAAAACCCATAAAACCGGTGAAGGCGAAGATCGCGAGCAGACCCATGGCCGAATCGGCGGTTTTCTGCACAAAAAATAGCAGGCCAAACATGCCGGCCAGCATCATCCACCAGGGCATTGGGGCAAAATTCATGGCCATTGACACGCCCGCGGTGACAGCGCTGAAAGCCAGCGTCATGCCAAGCAGCATGTAAGTGTTCCTGAGGACCTTGTTGGTGCTGACAAGCCCAGCTTCTGCGAACTGCGCGCTCGAGCTCAGCATTTCCCTGTCGTTCATGATTTTCTCCGGTGAATTCATCGACCTTTCAACTCCAGATAATAGGGTCCGCCCGTGGTGATTCCAAGGGTTGCCAAAACGGTTATTCCGGGGTCAGTAATTCAAAGGTTACAGCTACATCGCGCTGAATCTCGATTTGTCCCGGTTCATAGACCGCCGCATCGCTTTCCATTCGGGCAGCAGCCATGGGTGCTGCCAGCATGTGCTCCCCTCCGTGCCGAACGGGGGACACGTGAATCTGTGTGGGTGTGCCCAGCGTCATCCCCGCGGCCGTGGCAATCAGGGCGGCTTCTTGGCGCGCGTTTTCAAACGCCTGGGTGAGTAGCGACTGTTCGAGCATGGACGCTTGGGTGCTTGACAGCACGGCCGGCTGTACCGAGGTGGCACCGAGGCGAATGATCTCCTGGTAGGTGCGGCCCAGTTGCCCCAGGTCATTCAGGGTAAAACGCAGGTTGCGACTGACGCGGTAGCCATCGAACACCTGTTTGCTGTGATTGTTGACCCAGCGATACTGGGGAGACACCTCGAGGTGGGCGGCCTGGAGCGAGTCTTCAAGCAACGGTAAAGCGCGAATGCCTGTCACCATGGCTGTGGTCAGGTCCTCGACTTCATCCTGCGATTGCACCGGGTCCATCGACTGGTGGCTGATGACGACATTAAAGGTCGCCAAATCTGGCGCGACGCCGAGACGGGCCTTCCCGGCGACGGAGATTGTGCGCTCTGACGCCGCGAATGAAGGGAGGGCGCAAGCGAGCACGATCAACAAGATCAGGGTGCGCATGATCAGTTCCTTGTGAGATTTGTGACAAAGCTACCGACTTCGACACCGCGCGGTGTTGGATGTTCAACCCCCGCAACCGTGTTTGACGCTGGATCAGAGTTCGAGTGGCAGTCGTACCCGCACCATCAGCTGCTGTTGTTCGTCCAGCAATGTGGTGACGTCGGCATTGAGTCCGCGGGCGATGTTCTCAAGTGTGTTCAGGTCTTGGCGTCCAAGCTCGGTGGTCTCGTGGGGTTGATCGCGCAGAAGATACCCAGAAATTTCTGCGCCTGACTGTGGGTCAGGGCGGACTTTGAGCGTCAGGCTACCCCCGTCCTGAGTGGGCGACAGTAAAAATCCCAGTAGGTGGAAGCACAGGAATCGCAGACGTTCCCGATCGGTGCGTAATTCAATCGGCTCAGCAGGCGTGCGGACATCGAGGCCAATACCGCGACGATTGCATTCGGCGGCAAAGGTCTCCAGAACGGTATTCAGGACCTGAGCCGGATCCACCCGACTCAGGCTGAGTTCGCTGTCCGATAGGGCGGTCATGCCAGATTCGCCAATGCTGATACCGAGGGTCTGGATGCGCTTCACCGTGTCCATGAGATCCCGGATCGAGGCTTCAGCATTCATGGCGTCAGCACCGAGCTTGTCGGCCACGAGCGCAGCGACACCTTGCATCGCTTGTTCCAGATTACGCCCCAGTGCTGACAAACGCGCCGACTGACGCTGGTGCTCTGCAATCTGCTGGCTGGTTTGACGCTCCAGTCGCAGCAGTGACCGTCGTAGCTCGAGTTGATCGACCACAAAGCGCCCCAACTGCGCCAGCGCAAGGGTCTGTCGCTCAGATAGGTAGCGAGGCTCGCGGTCGATCACACAGACTGTGCCAAGCGTGGTGCCGTCGGGCATGACCAGTGGCGCGCCAGCATAGAAGACGATGCTGGGGTCCGAAGTGACCAGCGGATTGTCATGAAAGCGGGCGTCTAAGCGGGCGTCAGGTACAACAAAAACGTCATTGCCGAGAATGGTATGGCCACAGAAGGACACATCGCGCCCAGTTTCAGTCGCGTTCAGATTTCGCGCAGCCGCAAACCACTGGCGATCGCTGTCAACCAGCGAGACCAGCGCAATCGGGCAGCCGGTGATCTGCGAGGCCATCTCCACCGCGCCATCGAACATGGCGGTGTTGTCCCTATCAAGCAGCTCCAGCTCATACAGCGAATGCAGACGCGCCTGTTCGTTACTCGGCCGATCGGGGGCTCGCATGCTTTGTTCCTCTTATTATTGATGAGCTGCGCCTGCTCTTGGTACACCGAAGGTTTGACGGTGTCCAGTCTCGACGACGTGGCCAAGGTCGCTGATTGGCAGCGTTTGGCCGCGCAATCCGGTATGGTGCTGGTTTCCCGAATTTCCCCCTTTTCTCAGGAGACCCCATGAACCGATTGAATCGTCTGCTGGCGGTGGCGCTGCTCCCGCTGACCGCCCAAGCCAGTTCCATTGCCGATGACGCGCTCACCCAGGCGGGGCTGTCGCGGGGCGCAGTCGATAAGGCCATTGAACTTCGCGATGCGGCGAGTCGCGGTTCCCAGGCCTTTGAGTGGGTTGAGCGGCTCACGACGGAGGTTGGACCCCGTCTGGCTGGGTCAGAGGCTGAAGCGAGAGCGCGGGACTGGGCTGTCGCGACATTAAACGAAATGGGCTTTGAAGGCGTTCGGGTTGAGCCCTTCGAGATTGATGGCTGGCAACGCGGCATCGAAAAAGCCGCTGTAGTGGCACCGTTCCCGCAGCCTTTGGCGATTACCGCGCTGGGTGGGTCGGTGCCGACTCCTGAAGGTGGGATCGAAGGTGAACTGGTGGCGTTTGAGTCACTGAGTGCTTTGAAAGCTGCTGACCCCGAGACGGTTGCGGGCAAGATCGTCTACGTCGGACACGCCATGCAAAAGACCCAGGACGGTTCTTCATACGGTTACTTTGGTGCACTGCGGCGCACTGGAGCGGTTGAAGCCGCAAAAAAAGGTGCTGTGGCCATCATGATCCGCTCCATCGGCACTGACAGCCACCGAATGCCGCACACCGGCAGCATGCGCTACGCCGACGGCGTCGAGCGGGTGCCCGCGGCAGCTTTGTCCAATCCGGATGCGGACCAGATTGAACGTATGCTCGAGCGGGGGCAGCCGTTGACGGTGAGCCTTGAAATGACACCACAGTCGCTGGGCAAGGTGAGCAGCGCCAACGTGATTGCCGATATCAAAGGCAGCGAATTTCCCGAGCAGGTGGTGATCATTGGCGGCCACCTCGATAGCTGGGATCTCGGTACCGGTGCGATCGATGACGGCGCCGGTATTGCCATCACCATGGAAGCCGCGCGAATGATTCTCGAGAGTGGCTGGCGACCGAAGCGGACTATTCGTCTGATTCTCTGGGGGGCTGAGGAGGTGGGCCTACTGGGCGGACGCGCCTATCTTGCCCAGCACCGCGATGAAATGCCCATGCACGTCGCGGGTACTGAAAGCGACTTCGGTGCTGGACGTATTTGGAAGATGACCCATAACGTTTCAGCGGAGGCTCGACCGCTGGTGGATACGATCGCGACACTGGTGGAGCCGCTGGGTATCGCCCCGGGTGAGACCGATGCTACCGGTGGTGGACCTGATCTCTTCCCCATGAATGCGGTGGGCTTCCCCGGGTTCCGCTTTGTACAGCACGGCATGGACTATTTTGACCTGCACCATACCCACGACGATACTCTCGACAAGATCGAAGCCACCGATCTCGATCAAAATGTTGCGGCCTACGTCGTATTCAGCGTGCTGGCAGCTGACAGCAGTATCAGTGATTGGGGCTGGAAGCCCGTCGACTGATCAGGTCTCGCGGGCTTCCCGCAGGGCCTTTCTGCGAATCTTCCCCGCCTCGTTGCGGGGAAGTTTTGTCACCCACTCAAAGCTGCGCGGTATCTTGTAGCGTACCAGTCGATCCGCGCAGAAGTCGGCCATGACAGCAGCGTCAGGTGCCGTCTCAATCGCAGCTGTCTCCATGATTGCATGCACCCGGCGGCCCAGGTCGGGATCACTGAGGCCCACTACCGCAACATCCCCAACAGCCGGGTGCTGACTGAGCACGGCCTCTACTTCGGCTGGGAAGATATTGGCGCCACCCGAGATAATCAGGTCGGTTCGCCGGTCTGCGAGAAACAAGTAGCCCTGCTCATCAATCCACCCCAGATCACCCACACTGGCGAAACCGTCTGTCGTGGATTCAAGGGCTGGCGCGCCCCGATATTCGTAGGCCGCGCTGACACCGCCAAAGCGACTGAAGATTTCGCCGACTTCGCCGGGGGGTAACTCGCGACGTGCCTCATCGAGGATTTTGAACTCAGTAAAGACACCTCGGCCCACACTACCGCGGTGATCCAGCCATTCGTTCCCGTCGATCACGGTGAGGCCAGTGCTCTCGGTGGCCGCCCATAACTCCAGTACCTTCTCCCCCCCGAGTTTGTCGATAAACCCTTCCTTGGCCCAGGCAGGGCAGGGTGCTGCCAGATGCCAGATGTGGCGCAGGAAGCTGAGATCCAAGCTGCTCCACACGGGTTCGCGCAGCATGCGCTGCATCATGGTGGGCACCAGGTTGAGTACCGTCGGACGCTCCTGCCCGATGAAGGCCAGTGCCCGGTCGGCCCGGAAGCGCTCGTTGAGCATGATACGCCCGCCGTGGAACAGCAGCACCAGCGAAAAAATAAAGGGGCCGTTGTGATAAAGCGGGCCCGGGGAATACATTAAATCATCGGCATCAAATCGAAGCAGCAGAGCCTGAGGGTGCTCGCCCATCGGAAAGCAGAATTCGCCCGGCGTAATGATCAGCTTGGGCTTGCCGGTTGATCCCCCCGATGACAGGGCCTTGATGGGCTTGCTGACTCGTCGCATTGGCGTATCGGCCGTAAACCCGACGAGTGAGGATTCTGATGGGTCGAGTGCCTCATCGATGATCTCAGGATCCGCGATCACCGCGCGTGGTTCTGCGAGTGCTATCAGTGCACTGCGTTCAGTATCGGGCAGCTTATGATTGACCGGCATCGGGGTGCCGCCCGCCTTCAGTACCGCGGCGGTCGCGACAATGTGCTCGATCGAAGTCGGTAGCACGATGGGGATCAGGTCGCCCTGGACCACGCCGCGTTCGATCAGCGCATGGGCCAACTGATTCGACCAGCGCTCAAGGTGGATGCGGCTGAGTCGTGCGACTTCCCCTGAATCTTTGAGCAAAATGACAACGTGTTCATCGGGAGATTTTTGCGCGAAGGCAGTCATTGCCTCGCCAAAGGTACAGCGGCTTTGTTCCATGAGGGTGTCTTCTTGTTCTACTTTTTAAGGGGTTCGGGGCGACGCAAGGGTTGGCTGCGTGGACGCTGCGATGCCTTGGTGACGGGCTGTTGCAGGTCTTTGGGTGATGGTTTGCCAGGCGCAGGCGGCGCTTCTTGGGGCATGCCGCCTTCGGCGGTTTCTGCGTTTTCTTCGGGCTTGTCGAGCGCCAATGCTTTGTTGAGGTCGGCGGTGTTGACCTGTTCGATCGACTCGAGCAGCGCTTCGATGGTGTTGGGGTTGTTGAAACCTATCCGCCCTCGTGACTGCCAGCCAGGGCTCAACTCCCGCATCAGCGCCTGGCAAATACCAACGGCTTTGCCCACCGTCAGGCTCCAAGACAGCTTGACCTCTTCGGGTTCTCGCGGGTTGAAGCCAAACGCATTGGCCCAGGGTCGGAGTTGTTCGTGCACATCCTCGATCAGGGCGCGTGCAGCAAACACCTTTTGAATAATGCGCCAGTCCTCTTCGACGCGATTGCTGCCCTCACTGCCGTAACGGGCCTCGCCAAGTTCGATAGCCTTGCCGATTTCATTGAACGCATTGGTGATTTCCTCTTTGGAGAATAGCACCGGCTTCAGCTTGGCTTCTGTATCCGACATGGTCCTGAGTCTCAATTCGTCGCTTGCCAGCATACCCTGCTAGACACCGCATGCCAGTCTTCTGTCGATGAAAGTGAGGTTCTAGAGTGATGCCAGAGCGGCTCTAAGGGCATCCAAACTCGCGATCCTGGCCGTGGTGAGGTCGCCGAGGTCGGCCGAGGTGGGTACCTTGCCCGTGCGTGCGGCCGCCTCGATGTGCTTGAGCTGCTCGCACAGTGTGGTCAGCCCGAAGCTGGCACACATCCCAGCGAGCGCGTGCGCCTGAAGCGCGGCTTCCTCGGCATCAGACGCCGCTTCCAGCGCGTCAAAACGCTTGGGCGCCTCAGCAAAGAATTTGTTCGTCACTTGAGTGAGATAGTCGACGCCAATGTTCTCGGCCAAGGTGGTGAGTACAGGCAGATCCAGAGTGGGGTCGGTCACCGAGCCCCCGTCAGCGCTGGGGGCAAGCAGCGGCCGGTGTTGATCAATCGCAGTGCTGAGGGCTGCGTAGAGTTTGTCTCGCTCAATGGGTTTGGTGAGATAACCATTCATGCCCGCGGCTTGTCCTTTTTCCCGCTCGGCCTCTGACGCATGAGCCGTGAGCGCGATGATAGGCAGGGTTTTCTCACCTTTTACCTGCCTGATCGCACGCGTGGCTGTGTAGCCGTCCACTTCGGGCATACTGATGTCCATCAACACGGCGTCGTATTCCTCCGACAGGGCCATATCGATGGCCGCCTGGCCGCCATTTGCCTGGGAGACAGTCAGCCCCATGCTCTCAATCAACATCGCGCCCAGCATCAAGTTGGTGGCGTTGTCGTCCACCAACAGCACCTTACCGTCTAATTTGAGCAATTGCTCCGAGGGGGCAGATTGGCTTCGCGTAGCCTGCTGCTCGCTCGCAGCTTCCAGTGGGACCTCGAGCCAGAATGTGGCACCCGCACCCTCAGCCGACGCAACGCCAATCACGCCGCCAAGCGCTCGTGTGTTGCGTTGTACGATATCCAGACCAAGACCGGTGCCTTCTCCCATGGTGGCGGGTGAGTCGGTGTGCAGCGTTGAGAAGGGCTCGAAGATGGTGCGTTGCACTTCCTTGCGAATGCCTATGCCGGTGTCCCTGACCTCCAAGCGCAGCGTAAAGTCCGCCAGTTCGCTCAAAGTTACACTCAGCGTGATGCCCCCCTGATCGGTGAATTTGATGGCGTTCATGGTCAGATTGAGCAGTATCTGGCGCAATAGGTTCGCATCGCCCCGATAAAATCTCGCCACGTCGTCGCTGATTTCACAGGACAGCGACAGGGATTTCTCCATGGCCCGGGCACGAACGACATCGAGCACCGACTCGACCATGTCACGCAGTTCGAAATCAACCGGCTGCAACGCGCCCTCATTGGAATCGAGTTTCGACACATCGAGCACGTAGTTGATGACCTGCAGCAGATTGCTGGCTGACTGGCCAGCGAGGCGCAGCAAATCTTTTTGCTGGTTTCGATTGGCGGGATCCTGCAACAGCGTAATCGCGCTCAAAACGCCACTCAGCGGTGTACGCATCTCGTGGCTCATGCGAGCAAAGAAACGATCGCGAGACTCCTGGGCGCGTTCAGTGTCTGCTTTGGCGCGCTTTAACTCTCCGTTGAGCCGCTCGAGATCCTCCACCATGCGGCGCTCGGTATTGATGTAGAACAGTTGATCGACCTGGGCATCCTGGGCGGAGAAATCCTGTAACGCCAGCCGCAGATCTGGCCGATTGTTCGATAGCCAGAACAGCCAAGGCGCACCACAAAATACATAGGCAACGTTGGTGCCACCGCGATGTTGAACCATCTGGCCTCTGACAGCGAACTGATTGTCCCGATCGACCAGTAAAAAGAGCGAGTCAAGATTGCTGTCAACGTCTTGCGCAGTGCGAATGCTTGACGGCCGTTGGCATCGGAACCGCTCGAGCAGCGGTCGCTGCAATTGCAAGTCGGGCATGTGTTTGCTCAAGGTGTCGCAGCAGGCAAGCATGCGCAGTTGTTCGTCCAGGCAAACGACGATGGAGAAAAGCTGGTCAAGTTCGCGAAGCGCGCTATCGCCTGCGAGTAGCTGGGGATAGGCGCTCATGCGACGGTCACTTGATACACCGCATGAGTACCTTCTGGACGATGGCGATGCTCGAGGTTGAGCACCGTGAGCTCTTGATCGAAGCGCTGTGCCAGACCACATAACAAGCCGTCTACAAACGGTGTCAGTCCGTCACGCTGGCTGATGTAGTGAATTTGGTGCACGCCGTCTTCACCATGGACAATTCGAAACTCAGGCGGCGCATAGTCGAGGAAAACGCTGGTAATGCGATCGTGCAGTGCATTCAGGTTTTCAAGGAATTCCAGCAGGTTGGTACCGGAACTATCCATCAGATTGGCATAGGTCTTGGTGGCGACTTCCAGCACCCAATAACGACCAAACATTTCGAGGCAATCGGCGGCCGGTGTCTCCAACACCTCGGCACTGGCGGCAACGAGCTGGTAGGTGATGTCATCATCGTAGCTACGCATGGTGAGAAATGAATCTTCCGGCACGCCGCTGGCTTGCAATACCGCCTGCCATTTTGCCTCGCCGAAGCTCTCGGTCACCATGCTCTTTAACGCGCTGTTGATAAGACCATACATAGCTGGTTGCTCCTGATTAGGCCTGTTGTTTCTTCCAGGACTGGATTTTTCGATACAGCGTTGAAGGGGCTACTTCCAACAAGCCCGCTGCCTGGTTCACGTTGCCACCGCACAGCTCGATCGCTTGCTGAATGGTGCGCTGCTCAACCAGCCAGAGTGGCTCAATCATTTCCCGTTTCTGGATGTGGTTGGCTGGCGCGGTGACCCTGCCGGTTTGTTGTGGTGAGTCGGCACGGGAGGGCGCCGAAGGTTCGGCGATATCACCCGCCTTTACCTGGTCTGGCAGCATCGCTGCAGAGACCTGCTGCCCTTCGTGCAGGACGGTGATCTGCTGAATACTGTTTTCCAGTTGACGCACATTGCCGGGCCAGGGGTAGCGTCGCACCACTTCAGCGGCGTCCTCCGCGAAGCCAGTGAACGCCTTGTTTTCCTGCGAGGAGAACTTCTCTAGAAAGTGCTCGGCGAGCGTGAGAATGTCGTCGCCCCGTTCCCGGAGAGGTGGCATTCGCACGGGGACCACATGCAGTCTATAGAACAGATCCTCGCGAAAGCGACCGGCTTTGACTTCCTCGAGAGGATCGCGATTCGTTGCGCAAACGAAGCGGACGTCGACTGACAGCAGCTCATTACTGCCTACTTTGCGGAAAGTGCCGGTCTGGATGAAACGAAGCAGCTTTTTCTGCAGCTCGAGGCTCATCTCGCAGATTTCATCGAGGAAAAGCGTGCCACCGTCAGCAACACTGGCCGCACCGTCCCGGGCACTGCTGGCACCGGTAAATGCGCCTTTGACGTGGCCAAACAACTCACTCTCCATCAGCTCTGAGGGAATCGCACCACAGTTGATGGCGACGAACTCGTTTTTGCGCCGGTTGCTCCGCTTGTGGATGGCCTCCGCCGCAAGTTCCTTACCTGTCCCGCTCTCACCAACGATGAAGCCGGTGGCGTCGCTGGCTGCCAACGAATCGAGCGTGCGATACACCGACTGCATGGCTGGTGAGGCGCCAATAAACGACTCGAACTGATCTTTTTCCAGGGTTGAAAGTTCTTCGAGTTTGCGCCCCAGCTGGCGACGGGATAGGGCATTGTCGAGTGTGACCTGTAGACGCGCGGCGTCGAAGGGCTTGGTCAGGAAGTCCGACGCGCCAACGGCAATGGCCTGGACCGCCATATTGGAGGTGCCGTGAGCGGTCATCACGATCACCTGTGGTGGATTGAACTCGCTCTGGAGTTCGGTCAGCAGGTCCATCCCGCTGCCGTCGGGCAGGGCAATATCCAGCAATACGACATCGGGCCGGGTGGCCTCGAGGAAGCGGCGGGCACTCCTGAGGTCAGAGGCGATCTCGATGTCGTAATCCTGGTCCGCCAGATACGCACTGTAGATATCGGCCAGTGTATCGCTGTCCTCGACCATCAAGATGCTGTACTTCGTTGTCATGCTGAGTCCTGCCTGTTCACGATGAATAACGCTGGTTGCCAATTGATTTGCAACTCGCATGCCAAATTGGGGGCAATGGCTCGAACCGTTAACTCGCTGAATACACTGGAGTTATAGCAAGAGATGTTTCCAGCTCAAGGCCTGGTTGCACTTGAGTTGCATAAATAGTTGCAAAATGCGACTCATATCGCGTTTTGCGGTGAGCTGAGCCGTCGATTGACCAGGCCGCTCAAACCCATCGCCAAAGTGCCAACGGTGATGCCCTGAGCATAGGCGAGCCCCGGGTTCAGCATCAGGTTGAAGGTCTGTGCACTCATGAAGATCAGCAGCCCCCAGAGCAATGGATCCAGCCGGCCCGCTTGGGCGCGAGTCGCACGGTTGGCTCGCCACAAGGACACCCAAATTTTCCCGTGCATAAACAGGTACAGCGCAAGCCCCACGAATCCATATTTGTAGGTCGTTCCCACCATGCCCAGATCCGAGGGATAGAAATACGGAGCAACGATTTTTTGATACGAATCGCCGTATGCGCTGTCCTCCCCTGCGCCAAAGATCGGGTGGCGGGGGATGTGCTCGAGGGCCTTCGCAAAGGCCTTGGCGCGTACTTCGCCACCATCGGCATTGAGGAAATGGTCGATCGCCAGTCCGCTCGCGGCTGGCAGCGCGATGAGCACTAACGGCAGCATGACCAGCGCCAGTTTGGCCTGGCCCGCGGTGCGCATGAACAGGGGGTAGAGGGCAATCGACAGCAGCATGGTCGCCAAGGTTGCCCGGAATAGAACGATGCTCCAGATGTAACTACCCAAACTGATGATTAACAGCGCCAGCAGCACATGGGAGAACTTGCGTGCCTGTAGGATCATGAGCAGCCCGCCAACGAGCGCGATCATGAGCGCAAACAGCGGCGGCTTCAGGCGAAAACCTCGCCACTCGTCATAGGTCACCAGATTGCTGACCGTATGATCGGCGGAAAAAAATGCCTCGCGAAGATCCATCGTGTTGTAGAAAAACAGGTAGTTCAGCATCAGTGCAATTAACGCAGCCCAGATGACTCGCTTGACCGACGCAACCGGTAATCCACATCGGCAAAGCAGATAGATGCCGGGTCCCAGAAAGGCCAGCATGAATTCCCGGGCCGAGAAGAAGCTGTTGAGCAATTTGCCCGAATAGTTGAGGACGAAGACCAGCGCGCTGACACCCATGATGCCGCCAATCAGCAGGATGGGTCGGAAAAACCAGCGCCGCCATTCGGCGTAGTCAATTTGGAAGGCAGCGCGCCAGCTGCCGGCGCAAAACAAGCAGAGCGAGGCGGCGATACCCAGTTCCTGCAGACGGTTGGCGAAGTAGTAGCGACCGCCCTGAAAACCGGCGAAAACGGCGATGAAGACCAGCACGAGATAAACGGCATGCATGTTCAAAAAAATGCCCTGGCCCTGGTGCAGGTGCTGGTTTGGAGCCGATGTGGCGCTTTGGCTCATTGTTGACGGTCCCGCCAACCGCTAACCGCCGCGTTGACAATGCCGGGCAGGCTGGTCACTTGCCCCGTCAGACAGCGTTTGAGCATGTCTTTCAGAATGCCTGCAGCTACGTATGCGGTGTGTTTCGGAAAGTAGCGACACATGAAGAGCACACGGCTACGAAACATGTGGTGATCAGATAGCCGCGAGGCACGTCGCCCCGTCGTCGGGCTCCCGATAGCACTGCCCTCGCGGTGATAAAGGTGGGCTTGGTCAGCGACCAGAGTGGGGTAGCGCCGCTGATTCCTGGTGAACCAGTCGATTTCTTCGTAGTAAAGAAAGTAAGCATCATTGAGTAGACCGACCTGCTCGAGTGCGGCTCGCGGAATGAGCATCGAGCAGCCACTGAGATAGTCGATGCTATCGATCTGGGTGCTGGCGTGCGGACGTTCATCTTCGTGCTGATAGCGACCCACTGACTGGCCAGCGATGCCAGTTGTGAAGTTAAAGCTGTTGCCACCAATCGCCTGAATCACTTCGGGGTGGTCGAAGAAGTGAATAATCGACCCACAAACACCGACATCTCCCGCCAACGCAAGCGTTTCACGCATGGCGTGCAGACAATCAGGCGCCACCAGTGTGTCGTTGTTTAACAGCCACACACAGTCCATATCGGGTTGTCGTAGTGCGTAACGGAGGCCGACGTTGTTGCCCGCCGCAAAGCCAAGATTGGCCTCGTTGTCGATGAGCACCAGGGCGCTGTCATCCGGGCAGCCTCCCGCTTCGGCTTGCGCGCGGCTGAGACGTGTGACGCCCGGACGCACGCCGTGTTGTCTCAGCAGCGCGGCCAGTCGAGGGTGCGGCGGTGGCGCCGGCGTGATGCGACCATCAGCCCAATCCGCGATGCGTGCCAAGCTTTGGTCAGTGGAGTGATTGTCGCAAACGACCACCCGATAGCGCACGCCTCGACTCGCAAACAGCGTGGTTAGGCAGGCTATCGTGTCAGCCCACCCATTCCAGTTGAGAATGACGACATAGGTAGTGCCGAGTCCGGTTCGATCAGTTGGCATGCTCGACTCCTGCGATGACGGTCTGTGGATTTTGCGCTGTGCGCACACGGGCGATGGTTCGCCAAATGTCCGAACAGAAGACCCAGGCAAACAGGAGGAAAATGCCGATCATCAGACCCGCTGCAGCACCAACAACCACTTTTTTCTTGCGCGACATCGTGAAGCTGCGATAGGGCAGTGCGGCGGGATCGATAACCTCCAAAACGTATTCATCACGGGCGCTCGCCAGCATTTCAACGGCGGTTTGCGCCTCGATCAGTCGGTAGATTGATTGTTGGATTTCCAGTACTTCCGCCTGGCGCAGGGCTTGCTGCAGAAAGGCATGCTTGCGTGTGACATCGGCAAGCGTGCGTTCACGCATGAAGGCGTTGAATGTGGCGACGTAGTCGTTGGCCCAGGTTCGCGCCAGCTCGGCGTCATGCCACTTCATGGATACGGCGATAATCTGTGTCTCTTCGTCAATCTCGATTGAGCGGATTTCGTCCCTGAACCAGGTGAGTACAGCACCACGATCGGGTTCGAACCCGGTCTGCCACCGGGAAGTGTCATCGAGCCACATTTCCGGGTAGTAGAAGCGATAAATATTGTGCTGCTCCAGGAAACGTTCGACGTATTTGCGCGAGCGCAGTCGTGCCAGCATCACTTCATTGTAATTGTCGTAAGTGGTGCCCATCACGAAGCCGTGTTCGACCAGCGTCAGAACCTCGGAGGCGCGGCGATCATCCGGTGAGACGCCACCCGGGTCCTCGATATCGATAATGCTCACTCGAGCGGTGGACTCATACTGGTAGGGCTTGTTGTACGCGAGGTATCCAAATACACCGCCGCACATCAGCGCACACACAATGGGCACCCACCAGCGGTCAACAAGAATATTGATGTAGGGCATGAGGTCCAGCTGATCAGCGGCTGTTGCACCCGATGCATGGGTTTCTGTATTCATGGTCCGTACTCCGTTTAGAGGATGACGCCGGCGATCAGTGCCGAATTGATCAGTGTCTGTACCCAGGTCTGGGCTTTCTCGGTCGTATTCATTCGATCGACGTCGATAGGCACGTACACCTTCGCGCCAGGACTCACCTTGTCGCGTTTGATGCGCGATGATTGGCGACTGCCACGATAGTTGAGGACTTCGCCATTCGCCTGAATGACATAGGCATGCTTGAGCTCACCCAATATCGTGTGACCGCCACTGAGCTCGATGTAGTCGGCGATTTTGCGATCTCGCTGGTAGAGGTGTGAGGTAGGCACATAGACCTGGCCGGCGACCTGCACGTAGTTCGGGCGGGTGGGTACGTGCAGTTGGTCACCGTCTTCCAGAACGACGTCGGCAAACTCGTCGCATTCGACGGCCTTCTCAAGATCGATCACCATGCGTCCTGAGGCGGTAGCGGTCTCGATTTGCTTGATGGTTCGCAAATAGTCCTGTTTGCCGGCCCATTCATGGGATGACTTTTCCTGGTTGTTGAATGAGTGTGACAAAGAGAGGTTGATCATCAGGTCGTCAAGCTGCGCCTTCAGTCCGTCAATGACCTCCTGTTGCATGCGTCGCACAGATCGTCGCGTGAACACGGCGCCAAAGTCGTAAGCTGAATCCGTCAGACCGCCAGCGCGTTTTACGACTTCACACAAGGTTTCGCCGCGATCAACAGCGTAAACACCCGGCGTGACTAGCTCACCACTCAGTTCCACGGTCATTCGCTCGACCCAGCCAATTTTTTCGCGGAATGCCAGCTGATCAGTGCTAGCCATGACCGGGTTGGTCAGTTCATTGAGGTAGAGGCTTCGGTAGTCAACACGCGAGATTTGTCCGTTCTCCAGCTGCCTTTTGGCGTGGCAGATATCCACGAGTTTCTTGGGGTCGAGTGGTGTGTGCTGGGCGCGGCTGGCGCCACTGGCAGTGTGGGAGATACGTGATAACTCGGCGGTAAGAGCAAAAGCCTTGCGAGCGAGTCCACCTGCGGCGCACACCAGGTCGCTCGCACGCATGCCCGCGACCAGCGGATAGGTTCCAGGGAAGCGCAGCTCGCCCAAACCAGTGACGGATTGTTCCTGGGCGCCGAAACGCGCTTGTTCCCGCAACCGTGCAAGTTCCTGACCGAAGAGAGCGGCGCGGGTGTCGTTTTCAGAGAAAACGTACAACCTGTCACCCGGCTTAACCCTGGGATTGTCATCAGTCGTGGTATGGCGGCGAGCTGCGCTCAGGCTGAATGCAAAAACCTCAATGTCGGTGCTGGGGTATTCGGTGCGCACCAGCAACCCGTAATGGAGGTCGGCGCCTTCGCGAATGCCTCCTGCCAAGGCAACGACATCCAGCAGGCGCGCCTGTGCGGACAGTGGGTAGTCTCCAGCGTGGTGAATGTGTCCTTGAATGGTGAAAACCGATGCGGGTGAGGTCGCACTGGATTGGTCGCGAAGTGTCTTCACGGTGTCGACAAGACCTTGAGCCCGGTCACCGGCGCGGGGGAATACAACGATCTTGTCCCGCGGGGCCAACTGGAGATTGACTTCACTTTGGGGCGCTGCCATGACCTGCGCGAATGGTACGTAGTGCACCTCGGTACTGAGTGTGGTGGCGTTCTCACGTTCAACCAGCACCGAGTCGATGTCGGCGCCAGGCATCAGAACTTCGGGGCTGGGTATCAGGTCGGTGATCAGCATGCCCGGTGTGAACTGGTAAGCCCCAGGCCTGCGGATGTGGCCGGTCAGCAGCACCGCTTGCTTAAGTTCATCTTCGAGCGGCAGCACGCGAATAAAGTCTCCGTTGCGGACTGGCGTGTTGTAGATGCCAGCCTTGGTGCCGGCGTTGGCAAAATCGATCAGCAACCGGTGGCCGCTGGCCGAAACCCGTTCCAGATGTGAGTCAAACAGCGAGGCTGTGGGCAGAATCCCACCGGCCATGTCGAGTACCTCGCCGACCGTGGTCTCATCCCCCAGTTCATAGATGGCGGGTCGCTGTACCTCACCACCGACGTAAATCACTTCACCAATCGGTGGTACAAAAATCGTGTCGTTGTGTTTGAGGTAGGGGTCCTGTTCTGCCTTGCCCGAAAGCAGCAGATCATAGAGGTCAATACCTGTGACCAGTCGGCCGTTTCGAATCAACTGAATATTGCGCAGTGAGCCGGTGGATGCCACACCGCCCGTCGTCAGGACGGCATCGATGAGTGTCGATAGTCCGCCAACGGTATAAATGCCTGGCTGCACGACATCACCCGCAAGGCGGATTTGTATGGTGCGCAGCTTGCCCATGGTGATGACCGCGCGCGCGCCAATCACACGACGCTCGAAACCCTCGGTCAGCAGGCGTTCGGCCTCGTCGAAAGCCATGCCAGCGATAGAAACAGGGCCGTACTCAGGAATCAAAATTTCGCCATCCCGGGTGACGACGAGGTTGTATTCAACGTTGCGATTGCCGAACAGCTGGACGACGACATTGTCACCCGGTCCGATGACATAGCCTTCCGGTACCGGTATGCCTTCCACAGGGGCGAACGTGGTCGGCACACGGTTGAAGATGTCGTAGCCAAAAAGCGCCAGATCTTTACGGACCGATTGGTCTCTCTGGCTGATGTTCAGGTCGAGCGGCCCGGCGTTGGCCTCGGCGAACGCCTCCAGCCCAGAGGGCGCCTCATCTGCTGCGGGCTGATCGATACGGGTGAGATCCGCTTGAATGACAACCGGTGTCAGCGGTTCATCGTTGCCCTGAGGGGCAGCAGCAACCGCGGCGCGTTGCTGCACTGCATCCAGCGATTCAATCAGCGTGGCATATTTGCCCTTGGCGTGCGC
>CAYZWL010000004.1:60224-64845 GCA_964482195.1 uncultured Alteromonadaceae bacterium | reverse complement strand
GCTGCACTGCATCCAGCGATTCAATCAGCGTGGCATATTTGCCCTTGGCGTGCGCCGAGGTTGCGGCGCAAATCGCGACGCAAAGGCAGAGCACAACAGTGGGCCATGACCTATTGGTATTTGGACGAAAACGCGTTTGTTGTGGGGCATAGCACTGCATGGGGTTGCTCTCTGCTGAGTTCTTGCCATGTCAGTTGCAATCCCAATGCCAAAGTTGGAATTCATCAATTAATCAATAAAAACAATGCTTTAGGTGGATACTTCGAGTTGGCATGCCCAAAGTAACGCCATTTGCGTTGCAAAATGCAATTCAAATGGCGGCGTATCGTGAGTACTGGCGTGTCAGGATAGATATCGCCCTGACCACGGTGGGGTGGGCACGCCCAACGCCAGCAGCAATGCCAGGTCGGCGGCGAAATGCCGGCGCATGGCTGCTTCAGTGAGTGCTGACGGTCGGTCTTCGTCGGGATCCGCCGCCTGGCTATTCCATCGATCGTAGAGAAAGCGAATTCGCCCCTGTAGCGTTGGGCTCAATCTCTGCCAAAGCCGAAAAAGAAAAGTGCGCCGGAACTTCACCCGGGTTGCATGGGCGATGCGGTTCCTGCCGCCCCCCTTGTGCATGACCTTGCCGAGCTGCGATGGGCGAAAGCCAAGCGGCAGGTCGAGGTAGTCCATGATGCGGTCAATAACACCCGCGGGGTCGCGCTCCAGCTCTTCGGTATAGAGCACCAGGATCTGCTGTCGTGGAAAGAGGTCGTAATAGGGTGCCAGTGCCGCCCCGTATTCACTCCATGCGATGAAGAAATCCGATTCCGATTCGTACCCCCCGCGGTGGCGTGGCACAGGCCTGCTTCGCGCATAGAGTGAAGAGGAGGTCGAGAGCAGGGGCGCCACCGCGTCATCGATACTGCGGTGTTCCAGCTCACGCCGTTTGTCCATTTTGTAGTGAGACCGTGACCGGTCAATGGGATCGCGGAGAATGGCGATCAGCTTGGTGTCGGGCATCAGCCGCTTGATGTGCGCAGCGGCGGTGGGGTCGCAGAGATACTGTGGGCTAGCTTTACCCCATAAGCCGATCTTTTTGGATGGGAAGTGCTGTTTTGCAAAGGCTTCCCAGGCCTCGGCATCGCGTGCTTCTTCGATAAAGAAAGGGACTTCTTTCTCGAGCGGCATGGTGATCGACGGATGTTGTCGCAACAGCTCGAACAGGGTAGTCGTGGCGCTCTTTTGCGCGCCAATAATCAGAAAGTCCAGATTTTTCATGAGCGCCATCCCCCAATAATGCGATGCGCGGTGACAAAGGAAACAAGGTTTTTGGTCATGAGTACTGCGGTGAAGAGCCATGCGATGCCCTCTGCACCGAACCGGGTGCCGATGAGAGGCGTGGCAACAAGGCTTGCCGCAAGACAGGTCGCGGCAATCAAGCACTCCTTGCTGGCTGCGCCTGACATGTTCAGCAGCAGGCCAGGCAAGCCTGTCGCCGCATTCACGGCCTGGCCCAGCGTCAGAATCATGAGGAATTGCCAGAGCAAATCTGCGGGCACGTTGAACCAGTGCGCCAGCCAGTCGCTACCGGCCAGCAGCGCAATGGCAATGGGTAGCAGGATCCCGGCAGAGAGCAGCTGACTCTTGTAGAGCAAGGTACGAGTGCGGTCCGCGTCGCGGTCTTCTGCCGCACGGGCAAAAGCGGGTCCGAAGACCGCTGCGAGCATGACGAGCACCGTCGTTGCAATTGCCAGCAGTTTGAAGGCAACGGCGTAAACACCCACCACATCAGGATCTGCGAAGAACGGCAGTACCAGGAATGGCAGTTGGATTGACATCACGCCCATCAGGCTGACCATCCACAGGGCAACCCCCTCACGGGACGGTACGCTTGAGCGGACAGGCTCGCCCGTATGGTCTCGTGGCAGCGACATGAGTTGTTGTCGAGTAATGAGCGCGACTGACGCGCTTGTGATAATCAGTGCAGCCAGCCCGATCACCAGCGTGGGTATCGGGGTAAGTGCGGTGCCTGTAACCCACAGGCTTGCCAATGCGATGATTGCAACCAGGGGAGGCGCCAGCGTCTCGGCTGCGACTGCAGCCGATGAGCGCGCCATGGACTTCGCGGTGTCTGCGAACAGGCGCTGGGTGGCGAAGGCCAGCATCCCGACCAGTACGAATCCCGTACCGTAGCCGGGAAATCCAGTATCGCCATCAGATCCGAACCCGAACCCAGTTGCTGTCGCGAATGCGATGGCTGCAAGACTGATCAGTAATCCAGCCATCAGAATCTGGTCGATACACGCTTTGAGGTACTGCTCGATGGCGTCACGCGCACCACGTGTCCATAACACAGCGACACGACGCATGGCGGCAGCGGGCGTGCCACGCGCGATGACTTCACCCAGTACCGTCGTGACCGACAGAAAGGTTTGCATCAGGGCAATGGCCGCGGGACCGCCCAGCTGGCCCAGCAGCATCTGGACCATGAATTGCAACCCGGTGCCCGCGATGCGAACCATGGCCATCACAGCCCCCGGCTTCTTGAGCACGGCGATGACAGCGTGTGCCTGCGTCGGGGGGGATGGCGGTGTGGCCACTGTGGGACTGTCAGGCATGGGCGAGCCCCATCGGCAGCTGCGTAGCATGCTGCTCCGTCCACTTGGCAGCGTGAGCGGCTTCGATCGCTGCATACATGGCATTAAGCATTGGGTTCCAGGAATAACGGCTGCGAATCAGCGCTCGCGAGGCGTCGCGCATGGTTTCCCACTGTTCGCGATCCTCCGCCAGTGCAAGGATTTGTCGGGCCATGTCTGCTGCACCCACCGCGACAAGCAAATGCTCACCCTGTTGGTATTCGATGCCTTCTGCGCCAACGACGGTGGTGACGGTTGGCAGACCCCGGGCCATTGAATCAAGCACTTTGACCTTCATGCCGCTACCAAACAGCAGCGGCGCGACGGAAATTCGGCTCTGGGGATAGACCGTTTCGAGGTCCTCGACGAAGCCGAGCAGATGAATATTGGGCTCGTCGGCGACCAATGCCTCGAGCCTAGGGTCCGGGTTCTTACCGACTATGTTGAACTCCAGGTCAGGCGCAGCTGCTTTGATCTGTGGCCAGACTTGCTCGATGAACCAGGAAAGGCCCTGAACATTGGGCTCCCAGGTCAGGGTGCCCACATACAGCAACGACTTGCTGGTGCGAGCAAAGTGGATGTTCTCTGCGGTGGAGGATGCCTCGTTACCAAGGTGCAGTGTTTCCTGAATTTTACCTGCGGCGACGCCGAGCGATTTATAGATCAGTTGATCATTGGGTGAGGCGAACACGACATCGGCGCGGCGTGCGATGGCCAGTTCGCGCCGGCGAACCCGCATGGCCTCGAGCTTTGCCACCGCACGCACGGCCAGGTTCCCGGGCAGCGACGCGTAGCGGTCCCAAATCTGGAAGTAAGCATTGTGTGCATGGTAAGCCACGGTGCCTTCATAGCGGCGCGGCAGGTAAACGCTGCTTTCATAGTGGTCCAGGAAGATGATGTCGTGCTCGTCCGCCACTTCAGCGATTCGGGCTTTCAGTTGCGTGTCAAAAGTGCGTGTGACGTTGAGCGGGTCTCCTCGCAGGTAGCTTTTGACGAGAGTTGCGGGCCCTCGACTGACGTCAACGCGCTCGTGGATATGGTTCACGCACGGCGTGTCGGCGAGCAGTTGAGCAACGTTGTCTGCATCCGCGGCTTTCAGCGGTGTTGCCAGCGTGACCTGATACTTTTGGGCGAGGAAGTACAGCATTTTCATGCTCTTGATCTTTCCGCCGCTGTCAGCTGGGTAAGGGAGTTCCGATGAGATGAACAGAAGCTTCTTCATGCCGCTTGCCCTCCCAGAACGCCGGGCCGCATCAGTGTGCTGGCGACCGCGTGCTCAGAACGAATGTCGAGCCCAAGATTGGACTGGATCAACAGTGCGATTGCCCGGGGTGACACCGAGGCTTCGCCACTGGCGAGCTCGTCCGCTTCGTGCTGAAACCAGCAGCAGTGGCAAAGGTCGTTGTCGTCGTAGAAGTGACCCGCCTGCTCACGCCCCAGTACCTTGTCGACGAATGCGCCGTAGAGAATGTATTCCGATAGGTCCCAGCTGCGCATGACCTCGGTATGCCAGGGGCGGCGGGTCACGGTCTCGATGTGGTCGTGTAGCTGGACCAGGTTACTGCGGCGCCAGCAAACCAGTTGACCAATGTAGTCATTTCCCTGGTAGCCGGTGCCGATGTTGAGCAGTTCTCCCGCGCGGTTGTGCCAGTTCAGATGGCGCCCGGATTGCTTCTCACCCGGCAGACAGATCATGCGGAACTGGTCACCTTTGAAGAACTGGTCGATGCGGAGATCGCGAATGAACTGGATATCCGAATCGGCAAATACGATCAGCTCGCTGTCGGTCACCCGATGGGCGCTCAGCTTGGTCAACTGCTGCAGAATCCAGCCGCGAATTGGCCAGCCACGAGTATCCATCCACAGCTTGTTGAAAAGCGGCAACTGGTAGCAGTGAGCTGGCAGCACATCTTCGGTCGCCAGAATCCGTCGTCGTCGGCTTT
This sequence comes from uncultured Alteromonadaceae bacterium, assembly GCA_964482195.1. Lineage (GTDB taxonomy): Bacteria > Pseudomonadota > Gammaproteobacteria > Pseudomonadales > Halieaceae > Luminiphilus. The sequence goes on along the minus strand of CAYZWL010000004.1, from coordinate 60,281 downwards.
CAAGCGGCTTGAAGTAGCGGACATCGCGGGAGGGCACCACGATGGCATGGCGAATGC
>CAYZWL010000004.1:59043-60124 GCA_964482195.1 uncultured Alteromonadaceae bacterium | reverse complement strand
ACTTCCAGATTTTGGTTGTTCACTTTCATGGGGCGTTCTCCTGTGATGATCGCCGACTTGCGTCACAGGGGATGTTGCGAAGGCCGTGCCAAACGCGACTCGGCTGCTGTCACTAATGCATAAAAACTATATAAAACAGCAAGATAAAGAAGACTTTTCGGGGGTTTATGGCCGCGGATTGGGCTTGTGGGATATTGAGAAGTAACGAGAATCCGCGGTATGAGTTGCAGAATGCAATTCAGACTGCGCAAGCTTCAGAGGCGCGAACCTGTCGTGTTGGGAAGGCTTTAGCGCTGCCGCGACTGGCGGGTTGCCCGCGCAATGCAGGCCCAGCGTCGCAGTGCGTGCAAATTGCCGCTCATTTTGCAATTGAGCTTGCAACGAGCTGGGCTAATGAAAGCCCCCGGAGTACGATAAAGTCAACTAAAACAATTAGTTAGGTTTCTGGCACGCGCTTTGCGCTGGCTTCTCTGCAATGACCACACACAGAGGAGTCTGTCATGACAATGCAAACCTATCCCGCAAGTCTGCCTATCGACTACATTGCAGCAAGCAGTCGTCAATTGAATCGCGCACCGTCCTTCTACTACGAGACTGCCAAGCGTGCACTGGATCTGCTTGGCTCGAGCATCGCGATGTTGCTTTTGCTGCCGTTGCTACCTGCATTAGCCCTGCTGATCAAACTCGATTCCCCCGGGCCGGTGCTGTTTTCCCAGACCAGGGTGGGGCAGTCAGGTGCCCGTTTCCGCTGTTGGAAGTTTCGAACGATGCACCGCGACGCCGAGCAGAGAAAAGCCGCGCTGCTGGCCGAGAACGAGATGCGCTGCGGAGTGCTCTTCAAAATGCGAAAGGACCCGCGCATCACGCGATTGGGCAGGCTGCTGCGCAAGAGCTCCATCGACGAACTGCCGCAGTTGTTCAATGTATTGCGCGGCGACATGTCATTAGTGGGGCCCCGGCCAGCGTTGCCCGATGAGGTGGCTAAATACACGGTGGCCCAGCGCGGCCGATTGCAAGTGAAGCCTGGCATTACCTGTCTATGGCAGATATCTGGCCGAGGGGACCTGCCATTCGACGAGCA
>CAYZWL010000004.1:0-58943 GCA_964482195.1 uncultured Alteromonadaceae bacterium | reverse complement strand
GCATTACCTGTCTATGGCAGATATCTGGCCGAGGGGACCTGCCATTCGACGAGCAGGTGCTGCTGGACCTTGAGTACGCCCGCAGGCCCAGTCTGCTGACTGACATCAAAATTCTGTTGATGACCATACCCGCGGTGTTGAGCGCCCGGGGTGCTTATTGAAGCCACGACTGGCAGCGGCGAATCGATGCGGCTAGTCTGGGAGAAAATAACATCGATGTAAGGTTTGCTATGTCTGTACGTGTTTTGCGCTTGGCAGGCACTCGGCTCCGCCGGGTTGCCGCCACAGCACTGGGTGTCGTATTTGCCATGATGGTTTCGGCCTGTAGTGAGGCGCCACCGCCGCCGCCGACCGACACTGCACCTGCGGGGATGGATACCTCACAAAAGCCGGCGACCCCGGCGACCAGGGCTGCTCAGCAGCGCGCGCTTCGGGCGCTCAACTTCGACGATACCGAAGATTTCGCGTTGGCGGAGCGAGGTTTGATCGCGCGGCGTGATCGGTTGCTCATCGAAGGCCCCGGTAATGGACCGATGGGGGAAATCCCTGCCTGGGACATGACGACCTACGACTTTATTCAGGGGGAAGCGCCGGATACGGCCCACCCTGGCCTTTGGCGACAGGCGCGGCTCAACAATCTTCATGGCCTCTACGAGGTGGTGGACGGCATCTATCAGGTCCGCGGTTATGACTTGTCGGTGATTTCCTTTATCCGCGGAGAGACAGGCTGGATTGTCGTCGACCCGCTCATCAGTGCCGAGCCCGCACGCGCTGCACTGGACTTTATCAACGAGCAGTTGGGTGAGCGTCCGGTGACAGCGGTGATTTATACCCACAGCCATGTGGACCACTTTGGTGGTGTGCGCGGTGTGGTTGATGAGGCTGATGTGAAAGCCGGCAAAGTGCGGATCGTGGCCCCGGAAGGTTTCGTCCATCACGCCATCAGTGAAAATGTATTGGCGGGCAATGTCATGAGTCGGCGCGCCAGTTACATGTTCGGCCGGACCCTGCCTACGGGCGTCCGCGGACAAGTCGACACAGGCTTGGGACGCACCACCTCGGTAGGCACCATCACCATGATTGCGCCCACAGATACCGTGGCGGCCACCCCAACCACTATGACGCTTGACGGCGTCGAGATGGTTTTCCAGAACACGCCGGGCGCAGAAGCACCGGCGGAACTCATGTTTTACATTCCTGCCCTGAAGGCTTTCTGCGCTGCTGAGGAAGCCAACGCGACCATGCACAATCTCTACACCCTGCGTGGGGCGCAGGTGCGATCGGGCAAGCTCTGGGCGAAGTGGCTGGACGAGGCGATTGTCATGTTCGGGGACGACATGGAGGTCTTGTTCGGCTCGCACCACTGGCCTCGCTGGGGGCAGAAGGCCGCTGTCAGCTATCTGGAGAATCAACGTGATATGTACAAGTACATTCACGATCAGACCTTGCGACTTGCCAACCATGGCTATACCCCGCGGGAAATCGCCGACATGATCGAACTGCCGGAGGCCATCGACCTGCCTTGGTACAACCGCGGTTTTTACGGTTCTCTGAAGCACAATGCCAAGGCGACCTATCAGCTCTATCTCGGCTGGTACGATGCGAACCCCGCCAATCTTGATCCGCACCCACCGGAAGCCGCGGCGGTTCGCTATGTCGAGTTTATGGGTGGCGCCGATGCGGTGCTTGAAAAGGCCCGCGCAGCGTACGCCGAAGGCGATTACCGATGGGTGGCCGAGGTGGTCAACCACGTGGTGTTTGCGGACCCGCAAAATGCTGCCGCTCGAATGCTGCAGGCTGACGCGCTTGAGCAGATGGGCTATCAGGCAGAGAGCGGCCCCTGGCGCAATGTTTATCTCACCGGTGCCCAGGAACTGCGCGAGGGATTGCTGGAACGCGCGGCACCGCAGGCAGGGTCAGAGGATATCGTCGCCGCGCTTGAGCCCGACAATCTATTTGATTTGCTGGCTGTGCGCCTCAACGGCCCCGAGGCCGCGGAGGATGACATTACCCTTAACTTGCGGTTTACCGACAGCGGTCGAGACTTTGTGATTATGATCAAGCACGGTGTGCTCAATTACCGGCTCGACACGGAGCACCCGGATCCCAACGTAACGTTGGCCATGTCACGACTGGACTTCATCGCCATGCTGACCAAGCAGGTAGAGATGACAGAATTGATCTCAGAAGACCGTGCAACCGTGGATGGCAATCTGCTCAAGCTGCGCCGCTTCGGGCAATTGTTTGATGAGTTCGCTTTCTGGTTCCCCATCGTGACGCCCTGAGTCAGTGCGGTTCGTCGGTTGTGACGTTGGGGCCATGCGCCCCTGCGTCGCGCCGGTACTCTGAGGGGGTCTGACCGGTGGCTTTTTTGAACGTGCTGTTAAAAGTCGACTTACTATTGAAGCCCACATCCTCAAAGATGCTTTGAATGGATTTGCCGCGGTTCTCGGCGGCCGACAACTGCGCTTTCGCCGCCTCGACCCGATAGTGGTTGACGAAGTCGTAGAAGCTTCTCTTGAAGTGCACGTTGATCACTGTGGACAGGCTACGCGGCGACAGATCCATGCTGTCGGCGAGTCCTTCAAGGTCGAGTTCCGGGTCCTCGTAGAGACGGACACGGTGCATGAGGTCCTCCAGTTTCTCCCCATGTTTGGCAAGCGTTGTCCCCGAGTCGCGTTCGCCCTCGCGAGCACTGTCACCATCCTCGGCTGGCAAGCTCTTGGGGCGTTGGCCCAAACCGACGACGACCATCCACGCGATCAGTAGGGCCGCTGGATAGTTGGAAACCACACCAGCGCCAAGCCATCGCCAGATCCAGATAGCCACAAATCCGAATACGGCGTAGCTCAGCCATAGCAGGTTGCTGTCGTCGATATTGGAGTAGCGCTGACGGACCTCCTGGTGATACCGGTTGATCAGCCGGATGGCTCTGATACCGAAAACAATAGACAGCAAAAGCGCCGGAAACGGCTCGAAGGCGCCGGCGATTTGCTGATCGAGGCCTGAGGTCACTCCGGTGAGTCGAAAGGCGGCGGTAACGACAGTAATGCCGACCAGCATGCCGGCGGCAATGAGATCGCCCTTATGCCAGCGCACGGGCTGCTGCAACAGTGCATGGCTGTACCACACCAACAGCGTGCCCTGTGCAAGATAAGCCGTGGTCAGCGGCAGGAACTGCAACGGCTGCATCGCCTCGATCATCATCGGCCCAAAAACATCGCTGTACAGCAGCACGTAATTGGCGGCGACCACACCCTGTACGACCAGGAACAAGGCCAGAGGCAGATCCGAGGCCCGGCGCTCCCGACGGAGCAGCATGGGTAATGCCAGCAGCAAACAGAGACCCGTGGTCATCAGTTGCACCAGATCGTGGATGTTGAATATGTGTTCGGTCAGCACTCGCGACGTACTCCTTATCGCAGCTTGCTATTAGACAGCCAAATACCGGTCCGGAACGCGCGGCGGCGTGCGAAATGCGGCAAATGCGTCCATTCGTACGTCCGAATGGACGCTTTGCGGTCCCTTGGGCGACGAATTCGGAGGCAAACCAGCACGCTTGTGTCCATGCCCGCAGTTGGGCGATGGGTGACAACACAGGAGGAATACCCCATGAAAGCAACGGCAAATTCAGTTCTGCTTGCTGCTGTGATGGCAGCCGGCATTCCAATGGCAAGCGCGGATACCGGTCGAGCCGACCGCAGTGCGATCGCCTGCTTCAAGCAAACAGAGCGCATCGGCAAGTTGGGTGAGGCGCGACGATTGAGTCCCGAGCCCTGCGACCAGGCGCTGCAGAAAGGCCCCTATACCGATGAGCACCGTGCCTCGGTGCTGTTTAACCGTGCGCTGATCGAACAGGCCAATGGCGACAGTGAGGTTGCGATGCTGACTTTTGATGCGGCATTGGCGCTGGATCCCTCGCTGGTCAAAGCCAAGCTTGCGCGGGCGCAATTGGCACACCGCCTGGGTGACTACGCTACCGCAATCATTGGTTATGCCGAGTTGCTGGATAGTCATCGGCAGAACTCGCTCGTACAACGGCATCAGAAAGCGCTCGAGCGCAACTTGGGATCAGCGCGCAGTGCCTTGAGCGTCGTCGTCACCCGTTGAGTCGGGACATCCAGGCCGCCGGTTGCTCCGGCGGTCTCGTTTAGCCGGTGTTGCGCATACCCGCCGCAACCCCGGCAAACGAGATCATCAATGCCTGATCGAGATTGGCGTCGCCTGACTCGCGAATGCGGCGCAACAACTCTGCCTGCAGCAGATTCAGTGGTGCAATGTAAACGTTGCGCTTGCCTATCGACTCACGGGGCCAGGCTTCGAGCGCCAGCAATGTGTCTCGTTCGAGGATGTCGAGTAGCAGGGCCGTATCCTCTGCAAGTTGCTCCCGAAGGGATTCACCAATGGATTGCAATGCGGGCTCGACGAGCATCTGATCATAGAGTTCAGCGATCACGCGGTTGGATTTGGCGTAAACCATCTCCAGCATCGAGAGTCTGGACTCAAAAAAAGGCCATTCCCCGAACATTTCGCGCAGTAAGGTCATCTCGCCGGCGTCCACAGCCGCCTGCAAGGCACTGCCTGCGCCAAGCCAGGCGGGCAGCACCAGGCGATTCTGTGACCAGGCAAAAATCCAGGGAATCGCACGAAGGCTTTCGATGCCACCGTCAGCTTTGCGGCGGGCAGGCCTTGAGCCCAATGGCAGTTTCGCGAGTTCCTGCTCTGGTGTCGCTTGACGGAAATAGCGCACAAAGTTCGGCTCGTCACGAACCCACCGACGGTAGGCCCGGCACGAATCCGTGGCAAGTTGATCCATCATCGTACGCCACTGTGGTGCTGGTGTGGGTGGTGGCGACAGGTTTGCCTCGAGAATCGCGGCGGCGTAGCGGCCCAGCGTGTTAAGTGCCAGACTGGGCAATCCGAGTTTGGTGCGAATCATCTCACCCTGTTCGGTCACTCTTAGGCCATTGCGTAACGAGCCCGGTGGCTGGGACAGCAGTGCCTGATAGGCGGGAACGCCACCACGTCCAATGGTGCCGCCGCGTCCATGGAACAGGCGCAGTTTGACCCCGAAGCGATCGCAAACCGCCATCAGCGCTTCCTGGGCCTGATACTGCGCCCAGCCAGCTGCGAGCATGCCCGCATCCTTGGCGCTGTCTGAATAACCGATCATGACCGTTTGCGCGTGATTGGCGCGGGCGACATAGCTGGCGTCGTTGAGCAGTGACTCGATCACGCCAGCGGCGTTGTTCAGGTCGTCAAGGGTTTCAAACAGCGGCGCCACCGGAAGGTCCACTGGGCCACCTGTGGCCTTCAGTAGCAGCTGCACGGCGAGTACGTCTGAGGGCGCGCGGGCCATCGAAATGACGTAGCAACCCAGTGCTGCGGGTGCTGTCTGGGCAATGGTTTCGAAGCAGTGAATCACTTCGGCGACTTCATCATCAGGCGACCAATGGTGGGGAATCAGCGGTCGGGGATTGCTCAGTTCGTTACGCAGCCATTCAGCCCGTTGGGCTTCGTCCCACTGGGCATAGTCGCCCACACCCAGTGACTCAGTCAGTGCGCTCAGGACCGCCGTATGGCGCGAACTTTCCTGGCGAATATCCAGTCGGAGTAGATGGGGACCGAAGCTGTGCGCCTTGCACAGCATATCCTTGAGCCGCCCATCGGCAACGACAGCAAGACCAGATGCCAGCAGGGAATCCTTACAGGCCTGCAGCGGGCGGAGCAGTTCTTCCTGTGACAGTGGTGTTGGCGCAGGGGTTAATCCATCAAGCGCATTCTTGATGGCAGACTGTTGTTGTTCCAGGCGCGCCCGCAACTGTTTGAGCACGGCTCGGTAGGGTTCACGCGCAGGCCCCGCCATTGCGCACAGGACTGGAGTTGCCGGCTTTACCGATAGTTCTTCATGCAGTGGATGCAGGTCGCGGAGGAAGAGCTCACAGGCCTGCCACTGAGCCAGCAAAAGTACTTCTTGAGTGACGGCGGCCGTGACGTTGGGGTTACCATCGCGGTCACCGCCAATCCAGCTGGAGATCTGTGCTGGGTGCCAGTCTTCTGGGAGTGCGGGGATGCCGCAGTCTTCCAATACCGACTCCACTGTGCGGACAAAAGCCGGCAGGGCGTCCCAGAGCGAGTTTTCGACCACCGCGAAAGCCCACTTGGCTTCTTCCACCGGAGTAGGTCGATCGATACGGAATTCGTCTGTGTGCCAGAGCTGGGCGATGAGTTCACGCAGTCGTTGCTGAAGGCTCTGTCGCTCGCTGTCCAACAGGTCACTGCTGTCGAGCTGGGCGAGGCATGTGTCAATCTGTCCGTGTTTATAGATCAGTGTACGTCGGGTGATTTCGGTCGGGTGGGCCGTCAACACCAGGTCGATATCGATGGCGTTGACCGCGTCGAGAATCGCTGGTGCATCGAAACGTCCCGCGAGTTTGTCGATAGCATGCTTGAGTGTGGCGTCAGCGGCGTGAAGTGGTGCGGTGTCTCGGGCCGTGGTGTGGTGTTGGTCAGCGATGTTGGCGAGATTCAGGAACTGTGCAAATGCTCTGGCAATCACCAGCATCTCGTCATCTTCGAGTTCGGCGAGCATGGCATGCAGGGAATTCAGCGACTGGTGGTCTCCCAGTTGCTTGGAGTGCTTGCGAATGGCCTCAACGGCCTCGAGCAGGGCAGGGCCTTCACTGCTACTGATGATCTCTCCCAGCATCGCGCCCAACAGGCGCACATTTGCCCTCAGTTTGGTGGTATCCATGGCGCTATCCTCGTGTCTTGCGTGGGCGACGGGCCTGACGTTCGTGGCTGTTGCTGAGTCGAGTGTCTTTAAGGCTGTTCTTCAATTTTGCGAGGTGGTCGAGAAACGCCGGTCCTTTCGCCAGCGTGATACCCGCTGCCAGCGCATCGAGGATGACAAGCTGCACAATTCTTGAAGACATCGGCAAGTACTGTTCGGTGTTTTCTTCTACTTTGAGCCCGAGCGCGCAGTCGCTGCGCACTGCCAGTGCAGAATCTGGCGATGTCATCGAAATCAATGTGGCACCGTTGTGCTGAATCAACTCGGCCAACTCGAGCAGCACTTTGGTACGGCCCGTGTGGGAGATCAGAAAAAACACATCCCCCGCCTGGGCCCCTGCGGCCAGCATGCGCAGGGTGACCGGATCTGTGTGGGCGCTGACAGGTACGCCAAAGCGCAGAAACTTATGTTCAGCGTCACGAGCCACAGCGGCGGAAGTCCCCAGCCCTACAAAAGTGACTGAGCGCGCCGAGGCGAGCAGGCTGACAGCCGTGCCGAGGGCCTCGCTGGGAAGTGCTTCCCGAGTCGCGAGCAAATCTTTGATGGTGTTGTCGAACAGCTTACGGGCAACGGTATCGATCGAGTCCGATGCATTCACGGCCTGACTGACATAGCGAACGCCCGGCACGACGGCGCGTGCCAACCGGAGTTTAAAGTCAGGAAATCCTGACGCGCCGAACTTCTTGCTGAAGCGATTGACCGTGGGTTCACTCACGCCAGCTTCTTTTGCCAGCGCGGCGATGCTGAGGCCGGTTACCCGCTCGGGGTCGTCAAGCACGATCGCGGCTACCTTGGCTTCAGATTTGCTCATGGATGGCATGGCGGTCATCAGTGTTGATAGCAGGTCGTTGTCCTCGGTACCGGCTGAGGCCTCTGATTCGCTCATGACAAAAAATCTCCGAATACACGTGCATAAAGCGTAGGACGCTGGCACCAAAAAGATGTAGTATTTTTAGCAATAATCCACATAATTAGAAAAATACACACATATTTGTAACTTTACTACTTATTGTGGGCGGCGAAACGCGACGTCTTATCTGGGGGGAAAGGCAATGTCAGAACCGATCCGAGTGGCGATTAACGGCTACGGCCGCATTGGCAGAAACGTACTACGGGCACTGTACGAGTGCGAGAAATACCGCCGCCAAATTCGCATCGTCGGGATTAACGATCTCTGTGGGGTCGAGGTCAATGCGCACTTGACTCAGTACGACTCAACCCATGGTCCATTCCACAAGCCGGTTTCTATTCAGCGACGACATCTCTGTGTCGACGGAGACATGATCCCACTGTCATCGTGTGCCAATCCCGATGAATTGCCCTGGGCTGATCTCGATGTCGATGTGGTGTTCGAGTGCACGGGTCGATTCACCAGCCGCAATGCGGCGGAAGCACACCTCCGGGCCGGGGCCAAAAAAGTGTTGGTGTCCGCGCCCGCGACGGGTGCGGATTTGACAGTGGTTTACGGTGTTAATCATCAGGATCTCACGGCTGACCACGTCGTTGTGTCCAATGCGTCCTGCACAACGAATTGTCTTGCGCCGATGGTCAAACCGATTCACGAGGCCCTCGGTATCGAGCATGGTCTGATGACCACCGTGCACGCCTACACGAATGACCAGAATCTGAGCGACGTCTGCCACAAAGATGTCTACCGTGCACGGTCGGCTACCCAAAGCTTGATTCCCACCAAGACCGGGGCTGCGGCAGCGATCGGCTTGGTACTGCCCGAGCTGGCGGGGCGCCTCGATGGGCTCGCTGTGCGAGTGCCCACGCTGAACGTCTCGTTGGTGGATCTGACACTCACCGTTGCCAGGGACACCACTGTTGAAGAGGTCAATCACATCGTCGGGCATGCGGCGGCGGAGGATCAGCTGGGCGTATTGGCTTGCAACACCCAGCCGCTGGTGTCGATCGATTTCAATCACACCACCACGTCTAGCAACTTCGACGCCAACCACACCCGCGTCGCGGGAGGCCGTTTAGTCAAGGTGTTGTCGTGGTATGACAACGAATGGGGCTTCTCCAACCGTATGCTGGATACCGCGTTGGTTATGGCGCGTACCAAAGCTTGAAGGGGTTTTCGCCGCCAAGGAAGGCGGCGACTGGCGCCTGCGCAGTGTCGAGTGTCGCCTGGGCGCGCTGGAACACCGCGAGCTTGTCTTTCCCTGTGATGTGTACGAGCCCTGCGCGGCAATCTGCCAGGCGTGCACGGGACAGGCTGACCCTCCGGTGAGGTGCCGTGGTCGGCGTGGTCATGAGCGCAGGCGCAGTTGTGGTTAATCCCACATCGAGTTGTTCGCTGCAGGGAAACAACGAGGCGGTGTGCCCGTCGAGCCCCATGCCCAGGATCACAACATCAAAAGTCGGCAACGCCGACAAGGCGGCAGTCACATCCGATAAATTTTTTGCGCTATCGGGGTAGGCTGATACCAGCGACAGCAGGGTGGCGCCCGCTGCGGGTCCGACCATCAGATGTTCGCGAATCATCGTTTCATTACTGGCGGGATCGCTGAGCGCGACCCAGCGATCATCCGCCGCCAGAATCGTCACTTTTTCCCAGGGCAAATCCCGCTCGCTCAACAGGGCGAAAAACCCCTTGGGTGTGCTGCCGCCGGATACCACCAGCGAGGCGCGGCCGCGCTCGTTGATGGCGGCGGTGAGTTTGTCGGCGACGTCATCGGCCAGGCCCCGGTCCAGTTCGTGGCGTGCGGCGAATTGATGCTCAGACATGCCAGCTGCGTCCGTCTTTTTCGATCAGCAGCTCCGCACGTGCGGGACCCCAGGAGCCGGCGTGGTAGGGGCGCGCCTCGATATTTTGTGCCTTGCAGGCACTGATCAACTGATCACACCAGCGCCAGGACTCCTCGATTTCCTGTCGGCCGACAAACAGGGACTGGTCGCCGTTGATGGCATCGAGAAACAGTCGTTCATAGGCGTCGGGAATCCGTTCGCCGTCGTTGGAATCGAGAAAGTCCAGGTTGAGCGTATGACTCTGCAGCGACAGTTTTTCTTTGAGGCTTTGTCGCTTGGAAATCATGCGCATTTCGATGCCTTCATTGGGCTGCAATCGAATAATCAGTTTGTTGGGTGCATTCGCGCCCTGGGTGAAGATATTGTGGGGTAGTTCTTTGTACTGGATGGTAATTTCCGTGACCTTCTCAGGCATGCGTTTTCCGGTTCGCAGGTAGAACGGCACGCCCGCCCAGCGCCAGTTATCGACATGGGCCTTGATGGCAACAAACGTCTCCGTGTCACTGGTGGCGTTCTCTGAGCCACTTTCATCCATATAGCCGGGTACCGCATGACCGGACGACCAGCCTTGGGTGTACTGCCCGCGCACAACATGGTCACCCACTGAGGCCGGATCGATGGGGCGCAGGGCTTTGACGATCTTGACCTTCTCGTCGCGAATACTTTCGGCTTCGAGGCTGTTGGGCGGCTCCATGGCGACGAGGCAAAGCAGCTGCATCAAATGGTTTTGCACCATGTCTCGCAGCTGGCCGACTCGGTCGTAATAGGACCAACGTCCTTCGATACCTACGATCTCCCCGACGGTAATCTGCACATGATCGATGTGGCTGTGATCCCACTGACTGTTGATGAAACGGTTGGCGAATCGCAGCACCAGCAGATTCTGGACCGTCTCTTTGCCCAGGTAATGATCGATACGGTAAATCGAGTTCTCGGGGAAGTGCTCCGCCAGGATTTCATTGACTTCTCGAGCGCTCTCGAAGCTCTCGCCGATTGGCTTCTCCAGCACAATACGGCAGTCGCCGGTCAGGCAGTTTTCGGTATCGAGGTGTGTGCAGATGGGTGCGAAGAGGCTCGGTGGCGTCGCAAGATAGAACAGGCTGATTCGATCATCGTCGAGCCACTCCTTGAGTCGGGTGTATTGATCCGGCTTGGAGAAATCCATCGAGATGTAGCTGAACAACCGCGTGTAGTGCTGCCACTCTTCGGCGCTGGGCGCGTGAACCCCCATGTAGGAGGTCATTCGCTCGCGCAATGTCTCGAGGGCCAGCTCCACCGACACGTCTTCGCGAGCAATGGCAGCGATACGCAAGTCATCGGGCAGCAGTCCGGCGCGATCGAGTTGGAACAGCGCGGGGAACAGTTTTCGCGCAGAAAGATCGCCAGCGGCGCCAAAAATGATCAGATCGACAGGTGCCATGGTGGTGTCCTCAGTGAGCATAATCGGCGGCGAGAGCGACAGCTTCACGCGCGAGTCTTGTGATGGCCGGCCAGTCAGCGTCGGCTACCAATTGTTGCGGAATCATCCACGAACCGCCGGCGGCAAGTACGTTTGGCAGTGACAGGTAGTCGGCGAGATTGTCGGGGTTGACGCCGCCCGTCGGCATAAACAGTACGTCCTTGAAAGGGCCTCCGAGGGCTTTGATCGCACCGGGCCCACCTGAAGTCCCCGCCGGGAAAAACTTGAGAACGCTGAAGCCGTGTGCCAATGCGGTCATCACCTCTGAGGCTGTGACCGCCCCGGGCAGCAAGGCGACTTGCTGCGCTGCGCAGCGGCTGAGTAGGGCCTCAGTCATACCGGGACTGACGATGAATTCGGCCCCTGCTGCCAGCGCAGACTCGAGCTGGGCGATGTTGAGTACTGTACCCGCACCGACCACGGCATCCGGTACTTGATCGACAATGGCCCGTATCGCGTCCAGTGCGCAATCGGTACGGAGCGTGATCTCCAGGTTGGTGAGCCCACCCTCGACCAACGCTCGAGCAAGTGGGACTGCGTGCTCGATACGGTCAATGACCATCACTGGCACCACCAGTGCGTTGTCGAGAAAGGCGTAGCGATCAGGCAGGGTCGTCATAACAGGTCCTCGAGTGTGAGGGTGGCGCCCAGCAACCCTGTGCCCTCGTGGGTGATCACAAAGGTGGGAATGTCGGCGAGGTAGTCAGCGTAGCGGCCTTTGGCCAGAAATCGGGCGCGGAAATCGCTGGCGCGCAGTAGGTCGAGATAACGCGGTGCGATGCCGCCCGCGATATAGACGCCTCCCAGCGCCCCGAAAGTGAGTGCGAAATTACCTGCTGCGGCGCCCAAGATGGCAAAGAACATCGCCATGGTTTCCGCCGCAAGCGGATCTCCCTGGCGAGCAGCTTCACCGATGTCGGCAGGTTTCAGCAATGTGGCGGGCGAGGCCCGGTGGTGTGCGAGGGCTTGATAGATGTTACTGATTCCGTTGCCGCAGCAGAGGCGTTCGATGGAGACCCGGCCAAAGCGAGCGCGCAGGTGCTTGAGGATAGCCGCCTCGACGTCGGTCACTGGCGCAAAATCGACGTGTCCGCCTTCCCCGGCGATCACCAGTGGGGGACCCTGATCCATCGGCGCCAATGCGGCGACGCCGAGACCCGTGCCCGGTCCCAGGGTGGCGCGCATGCTGTTGGGGCGCGCCTGACCACCACCAATCTGTATGAGTTCACTGTTGTCCAGCGCCGGTAGTGCGCGAGCCGTGGCTGCGAAGTCGTTGATGATCACCACTTTATTCGCGCCGGTTTTCTCGCGCACAAGATCGCGCGTGAACTGCCAGTTGGAATTGGTAAAACTGACATTGTCGCGATGAGGAGGCCCTGCGACGGCGAGGCACACATGCCCAATGGGATGGCGCGCGACATCGAGTTTGCGCACATCATTGTCGAGATGCCCGAGTACATCAGAAAAGTCGGGGTAGTCCCGCACCTGGTAGGTGGCGATGTGCTGGTAGCGCGCGGCCCCGGCGTGCACAAGTCCAAAGCGCGCATTGGTGCCACCGATATCACCCACCAAATGCCAGGTTGGCTCGCTCATCAGGGTCAATTCACCTCGCGATAAAGAAAGCTGCCGCCAGTTTCGGCGCTGGTCACGATGTCACGCATGTTACTGAACATCCCGCGGCCAACGGTGCGCGGCACCTCGGGGCAGTTTGCGTCGGTTCTCGCTGCCAACTCCGCCTCGGGTACTTCTAACGTTAACTCGCCCGTCGTGGCATCCAACTGCACCATATCGCCGTCGCGCACTTTCGCCAACGGGCCGCCCAGTTTGGCTTCCGGTACCAGATGGATGGCTGCGGGTACCTTGCCGCTGGCGCCGCTCATACGTCCATCGGTGACGAGCGCCACCTTGTGACCGCGATCCTGAAGTACCCCGAGTACGGGAGTGAGCTTGTGCAACTCAGGCATGCCATTGGCAGATGGACCCTGAAAGCGCACAACGACGACGACATCTCTGTCGAGCTCGCCAGCATCGAATAGCGCCTTCAGCGCGTGCTGGTCCTCAATGACCACAGCGGGTGCCCGCACCTTGAGGTGTTCCTGTGCCACGGCGCTAACCTTGATCACTGCTCTACCGAGGTTGCCGGTCATCAGTCTCAGGCCACCTTCGTTGGCAAATGGTGTCGCGGTGTCACTGAGCACCGCCGTATCGAGCGACTGCGCGACGGGAGGCCGGAAGCTCAGCTGACCGCCTTCGAGTGTCGGCTCAGCAACAAACTCTGCGAAGGGCTTATTGAGACAGGTTTGGGTGTCGCCATGCATCAGCCCCGCGTCGACCAATTGACGAAACAGCAGCGCAGTGCCCCCAGCCGCGTGGAAATGATTAATGTCCGCGGTGCCATTGGGATACACCCTCGCGAGCAGCGGCGACACTCGAGAAGCTGTGTCAAAGTCGTCCCAGTTGACCAGCAGCCCCGCCGACCGGGCAATGGCGACCAGGTGGATACAGTGGTTGGTGGATCCGCCGGAAGCGAGCAGGGCCACCATGGCATTGACGATGGCGCGTGCATCGATCATCCGCCCGATGGGCACATACTGCTGCCCGAGTGCGGTCAATCGGGTGACTTGCTGGGCGCCAAATTCGGTCAGCGCGTCGCGTAACTCAGTGCCTGGATTGACAAAGGAGCTGCCCGGCAGCTGCAGGCCCAGCGCCTCGAGAATGACCTGATTGGAGTTGGCAGTGCCGTAGAACGTACAGGTCCCGGGGCTGTGATAAGACGCGCTTTCGGCCTCGAGCAGCTCCTCCCTGCCGACTTTGCCCTCGGCAAACAGTTGCCGTACTCGGGCTTTCTCCTTGTTGGGCAGGCCCGAAGGCATGGGTCCGGCAGGAATAAACATCGCCGGCAGATGGCCGAAAGCCAACGCGCCCATCAACATGCCGGGCACAATCTTGTCGCAGATGCCGAGCATGAGCATCGCATCGAACATCTGGTGTGAGAGGGCGACGGCTGTACCGTGGGCGATGACGTCGCGGCTGAATAGACTCAGCTCCATGCCGGGTTGTCCCTGGGTTACCCCATCGCACATGGCGGGTACGCCCCCGGCGACCTGGCCGGTTGAACCGACCCCTGCCAAGGCCGCTTTGATGCGGTCGGGATAATCCGCATAGGGCTGGTGGGCGGACAGCATGTCGTTGTATGCCGTGACGATGGCGACATTGGCGGCCTCCATCAATTTGATGGTGTTCTTGTCGGTTTGACTGCAGGCCGCGAATCCGTGGGCAAGGTTGCCGCAACTCAGCGTCTCCCGGGTCGGTCGGTTTGATGCCATGGCATCAAGGTCGTCGAGATAATCGTTGCGAGTCTGTTGGCTGCGTGCTTCGATCTCAGCAGTGATGCGTTCTATCTCAGGATGCATGGTCGCCCCCGGCGATGACGTAGGTTTGACTAAAAATAACACTAAATTGTATTTTTGCGTCAATAAGAGTCGCAAAAAGTAATAAAACTACATATTGGTTGGCACGCCATGAAGCAAAGCCGCTACATCCGATTATTTGATCGCTCCGAATCCCTGTTCTGGACACTCAATGTGGCCGGCTGGTTGGGTATTTCGCTGGTGACTTACCTGAGCCTGAGTCTTCCGTACGATCAATTCGATACGATTTATTTGGCGCACAATCTCGCTCAGTCGGTCATGGGCATGTTGCTGTGCCTGCCGATGCGAGCTGTCTTCAGGACGGTGTGGCACTGGTCGCTGCGGCCCAGGATGATGGCCATTATCACAGCGGTATTCGTGCTGTCCTCTCTGTGGGCCTTTGCCCGCTTGCTGCTGTTTGTCCAGTTAACTGGCGCCTTCGAGCTGTGGATGGAATTGGGAGGTTGGATCTTCCCGTCGATATTTGTGTTTCTGACCTGGGCGGCGATGTATCACGGCATCAAGTACTACCAATTGCTGCAGCGGGAGCAGGAGGCGCTGTTTCTGATCGATTCACAGAAGCGAATCGAAGCCCTGGGGAGAGCTGAAGCGAGGGCCGAAGCCCGTGACGCCCAAATGGCGCTGCTGCGCTACCAACTGAATCCACATTTTTTATTCAACACCCTGAATTCGGTGATGTCACTGATCAAGGTAGGCAGGTCCGAGCAGGCCTTGCAAATGACGGCGCTGTTGAGTGACTTCCTGCGCTACTCACTGCAGGGGGATCGGGCGACGCTGGTGAGTCTCAGAGAGGAAATTGACACGCTCAAGCTCTATCTCCAGATCGAGCAGGTGCGTTTCCCTGACCGGCTGACCATCGAATACGACATCGCCGCCGAGACAGAGGAAATGGCGATTCCCAGCATGTTGTTGCAGCCGTTGGTAGAGAACGCCATCAAATATGCGATCGCCCGGGCAGAGTCCGGCGGCACTATTCGATTGTCGGCGTCCATGGACGCGCCATATCTATTACTGTCAGTAGAGGACAGCGGTGCGGATTGCGAGGCGATCGACAGCGCGGCACAGGACCGGTCTTCGAGTGGCATCGGGCTGACCAACACTCGCGAGCGGTTGAAGACCCTGTTTGGAGAACGATTCAGAATGCAGATGGGCGAATCTGGCCTCGGTGGGTGCCGGGTCGATCTTGCGGTGCCCGCGACGGAGGTCATATGAGCACATTGGAAGGCATGGTTGTCGCCCTCGTCGATGACGAGCCGCTCGCGCTGGATTATCTGGAGTCATTGGTATCGATGGCGGAAGGGATCGATGAGATTCTGCGTTTCCGCAATGGCCGAGATGTGGTGCGAGCACTTCAGCGGCGGTCGGTAGATGTGCTGTTTCTCGACATTAATATGCCTGGTCTCGATGGCTTCGGTGTCGTGCGCGAATTGCAGGGTGACGACATGCCCGTGCTAATTTTTGCCACCGCTCACGAGGATCATGCACTGACCGCTTTCGAGCACAACGCTGTCGATTACATTCTCAAGCCGTTTACGGAAGCGCGGGTACTCGATGCGGTGGATCGGGCGAGGGCGCAGGTGCGTGCTCGCCGCATCAGCGACATGGTCGAGGGCGCCGGCGGGCAATCGAAGGGCGCGGCTCTGGATGCGCTCGGTGGACTCTCCGGACAGAAAGCGGCGCAAATCACATCATCAACGGACCTGCGTCGTTTGCCGATCAAGGATGGTCAACAAACTCGCTTGGTAGAGTTTGCCGACATTGCCTGGGTCGAGGCGGCGGGAGACTATATGTGCGTGCACGTTTTGGGCGAGACATTCATCCTGCGCTCGACCATGAAGGAACTCGAGCAGAAGTTACCTGAAGATTTTGTGCGCATTCATCGATCTACCATTGTGAACCTTCGGGCTGTGCAGTCCGTGGACTCCCTGCCCAAGGGAGAGGCGTTGCTTAACCTGGGGAATGGCGCTGCATTGAAGGTCAGTCGGAACTACCGAGGTGCAATCCAACACATCCTTTCCTGAGCGCTTGTAGAGGCGCGGAAAGACAGGATCCGCCTTGTCCCGTGAGAGGTCCCAATCGTCGCGTTTCGGTTATCTGCGTGCGTTGCTTGTGGGATAAGGTCCGAAGTCATAAAACCATAATAGCGATTAATGGGGTCCCCGATGTTCCGAGATTTGCGCGATATTGCTCGCCTCTCTGCGCCTGCACTGGTCCTGCCACTTCTACAGGCCTGTAGCGGCGGTGGTGGTGCGAATGAGGTCGATAACACGCCGTTCTTCCCGGCTGCTGAAGACGAGTGGCGTCTGGTGTGGAGCGATGAGTTTGACGGCGACACGCTGAACACCGCCAACTGGTCACCACAGCTTGGAGACGGTTCTGAGTTTGGCTTGGTGCGTTGGGGTAATAACGAACAGCAGTGGTATCTCGCTGAGAACGCTACCGTGGCGGATGGTTTTCTGACCATCACAGCAAAGTCAGAAGAAGTGGTTGAAGGGTTCCCATACACCTCCGCCCGTATTCGAACCGCCAACAAGTTTGATTTCACCTATGGCCGCGTTGAAATGCGCGCGCAAGCGGCGGGTGGCCAGGGTCTCTGGACCGCCGGTTGGTTACTGCCAACCGATTCTCCTTATACAACATGGGCTGCGATCGGTGAGATCGACATCATGGAAGTGGTCAACGCCGAGACCGACCAGGAGCGAACCTTCCAAACGCTGCACTATGGCTTCCCGTGGCCGCTGAATCAGCAGACCGGTACCGATGTAGAGGTCGATGACCCGGCGGGTGGTTTCCACACCTATGCGATCGAGTGGGAGGCGGATGAAATCCGCTGGTTTGTTGACGACCGACACATCCTGACCGTCGGTTCTGATCACTACTACACCTATTTTTACGAGAGCACATCCGAGGGTTACAAGGCCGGCACGGGCGACGCGCCGTTTGATGTGCCGTTCTACCTGATCCTGAACCTGGCGGTTGGTGGCAATCTGCCCGGCCCGGTAGAGCCCGGTGACATTCCTTCATCGATGGTCGTTGACTACGTTCGTGTCTACGAGTGCTCTTACAACGAGCCCGGCGGCAACGGCTGTAACTCAAACGCCAACCGGGATCTCGAGCGACCGGATGCTCAGGCGCCGTTCGAAGACAGCTTTGCGCTGTACACCGACATGGCTGAGACCTTCAGCTGGAACGTCGGGGGAGAGGTCATCGATCGCCCGCTGGCGGTGAACTCCTTCTGGAACAACGAGGGCTCACTGAGCTTCATGGAGGTTGCCGAGGAAGGACGCGGCACAGTGATCGAGGTGATCACCTCCAACTCCGGCAACATCTCGCTGAATATGGTCGACGGCGAGCCCACCGAGCTGTTCGGCTTCGGCAACAACCCCAATTTCTTCGAGCTTCATGCCGGTTCGCTGTCGTTCGACATGTACATCGACAGTGCCGGTACCGATCTCGACAGCTCTATCTTGATCAAGATGGACAGTGGGTTCCCCGCGCTCGGGTTCAAGGAATTGCCGGTCAGCGACATGCCGCTGGACCAGTGGTTTACCTATCACGTGAAGGTCAACGACTTGCTGGCCAACAGTGGTGACCAGGCGCTCGACACCAGCAGTATTGTTAGCTTCTTCGTACTTGAGCCGACCTCTGCGGCCAGCGTCAAGGTCGACAACATCAAGCTGTCCTGTGGCCACCCGGCTCGTAACGGGTGCGGTATTCGACCGCCTGGTGGCGAGGTCGATGGCGCTTTCGTCCCCGTATTCATCGATGGGGCGACCGGACCTCTCTGGGATAAGGGCATCTGTGGCTCTGACACTGGTACCGGCTTCACCGATTACTGCAACGACGGTAACACCAGCAACCACATTACCTGGACTGCGACCGACTCCGGGGATCCCGATATCGGCACCGCGCTTGAAGTTTTCTTCCAGCCCGATGGCGAGGATGGGGTGTTCTTCTGGGGCTCTGCAGGTGGTGTTGATCTCAGCGATTTCGCTGCTGAGGGCAAGCTGAAGTTTGATATCAACGTGCCCCCCGGGACTGTCGAAGCGGGCATGATCTGGAAGGTCGATTGCTTCTTCCCCTGTTCGACTGGCGATCAGGTGCTGGATCTCACGGGCTATACCCCGGGAACCTGGACTTCCTTCGAGTTTTCTGTGGCCGAACTGGCGTCGCTTGGGCTCGACCTGACCCGTGTCAATGCCGGTCTGGTCCTGTTCCCAACCTTCGGTGATCAGCAGGGTTACACCTTCCAGGTCGCCAATGTGCGCTATGAGGTGGAAGAGTCCGATGGCGGTGGTGCCCCGGCGCTCCCACCGATTACCGTGTTTGACGACGGTATGGTGGGTGAGTTGTTTGAGGGCGGTATCGTGGCCTTCGACGAAGCGCTCGGTTACGCGGACTGCAACCCCTTCGCCGATTGCCCGAGTGTGACGACAGCCCTGGTCGAAGATGACGAGCGAGGCACGGTACTGGAGGCGAGCCACGGCGGACCGTTTGCCGGTATTTTCTTCAGCACGCCGTCGGGTCGCGATGTGAGTGACTATCTCTCTGGCTTTGTCCAGTTCGATATCAAGGTCGAAGCAAACGGCATCAACAGCGCTGGCTTCCTGGCCAAGGTCGACTGCTTCTTCCCCTGCGGGGCCGCGGACCAGCCGCTGGGCAATGTCGGCTCCAACGGGTGGGAGACTGTACAGATTCCTGTGCTGGACCTCGTCAACGCGGGTCTGGATCTGACCAACATCAGCAATGGTCTGGTGATCTTCCCGGCCTTTGGGGAGACCGATGGGGTTGTCTACCGTCTCGACAACATCTTCTGGACAGGCCCTGATGGTCTGGGTGGCAGCGACGGTGGCGGTGGCCCCGTCGCGTCGCTGGAAACCCCGGTACTGGACATGGGCATGGCTCAGGCTGGTTTCACCATCAGCGCCTACGATGAAGCCATCGGTTTCAGCTCCTGTCCTGACGATCCCGATGGTTGTCCGAGCCTGGGCTGGATGCAGGTTGAGGACGCTGAGCGGGGCACGGTACTCGAGGTGATGCATTCGAGCGATGCGAACGCTGGCCTGATCCTCGCAACCGATCCGATTGACCTCTCCGCTTATGCCGACGGTTTCCTCGCCTTTGATATCTATGTCATGACGCCACCTGCGGGCGATATGTTCGCCAAGGCTGACTGTGGCTTCCCCTGTACCTCGGGTGACCAGAATATCGGTAATGCGGGTCAGGCGGGCTGGGAGACAGTAGAGTTTGCAGTCGCTGATCTGGTTGCAGGCGGGCTCGACCTGAGCAAGGTCAACACGGGTATCGTGGTCATCCCCGCGATTGGTGGCGCCAGTGGTACTGTTTACCGGCTCGACAACGTGCGCTGGTATTTGCCCTGAGCCAGCAATGCTAGCCCATAAAAAAACGCGCCAATCGGCGCGTTTTTTTTGGATCTCTTTATGGGTCTCTGATGCGTCATTGCTGAGCGTAGCGACGTACAAATTCCCCGTGCTGGGGTAGCCTTTGCGCACCGGCACTGACCTGTGCCTGGGTTTGCTGCATCATGGCCTTGAGCTGTTCTGTGCTCAGAGCGTCGACGATATTGTGGTACTGCTGCGGTCGCAAACCCTGGCCCATCATCACCTGCACCCATGAATTCTCGGCAAACACATCATCCTGCGGTTTGAACACCCGGCCACTTTCACGGAACAGCGTCATCCGGTGTGCCAGCGAGTCCGGGATGGGCATGTTGCGAAGATGATCCCAGTAAGGGTCCCCGTGCCGTTCGTTCAGGTGATAGTGCAATACGATGAAATCGCGAATGTGCTCGGCTTCACGGCGCAGTTTGCTGTTGTACTCCTGCCGCGTGCTGTCGTTGATGCCCGCTTCCGGGAACATCAGCAACAGCCACATAATGCCATTCTGAATGAAGTGGATGCTGGTCGATTCGAGCGGCTCGATAAACCCACTGGCGAGACCGATTGCGATGCAGTTCTTGTGCCAGTACTGACGCCTTTGTCCGGTGGTGAAGCGGATCGGCCGCGGTTCGGTGATGGTTTGCTCCGGAATGTGGCTCAATAACAGCGCCAGCGCTTCATCATCAGAGTAGGCGTCGCTGTTGTAGACCAAACCGTTGCCCGCGCGATGCTGCAATGGGATCCGCCACTGCCAGCCACCAGCATGCGCAATGGCACGTGTATAGGGAATGGGCTCTCCCTGAAGCTCACTTTGTACCGCCAGCGCACGATTGCTGGGTAATACATCGGACCAGTCATCAAAACCCGTCTTCAGTGCCTGCTCGATCAGCAAGCCGCGGAACCCGGTACAGTCGATGAACAGGTCGCCATCGATACTGGCCCCGCGATCGGTATGTAGTTGCCTAATGTCGCCTGTGGTTGGGTCGAGCTCCACCTGCTCGATGAGGCCCTCCACACGTTTCACGCCCTGACGTTCTGACAGCTTGCGCAGGTATTGTCCGTAGCGGGTCGCGTCCAGGTGATAGGCGTAATTGAGCTTGGGGTCGGTGCTCACCGCGAATTTTTTGGCCAGCGCTGCCTGGAGCTCCAGGCAATAGTCTCCGTAGTCGCCCGCGAGATTCTCCTGTTGTGCACGTAACCAGAAGTGATGGAAGCCGCAGGCCCAACACCCCTTGCCCGTGTCACCGAAGGAGTGGAAGTACTGCTCCCCTGGTGTTCGCCAATTTTCGAACTGGATGCCGAGTTTGAATGTTGCGCGGGTTTCGCGGATGAATTCAGGTTCGGGTATCTGCAGCAAGCGATTGATGGTGAGGATGGTAGGAATGGTCGCCTCGCCAACGCCGACAGTACCAATCGCATCAGATTCGATCAGGGTGATGTCCAGTTTCTTCCCAACCAAGTGAGATAACGCGGCGGCAGCCATCCAGCCTGCGGTGCCGCCGCCAGCAATGACTACCTTGCGAATCGAACGATCAGGTGAAGCAGGCATATCCAAGTGGTTTCACTCCAGTCTAGCGTTTGAGTGCGTTAATGAGCTGGCTGCGAAGCTGCCTCGCCTCGTTGCTGCCGAGCGGTCCTAGTCGTCCCTGGGCCGATACTGGCAGGTGCTCAAGGTGCGAGTCGTCCTCAGCAAACACGTAGTGATCGAAAAAGGCACGCCAAGCCTGCCGTTGTTGCCGTGGCATAGCGCGTATCGACAGCAATGCATGGTTGAAGGCATCGGTCGGTGTGCCGTACACCGCGGGGGTTTCGCTCCACCAGTAGTTGATCAAACCGTTGATGGCCGCGAGGCTTTCAACCTGGTGCCACCACATGCCGGGCAGATACACCGCGTCTCCAGGTTCAAGGTCGGCTGTCATGGCGCTCTGCCAGGCTTGCTCGAACCGTGGAAAACGCGACAGATCGGGGTTGGAGAAATCAACCAGGCTGATGGGTTGGCCCGCAGGGGTCAGGTCCCAGGGGCCGATATAAAGGTTTTCAACTTGTTCCGGAGGGAACACCGTAAATCGGCGCTGCCCCATGACGCAGATCGCGAGATTCCGCGGATAGTCAAAATGCGCGGCGATCCGGCTGCGGTTACCCATCCACAAACTGACCAATGCATCCTTCGGCAGCATGGGTAGGTCGTTCTCGACGCGCAGTCCGGGTAGCCAGGTGTCGATATGGGTTGACCCCACATAGAGCGTTGGCGGCTGTTGCTCGTCTTGCAGGGCAAGTAGTTTGTCTGTGACCTGATTGAGGCCGGTATCAACCACTACGAAATTCAGGGCGGACATATCTTCTTTGTAGAAGAAACGACCGCCATGCTGGGGTTCACCCAGGAAAGCGCAAACCGGTTTGCCCTGATAAAAACCGTTGAGATAGCGAACAAAATCCTGCGGTGCGTGGCTCGCTTCAACCAGGGGCCAGTCTTTTGCCAAACCCCGCACCACCCAGGGCTCATCAGCGAGCAGGGCTGCTTCGTCGACCTCCGCAGCGCTGATTTCCCTGATGGGTGGTGGCGGGTTGAGTGTCACTGCGACTAAGCCTCGTCGAGGGTTGCGTTCTTGCGGCTAATCAATGCCTGCAACTGTGACATCGAGGCCATCATCATGAAGGCTGGCATCAAGAGCCCTTCTTTCGCGAGCGGATCCAACGCCGCGCCATCCATGCCTGAGAGCTTTTCATCGTCGATCATGTAGAAACCGCCCAGTTCATGACGGGACCCGTCTTTGAGTGTGATCTTCATGCTGCAAGGGGTAATGAGCTCGAGTTCATTGAGTAGGGTGACGAAGCGCTCGTTGGCCTGGTGTCCGACATGAATCATCTCCATGACCTGGGCAAGCCGATCGAGGTACTCGCTATTACCGCCTTGCTCCAGGAACAATGGTTCGCCCTCGTCGCGACTGACCCGGGCGTGCTCAACATCGATCGCCATGACCGCTTGCTCGCTGCCACCAGGGCCACTCTTGTCGAAAGAAATCATCATTGGGCCTTTCTGCGCGATCATCGGCAGGTAGGGAGCGTCCCAGGCTTCCCCCTTGAGGAACAGGTTTTCATTCTGTTCGAAGCCGAGTAGGGCGATCGGGTGGAAGGTGTTGTCTGACTCTTCTTTGAAGAACAGTAGTGGGTAGCAGCTCTGCATGGCCCGCATTTCATTGGGGTATACGGGTACCAGCATGGTGTCGTCGCCAAATTCCACGCCACGGCGGGTGATGATGCGGAGGTCCGCATGGGCGACGTTGTTTAGTTTTTCGAGTTGGCTCATGAATATTCCAATAGGGTCAACGAAGGGCGAAAGGCTGCTCGGAGACCTGGGTCAGCAGCTTTCGCGTGCTTGGCAGGTGCTTCAGGAAGCGCGCTCGCTCGGTTTGTACTTCCTGCAATAGCTCCGAAGCCCTCCGGGCCATTGCTGGTGCCTGTCGGCGAGGCAGCGAGGGTCGGGAGGGGCGGAAGCCCATGCCAAGGAGCACGTATTGGTAGCTCGCCGACGGGAACATTTCATCCCGACGCGTTTCGTCGAGGTGCCATGGAGTCCGCGACTGCCAGGATTCCAGTAATTCGGCCAGCGAGGCGGGAATCGTCTCAGGATTACGATTATCGCGCCAGTACTCGCTGTCGTTGCGCTGGGACAGCACGTAGTGCAGCTTGAGGAAATCGACAATCTGCGCCCATCGATAGCTGAACTCGCGATTGAACCGGCTGGCGACGCCATCCATGTCAGTCCGCGTTGCGGGCAATTGTTCGGCGATGGCTCGGGCGCTCATTTCGACGAGTACCAGTGCCGAGGCTTCCAAGGGCTCAACAAAGCCCGCCGACAATCCGACAGCCACGCAATTGCGATGCCACAGCGTCTGTCGATAACCCGGTGAAAAACGCAGCAGACGTGGAGTGAGCGCACCGATGCCGTCGGGGCGCCGATTCGCTTGCAGATACCTATCCAGCACCTGGGCCGCTTCCTGCTCATCGGTGTGCTGGCTGGAGAAAACGTAGCCCACACCGCGTCGCTCCCTTAGGCCAATGTCCCAGACCCAGCCCGCAGTCTGGGCGGTCGACCAAGTCGTGGCCGAGACGGCGCTGTCTTCGCGCTCGTAGTCCACCTGCAGCGCGAGCGCCCGGTCATTGAACAGCACATCATCAATGGGCTTGAGAGGCACATCGAAGTGTTCACCAATCAGCAACGCGCGCATGCCGCTGCAATCAATGAAAAAGTCTCCCGCGATCCGGCCAGCGCAGTCGGTGTTGAGGGCAGCGATATCGCCGCTGGTGTCGCTGTCGACACTTTCCACGTTTGCCAGTGTATGCCTGACGCCCAGGACGCCGGTCGCGTGACGCCGCAACAGGTCGGCGAACTTTCCCGCGTCTAGGTGATAGCCGTAGTTGAGTACATAGCCGTACTCGGGCACGCCGATTTGTTTCGGCGCCGCCTGGTGATCACAAACTGCGCTCTGTGCGGTCACTGCCTCGCTAAAGGGCATTTCACCTGCCAGGCCCGCCAACCAGTAGTCCGCAAGATTCAGCTCTTCATAGCCTTTGGGTAGCGTGAAAGGGTGGTAGTAGCTGTCCCCATGGCCCGACATCCAATCTCTGAACCAGGTCCCTTGCTTCATCGAGGCCTGGCACTCGCGAACAAAGGTCGTTTCGCTGATGCCAATTTTTTGCAGGGTAGAGCGCATGGAAGGCCAGGTGCCTTCGCCAACGCCGATGGGGGGCGTGTCGGGTGACTCCACCACTGTGATGGCGAGCTGCCCGCCGCTCAGGTCGAACTCTGCGCCCAGCACACACGCGGTCAGCCAGCCCGCGGTACCGCCGCCAACAATGACGATTTCCTGCAATGGGGGCGAGGTTTTTAGTTCGCGGGCCATAGGTTATCGAGACTTTTTTATCGTTATTACCAGTAAGTTTAGGCAGATGACAGCCACAAAAAAACCGCTCGGAGAGCGGTTTTTTCGGGAGGACTGACCGCTCAGTAGCTGTAGCGGAAACCGATGTTGTAGCGGGCACCGAGGACGCCAACCTCAAGCAGCTGATTGACGTTGCGGCTGCTATTACGGAAGGTCTCATTGGTGACGTTGATACCCTCCACAAAGGCCGTGAAGCCCGATTCACCGAAGTCGTAGCTGGCGCTGATATCCCACTGCTCGTATTCCTCGGTATAGCTCGGGTCCACGGTGCCGCCGGTAAAGAACTGGTCGCGCCAGTTGTAAGCCGCCCGTGCCTGGAAGTAGTCGTTCTCGTAGAACACCACGAAGTTACGGGTATCGCTCAGGCCGGGCAGGGTGAACTGGAACGGATCGTTCGAGCTGTTGTCGTACACCGCGTCACCACTTGCCAGGGTGGCGTTGGCCTGGAAACCAAAACCGGTATCCCAGAAGTTGTGCTGCCAGGCAATTTCCCATCCATCGATATTGGCGACGTCCGCCGAGTTGACGTTGGTGTCCACATCGAAGAACGCAGCGCCGTCCCGACCCTGAACTCCCGTGATGATCTGGTTGGCCACATCCACGCCGGGCTCATCGGGGAAATTGGCGAAAATATAGTCACGGATATCCTGATTGACCGCCTGGGGACCAAGCGCTGCAATCGCGGCGTCGTAGAGCGGACCCAGTGCCGGGTGCGCAAGGTTCGGGAAGAGCACTACGTCCTGAACCTGCGAGACACCGACAAAGTTTTCAACCGATTTATCGAAATAGCCCACTGACACGTAGCTGGCTTCGCCGTAATACCATTCCAGTGAGAAATCGATGTTTTCAGATTGGTAAGGCAGCAGGCCTGGGTTACCGACGGTACCTCCAGCGATAAACTCACCTTGGTTCACCCGCAGGATGTTGCCGATGGTCAGATTGCCACGCAACTGATCCGGGCGGGCGCGGGAGATCGACTCAGACCAAGAGGCACGGAAGATCAGGTCATCAATGATCTCGATGTCGAAGTCGATGTTGGGCAGTCGAACCCGGTAGCTCGCCTCGAGGCCCGAGGGGATGGTTTCATCCGCCTCAATGGCGTTGAACTCGTTTAGCGACGCCCATTCAATGCGGGTATAGGTGACAGACTCGGCGCTGGCGACCACATCGGTTTCTTCCTCGCGATAACCAATGCGGGCATTGAAGGGGCGATCAAACAGTTCGCCGGAGTAGTTCAACTGCAGGTAGATCGCGAGGGTGTCTTCCTTGAGCTGGTTGCCAAAGCCGGGGTCAGAATCAGCACAGAGCCCTGTGCCACAGTCACCATCCAGGCTACCGGGAGCCAGATAGGCGGGGTTGCTCGGGTCGAGAGACTGCAGGAACTCGGCGCGATCAACCACGGCCTCCATATCCCACATGAAGAAGTTGTTGTTGACCTGGTCGCCACCACCCAGTTCCTCGAAGATGCCAGTGAGGGACGCGGGCACCATGAGGTCGGCAATCGCACCAAAGGCCGAGGCCTGGTTCTCACCCCAGGTGTTGCGCTGAACATTACTACCGGATTCGAAGTTATCCAGCTCCGTCTCGCTCAGGCCGAAGTCCAGGGTGAGGGTGTCGGTGAGGTCGAAGCTACCGCCAAACCGGGTCTGGGAGATGTTCATCTCGGCCCAGCTATTGCTGAAAACGCTACCGACGATTTTCATGTCGTCGGGCGACAGCGGATCGCTGGCGGTGGTGGTCGTGATCGGCACTTCGTTGCGCCAATCGGTGACCGAGGAGGTGCGTCCAAAGGCCGCAATCGACAGCAGTGCGGAGCTGCCGAAACGATCGTTGTTGGGATTGCGCTCTGCGCTGGAGTCGTGCCAGTCGAAGAACAGACTCAGGCGATCGGTCGGATCCCAGGCCAGATTGAAACCGATGCTGTCGCGCTCGTTCTTGGAAGCATCGACCCCAGCGCCCATCGGGAAGTCTGGTGCATCATTGGCTTCGCCGTAGACCAGCGGTGTGGCGACACCATTCTGGATATCCCAAATGCCTTGCTGGCCCGAGCGGTTGTACCAGAGCGACATGTTGTTGTAGCGGTGATCCAGCTCCAGTTGGGCCATGTTGTAGTCGAGGGTCGCGGTCAGCGTTTCGATCGGCATCCATTGCAGCGTGATCTGACCATTGATACGCGTGCGTTCCCACTCGTCGAGCTGGTAGCCGACTTGGCGGGGCAGGGACGCAATGACGTCCGCGCCGGGTACGTTTTCGTTCAGGCCATTGTCAGGGATGGTGTCGCCGTCGCGGGACAACCAGCCCCCGGAGTAAGCCGACGCCTGACCGTTGTGGCGCTCCTGGAAGCTACCGCCAATGGCAATACCGACCGTGTCATCGAGGAAGGTCTGAGAGATGAAGCCACCGATTTCTGGCGTGTATTCGTCGCCTTCGCGGGTGGATTCGTCATAAACAGCCTTGGCACTGAAGCTGGTGCGCAGGCCGGGGTTGTCCAGTGGCTTGGCAGTCAACACGTTCACGGTTGCGCCGATACCACCGGTCGGAATATTGGCCATCGAGGTCTTGTAAACCTCAACACCAGAGACGCTTTCGGCGGCGATGTCCTGGAAGTCGAATGAGCGACCGACGCCATCGTGAACGGGCTGCTGGCGGCCATTCAATGTGACCAGGTTGAAGTCACCCCCGAAGCCACGAACTGTGATCCGGGTACCCTCACCACGCTCCCGGTCGATCGATACGCCGGTAATGCGCTGCATCGCCTCCGCGAGGTTGGTGTCCGGGAAGTCACCGATGTCCTCAGCGCTGATCGCATCAACCACGCCTGCCGAGTCGCGCTTGGTGTCCATGGCACGCATGAGGCTGGAACGAATGCCGGTGACAACGACCTCTTCCAGCACGCCATTGGACGCGTTCTGGGAGGGGACGTCCTGCGCCTTCACTGCCGAGGTGGCTAGGGATGACAAGGCAACCGAGACGGCGAGCGCGACCGGCTTTTTCGAGAAAAGAGGACCCTGCATGAGTCTGAACCCCGTTTGTAATTATTGGAATTTTTGCAATCCATAACATCCCACGGCTACCAGCCGAGGAAAACGGTATTGAGATAAACGGGATCTAAGGTGCGGCGAACCGGAAAAGAAGTCGGGGTTTGCGGGGTGGGGCATGGAGACTGCCCCGTGCTGGCCTGAATTGGGCTCAGGCAGTGTTGAACAGGTCGTCGATTTCCGACAGCGCAGCGGGATCTTCAATGGTGGAGGGGATCGAGTAGGCCTCACCGTCGGCGATCTTACGCAAGGTGGCGCGCAGAATCTTGCCCGAGCGTGTCTTGGGCAGACGGGCGACCACCATGGCGCGGTTGAAGCAGGCAACCGCGCCGATATGGCCGCGCACTGATGCAATCAGCTCTCGTTCAAGCAGGTCTGGGTCGACCTCGGCGCCATCCTTGAGCACGACCAGGCCCAACGGTAACTGGCCCTTCAGGGCATCGGTGATGCCGATGACCGCACATTCGGCAACGCTGTCGTGGGCGGCGACGATCTCTTCCATTTCGCCCGTGGACAATCGGTGGCCAGCCACATTAATGACATCATCGGTTCTGCCCATGACGAACAGATAACCGTCGTCATCGATGTAGCCGCCGTCACCGGTCAGGTAATACCCAGGGTACTCTGCAAAATATCCCTTCTCGAGACGATCATGATCCCCCCAAACGGTTGGCAGGCAGCCCGGTGGCAACGGCCTGCGCACAACGACTGCCCCCTGTTCCCCTGGGGGCAATGCATGGCCTTCAGCATTGAAAATCTGTACGTCGTACCCCGGTGTGGGCTTGGTGGCGGAACCGGGTTTGCACGGGAACTGCTCGATACCGCGCGGGTTGCAGGCGATCGCCCATCCGGTTTCGGTTTGCCACCAATGGTCGATGACCGGTAGACCCGTCAGGTGGCACAACCAGTCATAGGTGGGCGGATCCAGACGCTCTCCCGCGAGGTACAGCGCGGTCAGCGATGAGGTGTCGTACTGGTGAAAACATGTGCCTTCAGGATCTTCTTTGCGGATGGCGCGAAAAGCCGTGGGCGCGGTGAACAGTGTCTTTACGCGATATTCTTGAACGACTCGCCAGAACGCACCGGCATCGGGCGTCTTTACGGGTTTGCCCTCGTAAAGCACCGTCGTACATCCCGACAGCAGCGGCGCGTACACGATGTAAGAATGGCCCACCACCCAGCCCACATCGCTGGCGGCCCAATACACCTCGCCGGGCGCGACGCCATAAACCGCCCGCATTGACCATGCGAGAGCCACCGCATGGCCGCCGTTGTCGCGAACCACGCCCTTGGGTTTACCTGTCGTGCCCGAGGTGTAAAGGATGTAGAGCGGATCGGTCGCTGCGACGGGCGTACAAGGGACTGGTTGCGCCTCTGCTAGCCACTGCTGCCAGTCGAGATCGCGACCTGGCTGAAGTATGGCTTCAGCTTGTGGGCGGTCGAGAATCACGACGGTCTCGAGATCGCAGCTGGATTGTTCGATGGCCGCATTAACAATCGGCAGGTACTCGATGACTTTGCCAACTTCGACACCGCAGGTGGCGGTCAGCAGGACTTTGGGATTGGCGTCGTCGAGGCGCACCGCGAGTTCCGGTGCCGCAAAGCCGCCAAATACCACCGAATGGATCGCACCCAATCGCGCGCAGGCGAGCATACTGATCAACGCTTCGGGCACCATCGGCATATAGATGACGACCCGGTCACCCTTAGTGACCCCCAGTCGCGCCAGACCCCCGGCGCAGAGCGCCACCCGATCCAGTAACTCGCTGTAGGTCATCGCGGCCTTGGTGTCGGTCACGGGGGAGTCGTAGAACACCGCCACCTGATCCCCTCGACCGTTGGCGACGTGTCGGTCGATCGCGTTGTAGCAAGTATTGAGCGTGCCGTCCGGGAACCAGCGCTCGACCCCATTGCCGTCGGTTTCGAGGCCCTTTTGTGGGGCTTGGATCCAGTCGATCAACGACGCCTTTTCCAGCCAGAAGCCGGCGGGGTCATCGATCGATTGTTGAAACGCGGCTTGGTACGACACGGCGGCATTCTCCAACAGGGTATGACTGGATTGTCGAGTCCCTGGAGCTGGAAGTCACTACGACCTTGGTCATAGCGTTTGCCATTAATCGACGGTGGGGTCTTCGGGGGCGAGCACGGCTGGTCTAAGATCAGCACTCCCCAAAGAACCGAGGCGTCATCATGACCGGCGTATCCACCTGGCAGGGCTTGGAAGCCAGATTTACGCGACTGCGTAGCAACAAGATATTTGAGCTGACGGTCATTGCCATCATCGTAATATCGGCACTGTTGATTGGCGCCCGGACCTATCCCTTGCCACCGCTGGTGATTCAGATCATCGCGGTGCTCGACTGGGCGATTACGGCCTTTTTCCTCATTGAAATCACTATTCGTTTTCTCGGCGATACCGATAAAGCCCGCTTTTTTACCCATGCCTGGAACGTCTTCGACACCTTGATCGTGATTGTGAGTCTGGTGCCCATCGAAAACAGCGATCTCGCATTGATCGGGCGGCTGGTGCGAATCTTTCGCGTGCTGCGGATGGTCTCAATC
The DNA here is from genome assembly GCA_964482195.1 of uncultured Alteromonadaceae bacterium. Lineage (GTDB taxonomy): Bacteria > Pseudomonadota > Gammaproteobacteria > Pseudomonadales > Halieaceae > Luminiphilus. Next base: position 28,564 of record CAYZWL010000004.1, on the reverse strand, counting down.
ATCCCCGAACTGCGCGTGCTGCTGAACTCCCTCGTTGCGGCCTTGCCGCAGCTGGGATACGTGGCACTGATGATGTTTATCATTTTCTATATCTACGCAGCGGTGGGCGCGACGTTTTTTGCAGATATCAATCCGGCGCTGTGGGGAGACATTTCCCATGCGCTGCTCACACTGTTTCGGGTGATGACCTTTGAGGATTGGACCGATGTGATGTACGAAACAATGGAAGTACATCCGCTGTCGTGGATGTACTACCTGAGCTTTATTTTCCTGTCTGCGTTCGCTTTTCTGAACATGATCATCGGTATCGTGGTGGGGGTGATGGAAGAGGAACACGCCAAGGATCGTGCGGCTGAAGCTTTGGCGGCAGGTGAGCCGACCCTGGCAGATCTGCAGGCGCAAATCGCTGAGCTCAAAGACCTGATGGAGGCGCGTCGATGAAAACCATTACCTGGAGTGTGCTACTGGTGGCTGCGGTCGCGGTGCTTTACCTCGGTTTGGCACCGGTACCCATTGCACCGGTCGCTTATCACCCCCCGGCAGCACCTGGCCTTGTGGGACCCTACGCGCCGAATCAGAGTCTGGCAGGAGCGGACAAGCTTTTCTTGCCGGAGGGTGCCGACGGGCCGGAAGACTTCGCAGTGCTCGATGACCGCATTTACACCGCAGATGTTCACGGCGGCTTGTACCGCTTGAAAGGGGACCGCTTCGAGAAGGTGGCTCAACTCGATGGTCGACCGCTGGGGCTCGACGAAGGCCCCGATGGTGCGATCTACATCGCCAACAGTTTCAAGGGACTACAGCGGTGGTCACCCGAGCGGGGGGTTGAACTGTTGGTCGAGTCGATTGACGGGCAACCGGTGATTTATCCGAATCAGGTCGCGGTGGCGTCTGATGGCACCGTGTATTTCTCCAATTCGTCCGATCGATTTGATCCAGAGTTGCTGGGCGGTACCAGCCCGACCTCGGTCATGACCATTGTGGAGCAGTCAAACACCGGCTACGTGGCGCGGCGTACCCCCGATGGCAAGGTCAGCAAGGTCATCGAGGGTTTCGTGTACACCAATGGGCTGGCGCTGTCTGAGAACGAGGATTTTCTGCTGATCGCTGAGACAGGCAGGGCGCGCATCCATCGCTTTTGGCTCAAGGGCCCGAGGGAAGGGCAGTCAGAAGTGTTTCTGGATAACCTGCCGGGCTATCCCGACAATTTGGAAAGCGGGTCTAACGGCAGTTTCTGGGTTGCCTACGCATCGCCCCGCGCCGCCTTCGAAAAATTGCTGCCGTACCCCTTCTTGCGCAAGGTGTTTTGGCGGCTCGGGCCTGCAGTAAGACCCGCTCCAGTCGTTTACGGCATGGTTGCTCAATACGACCGCGAGGGTCGCTTGATGCAGCAAATGCAGGACCCGGAGGGTGCCACCGGTATCACCACCGATGCACGAGTCATCGGTGGCGCACTTTACATCGGCCTGCTGGAGGGGCCCTATGCGGTCCGTCTGCCGCTCGATGAACTGCCCTGACTCAACGAGTCTCCCGCTCGTCCGGCGTGACGCCGAAGAATAACGCGTAAAGCGCCGGTACAACGATCAGCGTCAATAGGGTCGCGAAGGTCAGGCCAAACACAAGAACCACCGCCATGGATCGGAAGAAGGCATCCCCGAGCAGGGGGATCACGCCGAGCACGGTGGTGAGCGAGCCCATCATGACCGGTCGCACACGACTGGCCGCACTGTCGACAATGGCGTCAAAGCGCGGCATGCCCTCGCGGATCTCAAGATCCATCTGATCGACCAGAACGATCGCGTTTTTGATCAGCAGGCCGGAAAGCGACAGCAGACCGAGAATCGCCATGAATTCGAGCGCTGTGTAGGTCACGAGCAAGCCCACGACCACACCGATCAGTGCCAATGGCACGACCAGGAAAATCAGCAGTGGTTGCCGAATCGCGTTAAACAGCAAGACCACGACGAGCACCATCGCCAAACCACCCAGCGGGAACGTGGTGGCCAGATTTTCGTTGGCTTCCGAGCTGTCCCCGTACTCGCCGCCCCAGGTGAGTGCGTAGCCGGGTGGCAGAGGAATGGCTTCGACTTCTGGTCGAACCCGGTTGAGCAAATCGGACGCCAGGACACCGGCAGCGGGATCCGCCTGGGCCTCGATCATCCACTGACGGTCCAGCCTGCGTATCAGTCCATCACGCCATTCGGTGCGGATGTTATCCACCACCTCAATGAGCGGCACCACGGCGCCGGTCGCCGGGCTGGTGATCTGGATACCGGCAATTTGCTCGATGCCCAGACGCTCGTTATCGGGTGCTCGTGAAACGATCGGTATCAAGGTGTCGCCTTCTCGATACACGCCGATGTTGCGTCCGGAGAAGTTGCTGTTCAGCGCGTCCGCGAGATCTTCCCGGGAAATACCCAGACGACGGCCGCGAGTTTCTGAGTAGTCAGGTACCACTACGCTGACCTGCTGTCGCCAGCTGTCCTTGATGGCAATGGCGTCAGGTGCTGCCGCATAGATTTCCTTGGCTTGTTCCGCGAGGCTGCGCAGAACAGCGGGGTCGGGCCCGGTGAACTGTGCTTCGACCTTGGAGCCACCGCCAGGGCCAAGCTGGAATTGCCATACCTTGGCCTGAGCGTCGGGATAGCGCTGATCGATATGGGTCTGGATATCCGCCATCAATGGCGCAATGTCTTCGTAGCTTCTGGTCTGGATCAGGAACTGCCCGTAAGAGGAGTTACTGTCTTCCGCGCCATAAACCAGCATGTAGCGCAAAGCGCCACCACCGATCAGGGTTTGCACGCCTTCCACGCCATCGAGGCCGCTGATATACGGTTCCAGCGTCAACATGTCCGCGCGAGTCTGGCTGACGTCAGTTCCCTCGGGTAACCAGTAATCGACCACCAGCTGGGGCGTCGTCGAGGACGGGAAAAATCCTGACTTGGTGAATTGGAAGCCCCAGACCGCGAGCGCGAACATACCCGCCGAGATCAGCACTGGCAGCCAGCGTGCGGCGAGCACACCACGCATAAAGTCTTTGTAGCGATTCATGAAGGCGCTGGGGGCGGGCGGTGTGGCATCGCCACTGGGTTCCTTGAAGAGCAGGTCTGCCATGAAGGGGACCAGCGTCAGGGCGAAAACCCAGCTGTAAAGCAGGGAAATCAGGATGACCCAGAACAGGTGGCCGGTGTATTCGGCCGTCGAACCCGGCGCGAAACCAATCGGTCCGAAGGCGATAATCCCGACGAGCGTGCCGCCGAGCAGCGGCCACTTGGTGCGGCTGACAATGTCCGCAGAAACTTCGAGTTTGCTGCGCCCCTGCTGGGTGCCCACCAGAATGCCCTCGGTCACCACAATGGCGTTATCGACCAGCATACCCAGTGCAATGATGAGTGCGCCCAGCGATATGCGATGCATCGGAATGTCGACGACATACATGGTGGCCAGCGTGGCCGCGATGATCAAAATGAGCACGCCGCCGATAATCAGCGCAGCACGCAGCCCCATGAACAGAACCAGTGTGACCAGTACGATCGCCAGTGCTGCGATGACATTGATTGCAAAGTCAGCCACAGCGATGTCGACGACTTTGCCCTGGTGATAGAACTCGTGCAGCTCGATGCCCAGCGGGCGCTGGTCGAGTGTGGCGGCGATTTTGGCATCAATGCCCTTGCCCATTTCCACCACATTGGCACCGAGCACGTTCGATACGCCAAGGCCAATGGCGGGTTGTCCGTTATATCGTACTTGCAGGGCGGGTGGGTCCACGTATTCCCGGCGAACCGTGGCGATGTCCTTCAGATAGACCAGACCGCCCGAAGCACCTGATGACACCACCAGGTTTTCGATCTCGCTGACCGAATCCACCGAGCCAGATGGCTGGATGACCAGACGGCGATTACCCACCTGAACGTCGCCGGCTGCGATCACCGAGTTTTGTTCCGCCAGGTCGTTGAAAACCTGATTCACGGAAATGCCCAGCGCAGCGGACTGGTCACGTGATATCTCCACGTAGATCGCCTCGCGTTGCACCCCGGAGAGCGCCACCTTGGCAACACCCTCGACGCCGAGCAGGGCGTCTTGCAGGTCTTCAGCGTAGTTCTCAAGTTGCTTGGGTGTGAATCCCTCGCCTGTCAGCAGATAGTAGAGGCCATACACGTCACCAAAATCGTCGTTGACCACGGGGCGTTGTGCCCCAGGTGGGAGCTTGCTCTCGGCATCGGCGACCTTGTTGCGCAGTTTGGTCCAAATGCCCTGTAGGTCTTCCTTGGAGGGTGAGAACTCGTACTTGATATCAACGTAGATGATGGCGAGACCGGCGGACGACGCTGAGCGGATCTCTTCGACTTCCTGCATTTGCTGGAGCGCGGTCTCCAGCGGCTCCGTGACCTCGTCGGCGACCTCGAGCGGAGTGGCGCCCGGATACTGGGCCATGACCACCGCGGTTCTGATGGTGAACTCGGGGTCCTCAAAGCGGGCCATGTTGTTGAAAGCGATCCAGCCGCTGAATAGCGAGCCGATGATCACCAGTGTCATCATCAGGCGATTCCTGATGGAAAACTCTGCGATTCCCATGGTCATGGCTCAGCCTTCGTAGCGGCGAATGGTCATACCCTCGAACAGGTAGGAAGCGCCGGCACCGACAATCGTGTCTCCTACACTGAGTCCCTCGCGCACGATCAGGCTCTCGCCAATACCGGGCTCGAGCACGACGGGCTGTTTACTGACCGTCATGGTGCTGGTGTCGACTCGCCAAACGAACTGCTGGCCGGCCTCGGTAAGGATGGCGCCTAGCGGTACATTGATCTGAGCCGCTTGCCCGTCTGCATCAGGAATCAGGAAAGAGGCGCGCAAGGTACCCGTCATGCCCGGCAGAATGAGCAGCTCCTCGGGTGGCGTGAAGCGAAAGCTCGCCTCAAACGTTTGCGTCGAAGCCTCAGCCTGGGTGTTAGTTTCGTAGAGTTCAGCGGTCAGTGGTTGATCGGGTGCGGCATCGAGTACCACCAGCAGTTCGCGGGGTAGCAGTCTTCCTGAGTTGGCTACCATCTTGGCAGGCACCTGCACGACGGCCTTTGCCACGCCGGTGGTCTGAATGGTGACGATGGGGGTCGACGGCGAGACGTTCTGGAATTGATCGACCGCGACCGTCGCCACGACACCGGTGAAGGGCGAGCGCAAAACCGTGTCTTCCAGGGCTTTTTCGGCGCTGTCTAGGGCAGCCCGGGCGACGCTCAGCTGGGTTTCCAACTGCTCGTAATCGGCCTGGGAAATCAGCGAATCGCCAATCAGTTGTTCAGCGCGACCAAATTGCGCCTCGGCAACGGTGAACTCGGCGCGTGCCCGGTCCACCGAATTGATGAACTCCCGCTGGTTGAGGCGGCCAATGACGTCGCCTTTGGCAACTTCATCGCCTGCTTTAATCGGCAGCTCCTCGAGTGTGCCTGCGACCTGAAAGGTGATGTCCGCGGTCTCGGCGGCCTCAATAACAGCGGGCAGGTCGATGGAGCGCACATTCTCCATGCTACCTATTTCCACCAAAATGGCGGGCCGGATAGGGTCCGGGGCGGTGTCTGCCTGCTGTTCACCACAGGCACTCACTAACAATGCGATAGCGAGACTGGTCACAGCGGCACCCAGTTTGTTGGTCGCTGTTGCCATACCATCGAGTTTCTTCATGATTGGTCTCCCCCTACGGACCCGAGAGAGACTAGCAAGAGGCCGTGACAATTAGAAAGCGGGGAATCGCAGTAAAACTTGGGCACCACCCAGACTGCTCTGCTCAATCTCCAGTAGGCCACGGTGACTCTCAACCAGCTCGCGAACCAGCGCGAGCCCAATGCCTTGGCCCTCCCGGCGAGTATCTGCCCGCGCTCCGCGCTGGAGTAGAACGTCGCGTAGTTCGGGGGAAATGCCGTCACCGTCGTCTTCAACGGTGATGATCAGGTCTTCCCCGTCGCCCGGCCCGATCACTGTCACCAAGACGCGATGACGTCCATATTTACAGGCGTTGTCGAGCAAATTGCCCATGAGCTCGAGCAGATCTCGTTCATCCCCCTGGAAGCGGGCCTCGGTAGGGCAATGAATCGCCAGTGTGATGTTGCGCTCGGCGTAGACCTTGAGCAGCGTGCTCCTGAGTCGTTCCAGCAGCGGCGAAATTGCAACCCGCTGCAGGGGGCGGCCCTGCCCGCCACTGGCTCGTTGCAGCTGCCAGGCGATGACTTCCTGCATCCGGGAAATCTGTTCATTGCGCAGTTGCGGGTAAGTGTCGGCTTCTGGATCGGCGCTGCTCAAGACTGCCAATGGCGTTTTCAACGTGTGCGCGAGATCGGCGAGCGTATTGCGCAGTCGAGCCCGCCGCCGCTGTTCCCCGGCGAGCAGGGCCTCGAGGTTGTCGACCAATGGGCGGACCTCGGCAGGCCAGGGTCCTTGAAGGTCCACCGACGAGCCGGCCTCGATGTCCTTGATGGCGTGGCTGAGATGCCGAAGTGGCATCAACCCCCAGCGCACCACAGCCAATTGCGCCGAAAACAGCAACAGCATGGTGGTGCCTAACCAGAGCAGCAGTTGCTGCCGATACGTCGCAAGGTCTGCGTCACGCGGTGCAGTGGTCTCGGCAACAATGAACTGGAGTGCCCATTCCTCGCCCGGGGCGAGCTCCCAAACAACCTGATAGGCGTGCCGGAACAGCCCTTCACCTTCGCTGTCATGACTGGCGCCTGCGCGTAACACAGGTACACCTGCTGCGAGGGTGGCGACCGGCGCTTCCATAAAATTGGCCGAGGGTGACAGCCACAGTAGTTGGTCGTTGCGATCGGTCACCATGGCATACAGCCCCGAGTTCAGCTGGGCCAATCTGGGCTCGAGTGGCCGTAGTGGCATGCTGAACCCTTCGTCGACTTCGGCCTGTGCGATCAGCGCGATCACCTGCAGCTGTAGGCGTTCGACGGTAGCGGCATCGAGCGCGGAGCGGTGCGCGCGCTCCAGATACCAGCCCGTGGCGCCCAGGGTCAGCGGCAATAGAATCATGGAAGCGAGCAGTAGTCGGGTGACCAGCGACCGGGCTCGAATCATCATACGCTGTCCCGCTCCAGCACAAATCGGTAACCCGCACCTCGCACGGTTTCGATGGGACGCAGGTCACCGCCTGGATCCAGCTTTCTTCTCAGTCGACCGACAAAGACCTCGATAACGTTGCTGTCGCGGTCGGCGTCCCGATCGTATAGATGATCCAGCAGTTCTGAGCGGGAGACTACGGCGCCCGCCCGGTGGATCAGATACGCCAGCGTATTGAATTCATAAGCAGTGAGGTCAAGTGATTCGCCGTCGCGGCTCACCGCACGAGCACTGAATTCGATATGGATCGGTCCGAAGCGGGCGAGGTCACTTCGTCGCCCTTCGATACGACGCAGCAGGACCTGCAGGCGAGCATCGACCTCTTCAAGATAAAAGGGTTTGGTGACGTAATCGTCTGCGCCGGCCTCAAGACCCTCGACCTTGTCTTGCCAATCGGAACGTGCGGTAAGCACCAGGATGGGAAAGGTTTTGCCCTCGGCTCGCCAGCGCCTGATGAGCTCGATGCCAGACAGATCAGGCAGTCCAAGATCGACAATGGCGATGTCGCAGGGATATTCCTGAGCGAGATACTGGGCCTCGCGACCATCGGGGGCCGCGTCGACCACCCAACCGGCTTCGCTGAAGTGATTTGTCAGTCGATCCCGCAAGCGGAGATCGTCCTCGACGACGAGCAATCGCATGGATCAATCCTTGATCGTTACCGTGGTCACCCGACCGCCTTCCAATAGCAGCCTGACTCGATGACCATCACCTACGCGAACTACAGCGAGCGCTCGGCCGCCAAATCGTTGCTCTGCCTCGGCTGCTGCGCGGCGCGAGGCGGCTTCGCGCCCGGCGGGCGATGACAGTCGCTCGCGACGCTCATTCTTGTCTCGGCCGCTGTCATCGCGGTCACGCTCCTTGTCCTGCGCCCATACCGAGCTGGCAGCGAAGCAGGCGGTGATCAACAGCAGGGCAATGACAGCTTGGCGCAAGGCTCATTCTCCAGTGGGCTCCAACCCTGCCTAGAGTAACGGATCCAACTTGATTCGTACGGGCAGAGTGGCACCGGGTTCGGTTTCGGTGCGTGTGGTGTAGATGTTATCGCCGAACCGATAGCTGACGCGATAACCATTCACTCGCTCGTGTTCGCGCAACTCATATTCCACTGAGCAGACCTGCTCGGTGTCGTAGTACTCATGATCATGTCGTCGAGCTTGTGCATTGTTATTGGCCACAGTAGCGCCTACCACAGCTCCGACACCTGTGATGAGTCCTCGCTTGCTCGAGTTATGCCCGACAACCCGGCCGAGCGTGCCGCCTACCAGGCCACCGACCAGGGTTGGGACTGCCGAGGAGCGGTTCGAGCCGCGCTCGATCACCCGAACACGCTCCTCATGGCAGGTTTCAATGGGAATCCGCTGGGTAACGATCTCCACCAGCGGTTGCACGGATTCAACCGGCGCGTCGATCACGACGCTGCTGGTATCGGCGGCGGCGAGACTGGGCAGTAGCAAGGCTGCGAGTACGATACGTTTCATGATGTCTCCATTCCCTCATCAGGTTTCTTGATCCTGAATTCAGCTTAGCGTCGAGTTCCTGAACCGAAGCTGAACAGGTTTAGCGCATTCAGTTACGGTCGTTCAGCAAAGCGACAGGAGTTGGGTTCTAGGCTGCAAGCCGGTTCACTCATAGGAGGAGAAGGCCATGAAGCTTGCAACAATTCTGTCTACGGCGGTGTTGGGCGCGATGCTACTGAACGCAAGCAACGCCGAGGCCCATAGCCGCGGTGGCTGGCGCGATGCTCATCGTTATCATGGGTTTGATCATCGTTGGGATCGAGGGCGCTGGGCCCATCGTCAGCACAGACGTGCCTGGCGGTCTGGGTATCGTGCCGGGCGCTGGCGTCACGGAAGAGATCGCTGGGCACTCGGTGTCGGGGGCTTGGCGACGGGCATCGTGATCGGTAGTCACCTCAACCATGATCGCCATTGCCGACATGATCGTTTCGATGTACGTGATCATCGAGTCTATCGAGATGACTGGCGTCGAGAGGACCGCCGTCGAGTCACCGGTTGCTATCGAATAGAAGTCAGCCCCGATGGCCGTGAGCGACGCGTCGAGTTGCCCGTGTCGGATTGCCGCTGAGTCAGTGCTAGAGCCAATCACCTCTTCAGGCGCCTTGGGCGCCTTTTTTGTACCATCAGCCATTAATGATCAGGCTGGGAGCAGGGGATGGCAGAGTTTGAGGGGTTGGCACTCAACGACGAATGGGATGTCCAGCTTCAGAAACTATTCATCGAACACGCACCCTTTGAATTAGCGATGTTTGACCAGGACATGTGCTGTCTGGCCGCCAGCCGGCGCTGGATCGATACCTATGGCCTGGAAGACCGGACTTTTATCGGGCGCAACCATTACGAGCTATTTCCCGAAATTGGCGATGACTGGCGGGAATTTCATCGTCGCGCCATTGCCGGTGAGCATTTGAAACGCAATGAAGATCGCTTTGAGCGCGCCGACGGGCAGGTCATGTGGGTCCGCTGGGAGCTTGTGCCCTGGCGAAGTGACGATGGTCAGCGCTCGGGGTTTCTCGCGTTCACTGAAGATATCAGCGAGCAGGTGTTGGCCCGTCAGACGCTGGAATCAGCGCACGACACGCAGCGACGGATGTTTGGTCTTATCGCCCATGAGCTCCGTACGCCCACCGCAGCACTGAGCATGCTGGCCGCCAGCGACGTCGATAACACCGAGCTGCGCGAGCGCGTCGGAGAACTCAGTGAACATCTGTTGAGGGTCATCGATGACCTGCGAACGTCAGTAGACCCAGATCGCGCGGTGGAGGTCCGTGTGGCACCCGTTGCCATGGCAGCACTGGTGGCGGGTGTTGAGGCTCAGATTCGGCCGCTGTTCAGTGGTGGCCAGATGCGCTACGAGGTGCTGGACCAGACCCCGGCGGATCTTTCGCTGGAAGTGGACAGTTACCGTTTGCAAAGCATCATTACCAACCTGGTGCGAAATTCGGTGTACCACAGTGGTGGCTCCAAAGCGCAGGTCAGCTTCGTGACCCGACAGGTTGTTGATAGGGCTATTCTCAAGATTTGCGTTGAGGATGACGGGCGCGGCATTCCCAAGGACCGTGTTGGAGCGATTTTTCAGCCGTTCCAACGTGGGGACACCGAGGCATCTGGACTGGGGGTGGGGCTGCATATTGTGCGCAGCTGGCTTGAATCCCTGGGTGGTGACGTGAGTTATCGGCCTTCGGTGCTGGGTGGAGCCGCGTTCGAGATAACGTTGACCTGTCGTATCACCGGCAGCTCGGGCCGGGAGCAAGCCCCTGTTTCACCGGTTAAAACTGGCCTCAGGGTATTGCTGGTGGAGGATGATGTCTTGCTGCAAAAGCTGTCGCGCCGCATGCTGGAGAAGCACTTCGACGCGCAGGTGCAGACGGCCAACAACGGCGTGGAAGCGCTCGCGCTTTTCGCGCCCGGCGCCTTTGATTTGATCATCACGGATTATTTCATGCCAGAAATGGACGGTCTTGAGATGACCCGGCAGATCCGTGCCCGGGATATCGAGGTGCCCATTGTGGGTTGTTCGGCCGCCACGCTTGGCGATGAAATGGCGCGCTTGAAGGCAGCGGGGGTTAATCAGGTGCTCGCCAAGCCGCTGACGGTCGATCATCTGGGAACTGTATTGCGCGAACTGCTTTAGAACGAGTGCTAGCGGGTGGCCGGTTTAGTGCTCGAGCCACTGCCCCTCATGATCGGTGACCAGCCACTGATGGGAATACCAGAAATACTCCCCAGCGCGCGCGCCCGTGGCCGCAGTGCAATTCACCTTGAATCGCCCCGGCGTCATAGTGGGTAGTGTGATAGACAGTTCCTCGGCAGTCTGAAGCATCGACAGAGGCTGGCCTGTTGCGGTGAAGCACTGAACTCGCCCCTGAGTTTCAATTTGCTGTTGCAGAGCGAGCTTGAAGGAGCCCGGGGCTTGACCTTGTGAGCGCACCTCGTCACCAGCAGCGATCACCTGCACGGGTAGCGGTCTGACATGGAGCGCCAGCGCGAGTCGATCGAGACTGGCCATTGTGGTCATCATCGGAAAGCGGGGGACCACCCATGGGTTTGTTGATGCATCAACGCCGCCCGATTGCTGGGTAATTCCCCTGAGGCCGGCCTCGGCAAGGACTGTTCGCAATGCTTCGGTGTGTTCGCCATAGGGGTAGGCGAAGGCGTCGATGACGCCTGGCAGTTGCTCGCGGATCCTGCGCATGTTGTTGCGCACATCTTTGCGAACGCTTTGCTGCCATTGTAAGAGGGGCTCGCCTTTGGGCCGGCGCGCCAGATAATCATGAGCCAGCGAGTGACCACCAAATTGCGCACCACTGGCGGCCATTTCCCGTAATTGATCCCAGGTCATGAAGTCATCGTACTGCTGATCGATCGGGTCGCTGGCGACAAAGACAGTGAACGGCCAGCCGCGCGCCCTCAGCAGCGGAAAGGCGCTGACAAAAACCGAGCGATAGGCGTCATCGAAGCTGATGGCCACCGCATTATCGGGTACGTCGCGACCATCGAGCAGCTCTTGTAGCAGCCAGTTAAGCGGCACTACCTGAAAGTCATTGTCGGCGATGTAGTCGAGATGTAACGCAAACTGTTGGGGCGTCACACTCGTTGCTGCGGGTGTGTCGTCTGCAACGTGATGGTAGAGCAGAATCACGCCATGATCGGCGGCTTGACTGCGCTCGCAGCAAAACAGACACAGCACTGTACACAGTAGCACCAGCCGCATTGAGATCATGAGGCGCTGGCGAGACGCTGGAATTGCCGAACCATGGTCTGAACTTCTTCGACGTAGGCTTCGCGACGCTCTGAATAGAGCAGCAGGCCGTTTGCCAGCTGTAGTGGGTCCAAAGCCTGTTTGGCATCGCGCATTTGACGACGCAGTCGCCGTAGGGCCGCATAGCTTTCATGGCTATTGAGATTGAACAGGTAGCGTTCGACTGCTTGTGCCGGGCTGTCAAAGCGGGCGACTTCGTGCTGCTGACCGGGGCCACGCTGTTTCGGCACAATGCCGCACCCTTTGACGTAGCACCAATGACCAAACAGATTGTTGCCCTCGACGGCAAATCGCGAGCGACCCCACCCGGATTCCTTGGCTGCCTGAGCCAGCACGAGTGCAGCGGGCACAGCGTCGATCCGTTCGATCAGAGCGTCTAGCCATTCGGGTAGGTCGGCGTCGGCCGCAAGTTCATATTGCTCGGCGAGCGCCTTGATCCTGCGTCGGGCAAAAAAGCCAAGCGATTCACCGCGGTCGAGCCGGGATTGCATGCGCAGCAACTCCTGGCGGGTCGCGAGCAGTGTGTCATTCTGCTCCGCGACGATCGGTGAAAGAAACGCTGCAAAGGCAAGTTTCATCTGCTGTACGTCATCGAAACGCGAAAAATCGGGCAGAGATGCTTGTCTGGGGGTGAGGGCCAGCCAGGCCAGGAGGCTGATCAGTGCCAGTGCCGCGAACCCGCTGGTCAATGGTCTTTGTTTGATTGCCGGCACAAACCGTCGCCAGTTGAACTTCATGGGGCGGGGTCAGTCCTCGTAAATGGGCAGACCATTGGGGTTGTCGACGACCTGGCAGTCAGTCACGGTGACCTCGTACTTGCCCACGGTCAGCGTTTCGCGTTGGCGGGTGTTGCCCATCGGGACGGTTGCGGATGCGCTGTCATCAGGGCTGGTCACCAGAGTGAACTCGCAGCCTGCCTTGGTGATGTACGGTGGCATCCGAAACTCCTGTTGCCCGCAACCGGCGAGCAGCGCGCTGGTTGTCAGCACAAGGGCTACCACATTGAAAACGGTTCGCTTGCTATCGGTCTTCATGGGCACAGCTCCTGACAGGCGGTCAATATGGGAGAGCTTACATTGAAACCTGGCTGAGTGGTGCGATCACTCGGTTTGCGCAGTTACAGACTGCCACCTCGTCATTTATTCAGCTAAAGCCTGTTTTGGTAGGCGTCAGTGAGCGTGTTCTGTCACCTCTGCCTCGATCTCGGGCATGCGACAGTCCAGCTCGGGGTGTAATTTGAAGTGCTGCTCCATGCGCTCAGCCATCACCGCCCATGCCTCAAGCTCCCCAACCGAACGAATGTGGCCAAGAAGCTCTGCCCACAACGATGGATTGTCGGCCATCGCGAACTGCTGTGCGGGATTGAGACGAGCCAGAATCGACATGCGGTCATGATAGGTTTCTTGACGTTGCGACACTTTGGCGGCGGCGCTGGCGTCACCGACAGCTGTCAGCACAATTTCTTGCACTGCCAAGCCGATCTGCACGCCAAGTATGGTTTTTCCCTGTTTTTCGAGCAGCCTGCCATAGGCAAGGCAACTCGCCGCCCACTCGCCATCCAGCGCCATCTCACGACAGAGTGTGGTAGCGCTGTGGGTGATAACCGGGGACGGGGACGCGAGCCCCATGATAGACCGCTCGTAGGTGTGCAGTCCGCTGGAGGCGCGCAGACCGCGGGTGACGGCGGCAGCGGTCTCCGGATAAAACGCGCTGCTTGTATCGGCGCTCGCCGCGCGCCTCAGCGAGAATAGTGCCTGCTCTATTTCGCCGCGCTGATATTGATTCGCAGCGATTCGAGCCCAGGATTCGCTGTTTCCTCCGTCCACTGACACAAGCAGCAACTCCCACTCGGGGAGGCGGCAGTTCTGTGGTGCGTTGTCGACTGAGCAAAGATGCACAGCATGCCAGACCAGCAATGGGGTCGCCCCGCCAAAATGTAGAGCGCGCTCGAGTAGCGTCACGCTCTCAGTAAGGTCTGGCATTGGGCTCTCTTGGAGTCTCAGCAACGCGGCGACCAATAGATGCTCGGCAGTGGTCGATTGCGCGAGGATGGAAGCAGCATTCACTGAGGTTTCTACCCATGCCTCGTGTGACGAAATGTGGTCCGAGAGTGGATAGAGCGATTCACAGGGTAACTGCTCGACCAGGGGCGATGCCGCTGGGGCGCGGTTGTCCGTGTCGTCATGAGTAGCCGTTACGACTCGGCCGATTGCCGAGTCGATCTTAGTCTGGCCATCAAGGCTTTCTGGTCCTTCGTCGCTCGGCGCTATCGCGGTGTGATGGCGCATTTGCAATCCCAGGGTAGCGATGACCACCAGTGCGCCGGCGATCAGATATCGGCGTTTCATCGCAGTCCCGTTTCGCGTCGGCGGTGTGAGGGGAGCAAGACCATTCCCATATTGTGCTGCGACTATCGCAGCTGGTGCATAGGAAATGGTCTTGCTCCTAAAGCCTTAGAAGGCTTCGCAGACATCCTCTTCACGCTGGGTTGGCGCTGGACGCTTTGCGACACGTTGCTCGGTTGTAGTGCCTTTGATGCGTTTGATGTGATCGCCTGAAAGCGATCGGTTCGCAGAACCGGGCTGCGCCGGTGTGCGTGGCGCCACGAGATCGCGAGCGGGATCCTCCGCGTCCAAACGGAACTGGGCGACCAGCCCTGAGAGTTCGCCGGCCATTTTCTCCATGTGGATAGCGGAAGCATTGGCTTGCTCGACCAGCGCTGCATTCTGCTGGGTCATCATGTCCATTTCAGTCACCGCCGTGTTCACCTGACCGATACCAATCGATTGTTCGTCGCTGGCGGCGGAAATTTCACGTACGGTAAAGGCGACTTTGCTCACCGACTCGGTAATGCCTTCGAGGTCGGTCCCGGTGCGGGCGACCAGATCGGCACCGATGCCTACCTGAGTGACCGAGTCTTCTATCAGGCTGCGAATCTCCTCTGCAGAGGCTGCGCTGCGCTGGGCAAGATTGCGTACTTCCGCGGCCACGACGGCGAAGCCGCGGCCTTGCTCGCCTGCTCGGGCTGCTTCCACCGATGCGTTCAGTGCGAGCAGATTGGTCTGGAAGGCGATTTCATTGATGACTTCAATAATACTTTCGATACGCTTGGACGCGGCATTCGCCTGGTTCATCGCTGCCACAGCCTGTTGTGACACCGATTGACCTTGTTCGGCTTGTTGCCGGGCCTCGTCAATCATGGCGCTTGCGCGTTTTGCGTTCTCAGCATTCTGTGCCACGGTCGCCGTCATCTGGTTCATGCTGGCGGCGGTTTCCTCGAGGCTGGCTGCTTGCTCCTCAGTCCGTGACGACAGTTCGTTGTTGCCGGCAGCGATTTCTGCGCTTGCGCGGGTGACTTCATCGGTGTTGTGGCGTACCTCGCCGATCAGGTTGCTCAGCTGTTCCTGCATGGATACCAACGAGCGCATGACCGGGCCGATCTCACCGGTGTTGCTCGTGTTGATCCGATGGCTGAGGTCCCCGTCGGCGATTCGTGTAAAAACCTCGCCCGCCTCCGCGAGAGGGGCCATAAACAGTTGTTCAGAAATTTTGTGAACCAACCAAATGATGGCGGCGAGCAGTGGCAGTACCCAGGCCAGCCCCCACAGCAGCGTCATCACAACACGCTCATCGGCTTCATCGAGAGGTTTGATGATCTCGAAAGCGCCGTGCAGATCCCCTACACGCTTGTTGTCCATCGGGAAGCCGGTGATGTCAGTGCCGTCGTCGTTACCCCACAGTGTTTGGGCATTGGCAGGGTCCCCGTGGCAGTTCATACACACTTCAGTCAGTCGAACCGGCCGAAAGTAGCGGATGGCATTGCGTTCGCTGTCGATCACGACGTGCTCGAGCGCGCTCGGATTGTTGCTGAAGTAGGCTAACGCGGAGGCCTCTATAGCATCAGGGGTATTGTCTGGGTTTCGCGCATTTTGTCGCGGGGTGCGAAATTCAAAGCCGCCTTCGCTGGCTTTGGCCTTCGCAGATTCCCAGGCTGCCACGACAGGGACGGCGGCCAGCAGTTTCTGCTTTCTAACCGCGGGATCGGACTCGGTTTCATTGATGCGACGCAGGCCTTCGGTAGAGAACAAGCCCAAACGCCATTTTTCAGACATGTTTTGACGAACCGATTCGGACATCATGATGAGGTTGCGCGCAGCGCGTACCTCTGCGTCACGAATCGCGGTCCTCTCGTTGATGACATAGAGCGCGAACAGAATCGTGACGATGAGAACAATGGCGGTGATCATCCAGGTTCTGAACCTGAGCCGCCCGATAAGGTAGGACATGGTACCTCCGTTAGCCGCCTCTCTTATTCTGGTGAGGGCTCGCTGAAGGAGTGGTGAGGCGTACCGCTGCCTAAACCCTTAACTCGTTATGGTTATTGATTGGTGAGGGTCTAGGCAATCGATTTAGACCAAAAAATTATGAATTTATTCTTGCTAAATGCCTTTGCAAGACTGGCAACTCGAAAAGCGTTTGTGTTAATTGGCTATGTCTTTGAATTTATGAGGGGTATTCTCTGTAGGCATGCGCGCTAGAGCTGACACACGTGTTCTTTGCCGTGGCGTTGATCTACACCTGATCGAAGGTCGGCCAGGTTTCGGTCAATTCCCCGCGCTCGTAGACGAGGATGTCCCCAAACTGAAGAAACACGTGTTCGCTCTGGGTCGGTCGATGGAAAATCCAATCACCGGGTTCGAGTCGAATGCTGGCAGAACCGACCAGCCCCTCCTGGTTGGTTGACCGCCCGAGCAAGCTGGCATTCTTCAAGCCCACGGGTGACACCGTTTTCGCTTTCCAATAGCCGCCATACTGGAAGAAGGTCTGTGCCGAGTTCACGTCCCACCATCGTTGTATCCGCGCCAGACTGTCGGCCGGGGAGGAGAGGTGGTCTAAGGTCTTGAGCACGGGTGCGGCGATGAAGGCGGCCGGCTGGTGGTCTGCAAGTGTGGGACCGTCAAAGTCTGTGGGTTGCACCAGACAGGAGCCCGACGCCAACTCGTTGAATGGGAAACCTTCCTGGTCATAAAGCTGATAGGTACCACTGCCACCAGAATTGAGTGTCACGTCATCTGGCCAGGCGTCACCCAGCCGCTGTTTGGCGGCCTGTACAAAAGCCGCATAGCGGGCCATGGCCGCGTCGCGGTGCTTGATGATGTTGCCGGGCAATTTAGCGATATGGGGCTCGTATCCCATCAGGCCCGCAAAGCGCAGTTGGGGATACTGGGTGATGGCGTCGAGTGTTTCCAAGAGTGCTCGAGAGTCCGGCGTGCCGCCCCGATGCAGACCTACGTCGATCTCAATATTGATGCGCAACGGTTGACCCAGTGCGGTGGCCAGTTGGCCGTACTCATGCGCGCGAGTCGGCGTATCGATCAGCCATTGCAATTGCTGGGAGGGATCAAATGACGTCTGGCCAAGGTTGTCATAGAACTGCCTTGCAGCGGCGACGGGCATGGGTTTGCCCAGCAATACATCCGCGTCGGGGATTTCACTGGCCACACGATTGATAAATGGCTGGTGGAACAGCATCAGGCGGCGGGTGCTCGCCCGTTCCATGACCATTTTGACGAGTGGTAATGACGGCAGTGACTTGACGACGATGCGGTAGTGGTAGCGTCCACCGATTCGCTCGCGCAAGGTGTCTGTGTTGTTGGCGAGCGCCTGTTTGTCGATGACCAGCGAGGGTTTGCCAATCCCCGCGCGCTGCAACGTACTTTGTAGCGCATCAAAGTACCGATCATGATTGCTGCCCCGGTCCCCCGGTCTCAGCATCCATGCGGACCCCGCAGTCAGGGCCAGACCAGTGAGTAGTGCGGTTCGACGATTGAAAGCCATGGGTTCCCGGGGTCTTTGTTGTTGTGTCGACAGATTGCCGCGCATTCCTGCACCGCGCTGAACATTTATTGACAGCCTGTCGGGTCAAGAAAGGTGAGGGGCCTGCCGGCGCAGCCGGGTCGGTGACTGATTCCACCAGCGGCGGAATGCGCGGCTGAAAGCGGTCGCATCACTGTATCCAAGCAGGTCACTGATATCGGTGAACGGCATGTTGGTGTCACGCACAAGCGTGCCACTGATCTGTTTGCGAGTATGCTCAAGAATATCCCTGAATGTACTGCCTTCCCGCAGTAAACGGCGATGCAGGGTGCGAGGATGGAGCCTTAACTGGGTTGCCACCTCATCGAGTGTGCATTGACCCTCAGCCAGGGTGAGTTGGATCACGCCTCGAACCTGCTCATGCAGCGGCTTCGCCCATTCGACGAGTTGCCGCTCGATCGCGGCTGAGTCCACCGGTGACACGATGCTGAAGCGTTGGCGACTTTCATCGATGGGACGATGCATATCCGCATCGCTCACGGTGATGGCTTGTGTCAGTTGTCCAAAGTACACGGGGCAGCGAAAGTAATCACGGTAGGGCGCTGGGTCGGCTGGGGTGTGGCTGAGGAAAACCGCCGAGGGTGACCAGTGTTGACCCATCAGCTCGCGAGTGATGCTGACAATTTCGGTGATTGTCGCATCCTGCGCTTGCCGACTGTGTGCGAAGCGCGGCGAGATGGGTACCCGCACCGCGGCGTGGACGTCGGACCAGTGCTCGACCAGAAACAATTCACCGCGCGACACGGTGTTGAAGAGTTTTGACGCCGTCTGCCAGGCTTCGGCCATGTCTCTGGCCGCCAACACCAACGGTTGCAGGAAACCCATGATTTCGACGCCATGCTGTGCGCCGAACAGCAGACCAAAGTGTGGCAATTGCAAGGTATTGGCGGCAGCCTGCAGCAGCTCACAATAGACCTCGTAGTCAACACTGATCCTTTGTTGTTTCAGCGTGTCTAGGTCAAACCCCACCTGCTCGGCAATCTGTTTCGGATCGCCCCCCAGGGTTTCCACGAAGCTTGCAAAGTCTGCCAAGGCAAGCGCCTCAAGCTGGCTGCCCGTACCCTGCGCGTCAGGATTCATCGGTTGTGGCTGGAGTGGGGCCATGAGCTACTCGAAAAACGCTGAGCGCCCATCGCATCGCTACTGTCAATTAATGTCAAGTCGTGCTGGTGTGCTCGCGAGAAGATACCGGCATGGCAAAGCACAATAACAGGGGGTGCCCGTTTGCTGCGTAAACGCGACCTTGCCATCGTCGGTCTGACGGTGGTGTTTGGCCTTGTCGTCTCACCCGCTATACACGCTGAGTCGGCCAATCGTCTTTCAGATCGTCAATTGCGCCTCTTGGGTAGCAAATGCCTGCAATGCCACGCAGCGCCACACACCGGTGCGCCTCAGATCGGTCAGGAGGGAGACTGGCGCGCAGTGCTAGCCCAGGGCGAAGCGCTGACGCTCAAGCACGTGGTTGAGGGTGTGGGCGGAATGCCTCCGCTGGGCTACTGCAGTGCGTGTGATGAAACCGATCTGCGGCAGTTAGTACGTTTTGTTGCGGGGTTCGAGTCACCGGTAGAAGAGGGGCCGTCATGGTGATCAATCGTCGACATTTTCTCAGGGCGTCGGCGGGTGTCGGCGCTGGTGTAGCCATGGGCCAGCTCACGGGGTGTAAAGACCCCGTTACCGGGTTGTCTCCACCGGTTCCCTACCAGCCGGGCAAACCCTTGCCTTGGATCAATTGGGCGGCCAACCAGCACTGTTACCCCCAGTGGCGTCATGCGCCAGCGAGCACCGAAGAGGTGGTTGATGTGATGCGTTCCGCCAAGGGAACCATTCGGGCCGTCGGTTCCGGGCACTCGTTTTCAGCACAAGTTCCCACTGACGACACGCTCATCTCTACCGACTTGATGAGCGGTTTGGTGTCACACGATCCTGAGCGCAGGCAGGCTACGCTGTTGGGGGGTACGACGCTGCACGACATGGGCCCATTGCTGGATCGTGTGGGGCAAGCGGTACCGAACATGCCCGATATGGACTATCCAACTTTGGCTGGCGCAGTGGCCAACTCGGTTCACGCCACCGGCAATCGCTTTGGATCGATGTCAGCCTATGTCGTGGGCATGAGAATCGTTACGCCCACCGGCGAAGTGATTGACTGTAGCCGGGACCACAATGCCGCAGTTTTTCAGGCTGCTCGGACATCTCTGGGCGCGCTGGGCATCGCCACCGAGATCACGCTGCAAAATCAAGCGTCCTTTGACCTGACCGAAGTCAATCGCTTCGAAAATATCAACGATGTCTGGGACAGCATCGATGAGCGGTGCCGTCGACATCGGCATTTTGAATTCTTTCCGCTGCCCTACGCTGATGTGTGTATCACCGTGGCCACCGATCTCGCCAGGCCCGGTGACAGCGATGTAGGGGAGGATGATCCCCAGGCTGCCTACGACTTGCGCACTGCCTTTGATGCGACTGCGTGGCTGCCGTTGGTGGGTGACAAGCTTTACAACAGCGTGCTCAAGGTGGTGTCAGGGCAGGTAGGCGAGACGGTGAGGACTGGCAAATCGTGGCAGGTTTTTCCGCATGTGCGCACGATTCGGTTCAGGGAGATGGAGTACACAGTGCCGGCTGAGGCCGGGCCCGATTGTGTCAAAGAAATCTTGCAAGCCGTTCGCGATAAGCGGCTGGATCTTTGTTTCCCGTTTGAGTATCGCTATGTGGACGCCGACGATATTTGGCTCAGCATGTTTGAAGGTCGGCCGGGTTGTTCGATCTCCATCCACCAGTGGGGTGATATGGACTACCGCCCGGTGTTTGCCGAGATCGAACCCATTTTCTGGAAGTATGAGGGCCGACCACACTGGGGCAAGCTACATTCGCTCGGGGCTGAGCAACTGGCCGCGTTGTATCCCAGGCATTGGCAGGATTTTCTGGAAGTTCGCGCAGCGCTGGACCCCGAAGGACGTATGCTCAATGCGCACCTGCATCAAGTGCTGGGGGTGTGAGCCCGCTCGTCAGGTCGGCGTTTTAGCGTCCCATGCAGTCCTGCAGATAGCGCAGGAAACCTTGCTGGTCCTTGGGGGAGACTATCGCCAAGAGTCGGCCATCGTGCGCCATGATATGAACACGATCCGCCGACCATGCGGGCGCCGAGATAAATGAGCGCTTGGGTTCGAGCGCGCCGATGTCGGTGATCGGGATGGTCTTTCTAATGAACAGCCCCGAACTGACGGTCAGCGCGTCGCTGGATACCCGGTAACGGCAGGGGATGCCGACGAGCGCGAGTACTAGGCCATTGAAGAGGGCGGCGGCGAGCGTGATTTTGGCGGCGGTGGGGTTCGATTCCAGCATCCACAGGCCGAGGCCTACCATCATTAAATACGAGCCACCGACCAGCGCCGCGATCCATGTATCCACTTTGGTGCTAAAGGTCATGTCATATCCAGTTCAATTTCCAGTAAAGGGATATCCCGGCCGGGAATGCTGCCCGACGCAGTGACGCCAATTTGTTTCGCCCCTGCTGCAAGATAAAAATCGGTGGCGTTGGGGTCGCTGTGGATCAGCACCCGCTGTGCGCCTGACGCCTTGGCGAGTGCCACGGCGTCAGCCAGCAGGCGCCCCCCGAGGCCCAGCCCCATATGAGCCGGCTCAATGAAAAGCGCCTCCAGTTCGAGGGTGGATGCCGCCGTTGATTCGAGCGCATAGAAGCCAAGGACTTCATTGTCGTTGCTGACAGCGACTCGATAGGTAAGCACACCACCCTTGATGGCCTCGGTTGTCACCGTGAGCTCTTCGCGACAGGCCGCCATAAACTCGGGTGAGTAGCCCCAGTGAGATTTGGAGCGCAGCGCGAGCTCTGTCAGTCGTTTCGCCTGAGAAGGCGCCGCGGATTGAATGTTTATAGGTTCCACGCGGTGACTTTACCGTAGGTCGATGCAGAGTCATCGCATTATCGGTCTATACAGGAACATTGCTTAGGTGTGCTTGCCGTCAGCTGGGCTAGGCTGCGGCAATAGACGAGGAGGAAGCGTCGAATGTTTCGAACCCGTGAATCATTCATGGAAAGCCGTTACAGCGCATGAGAGGGCCAGAGGGTGTGCTCGCCTACTGCATGCCTGAGGCTGACGCTGCCCGGGCTCAGTGGGTTGTTGATGGCTGTAGTGGGCCGTTGTTTTCTGTGCGGCGATGGGTGCCGTCAGGCTTTGACGCCTATGTGCAGATTTGCCCGCCGGCCTGGAAGGTTCCTGAAGCCGACAGTGATGCGGAGCGGGCAGCCGATTTTCTTGCCGGGCGCCAACGTCCGCAGGGTCGATTGATTCCCACTCGCTGGGCGGAAGCCGCTGAAATTCGCGGGGTTCACATCGATGGCTATACCCACTGGGGCAGTCTCAAGTTGCACTGGCAAAAAGCGGATGCGGGCCCGGGGTTCATCTATCCACCCATGGAAGAGACCCCAACGCGCGCCATGATCAGCGCGGTTGCCGACGCAGTGCTGGCAGAAGGGGATGGTCAAGAAACCTGTTTGGTCGCCATCTGGGGCGGTTTTGGTACGGATTTCGTTGACACGCTGCATAAACAGCGTTGCGCAAGGATCGTGGGCATGGGACAGCAGCGGCACTTCATTTTGAGCGCGCCCTTGCAAGCCGTGATGGAAGCCTGGGTCGAGGTGCTTCCGGACGACCCCTCGGAGTACGAGGATGTCGCGCACCAGAGTCCCCAGGCGATCTGGCCTGCCTCGGGGGCTTGGTTTTACGCAGTGCCCTTCGATTGGAATTCATCCTTCTTTGCGAGCAGCGACACCATGGCTCAACGGTTGCTGACAAACCCCAACATTGAGGCGTATCCGCTTTCTCATGATGCGGATTATTTTTCCCGTGCAGACGAAGCGGCAGCGAGGGCGCAAACCTTGCCAACTGCAGAGGCGATGACAGCTAGCGCCCAGGCCGTGTTTGATGACTTCAAAGCCTATCTAGACGCGATCGGTGTGCGTCTGAGCGGGACCCGCGCCGCTGACGCATCCACCGTGACGGTGTGGTGGGAGGCTACGCCCACTTGGATACGGATCTGTCTTAGCAAGGCGGAGGACTGGCGCGGCAAAATGGATACAGCAGCTAGCGAGAGAAGGCGCAGGATCACGGACGGCAGCAGCACTGGTGCCCGGATTGTCACGGCGCATCAGGACCCCGGTGATTGGGGACATTGGTTGTGTAACGCGCTCGGACCAGGCGTTCTGTTGATAGAGCTGGGTGAAGTGTCAGAGACTTTTGAAGGCGTTGCGGCCGATTACCGACAGAACGTTTTCGACGTTACCAGCCATTTTCTGGACGTTTACAAGCGCATCATTTTGTTCAGGCGGGACGGCAGCGGCTACGTTTTTTGTCCGCTCATGTCGCTGTAGTGATGTTGCGGGACAGGCCTATGACCTGAACTCACGCCGATCAGGTCCACCGATCCGCGGCGAACAGCGCGACATCTTCGACACCGGTCAAGCTCAGGCGCTCTTGCTCGGCATAGCCATCAATCCCCAAACGTCTTCGCAACGCCTGATGAATATGCTTGGGGTGGAGGATGATGCCATTGGCGTCATCACGCGCCAGCGTCTGCGGATTGATCTTGAGCGCCCGGTGTCCCTCGTCGGTGACGCCGACCACTCGGTTACCCCAGGCAGGGTTGTTCTCCATGACGATGACACTACCGATGGGCCAGTGATCCTTGCCATTGCCTGAGTTGTAGCGTGGCGTTCTGCCGAAGTCTGAGCCGATGACCAGCGTGATTCGGTCAGCGATGCCCAGTTCACCTGCAAAGTTCCAAAAATAGTCGATGGCGTCCGCAAGATGGTCGTACAGCGCTGTGTGTCGGGCATCGTGGTCGGAGTGTGTATCGAAGCCACGGAGCTGCAGATCACAGGCGGCGCCCACACCCGACTGGAATGTCAGTAACGCCAACTGAATTTGCGGCAACAGTCGCGAGCGCACGTTGACTACGGGCAGTTGTAATTGTGGTTGGGCGTTGTCATCGGTGGGCAGTCGGTTCAGGAAGTCGCGCAGGGAATCGCGGTTCACCCGAGCGTCGAGGTAGGCCTGTACGTTTTCGGCCTGCATCGGCGTGAGCGTCTCGCTCGCCAATCGACGGCGCAGGGCGGCTTGCTGAAAAGCCTGTACTCGACTGACATCAGAAGGCCGGCGCAGTGTCCGAGTCGTGCTGTTGCGATAGCTGACCGGATCAAGCAGACCGCGCAGGGTGTCCTGTCGGTCCAGCCGGTTGTAGCGCAGCAAGCCCTCGGTGGCGACAAAGCCACCGTTATTGACGTAGGCCAGCGGCAGTTCGGGCGCGTTCGCGCCGGCGAAGAGGGCGGTCAGGGTTGGCTGACCGGCGGTATTGATGCCTGAGAAATTGTGCAGCACACCAGTACTGTGGGAATTGGTTTGTGCATCGACCCCGTTGATGACCAGCATCTTGCGATAGTGGTTGGTAAACAGTCTGGCATTGCTGGCGAACGGCGCGTAGTTGATTCTTCCTATCGTTTGCGTCGATGCCGTCTGCGCCCAATTGTTGATAATCCGTTCGCCCGGCTGATTCATCTTAGGGTCGCAGAGGCTGGTGACATCCCAACCGCCGGAGAGTTGTAGCGACACCAGAAAGCGGCCTTGATAGTCCCCTGGAGCGGCGTGCACCCGAATACCCTGGGTCGCCAGTGCGGTGCCGCTGCAGCCGATGGCCAGATTCTTGAGAAAATCTCGACGCTTCATAGTGACAGCCTCACTCGTGCAGATAATCAAAGTGGGTAAGGAAGTAGTAGAGCACCGTGGACCAGGCGTAGACCATCTGCTCTGGGTCATCGCGAAGCCCCGCAGCGCGCTCCTCAGAAGTGGTGCTACGCGGGTACAGGCACTCCTCATAGGGGGAGTTGGATACCCGATGATTGTCATCATGGGTCTGTCGTTCCAGCCAGGTTTCGGTCAGTAACTGGTAGACGGACTGAATTTCAGGGTCGCTCATGGGCAGTCGAGGGCCCAGCATCTGCTGGTACATATCACGGATCTGAGACTGCAGGCGCAGCGAGCCTTGTGTGATTTCGTTGGTGGACTGCGCTGAGATCGTCAGCGTCATTTGCGGCAGAACACCATCACCCGACTCAGTGCCCCAGCCACGGACGCGAATGCTGTAGTCCCCGGTCTCGGGCAGGGTGGTTTCAAACTCAACATAGCCGCGTCGATAAATGGCCCAGGCAACGGGTTGTTCATTTCCGCCGACCAGGCCTCGAACCACTCGGCCAGTACCTGAGCTGGTCTGCGCAAACCCGCGGGTGTTGGGAAAGTTTTCACCTTCAATGACTCTGACGCGCTGGTCATTGCGATAGATCTCAACTCGGTCGATATAGAGATTTCGATCCTCGCGGGTATCACTGTTGTAGGCGTCGTTATCGAAATTGATACGAATTGTTCTGACACCGCTGTTCATCGGTGAGCGAGCGACGACTACCGAACTGTTTGTGAAGCTACCGAGTGGTACGTTGCGCGTTTCCTCAAGCTCCATGAGTGGCGTGAGCGTTTTTCCAACTTGCCTGAATACACGCCGCTCGGATGTGGGTGTGATGAACTCCAGAGACGCGACCCCACAGGACAGCTCAAGGGCCTGGCGTTCTGCCACGTTTGACATTAATGCGGTAATGGTGGAATTGCGCTCCAGTACATTCACTGAGTCGATGCCACCGTAGTAGAGGCGGTAGTTGTCGTCGAGGGCACTGCGATAACCGTCATAATAGCGGTCGGGGTCGTCTTCGCGTTTGTCCCAGGCGTAGCCCAGCACAGCTTCGGTTTTGGCTTCGAGTTCCTCTGGGGTCAGCAAACGATCCACGCCGACACCTGCCAGTTGCAGTCGGCGGCTTTCAAGTTGTCCGGCGTCGAGGCTCTTGGCCCGAAACCAGGGCGACATCACCATATCGGCCAGTAGCGACTTGAGCTGGTAGCCGCCGTTACTGAACTGTGTGCCGAGTGACGCAATTTCGCGCTGCTGGGCGTCGAAGGCGGAGACCTGATCCGCAAAACGGTAGCGCGGTGAAAAGACGGGTGCCTCGAGCGTGGCGCGCCCCATCAGCGGCTGCCACCAGAACTTCACCGCCGCTGTCGCGAATCGGGGATCTGCGGCAATCTGGCGGGCCAGCCATTGCAGGCTCGCGCGATTGGCTTTTGAAGGCATCTCAAGTGACCCGAACCCGGGCTTCAGCATGTCGCGATACCAGGTATCCCCGGGTTGATAAGGGGGGTAGTTCGGATTGTCTGACGGAGCGCCAAACTTGTACTCCCGGGGCAAAGAGTCTGTGCCACCGTAGACGTCGCATTCACTGTAATCGGCGTTACACCGATAGCCCGGGAAGTCGCGGTACAGACCCTCGTCGCCAAAGTTCTGGTAAGCCCCCGCAAGCGGATCCAACAGGTTGTGGCACACCGTGCAGTTGGCGTTCAGGCGGGTTGGGTTGTCGGTGTCGGCGAGCGCCTCGGGGTCTGTGGTTCGAGGTGCAGACTTTTCAATATCAACGCCAAGGAAATGGTAGTAGGTCCAGCGGGCGCGGGCGCGATTACGATTGGTCTCGGTCGATGGGTAACGGTTCAGCCAGGCTGGGTCTGTGAGAATGCCGGCATGCGGGTAATGAACTGCCGGTGCATGGGCCATGATCTCCCAGCCGCGAGAGCCACGGCCTTGTGCTCGGTAGCTGGCATCTCGCAAGACTGTGCCATTGTTTCGTCCTGGTCTAAAGTCGTGAAGCGCCTCAGACCCTGTACCAAAGGTGACGCCGCTACCATAAACCTCGTTGGTGTATCGATTCACCATCGTGTAGTCGGCAGTGAGAACCTCTGTGTATGGCCGGTCGTTTTCCACGACATGGGCGATGAGCTCCAGTGGTGCCCGAACAAGCCCCACCTTGTACTTATCCTCAAAGTCTTCGCGTGCCCGGCGCTGCTCGGTGGTGCTGTTTTCGGGCAGTAAGAAACGCGCAGCACCGAGGGGGTGTTGGTAGCCGCCGTGGCGGTCGAGTTGCTCCAACTCGAACCGCAGGCCATTGTTAAAGGCATCGGTGTGCAAGCGGTCATTGGCACCGCGCAACAGGAATTTGTGGAAGCCTTCACCCTCCATCAGCCCAAGAATGGCCTGGCGGAAGCCCCTGTCGCGTACAGCCATTTCGAGCTCGGTCTGGGTGGGTAGCCTGCCAGCAAGAATAATGGCGGCGCGACGCAAGGTTTCTTCGGGGCTCGCCAGTTTTACACCGTCGAAGAACCCGACACCGTTGATGTCCTGGGATGGCACCTCAGCCGGTGTTAAGCCTGCTAGCAGCGTTTCGACTGCCTCGTACTCATTGCTACCGGCGGGAAAGATTGTGCCGCCCGGATGGTTCTCCCCGCGGATCTTGGCGAGCAGGTCATCGCTGCCGCTGCTGGCGACGTAGTCCGAAATGGCCTGCAAGTTGCGGTCGTTGTCACCGGGCAAGAACAACAAGCTTGCGTTGCCTGCGATACCACCGTTGACGTGGCAGAGCACACAGCGTGCCTCGACGACGGGCCCGGCGACACTTGCCGCATAAAAATTCGCGGCGTCGAAAACCGGTGGGATTTCGTCCTCAGTGTTCAGGTTGAGGTTGTTGCTCAGCAGCAGAAAGACAGCGCGTAGTTGAGCGTCGCTGATGGTCTGCCCCTGCGCCATCGAGGCGAGGGGGGAGAGCGGTAGTGCGAACACCAGCAACAGCGCGATCAACGGCTTATTGAGCCTGCGTAGGACAGTGCTTGCGCTGTTGTCTCCACAACGCATTGGCGTATGCCTCAGTATTCGCATGCGTCGATCTCCCAAAATCCAGACACGCGTTCTATGCCGCACGAGTCTCCCCGGGCAGCGCGGACTTCAGAATAGCAAGCTCAAACTGTGACGCAAGTCACACTTTTCAATTTCGCAGGTTTAAATTTCGCAGGCAGGGGAGGTGGGCCGACGGTTGCCACACCAGCGACAGCCCGCGCGCGAGCTGTGCAACTGGTGGTGTTCACATCACTGTTTGACGGAGGTTCAGCGGTCCAAGCGGTAAGCTGAAACCTGCACATTGATTTGGTTGGAAACGCTCTCCGCGAGGCCGCCCCGGGTTGGAATATCGATGTAGTAGCGCCCATTGGTATCAAACACCTCACCGATCCCGAAATCGAGTTGGGTGACATTGTCATTGGGAACCTTCCATGAGTGGGTACAACCGCCACCATCCCTGCAGAAACGCACACTGATCGGCGCGCGGGTGGCTGGATAGACTTCCGGCGCGATCAGCAGCGACTTCAAGACGTAAATGCTGTTGTCATCGACAGTAAAGAGATTCAGGGACTGTGAGACGAAGGTGAACGCAAGACGAGCGTCGACAACATCTGTTGGCGGTAAGGCTGTTAAGTTGGACTCGTTCTTAATGATGGGGATGAACAGGGTGCGGTCTTGAGCCTGAGCACCTGCCGTGAAAACCAGGCTGAAAAACAATGTGATTGCCGCAAATGCGCTTCGTTTCATGGTTACCTCTTTTTTCGTTGTTGTGAAGCGTTGCCAGACTTCACTGGCAGTAGAGCGCCCTGACTCGTGCTCGCTTTGTTGTAAAAGCCCAATGCAATTTCAACTGGCGCACTTGTTGGGGGTCGCTGTGCGGCAGTTTACCGAGCGTAAATCCACAAACAAGTCGCGGTTATTGTTGCGGAGCAACCGACCTTGCTCGATCAAAATCTTGAGGCATAAAAAAAGGCACCCTAAAGGGTGCCTTCTTAAGAGTGGCGGTGGGCCAGGG
>CAYZWL010000003.1:132694-135924 GCA_964482195.1 uncultured Alteromonadaceae bacterium | reverse complement strand
CAGTTATCGACATTGTCATCGGCGCCATCGCTGTCGGAATCCACCAACAGCGGGTCGGTGCCGAGCAGACCCTCTTCCACGTCGGTGAGGCCATCGCCATCATCGTCGCTGTCACAGACATTACCGGCGAGGTCGCCATCGGTGTCGAGCTGATCGGTGTTGGCGATCAGCGGACAGTTGTCCACGCCATCGTCGACGGTGTCGTTATCGTCATCGGTGTCACAGGCGTTACCAATCAGGTCGGCATCGGTGTCGAGCTGGTCACCGTTGATAGTGAGCGGGCAGTTGTCCGCGCCATCGAGAATGGTGTCGGTATCGGTGTCATCCACGTTCGGGTCGGTGCCCAGCTGGATTTCCTCGAGATCTGACAGCCCATCGCTGTCGGTATCGACTGCGTTGGTGCCTGTGATCTCGATACTCATATTGCCGGCAGCTTCGTAGAACGAAGACGAAGCGATCAGTGTGTAAGTGCCGGTTTCAGTGAGGCTGCGGCTGATCTGGGAGGAGCCGGGATTAATGGCTGTTGGGCCAAGTTGCGCGCCGGTGGGCGAATAGAGCTCGAGCAAGGGCGTGAAATCGCTGGATGTCAGCGTGGCCACCAGGCTGTCGCCATTGGAGCCGCCGAATTGATAGGCCCGCATCTCGCCGGCAGCGATGGCTTCGGCCACCGGGGTTGAATTGTCGAGCAAGCCGCCGTCGTTGGCGCCCGGGATCAGCGACACATCCAGGCTGAGTGTGCCGGCTTCGTTGTAGCGTGCATCTGAGGCAAGCAGCGTATAAGTCCCGGTCGTCAAGGACTGGTTGAGAATATTGGTGGGGCTTCGGGTTTCTCGCACCACCAGCGTACCGGTGGAGTCGTACAGTTCAAGCCAGGGGGAGAAACTGCTTGAGTTGAGTGTGGCGCTCAAGGTCTCGCCGTTCTGCACGACCACTTCATAGGCCAGCACCTGGCCACGGACAATGGTCTCTGTGACCCGAGCCCCATTGACCAGTGACGTGCCGCCGCCATTGGAAGGCTTGATGAATTCGAGTCGGAAACTACCGGTCTGATCGTAGCCATTTTCGGAGATCAGCACGGTATGGGTACCACTCGAGGCAATGGTCAGCTTGTCTGCTGAACCCGGTGATGCCTGGGCGTAAGCCGTGCCGCCAAGGCCACTGCTGCCCGAAAACACCTCGGTGCCTGAGGGGTCATAGACAGCAAGAAAGGTATCCAGAGTCGTGGAGTTCAATGCGAGCAAGACAACTTCACCGGCATTCGCGTCAAATTGATAAGCCCTGACTTCACCCAGTGCGAAGGTTCCCGTGACCGGGACGCCATCAGCCAGTGTGCCGCCGTCATTGGCACCAGGCACTTTGGCGACATCGAGTCGGAAGTTGCCAGCGTCCTGGTAGTCACGATCGGAGACCACCAGGGTGTAATTACCAATCTGTGTTGTCGTGAAGCTCACCGGTGAGGTGCTGCCGGCGGGGCTGCTGTCGGTGGCTACCCGCACGCCATCCGGTCCGAAGAGCTCCAGTAGCGGCGCGAAATCCGAGGAAAACAGCGTGGCGACGATGGTCTCGCCGACCGAGCTCACAGGCACTTGGTAGGCGATGACTTCCCCAAAGCTCAGACTGTCATTGACGAGGTCGCCGGGGGACAAAATGCCGCCATCGTCGGCGCCGGGCAGCAGTGAGAAATCAATCTGGTAGTCGCCGGGGGTGTTGTAGGTGTCCTCGGCGATGACGAGGGTGTAAGTGCCATCGGTGGGCAGCGCAATGCTCTCGCCGATGGCGAGGTTATTGGGGGCGGGGTCGGCGGTGCCGCGCATGACCGCAAACAGCCGGCTGCCATCGGGATTAAAGACTTCGATCTTGGGTTCGAGTAGCAAGGGGGATGTGAAAGACACGACCAAGTGCTCTTTACCGGTGCCGTCAAACTGGAAAGAGCGCACTTCCCCTTCGATCAACGAACCGGAGAGAACGGTGTCGTCATCAACAATGGTGCCCCCGTCCGGCGTGCTGCCGGTTTGGGTGATATCAACGCGCCACGGGCCGCCCTCATTGTCGAAGCGGTCGGCAATCTCGATCGTGTAGGTGCCGCCGGTGACGATCCGCGAGCTGAAGACGTCGGTGTCGTTCTCTACCAAATCAATGACGTCGGGGGTGCCCACATCCGGCCCGGTCACCGAAATTTCGGGTTGGAAGGCGCCGTCTGTTGAGTCCAGGGTAATGATGACCTGGTCGCCCGCATTAAAGGTACGGGTAAAACTGTCTGTGGTGGTCGCTGTCAGCGTACCCGTGACGATTTCGTCAGCGACGGCCGACGTGCTCAGGCCGATCAACGCGAACAAGCCAAGAGCGGCGGGTCGCATCAGGGCGCGGGATTGTCTGAAAAAGGAATGAGCACGGAAGATCATCGATGTCGCGTCCTGTAGTGAAGGGCGAAAATAGAAACGGTGCTGATACGTCAAAGACCTGCAACGGCTTATTAAAGCAGAAACAGCGCCAAATTATGCCGCCCAATGTAGCAGCAAAGCGGCCCCTGCGGGCTAGGGCGTCGGTGTAGCCCGTTCGGGCCAGCCGCGGGGTTCTCGGCCTGAGCCCTGCGCCATCGGGGTTCAATTCGCGTGATCTGCTGCACGCAATGCTTGCCCACGGCTTTTGGGTCTGGTATAAAACGCGCCCTTTAATTTGGCCCAAGGTATTTACACATGTCACGTGTATGTCAGGTGACCGGCAAGCGCCCGGTGACCGGAAACAACGTATCGCACGCGAAGAACCGTACCCGCCGTCGGTTCCTGCCCAATTTGCACAACCACCGCTTCTGGGTGGAATCTGAGAAGCGTTTTGTGACGCTGCGAGTGTCCAGCAAGGGCATGCGCATCATCGACAAGCGCGGTATCGAGACTGTGCTGGCCGAGCTGCGTGAACGCGGCGAGAAAGTCTGAGGAGACATCCCATGCGCGAGAAGATTCGAATGAATTCCAGTGCCGGCACCGGCCACTTCTACACCACCGACAAAAACAAGCGTACAACGCCTGAAAAGCTCGAGATGAAGAAGTACGACCCCGTTGCCCGCAAGCACGTCATGTACAAGGAAGGCAAGATCAAGTAAGCCGACCTGCGGAACACGAAGACCCCGGCCTGGTGCCGGGGTTTTTTTTGTCGACCGAATGCGCAAGTGTTGGTGAACCTGCGGCTCCCGCCATGCCGACTGGGCGCCGACCATTGAGCCGACCATTGAG
>CAYZWL010000003.1:118145-132594 GCA_964482195.1 uncultured Alteromonadaceae bacterium | reverse complement strand
GCCGACCATTGAGCCGACCATTGAGAAAGTCATGCCCGAACTGCCCGAAGTAGAAACCACCCGGCGTGGTATCGAACCGCATATCGTCGACAAGACGGTCAGCGAGGTGCTGGTGCGCGAGTCCCGGCTGCGCTGGCCGGTGCCGGCTGACCTGGACGCCGTATTGACCGGCCAGCGATTCAGGGGAGCGCGTCGCCGCGCCAAATATCTGCTGCTTGATACGCCGCGGGGCAGCTTGATGGTGCATTTGGGCATGTCGGGGTCGCTGCGGCTGATGCCGGTAGATGCTCCGGCGCTGTTTCACGATCACATCGACATTGTGCTGAACGATGGGCAGTGTCTGCGCTACAACGATCCACGCCGCTTCGGCAGTTTTCACTGGCTGACCTCTGACAGCCATCCCCTGCTCGACCATCTGGGTCCCGAGCCCTTGTCGGACGGATTCTCTGGGCGCTATCTACACACACTGGCACGGCGTCGCAAGGTGCCGGTCAAGCAGTTTGTAATGGATGGAAAGGTCGTTGTGGGCGTCGGCAACATCTACGCCAACGAAGCCCTGTTCATGGCCGGCATTCGCCCGGATCGTGCAGCGGGGCGAGTCTCTGAGGCGCGCTACGAGGCACTCGCTGAGGCCATCAAGCAGGTGCTATCGGGCGCCATTGAGCAAGGCGGCACCACGCTCAGGGATTTTGTTGGTGGCGATGGTAAGCCGGGCTACTTTGCCCAGCAGCTGCGAGTCTACGGACGGGGTGGCCTGCCCTGTCGCCGTTGCGCCGAGCCATTGATTGAAATTCGCCAAGGTGGGCGTGCCACGGTGTATTGCCGGGGCTGTCAGCGCTAAGGAGCGGCCTAACCGAATTTCTCTTTCAGCGCATCGACCACCACGGGCGGCACAAACGGCGACACGTCACCGCCAAGGGATGCGATCTCCCTGACCAGTGACGATGAAATAAACGACAGGTGTTCCGCCGGCGTCAGGAAGACGCTCTCAAAGTCCGGGTTCATCGCCCGATTCATGTTGGCCAGCTGGAATTCGTACTCGAAATCAGCGACTGCGCGCAGGCCACGCAGCACACAGTTGGATCCTTGTTGTGTCACAAAGTCGGTCAACAGCACGTTGAAACCGGTGACTTCGATATTGTCGAGATGTGACAACACCTCCTCGGCCAGTGCGACCCGCTCTTCGATGGAAAACAGCGGGCGTTTTTTTTCACTGCTGGCGATTGCCACCACCACCCGGTCGAACAGGCGCGACGCCCGTTCCACGAGATCGATATGGCCATTGGTGATGGGGTCAAAAGTGCCGGGGTAGACGACGGTATCGGTGCGCATGCATTAGCTCCGCTGGCTGACCGCGCCGAGAGTACACAAGCCCCCGCGGCCAGACAACGCGGCCAAGGGATTGACACCCGGCTATGGCGCGAGCAGCAGCGCGTAGCGGACATCTCCGGACTGTTTGTCGCGCCAAACGTCATAGCCCGCCGGGAGCTGGTCCAGGGTGGGGTCCGCGACGGCGGTTTCGACGTAGACTTCCGCGCGCTCAGCAAGCAGACCCGGGGTCCGCAAGTGCTCTAACACCGGTCCCGCGAGCCTCAGGTCAAACGGTGGGTCGATAAACACCACATCCCAGGGCGTGTCTGGCGGTGCCACCTTGGTGGCGTCGTTGCAATGCACCCGCCCAAGCGCTGCGGCGTCAAGCCGCTCGAGCTGCTGTCGCAGCAGGCTGGCGGTGCCGTTGTCGGCTTCAACAAAATCGCAGTGCGCCGCGCCCCGGGACAGAGCTTCGATGCCGAGCGCGCCACTGCCGGCAAACAGATCGAGACAGCGGGCATTCTGCACAGATGCCCCCAGCCAGTTGAACAGGGTCTCCCGTACCCGGTCTCCGGTCGGACGCAGGGCTGGGTTTTCATGGATCGTCAGCTTGCTGCCCCGCCAGCGGCCGCCAATCACCCGCAGGTGGTCAGCGGTTTGCCGTCTTCCCCGGCCAGTCATGCCTGATTACCGTCGCTGGGTGCTAACATGGGTGTTTTCCAGACCCTGGTTTTCTGCCGTCGCCTGCGGCGGTGCTGATTGGTTTGCCATGAAACTGTTTCGACGTCGCAAAGAACCCGAGATTAAACCTGATGCCAACGCTGGCGTCTCTGCCGATAGTAGTGCCGGTATTGACCAGGTGCCCGCTGACCCGCCTCCGGTTGGCGAGGGCAGCACCACGACAAGCGCAGCAACCGCAGGCTTAACGGCCGAAGCGCCCGCCGCTGCTACCCAGCCGGTCGAGACAGAGGCTGTATCTGAAGCGTCCGATGTGAGCCCGGCGCAAACGACTTCCGAGCCAGAATCTACCGAAAAGCTCGGTTTTTATGCGCGCCTCAAGCGCGGACTGAGCCGTACCAGTAGCAGTTTTGCCTCGGGGCTGGGTGATCTGTTTTTGGGCAAGAAGGCCATCGACGATGACTTGCTCGAAGATCTCGAAGCCCAGCTGCTGATGGCGGACCTGGGTGTTGACGCCACCCAGCGTGTCATCGATGACCTCACCAGCCGGGTGTCGCGTAAAGAGCTCGCCGATACCGCGGCGCTGACTGAGGCGTTGCAAGCCTCTCTGCTGGACATCATCAGTCCCTGCGAGGTGCCGCTGGAACCGGTAGGCCGCAAGCCTTTTGTGATTCTGGTCGTTGGCGTCAATGGCGCGGGCAAGACCACTACGATCGGCAAGCTCGCCCATCGTTATCAAGCCGAGGGGCGCAGCGTCATGCTCGCGGCCGGCGACACCTTCCGCGCTGCAGCGGTGGAGCAGTTGCAGGTGTGGGG
The DNA here is from genome assembly GCA_964482195.1 of uncultured Alteromonadaceae bacterium. Classification (GTDB taxonomy): domain Bacteria; phylum Pseudomonadota; class Gammaproteobacteria; order Pseudomonadales; family Halieaceae; genus Luminiphilus. Next base: position 129,789 of record CAYZWL010000003.1, on the reverse strand, counting down.
CGATCGGAACAATGTTCCGGTTATTGCTCAACATACCGGTGCTGACAGCGCCTCGGTACTCTTTGATGCCCTGCAGGCGGCGACGGCGCGCGAGGCCGATGTCTTGATTGCCGATACTGCGGGCCGCTTGCAGAACAAAGCCCATTTGATGGATGAGCTGGCCAAAGTGGTGCGTGTGTTGCGGAAGTTTGACCCCAGCGCACCCCACGAGGTGTTGTTGGTGCTCGACGCAGGGACCGGCCAGAACGCGGTTTCCCAGGCGGAGCAGTTCAACGACGCGGTCGGCGTGACGGGCGTGGTTCTGACCAAGCTCGACGGCACGGCGCGGGGTGGTGTCATATTCGCCATTGCGCAGCGCCTCGCCCGACCGATTCGATTCATCGGGGTGGGTGAAGGCGCCGCAGACCTGCGGCCCTTCGTGGCTCGCGACTTCGTGCGCGCATTGTTTGATCGGGGAGACTGATACCGCTGTGATGATCGAGTTCGATCGCGTGGGTAAACGCTATGAGCAACACGATGCCCTGCGCGACATTACCCTGAAGATCGATGCGGGAGAGATGGTGTTCCTGACCGGTCATTCCGGTGCTGGGAAGAGCACTTTTCTGCGGCTGCTGATGCTGCTCGACCGTCCATCCTCGGGCAAGGTGATCGTCAATGGCCGGTCTACTGATGCGGTTTCCCGTCGCGAAGTGGGTGCCTACCGTCGTGATTTTGGCATCGTCTTCCAAGATCACCAGCTGCTGTTCGACCGTTCGGTCTATGACAATGTCGCGTTGCCACTCGAGATTGCCGGCTTCTCCCAGCGAGATATCCAGCGACGCGTTCGCGCTGCACTCGACAAGGTGGGGCTGCTTACCCGTGAGCGCGCCAATCCTTCAGTCCTTTCCGGCGGTGAACAGCAGCGGGTGGGTATCGCCCGCGCTGTCGTTGCCCGCCCCAAAATCCTGATCGCCGACGAACCCACGGGTAATCTCGACCCGGAATTGTCAGCAGAGATCATGGCCCTGTTTGAAGCCTTCAATGGGGTCGGTGTCACTGTGCTGGTGGCCAGCCATGATCTGGCGTTGATCTCGCGCCTGCGCCATCGCATCGTGACCTTGCGAGATGGCCGGCTCGCAGGTGGAGGTGGGCAATGAGTACGCCGCGTGGGCTGGGAGTGGGCCCCAGACCGAGCATGGCCGCCTGGTTACATCACCACCGACAGGCGGCATCTGACAGCCTCGCCAAACTGCTCTTTGAACCTTTCTCAACCGTATTGACGTGGTTGGTGGTGGGCATTGCCCTGGCATTGCCGACCACCTTGTTGCTGACTCTGGAGAACATCGAGCAAGTCAGCGTTGCACTCGAGAAACCGGCGCAACTGTCCCTGTTGCTCGCGGAGGATGTGGACGAAAGCGCGGCCCAGGCGCTGGCGCGGCAGCTACAGGCTCGCCCCGATGTGGCCAACGTGGAATTTGTGCCAAGAGACACCGCCCTTGAACAGTTCGCCGAAGACACCGGGCTGAGCGCGGTGGTACAGACCTTACCCGACAATCCGCTACCCCATACCTTACTGATCGCTGCTTCACCGGGCACCGATTCGGTCGGGCTGACGATCATGGCGGGTACCTTCGAACGCGAGGCAGAGGTAGCCGAGGTGGTGTTGGACACCCGTTGGGTATCCCGGCTGCAAGCCATTGTCGCCATTGGCCGCCAGTTGGTATTTGGGGTTGGTCTTATGATGGTCGTCGGCACCGTACTGATTTTGGGCAACACCATACGCCTGGCGATCGAGGCGCGGCGCGCTGAGATTGTGGTCATCAAGCTGATTGGCGGCGGTGATGCTTTTGCCCGCCGACCCTTTCTCTACACCGGCCTGTGGTTCGGCATCGGCGGCGGTTTGCTGGCTGTGGTGATCGTGGCGGTGCTGTTTCAGTTACTCTCGGGCCCGGCCAATATCCTATTCGCACTGTATGACAGTGAGCGCACACTTACTGGCTTTGGCCCTGTGCAGGCCCTGAACCTGCTGTTAACCGGTGGATTTCTGGGGGTCGTCAGTGCCTGGCAGTCGTCGTGGTTGCACCTGCGCCGGGTCGAGCCCCGATAGTGAACTTTCCCGCTTTAGCACTCTCAAACATAGAGTGCTAAAATGTGAGGAATTGAACGGGAAATGCAGCCATGACTGAGACCATGAATCCCATTGTTGTTGGTAACAGCGCGGTGCTGAATATGGCACCCGGCGCCAACCTGGCCGCGTATGTACAAACCGTCAGCACGATTCCCCTGTTGTCTGCGGAGCAGGAACAGGCGCTCGCGGAAAAACTCTATTACGACGGCTGTGTTGAATCGGCGCGCCAGTTGGTACTCGCTCACCTGCGCTTCGTCGTACACATTGCTCGCAGCTACTCAGGCTATGGCCTGGCCGAGGGTGACCTCATTCAGGAAGGCAACGTCGGTCTGATGAAAGCGGTCAAGCGCTTTGATCCCAACAAAGGTGTTCGGCTGGTGTCCTTTGCCGTGCATTGGATCAAGGCGGAAATGCACGAGTACATCCTGCGCAACTGGCGGATTGTCAAAGTTGCTACCACCAAGGCTCAACGCAAACTGTTCTTCAACCTGCGCAGCGCCAAAAAGCACCTGGGCTGGTTGACCGCTGACGAGACCGCAGCCATCGCTGCCGACCTCGGTGTTGACGCCGCGGAAGTCCAGCGCATGGAGGGTCGTCTCGCCAGCCGTGATGTGGGTTTTGATGCGCCGGTGGATGCCGATGACGACGAGGTTTGGACCGCACCTCAGCAGTATCTTGAGGATCACAGTGTCGATCCTGCTCGGGTTGTTGAGGACGCAGATAGCGTGCGCGACAGCGAGGGCCGACTGCACAGTGCGCTCGCCGACCTTGATGACCGCAGCCGCGACATCGTGGCCCGTCGCTGGTTGGCGGAAAACAAGGCTACCTTGCACGAGCTCGCTGCTGAGCACGGTGTTTCCGCTGAGCGAATACGCCAGCTCGAAGCCAATGCGATGAAAAAACTCCGGGTCGCGCTGGCCGCATAAACCATGGATTCAAGTTCTCGTGCGCTGGCAGTTGCCGGCGCACTTTTTGCTGCATTGGGTGTTGCTGCTGGCGCATTCGGTGCTCACGCACTGCGCGACCTGGTCCCCACCACTGACCTTGCCATCTGGGAGACGGCGGTTCGTTATCAGCTGTTCCACGCGCTGGCACTACTGTTTGTCGGGTTCAGCAGTGCTGCTCGTTTGATGGTGCCCGGGTTGCTCTTCGCGCTCGGTACCGTGGTGTTTTCCGGGTCATTGTATCTGTTGGTGCTCACCGACACCCGATGGCTGGGTGCCATCACCCCCATCGGTGGCTTACTGCTGATTCTGGGGTGGTTGCTTTGCGCCTGGAAGCTCTGGAACCGGGAGACGGACTAATGGAAACCCATCGCCGTATTCGCAGCTTTGTCATGCGTGCAGGTCGAATGACTGAGGGTCAACAACGCGGGTGGGATGAGGGTTTCCCGCGCCTGGGCCTGACGATTGCAATGGGTGCGCTGGACTGGCAAACGGTTTTTGGCGGTACCGGGCGACGCGTGCTGGAGATCGGCTTCGGGATGGGCGATTCCCTCGCCCAAATGGCGGCGGCTGATCCCGACACGCAGTTCATTGGCATCGAGGTTCACCGACCGGGTGTGGGCCGCCTGCTGTCGGTCGCCCTGGATCAGGGCATCGACAATCTCCGTGTCTATGCAGAAGATGCTGTTGAAGTGCTGGAAAAATGCGTTGCCGACAGCAGTCTCGATGGCGTGCAAATCTATTTTCCTGACCCCTGGCATAAGAAACGCCACCATAAACGTCGCCTGATTCAACCGGTGTTCGTGGCGCAACTCGCGAGCAAACTCAAGCCCGGCGGGGTGCTTCATCTCGCCACGGATTGGGAGCCTTATGCCGAACAAATGCTTGAGGTGCTCGAAGCCAGCCCAGTGTTGAGCAACTGTGCCGGTGCCGGTCAGTTTTCGCCGCGGCCGGACTACCGCCCGGAAACCAAGTTTGAGCGCCGTGGCGCCCGACTGGGCCACGGGGTGTGGGATCTGCTCTACCAAAAATCCTGAGCGGTCCTCGGCGGGATCAGTCGGGCAGGAATCTGCCGATCAGGTCATTGAGGAAGCGGTAACCCAAGGGTGTCGCGACAATCCGCTTGGGATCATTGGACAACAGTCCCCCGGCCTGACATCGCGCGACCGTATCACTCACCCATTGCCATTCCAGTCCTGTGCGTTGCACAAACAGCTGCCGATCGACGCCATCCTTCAGGCGCAGCACATTCAGCATGAATTCTCCGGCGAGTAGCGCCTCGTTGAGCGGCTTGAGCGCAGGTGCGGCCGCTGGCAGGGAACTGCGCAATGCTTGACCCTGCTGTCCCAGCGCCTGCAGATAGTCTTTCGGCAGCCGGGTTCGTTGGAATCGATGAACGCCGCTGGCCTGGGTCACTTTGCCGTGGGCACCCGCACCAATGGCGAGGTAATCGCCGAAGGTCCAATAGTTGTGGTTGTGGCGGCTGAATTCGTTGGGTTGGGCAAAGGCAGAGACTTCGTATTGGTCGAATCCGGCGGCAGCCAACAGACGCTCGCCCCGGTCCTGAATCTCCGCCAGTTCGTCCTCGACGGGCAACTCGGGTGGCTGCCGATAAAACACCGTATTCGGTTCGATGGTGAGTTGATACCAGGAGAGATGCCCACCGTGCAGTTCGATTGCCTGTCTCAGATCATCGCTGGCCTGTTCGGCGCTTTGTTCAGGTAGGCCGTGCATCAGATCGATGTTGTAGCGGGTAAAGCCTGCTTCCCGTGCCAGAAGAGGTGCCCGGAGCGCGGCTTCGCGGTCATGCACTCGCCCAAGGCGTTTCAGCAAATTTTCGTCGAAACTCTGGACGCCAATACTCAGCCGATTCACGCCTGCTGCCCGGTAGCCAGCGAAACGGCTGGCTTCGGCGCTACCGGGATTGCACTCCATGGTGATTTCCGTGCCATCGCTGATCGGCAGGCGCTGGTCGATACCCGCCAGTAGTGTTGCGATGGCGCGCGCCGAGAACAGGCTCGGTGTGCCGCCGCCAATGAATATCGACACCAGTTTACGGCCACCGGCCCAGACCAGCTGGCTGTCGAGGTCTCTCAACAGGGCCTGAATGTAGTCAGGCTCGGTTTGTAAGGAGTAGCCCTCGTGCGAGTTGAAGTCACAGTAGGGGCATTTGCGTTCACACCAAGGAATATGAACGTAGAGTGCCAGCGGTGGTAGCGGATCAAAGGCCAAGCTGCTGCCTGAGTGCCTGAATCGCGTGGCCCCGGTGGCTGTGTGCAGACTTCTCCGCCTTGCTGAGTTCGGCGGCGTGTCGGTCGCCGCCCGCCGGGACAAACAGCGGATCGTAGCCAAACCCCCCGTCTCCCGAGGGAGTCTCGGCGATGTGTCCTTGCCAACGTCCCTCGGCGATCAGCGGTGTTGGATCGTCGGCGTGCTGCAACATCACCACCACAGCGATGAAGAAAGCACCGCGCTGCTCTCCCGACAGGCCACGCATGCGGTCGAGTAACAGGGTGTTGTTGGCGGCATCGCCATGGCCTGAGTAGCGCGCGGAGCGCAAACCTGGCTCGCCGCCCAGCGCGGGCACGACGAGGCCGGAGTCGTCGGCAATGGCAGGCAATCCAATCAGGTTTGCTGCGTTGCGGGCCTTGATCAGGGCATTCTCAACAAAGGTGCTACCGGTCTCGTCTGCTTCCGGAATATCCCAGTCTGATTGGGGCCGCAATTGCCAGCCCAGTGGTGCCAGCGCGTGTTGCAGTTCCGCAAGCTTGCCGCGGTTACCGCTGGCGAGCACGATTTCCTGTGATGCTTCCATCAGGGACCATCCTGACGCCACAACTGGCGATTGAATTTGTACGTATAGGACTTTGGACTGCCCTGCGGCGTAAAGGTCAGGTCAAAGAACCGGTACTCCCGATCGAGAAACTCAAAGGGAATAATGTAGTAGGTGGCGTCCCCTTCCCTGATTTCCTTGACGTTGAGTTCATAGTTGCGAATCAGGTCCCAGGTCGCTCCGGTGATGGTCATTGGCCGGCCCGAGGTTTCGCCCGACTCGGCGTCGCGCACAGATAGTGTCAGCATGGCCTTGTCTCTGCCCCGGGCGATACCGTACTCCCCAGCCACCTCGGGACTCAAAAAGGTCGTGTAGACAATGCTGTGGTGCAGTTCGTACTGGTCAAACCGGGTCGACTGCTGCGCACTGGCCCAGCTTGCTGCCAGTGATAGCAGCAGGACAATGCCGGTTGTCAGCCACCGCGACGGCGAATGCGATAGATGGCGGTAATGGCGAACAGGTTGGGTGCCAGCCGCGGTGACAAAGCCCTTGAACGGCTGCCCACCACGTCGCGGCCAATAATGTCTATATCGAGTTGATCGCACAGCGCTTCGAAGTCCTTGAGCGTACAAAAGTGGATGTTAGGCGTGTCGTACCAACTATAGGGCATGACTTTCGAGACCGGCATCCGACCCTTGGCTCCCAGATGCAAGCGGCAGCGCCAGTGGCCAAAGTTTGGAAAGGTCACCACCGCTTCGCGGCCGATTTCCACCATGCGGGTCAGTACCTGGTGCGGCCGTTGCAGCGCCTGCAACGCATGCGCCATGACCACAACATCAAAACTATTGGCGCTGAAGTTGCCCAGCCCGTCATCGATATCTTGCTGGATCACGTCGAGCCCCCGCCCCACCGCTCGGGCGAGGTTGTCGGTATCTATCTCCACGCCTAGCCCGCGGACCTGTCGTTCGTCACGCAGCGTTTGCAGGAACTCCCCATCGGCGCAGCCGAGATCCAATACCCGGCTGTTTCTGGGAATCCAGTCGATGATTTCGGTGAGATCGATGCGCATCAGGCCGCCACCCGCTGCATCCACTGGTGCATCAGCGACAAGTAGGACGGTATGGGCAAGAGAAAGCCATCGTGACCGGCCGTTGTATCGATGTTTGCGTAGCTCACTGGCCGCTGTGCGGCGAGCAGTGCGTTGACGATTTCACGGGACCTGGCCGGAGAGAATCGCCAGTCGGTACTGAATGACGCGATCAGAAAACTCGCTTGGCTGGTGGCCAGGGCTGCCGTGAGATCTCCACCGTGATTGGCGGCGAGGTCATAATGGTCCAGCGCCCGGGTCATCAACAGGTAGCTGTTGGCATCAAAGCGAGTGGAAAACTGACTGCCTTGATAGCGCAGATAACTTTCCACTTGAAAGACCACTTCGTCTTCCGCACCGAGTGCGCTTTCGCGCAGCTCACGTCCGAAGCGATCGCTCATGCCATCGGCGGACATGTACGTCAGGTGCCCAACCATGCGCGCCAGGGCCAGCCCTTTTTCGGGAATCGCATCGTGGTCGTGATAGTCCCCCTCTCGCCAGGCAGGGTCTGACAAAATGGCGTGGCGGGCGATCTCATTGAAAGCAATATTCTGGGCGGTGAGTCCCGGCGCTGCGGCGAGCGCGACACAATGCTCGACCCAGTCGGGGTACTCCACTGCCCATTGCAGCGCTTGCATACCGCCGAGGCTGCCGCCAACAACAGCGGCCCAGCGCTCGACACCCAGCCGCTCGGCGAGCATCTTCTGGGTGCGGACCCAGTCGCTGACCGCGACCCGGGGGAAGGCAGATCCCCAGGGTTTGCCAGTCTCCGGATTGAGACTACCGGGCCCCGTAGAGCCGTCACAGCCGCCCACATTATTGAGGCTCACGACAAACAGACGCGAAGTATCGATGGGTTTGCCCGGTCCGATCATGGTGTCCCACCAGCCGGGTTTGCGGTCATCGGGGTGGTGCAGGCCCGCGGCGTGGTGATTACCCGAGAGGGCGTGACAGATGAGTACCGCGTTGCCGCCATCGGCGCGCAATTGCCCGTAGGTTTCATAGACCAGCTCAAAACCGGGCAGTGTGCGCCCGCTGGCCAGGGTCAGCGGGTCATCGAAACGTTGTCGCTGGGGCGTGACCAACCCAACGCTATTGTCGTGAAGGTCCGACAAGTGGTCACAGCCCAATCACGAGACCGGCGGGCAGCCCCACCGAGACCGCCGCATGGCGGATCAGGATTTTCAGCACGTTGAGGGCGAGAATGACGAACAGCGCCGAGAAATCCAGACCACCCATGCTGGGAATCAGTGAGCGGAACGGCGCCATGACGGGATCGACGATTTGATAAATCAGGTAGATCGCCGGGTGCTGGCTCCCCGGGGCCACCCAGCTGAGAATGATCATAATGATGATGGCCACGAAATAGAGGCTAACCACCAGCGATGTGACACCGACCAAGGACCAGAGCAGCAGCACCAGCACATTGGGCGGCATGTAGCCAGACAGCCACAGCACGGCCGCCATGCCCAGCAGTTGAATCAAGACCGCCAACAACAGGGTGGCGGGATCCACCCGTCCTGACAGGGGAATCATCCGGCGCACAGGATTCAGCATTGGGTTGGTAAAGCGAACGACGAACTGGGTGATGGGGTTGTAGAAATCTGCGCGAGCGGCATGCAAGACGCCGCGTAGCACGATGGCGATCAGCAGCAGTGAAGACAGTGCCTGCACGAGGTAGACGAGGATTTCCTGGGCCGCGTTCATGGTTCGACGCCTGACAGTGAATAAGGACGGGCGAGTATAGCGCGCTGTTGCTGCCTGCGGCTCAGCGCGGCGCCCTGGCGCCAAAGATATCGGTACCAATACGGACCAGCGTGGCCCCCTCGGCGATGGCCGCTTCCAGGTCTGCCGACATGCCCATCGATAAGGTATCGAGCCCGGGTAAGTCCTGTTGAAGCGTGGTCAGCAGTGCCCGAAGTGCGGCAAATGGGACTCGCTGGGTGCTCATATCGGCGCTGGGCGCCGGGATCGCCATCAAGCCACGCAATCTGACTCGCGGCAGTGATTGCACAGCCAGTGCCAAATCGGCGACCGCAGCGGGTTCCAGGCCCGCTTTACTGGCCTCGCCAGAGATATTCACCTGCAGGCAGAGGTTGAGATCAGGTAGGTGGTCGGGGCGCTGCTCGGAAAGTCGGCGGGCGATCTTCTCCCGTTCCACACCATGGACCCATGCGAAGTGCTCGGCGACGCTCCGGGTTTTATTGGATTGCAGCGGGCCGATGAAATGCCACTCAATGTCCAGGGCCGCGAGGGCTTGGGCTTTAGCCACCCCCTCTTGCACATAGTTTTCACCAAACGCGCGCTGCCCTGCGGCATAGGCGCTGCGGATCATCGCCTCGGGCTTGGTCTTGCTCACGGCGAGCAGCTTGATCGACGTCGGGTCGCGCCCATGGGCGTTCGCCGCTGCTGTCACGCGTGCCCGTACGTCCGACAAATTCCCTGCAACATCGATCTCATCCATGCTTGAATAGTAATCGAGTCGTTGACCGCGACGGTAGCCAAAGCCAGCAGAGGATCCTCATGGATATCACCGAATTACTCGCTTTCAGTGCCAAACAAGGTGCGTCTGACTTGCACCTGTCCGCTGGCCTGCCACCCATGATTCGTGTTGATGGCGATGTTCGTCGTATCAATGTGCCACCGCTGGAGCATGCGCAGGTGCACTCGCTGATTTACGACATCATGAATGACAAACAACGTAAGGACTTTGAAGAGTTTCTCGAAACCGATTTCTCTTTCGAGGTGCCGGGCGTTGCGCGTTTCCGGGTCAATGCATTCAACCAGAACCGCGGTGCCGGTGCTGTCTTCCGAACCATTCCCTCCAAAGTCCTCACCATGGATGACCTGGGTATGGGACAAGTATTCCGCGATGTCTCACTGCTGCCCCGGGGACTATGTCTGGTGACTGGCCCGACCGGCTCTGGCAAATCCACGACGCTTGCGGCGATGGTCGATTTCATCAATGACAATCGCTACGACCACATCCTGACCATTGAAGACCCGATTGAATTTGTACACGAGAGCAAGCGTTGCCTCGTCAATCAGCGGGAAGTGCATCGAGACACGCTCGGTTTCTCTGAGGCCCTGCGTTCGGCACTGCGTGAAGACCCGGACATCATCCTGGTCGGTGAAATGCGTGACCTGGAGACCATCCGCCTCGCACTGACGGCGGCAGAAACCGGGCACCTGGTGTTCGGTACCCTGCACACCACTTCGGCGGCGAAGACCATTGACCGGGTAATCGATGTTTTCCCTGCGGCGGAAAAAGCCATGGTGCGTTCGATGCTGTCTGAGTCATTGCAGGCGGTGATCTCCCAGACATTGCTCAAGCGTCGGACCGGCGGCCGGGTTGCTGCCCACGAGATCATGCGCGGCACCCCCGCCATCCGTAACCTGATTCGTGAAGATAAGGTTGCGCAGATGTACTCGGCGATCCAGACCGGTCAGTCGATCGGCATGACCACCATGGACCAGAGTCTGCAGACGCTGGTGGACAAGCGCATCATTACGGTTGAGGCCGCCCGCGAAAAAGCCCGCGCGCCCGAGAGCATCAACTGACGCAGCCCGGGAGGCAGCTGTCATGAATACTCATATTGATGAACTGCTGCGCGCCATGGTGGACGGTGGCGCCTCTGATGGATTTGTCACCGTTGACGCCAAACCCACCATCAAAATAGATGGCGATCTGGTGGCGCTCGACTACCCCATCTGCGACGAGGCCGAAGTCCACCGGTTGATCGCCAGTACGATGAATGATGCTCAGGTGGAGGTTTTCCACCGGGAACATGAGTGCAATTACGCCATCAATCATCCCGAGTATGGCCGTTTTCGCGCCAGCGCTTACGTTCAGCGAGCACTGCCCGGCCTGGTCATGCGGCGCATCAGCGACAAGATTCCCGGCTTCGAGTCGTTGGGACTACCTCCAGTGATCGAGAACCTGTCGATGCTCAAGCGCGGGTTGGTCATTTTTGTAGGCGGCACTGGCACCGGTAAGTCGACCTCATTGGCCTCGATGCTTGATCATCGCAACACCCACAGCCGTGGACACATCATTACTGTGGAAGACCCGATTGAATTCGTGCACAGCCACAAGGGCTGTCTCGTTAGCCAGCGGGAAGTTGGCCTCGATACCGAGTCCTATGAAGTGGCGCTCAAGAACACCCTGCGCCAAGCGCCTGACGTGATCATGATCGGGGAGATTCGTACCGCGGAGACCATGCAGGCGGCGCTGGCATTCGCAGAAACCGGTCATTTGTGTCTGAGTACCCTGCACGCCAATAACGCCAATCAGGCGCTGGATCGTATCCAAAGTTTCTTCCCGCCGGACAAGCAAAATCAGGTGTGGATGGACCTGTCGCTCAATCTCAAGGCGATGGTGGCGCAGCAGTTACTCCCCATGAAAGACGGCAAGGGCCGTACGCCTGTGGTGGAGGTTTTGCTGGCGACCACGCTGATTCAGGATCACATTCGCAAAGGCGAGGTCCACCTGATCAAAGAAGTGATGGAACGCTCCAACGAGGTCGGCATGCAGACTTTTGATCAGAGTCTGTTCGATGCCTACAAGGCGGGCCACATCAGCGATGAGCAGGCAATTCGTCACGCGGATTCGGCCAATGATGTGCGGCTTAACATCAAGATGTTCAATCGGGGCAAGCATGCCTTTGACGAGGACACCATGGACCTCGAAGTGGAGTCGACCCGGCCCAAATATCGATAGAGAGCCATCGATA
>CAYZWL010000003.1:84311-118045 GCA_964482195.1 uncultured Alteromonadaceae bacterium | reverse complement strand
AGCCATCGATAAAGCGCTGCTGATACCAAAACTAACAGTGTGGGCGGCGACCCAGGTTCCGTTCAGTGGTCGTTGAGCCAGCTCTGCAAAATAATTGCCGCCGCGTCCGCATCGATGGGGTCGCGGTTGTAGTCTCCCCGATGCCCTCTCTCGCGGGCCTGTTCTTTGGCTTCTCTTGAGCTGAGGCGTTCGTCTACCAGGGTGACCGCCAGCTGATACCGCCCTTCCAGTTGTCGGGCAAAGCGCTGCGCGCGTTGACTCATCTCACTTGCGGTGCCGTCCATATTGAGCGGCTGTCCGACAATGGCAATGCCGGGCTGCCACTCTTTCAGGCAGCGGCTCACCGCATCCCAGTCGGGTGCGCCGTCCCGGGCACGAATCACCGTCAATGGCTGACAAGTACCCAGTTCGCTGTTGCCAATAGCCACACCGATCTGTCTCAGTCCGTAATCGAAGGCAATCGCGGTGGTGTTGCTACGCTTCACGCGTGCCCGGCCTGTCCGGACATGAGATCGATATCGATGCCGAGCTTGCGACCGGCGGCGGCGAGGCGGAGATCGTGTGGGGTGTCGAACAACAGGTCATTGTCAGCAGGTACTGTTAGCCAGCAGTCCTGGGTGAGCTCTTCTTCCAACTGGCCGGCTTCCCAGCCCGCATAGCCCAATGCCACCAGAAACTGCGCCGGGCCTTCGTCGCGGCTGATTGCGACGAGGATATCCCTGGATGTTGTGAGCAGCACATCACGGCCAACCCGCATCGAACTTTCCCAGCGGTTTTCTCCCCGGTGCAACACAAAGCCATGGTCGATTTGCACCGGCCCCCCAGCCAGCACCACCCGGTCTGAGGGTGGTGTGGCGACGTCGAGTTCGAGGTGTTCAAGAATTTCAGGCAGCTCGACCTCGAGCGGTTGGTTGATCACGATGCCCATCGCGCCGGACTCCCCGTGCTCGCAGATATAGGTGACCGTGCGGGCAAAAAACCCCTCGCGCAGGGCCGGGGTCGCGATGAGAAAATGGTCGCGCAGGCAATCGGAAGTCTTGGGAAAACGGTCTGCCACTGCCCTGCCTTAGTTACTGCCAGTCTCGCCCTGGCTACGGAATTGCCAGGTGCGCACGATCTCAAGGCGCTCGGTCTCGGCGCGCAGCGCCGCTGAGAACGCCGGGAACGGTGCGGCCTGGCGCACTGTGGCCACCGCGGCATCATCAAGTTCCGGGGTTCCAGATGAGCCGATGACCCTGACCTGTTCGAGCGTGCCATCAGCGGTCACCACCACCAGCAGGCGCACATCGCCACTGCCATAGCGAGCCGTGACCCGTCGATAGAGCACATTGCCGACTTGTTCGACCCGTTGGCGCCAGCGCAAAAGATAATCGGCATCCAGGGCCCGGCGAGTTGCTACCGAGCCCGCTCTGGGGTTGGTTTGTGATTGACTGCCAGACAGGGCTTTGACCTCACGCTGCAAAGCCTCGATCCGCTCGGCGATGTCCTGTGCCTGAAGCGTTTGTCCGCTCGTCGCGTTGGCGGCAACCTGCGGTGCAATCGATACGGTGGGTTCGCTGTAGCGCTGTGGCTGCTCGCCCTGGGTTTCCAGCGCGCCTTGCTGGTTGTCAGCGGCAGTCAGTCGCGCCTCATCGGGCGCCTCGCTGGTTGGGGTCAGTGTGAAGGTCACCGCGGTGGCCTGACTGCGACTGCTGGGTAAATCGAAGCCGAAGCCCACACCAAAGATCACCAGCAGGTGCAGGCCCGCTGCGAGCAGGGTGGCCGGTATGATCCGGTCCTCCCTGCCAAGTACGCTGCGACTAGCGAGCACGGGCCTCAAGCTCTGCCGTCAGGCAGTGCATCAGCCGGCCGGCGATGTCTTGACCGGTTTCCGCCTGAATTTCGCGCAGACAGGTGGGGCTGGTGACGTTAATTTCGGTCAGGTGTTCGCCGATCACATCGAGCCCAACGAACCAGAGTCCAAGCTTGCGCAGCGTGGGACCCACTTGTTCGGCAATCCAGCGATCCCGGTCGCTCAGTGGCTGTACGCGACCCGTCCCACCGGCGGCCAGATTGCCCCGGGTTTCACCGGCCATGGGTATGCGTGCGAGGCAATGGTCCACTGGCTCACCGTTGATCATCAGGATGCGCTTGTCACCCTCTTTAATGGCGGGCAGATAGGTTTGCCCCATGATGGTCTGGGTGCCGTGCTGGGTCAGGGTCTCGAGAATAACCCCGAGGTTGGGATCATCGGCTTTGACTCTGAAAATCGAGCTGCCACCCATACCGTCCAAGGGTTTGAAGACCACGTCGCCGTGCTGTTTGTGAAAGGCACGCAGGGTGTTCATTTCACGGCTGACAATCAGCGTTGGGCAGCACTGCGGGAACTGTGTGGCGAACAGCTTCTCGTTGCAGTCGCGCAGGCTCTGACAACGGTTGACCACCAAGGTACCCCGACGCTCGGCGTCCTCCAGTAAATGGGTGGTGTAGAAGAACTCCATATCGAACGGTGGGTCCTTGCGCATGAACACAATGTCCATATCCGCAAGGCTCATGTCCTGACGGTCCTCAAGCGCGTACCAGCACTCGGGGTCATTGAAGACCTGCAGCGGGCGCGCGGACACCCGTGTAACGCCCGCAGCGCTATACAGGTCTTGCTGCTCAAAATAGAACAACGATCCGCCCATGTCCCGGGCTGCCCACAACAGTCCCAATGTGGTGTCCTTTTTGTAGTTGATGGTACTGATGGGATCCATCAGGACACCGATTCGGCGACTCATTTGCCCTGTCCTCTGTTGCGTTGAGAGGGTAAGTTACGGGCCTTGCCGGGGCGTCGCAAGCGCTCACTGTCACCGTTGCTCTCTGGGGGTATCCATGAGTTTCGAAGGTTTCTTCATCGCTGTTTCTGTGTTTGCCGCGATGACGTCGCTCACCGCTGTGCTCAAGGCGCGGGCGTTGGGCTGGTTGGTGCCCTTCTACTTTCTATCGGGTTTCTTGACCAGCGAGTTGGCGGCCTGGGCGCTGTTGCTGCAACTGCTTTTCTACGGCTTCTCCGTGCTGGTGGTTGGCGTGGACGGTGGCAATCTTTGGTTGGGGACCCTGCTCTTCATGGCGTCCTGGTTGATGTTGCTTGAGGCGGTGCGACGGGGCTTCGACAGCGGCACTGCTTTTGAACATGCCCTGCGCATCGGCCTGGGCGAAGATTTTCGTGACAGCATTCCCCCCGCTCGTCGCGTGCGGCTCAGTCACCAAATTCATAGCACGGAGTGGTTCAAACCTTTTGCGTTTGCACGCCCGGGAGTTCGGGTTGATCGCAATATCAGCTACGGCGATGCGGGTAAGCGCAACCTGCTTGACGTATTCACGCCGGTGACCGAGGGCAGTGGCCGTCCGGTGCTGTTACAGGTCCATGGGGGCGCCTGGATTACTGGTCACAAACAGGAGCAGGGCCAGCCTCTGCTCCACCGCATGGCGGAACTGGGCTGGGTGGGTGTGTCCATCAACTACCGCCTGGCTCCCCGTGATGCCTGGCCTGCGCAGATTATCGATGTCAAAAAAGCCATTCAGTGGGTGCGTGAGAATATCGCCGATTACGGCGGTGATCCGGACTTTATCGCCGTGACCGGCGGTTCCGCGGGGGGGCACATGACGCTACTGAGCGCTCTCACCGCGGGCTTTGAAGACTGGCAGCCAGGCTTCGAGTCGGCAGATACTTCGGTGCAGGCCGCGTTGGCGCTCTACCCCGCGGTCGACTTCACCAACCGTCACGGGATTCGACATCGGAACAATCTCGATGGATTCATTACCAAGCGGGTGGTGCAGAAAGACCCGGTGCAACACGAGCAATTGTTTCAGGATGGTTCGCCGATTGATTGGATTCATCGTCCGGGTGTAGCCGCGGCGGCGCCACCGTTGGCGGTGGTACAGGGTACTCATGACACCCTGGTCTGGGTCGAGGAGGCACGCCAGTTTGTCGCTGAGTTTGCACCACAAACCGAACATCCGCTGGTTTACGCAGAAATCCCTGGTGCCCAGCATGCGTTTGAGTTTTTCCATTCGCCACGCACCAGTCATTATCTGAATGCCGCTGCCAGTTGGCTGGAGTGGTCCTATGCGCGCTGGCGAGACAGTCAAGACTGAGACTGCTCTGGAGCGAGCAGGGTAATCGCGCCATCGGCGATTTCCATCAGTGCCTCCCGGGTCGCGAAGGCTCGTTCCAAAATCACCAGCCCGCGTACGGTGGTGACCAGTTGGGTTGCTGCCGCGCGAGGCTCTCCGGAGAATTGTTTGGCTGCCTGGGCTTCGCTAAAGGCAGCGGTAACCAGATCGATCACCGCGTGTAGCAAATCCGCAAACGCCCGGCGTGCAGGGCTGTCGAGCCCGTCCTGGTCCCACATGTCGAGCTCCAGTAAACCCCGGGTAGTGGGGCAGCTCATGGGCGGGTCCCCTTGGCAAAAGTTGTCGATCGAGATTTCACAGTAAGCGCGTAGTTGTCGTTGCAGGCTGTTTTCTTGAGCCATCGCCGACGCTACTGATGACAGATATCGGTCGGCGTAACGGTGGTAAGCCGCCAGGAAGAGTGTCTGTTTGTCGCCATAGGCGTTGTACAGGCTGGCTCGTTCAAGGGCGTTGCTCTGAGCGACATCGGACAGGGATGTGCGGTGGAAGCCCTGCCGGCGAAACAGCGTAAAAGCGTTATCCAACAACGCGGCCTCATCAAAGCTTCTCGGTCTTCCCATCGGTTGTTTTCCTGTGCATTGCATTCATTTTTTACGTCGTGTAAAAAATAGTTCGAAAAGAGGTCACACACAAGTGCCTGAACCTGCAGTTCATCCCGAGGAGTGCGTATGTTTACCCCCAGCAGAGACAGCGAGCAGAACCAGATTTCCCGGCCCGATCAGTATGTGGTGTATGGCTGGCAGCGCAGTTACTTCACCCACAAACTGATGGCTGCGCTGCACTTCTACGGAGCAGACTGGCGCTATGTCGACAAGACCGCCGAAAACGAGCGGGAGATTCGTCTGCGCGCGGATACCCACCAGATTCCCGTGCTACATACACCTGAGAACTGGATGATTGCCGACACCACACCCATTCTGCGGTTGTTGGATGGTCGTTTTCCCCACCGCCGTTTGTTCCCCCAGGGTGCGCCGGGATTGTTGGTCCACGCTCTGGAGGAATATTTCGACGAATGGATTGCCCGAACTACGGTCCACTGGCGCTGGAACTATGAAGAGAATCACGCCTTGCTCGCCAGTGATGCTGCGCATGGTGACGCCGCTCAGGCTGCCAACATGGTGGTCTGGGGCGCCAAAGTCTGCCGCGCTACCGGTGTGTCGTCGGCGACCCAGCAGGCTGCTGCTGAGCAGGAATACCACCGGCTGATGGCGGCCGCTGAGCTGCAACTCGGACAGACGCCTTTCCTGTTGGGCGATCGCCCCACGGCCATGGATTGCATCGTACTGGCGGGCCTGCGAGCGCACTTTCTCTATGATCCGGCACCTGACCGCGCATTGCGCGCGCGCTATCCAACAGTGGTTAACTGGGCTGAGCGAAGCGCTGATGACTGGCAGGGCCAGGGCAAGGCCCTCGATGGCGAGCGTTTGACGCCCTTCGGGGAATTGGTACTCAGCGAAATGGCAGCAACCTGGCAGCCTTTCGTGCTCGCAAACCGCCAGGCCTTGGCGAACGGAGACAAAGCCTTTGTTATCGACATGTACGGTGAGCAGGTCAGTTACCTGGCGCGTCCCTATGTCGAACAATCGCGGCAAATGCTTGCCCAGCACGCGGTAGAACTGGGTGAGGCGGCAGCCGCTGCCCTGTCGGTTTTCCGCCGCTTCGGTCTTGAGCCGGCGCTATCCGTGCTTTAGTTGAGATCGCCCCAGAGCCAGCCCAGCGCCGTCAGCGCAACCACGGGCGCTGTCTCGGTTCGCAGTACGCGTGGGCCCACCCGCCAGGCGAGGAATCCAGCTGCGAGCGCTTCGTTGACGTCAGTGTCGCCGAGACCGCCTTCGGGGCCGATCAGCAACGCGACAGATTCAGGTTTATGCGCATTGTTCAGCGCGGCCTGTTGGTGGTGATGCAGCATCAGTTTCACATGACAATCGACGCGTTTCGACCAGTCGCCCAATGCCACAGGAGGGTGGATGGTGGGTACGCGCCCTCGCTGGCACTGCTCACTGGCGCTGCGGGCGATGCCCTGCCAGTGCCCTCGCTTCTTTTCCACGCGGTCACCGCTGAGCCGGACTTCAGCCCGTTCGGTGAAGAGAGGGGTGATGTCGTGTACACCGAGTTCGGTGGCCTTCTGCACCGCCCAATCAAAGCGCTCACCTTTGCTAAGCGCCAAGCCCAGGTGCGTGCGGAGTGGTGACTGGTTATCGCAGATTTGGGGGGCGCCTACCCTCACTTCGACATCGCGCTTACCAATACGGGTGACCTCGGCTTGGTAATCCACACCACTACCGTTAAACAGCCAGACTTGGTCGCCGACTCGTGCCCGCAATACCTTGCCCAGGTGATGGGCGGCGGCAGTGTCCAGTAACAGGTCGCTGCCTTCGTTCAGCGGCTGCTCGGTATGTAGCCTGATTTTGCGCACGGATGACTCTGCCGGTTTGGGATTGCCAGTGTACCCGTCAAGCCTGCCGGAGGTTACTCAGTCGTTCGCCAACAGTCCGAGGTTGCGGGCAATGGTCATGACCGGTTCGCTTTGGTTCATGGTGTAAAAATGAATCCCGGGTGCCCCGCTCTCGATCAGCGTGGCGCAAAGCTGTGTCACGACATCGATACCAAACTGGCGAATGCTGTCCTGGTCTTCACCGAAACCGGCGACCCGTTGACGGATCCATCGTGGTATTTCAGCGCCACAGGCGCCGGCAAAGCGCTCGAGATTGGTGAAATTCAGTATGGGCATGATGCCCGGGTGAATGGGTTGATCGATGCCCGCTGCGGCGCAGCGATCAAGAAAGTAAAAATAGGACTCGACGTTGAAAAAGAACTGCGTGACTGCAGCGTCTGCACCCGCATCGAGCTTTTGCTTGAGGTAGAAAATATCGTCGTCGTAGCTCTTGGCCTGTGGGTGGATCTCCGGGTACGCCGCTACCGCGATGCGGAAATGGTCCCCTGTGTTCTTGCGCACAAAGCTCACCAGCTCATTGGCGTGCACCAATTGCCCACCGGTACCCATGCCAGAGGGCAGATCTCCCCGAAGGGCGACAAGCCGATCGACGCCGGCCTGCTGATACTGATGTAACAGTTCGAGAATGGTTTGCTCGTCGTCCGCACCGAAACTCAGGTGGGGTGCGACTGCCTGTCCCGCGCCCTTGATCGCCTCGACTGTGCCGACGGTGGTGTTGCGTGTCGAGCCGCCAGCACCATAGGTCACTGAGCAATACTCGGGGTTGAGTGCAGTCAGTGCAGGCAGGGTCTGGTTGAGTAGTTTCTCCCGCCCGGCATCGGTCTTGGGCGGGAAGAATTCCAGGCTGATGGGGTCGCTGGCGGCCATAGTGTTTGACTCAGTACTTGTAGGTGTCTGCCTTGAAGGGCCCATCGACGGTGACGCCGATGTAAGACGCTTGGTCCTCGGTCAGGCGGGTAATGACGCCGCCAAAACCTTGCACCATCAATGCGGCAACTTCCTCATCCAACTTTTTGGGCAGCACTTCGACGGTAATCGCCGCGGGCTTGTCGGCGGCGGGCAGGTCGGCGAACTTGTTGCCGTAGACGTGAATCTGGGCGAGTACCTGGTTGGCGAAGGAGCCATCCATAATGCGCGACGGGTGGCCCGTGGCGTTGCCGAGGTTGACCAGTCGGCCCTCAGACAACAGCAGCAGATGGTCGTTGCTGGCGCGATCCCGGTAGATCTTGTGCACCTGGGGTTTTACTTCTTCCCATTCCCAGTGCTCACGCATGTAGGCGGTATCGATCTCGTTATCGAAGTGGCCGATGTTGCAGACCACTGCGCCTGACTTGAGCGCGGTCAGCATGCGGCTGTTGCACACGTTGACGTTACCTGTGGTCGTGACGATCAGGTCGGTGTTGGCCAGCAGATCTCGGTTGATGCAGCTGTCATCACCGGTGTCGACACCATCGACAAAGGCCGACACCACTTCGAATCCATCCATGCAGGCCTGCATCGCGCAGATCGGGTCTGCCTCGGTGACGCGAACAATCATGCCTTCCTGCCGCAGTGACAGCGCTGAGCCCTTACCCACGTCACCATAGCCGATGACCAGTGCCCGCTTGCCCGCGAGCAGGTGGTCAAGACCACGTTTGATGGCGTCGTTCAGGCTGTGTCGACAGCCATACTTGTTGTCGTTCTTCGACTTGGTGACGGCGTCATTGACGTTGATGGCGGGCACTTTGAGCTCGCCTTTCTCCAGCATTTCGTAGAGCCGGTGCACCCCGGTGGTGGTTTCTTCAGTGATACCGTGAATCTTCTCGAGCATTGCCGGGTAGCTTTGGTGCAGCATCAGTGTCAGGTCGCCGCCGTCGTCGAGGACCATGTTGGCTTCCCAGGGCTTGCCGTCTTTAAGAATGGTTTGCTCAATACACCATTCGTACTCTTCTTCGGTTTCACCCTTCCAGGCAAATACCGGCACGCCCGCAGCGGCTACCGCGGCGGCGGCGTGGTCTTGGGTGGAAAAGATGTTGCAGGAAGACCAGCGCACTTCTGCGCCCAGCGCGACCAGCGTTTCAATGAGAACGCCGGTTTGGATCGTCATGTGGATACAGCCCAGAATTTTGGCGCCGGCCAGCGGCTGCTCGTCGCGGTACTTCTCGCGCAGGGCCATCAGGGCGGGCATCTCGCTTTCAGCGATGTCGAGTTCGCGCCGGCCCCACTCTGCGAGGTGGATATCGGCGACTTTGTAGTCGGTGAAAGTGTTCAGGTCGACAGCAGTAGTCATGATTCAGCTCTCTAGGATTCAGTTGGGGTTCAGGAAGCTGCGGCGCGCAGTGCGTCAGCCTTGTCGGTTTGCTCCCAGGGGAAGTTGAGGTCTTCGCGACCAAAATGCCCGTAACTTGCAGTTGGGCGGTAGATGGGTCGTTTCAGGTCCAACATATCGATAATGCCTTTCGGTCGCAGATCAAAGTGCTCACGCACCAGATCGGCAATCTTGCTGTCGGCAACTGTGCTGGTACCAAAGGTATTGATCGAGATCGAGGTCGGCTCTGCAACACCAATGGCGTAGGACACTTGAATCTCGCAACGGTCTGCGAGACCTGCCGCGACAATGTTCTTGGCGACGTAGCGTGCGGCGTAGGCCGCCGAGCGATCCACCTTGGACGGATCTTTGCCAGAGAAGGCTCCACCGCCGTGACGTGCCATACCGCCGTAGGTGTCGACGATGATTTTGCGACCGGTGAGGCCGCAGTCGCCCACCGGGCCACCAATGACAAAAAGTCCGGTGGGATTGATGTGGTAGCGGGTGCCTTCGTGCAGCCACTCCTCGGGCAGGACCGGGCGGATGATGTGCTCCATGACCTGCTGGTGAATCTCCTCCTGGGAGATATCGGGGTCGTGTTGGGTGGACAGGACGACCGCATCGACGCTGGCAGGCTTGCCCTCGGCGTCATAGCGCAGGGAGACCTGGCTTTTCGCATCCGGTCGCAACCAGGGCAGTGCGCCCGACTTGCGCAGCTCTGCCTGTTTTTCCACCAGTCGGTGCGAATAGTAGATCGGCGCGGGCATCAGCACGGGGGTCTCATTGCTGGCGTATCCGAACATCAGGCCCTGGTCACCTGCGCCCTGCTCTTTGTCGCTGGCTTCGTCCACACCGATGGCGATGTCGTGGGACTGCTTGCCGATCGCGTTGATCACCGCACAAGAGGCGCCGTCAAAACCGACATCTGAACTGGTGTAGCCAATGTTGGTCACTACGTCGCGGACTACGTCTTCGAGGTCCACATAGGTGCTGGTGGTCACCTCGCCGGCGATGACAACCATGCCTGTTTTCACCAGTGTTTCCACCGCCACCCGGGCTTCCGGGTCATCGGCGATGATGGTGTCCAGAATGGCATCCGAAATCTGGTCTGCCATTTTGTCGGGATGCCCTTCGGAGACCGACTCCGAGGTAAAGAGTGTGTACTCACTCATGTTTCCATTCCTTTGTTTACGTGGTCCGCTGAAAAAGCTGAACCTGAATTTGAAAACCGTTGCGCTGTGCAATAAAGAGTCGCCGCCGATGTTCCAGCCCGGCAGCCGCTGCCCAGGCCGACAGCTGTTCAGCGTCGAATCCTAACCAGAGGTCGCCGCAGTGCTCCCGGGCCCAACCCTGGTCGTGGGCGCACAGTTCGCTGACAACCAGAAAACCGTCGCCGGCCAGCAGTTGCGCCGCTTCGGCGAGCACTCGTCGCGGGTCAGGCGTGTGGTGCAGCACCATATTCATCACGATGCCGTCCGCCCGAATGCCGGCAGCCAAAGCCGCCGACGTATCGCCGAGATGGTAGTCAACCGACTGCAGCCCCGCATTGAGTTTGCGGGCCCTGTCCAGCATGGCGGGCGAGTTGTCCAAGGCGATGAGTTGCCCGCTTCGCGCCGCCAGGGCGGGTAACAAGCCACCATCACCGGGGCCGATCTCAAGCAGCACGCAATCTTGGGGCAATCTCGCGGTGTCCAAAAGATGCAGCGACGCCTCGCTGTACTCCTCTACGCTCGCGATCAACTCCTGCTGTTCGCGGAAGCGCTCGCTGTTGTCGATGAAAAAGGCCAGCGAGTTCCGCTCACGAATGCTCTGTACCAGCGCGAGGCGGTCGACGATGTCGGCGGGCAGTGCCTGGTTGTCGATGGTTGCAATGACAGCCTCGCGCAGGTGCGCGTCCGGACCCTCGGGCAGCTGCCGTCGGTAGTAGATCGCGGTGCCCTCCCGACGGCGAGTGAGCCAGTCCGCATTGACCAGAACCTTGAGGTGGTGACTCAGCGCACTCTGGCGCAGCGCGAAGACCTCGCACAGTTCAGACACACTGAAGGAATCGCCACTCATCACCCGCAGGATCTGCAGGCGCAGGGGATCCCCGAGCGCCTTGAACAGGGCGGCGGCCATCGGCCAGGAGTCATCGCCAACCCCGGCCTCAACGGCAAATAGCGGTTTGTGAGATGCCATGGCGCGCAGACTACCAGCGCCCCGGGCTTATATCAAAATATTTTGATTAATCAGCGCGCAGGGTTTTCACACCCTCCGGCGTGCCCAGCAGCAGGGTATCGGCGGGCCGCAGCGCAAACAGGCCATTGCAGACAATACCCACGATGCCATTCAAGGTCTGCTCGAGTGCGGCGGGGTCGGTGATCGCAAGACCGTGCACATCGATGATCCAGTTGCCGTTGTCGGTCACAACGCCCTCGCGCCAGACGGGTTCCCCACCGAGGGCCAGTAACGCCCGCCCGACCAGGCTGCGCGCCATGGGGATGACTTCGATCGGTAGGGGAAAGTTGCCCAGGGTATCAACCAGTTTGGATTCATCGGCGATGCAGATGAATTCCCGGGAAGCGGCGGTGACAATTTTCTCGCGGGTGAGTGCAGCACCGCCACCTTTGATCAGCTGTAGCGCCCGATTCGATTCGTCAGCGCCGTCGACATACAGGTCGATTTCAGCGACGGAGTTGAGCTCGCTGACCGGCAGGCCGATTTGCTTGAGGCCGGCGGCGGTGCGTTCGGAACTCGCGACGGTGGTTTCGATACGCCCCTTGAGCGGTCCCAGCTGACGGATAAAGCAGTCAGCAGTGCTGCCGGTGCCCACGCCAAGCACAATGCGGTCACTGTCCAGTGCGGCGACCCGTTCGATGGCGGCTGCCGCAACCTGTTCCTTGAGTTGTTGCTGATTCATGGTTGCGGTTCCTCATCGAAGACCTTGCCCGGATTCATGATGCCGTCGGGGTCAAACAGGGTTTTGACGCCGCGCATCAGCGCAATCTCCGCGGCGCTGCGGCTGTGGTGCAAGAATTCTTTTTTGAGCAACCCGACCCCATGCTCTGCAGAAATGCTGCCACCCATGGATTCGATCTGTTCGAAAATGCGTTTGGACACCACTTTGCAGCGTGCCGCGAACTCGTCGATCGGCAGGTCGTCGGGACGCAGTATGTTGAGGTGCAGATTGCCGTCACCGATATGACCGAACCAGACGACCTCGAGGTCCGGGTACTGGTCGGCAACGATGTTATCCACGGACTCGAGAAAGCCAGGTACCGCGGAAATTCGGGTGGAAATGTCATTCTTATAAGGGGTCCAGCGGGAGATGGTCTCGGAGATATCTTCCCGCAGTCGCCACAGAGACTGTGATTGGGCCATGCTCTGGCTCAACACGGCGTCTTCGACGTTGCCTGCGGCCATCAGCGGCTCAAGAATGTCTGCAATGACGTCGTCGGTGGCCTCGCCCTGGTATTCAAATTCCAGCAGTGCGTAATAGGCGGTTTGGCTCTCAAATGGACGTTTGAGCCCCTGATGTTCGACGACTTTTTGCAGGGCCAGCTCGCTGAAAAACTCAAAGGCCAGCAATTCCATGTGCTGCTGGAAGGCCTGCAGAATTTTCATGATCGCCGCGAGGTCAGGGACGCCCAGCACCACCACTCGCGGGTCCGCGGGTGGCGTGCACAGCCCCAGTGTCGCCTCAACAATCATGCCCAACGTGCCCTCAGAGCCGATGAACAGATGGCGAAAATCAAAGCCGGTGTTGTTTTTGATGAGACCCTTGTTGAGCTCAAGCACTTCGCCGGTGCCTGTCACCACCTTGAGGCCGCGCACCCAGTCGCGGGTCATTCCGTAGCGAATAACCTGAATTCCGCCGGCATTTGTCGCGATATTGCCACCAATTTGGCTGGATCCTGCAGATGCAAAGTCGACCGGATAGCGCAAGTCCGCGGCCTCGGCTGCGGTTTGTACGGCCTCAGTGATGGCACCGGCTTCGACGGTGATGCTGCGGTCAACGGTATTGAGGTCGAGAATACGGTTCATGCGCTCCATCGACACCACCAATTCGCCATGGGCGGCGGTAGCGCCTGCGCTGAGCCCCGTGCGTCCGCCGGATGGCACCAGAGCGAAGCGGTGCTCCCGGGCCAGTCTGATAATGGCCTGGACCTCTTCCACCGAATTGGGCAGGGCAATCGCCGTTGGTGCGGGGTCGACATAGCGGGTCCAGTCGCGACCGTAGTGCACCAATGACTCGGCGTCTTCCAGCAGGCGTTGGTCGCCCAACAGTTGGCGCAGGGCATTCAGGGCGGCTGGGTTGGGGCTATTCATGTGTTCTTCCCATGGATAGTGGGCATTGATGGCTGCGTCTGAGGGGCGGCTATGTGGACAGCGCGCCATGGTAACATCGCGATCCTCTGTCAGGACCCGGTAATGCCGCGGAACTGCTGTTATCTATCGCCGCGTATCCCAGGGAGTGCCACCTTGAGCCAGACTTCGCTCGACAAGGGAAAAATCAAGATTGTGCTGCTGGAGGGGATTCACCCTTCTGCGGTGAGCACCCTGGCGGCCGCCGGCTACAGCAATGTAGTGACCCACCCAAAAGCGCTGCCCCTGGACGCTCTCAAGGCCGAGTTGGCTGACGCCCACTTCGTGGGAATTCGCTCGCGGACTCAGCTGACCGAGGAGGTGTTCGCCAGCGCAGAAAAACTGGTGGCGGTGGGTTGTTTCTGTATTGGCACCAATCAAGTCGACCTTGAGGCTGCCGGTCGACGTGGGATTCCGGTGTTTAATGCACCTTACTCCAACACCCGCTCTGTCGCCGAGTTGGTCATCGCCGAGGCCATTCTGCTGTTGCGTGGCATTCCGCAGAAAAACGCAGCGGCACATCGGGGCGAGTGGCACAAATCAGCGGCTAACTCCTTCGAAGTTCGAGGAAAAACCCTCGGAATTATTGGTTACGGCAGTATCGGTATGCAGCTCGGGGTGATCGCCGAAGGCCTCGGCATGATGGTTGAGTTCTACGATGTCGTCACCAAACTGCCGCTGGGTAATGCGCGTCAGGTGAGTGACCTCGGCACACTCCTGGGCCGGGCCGACGTGGTTAGCTTGCACGTGCCTCAGTTGCCCAGCACCGAAAACATGATCGGTGCCCCGGAGATCCAATCCATGAAGGCCGGCGCGATGCTCATCAATGCCTCCCGGGGCAATGTGGTCGATATCGAGCCGCTCGCCAGGGCGCTGACCGAGGGGCACCTGTCAGGCGCTGCTATCGATGTATTCCCGGTCGAGCCGCGGTCCAACGACGATGAGTTTCTGTCGCCCCTGCGCGGTCTCGACAACGCAATCCTGACGCCCCACATCGGTGGCAGTACGATGGAGGCTCAGGAGAATATCGGCGCAGAAGTGGCCGAGAAGCTCGCGCGGTACAGCGACAACGGCACTACCTTGTCGGCGGTCAATTTCCCCGAGGTTGCGCTGCCCGAGCACGAGGGTCAGCATCGCCTGCTGCATGTGCATCGCAACGTGCCAGGTGTCATGGGCGGTATTAACCAGGTGTTTTCAGACACCGGCATCAATATCTGTGCCCAATACCTGCAGACCCACGGGGATATCGGTTACGTGGTGATCGACGTGGATTCCGAATACTCAGAGATGGCGCTGTCCAAGCTGCGGAACATCGAAGGCACCCTGCGCTGCCGCGTGCTGTTTTAACGGCGCACGCGAGCACGCGTCTTCAGCGGCAATCTGCCGCAACTACAGTGGTCCGGGGTTGGCGGCGCCCTACCCGTTCACGGACAATAGCGCCCTCAAAAATACCCGGAGCCATCATGCCCTCTCGAATCGAACTCGCGAATGCTATCCGTGCCCTCAGTATGGATGCGGTACAGGCGGCCAAGAGCGGCCATCCCGGTGCGCCAATGGGCATGGCCGACATTGCCGAAGTGCTGTGGAATGATTTCCACCGACACAATCCGGCGAATCCCAATTGGCCCGAGCGCGACCGTTTTGTGCTGTCCAATGGCCACGGATCGATGCTCATCTACTCGCTGCTGCACCTCACCGGCTACGACCTGGGTATCGAGGACTTGAAACAGTTCCGCCAAATGCACAGTAAAACCCCAGGCCACCCGGAGTATGGCTACACACCTGGCGTTGAAACCACCACTGGGCCGCTGGGTCAGGGCATTGCCAACGGTGTCGGCATGGCCATCGCCGAAAAGGCCCTGGGGGCGCATTTTAATCGGCCCGGCCACGATATCGTTGACCACTACACGTGGGTTTTTCTGGGAGATGGCTGCCTGATGGAAGGCATTTCCCACGAAGTTTGCTCGCTGGCGGGTACGCTTGGCTTGGGCAAGCTGATCGCTTTCTACGACGATAACGGCATTTCCATCGACGGCGAGGTCGATGGATGGTTCACCGACAATACGCCCGCGCGCTTCGAGGCCTATGGTTGGCAGGTGATTGCGGATGTCGATGGCCACGACAGTGAAGCCATTCGGGCTGCCATTGAGTCAGCGCGCGCTGACACTGCGCGGCCCACGCTCATCTGTTGTAAGACAGTGATTGGCAAGGGCAGCCCCAACAAGGCTGGCAGTGAGTCCTGTCACGGTTCACCCCTTGGTGAGGATGAAGTCGCTCTGACCCGTGAGGCCCTCGGTTGGCAGTCGGCGCCTTTTGAGGTCCCCGAGGATATCTACGCGGGCTGGGATGCCCGTGGCCGCGGGCAAGCGGCTGAAGCGGAGTGGCAGGCGCGATTCGATGCCTACGCCAGCGCCGAGCCCGAGTTGGCCGCAGAGTACGCCCGCCGGGTCAGCGGAGCCCTGCCCGCCGACTTCGATACGGTCATGGATGAATACATCGCCAGCTGCATTGAAAAAGAGACCGACATGGCGTCGCGCAAAGCCTCACAGGCGGCGCTCAACGCGATCGGTCCTGCCCTGCCCGAGCTGCTGGGTGGGTCGGCGGATCTGGCCGGCTCCAACCTGACCTTGTGGTCCGACAGCCGCGGCATTGCAGCCAACGATGCCGATGGTAATTATCTTTACTACGGCGTCCGTGAGTTTGGCATGTCGGCCATCATGAACGGCATCGCCCTGCACGGTGGCTATATTCCCTACGGCGGTACCTTCCTGATTTTCATGGAATACGCCCGCAACGCGGTGCGCATGTCCGCGCTGATGCAGCAGCGAGTGATCTATGTCTTCACCCACGACTCGATTGGCCTGGGTGAAGATGGTCCAACGCACCAGCCGGTCGAGCAACTGACTGCGATGCGCGCCACCCCCAACCTGCACACATGGCGCCCCTGTGACACGGTGGAAACCGCGGTGGCCTGGAAGTGCGCCATCAAGCGTGCCGATGGACCATCGGCACTGGCGTTGTCACGGCAGACCCTGCCCCACCAGGTCGGTGCGGCGGAGCATGTCGCCGATATTCAGCGCGGTGCCTACGTGCTGATCCAGGAAGAGGTTGAGCTGGACGTCATCATCATCGCTACGGGCTCAGAGGTTGCTCTTGCGGTGGAGGCGGCAGACCGAATGGCCAACAAGGGCCGTGGTGTCCGGGTGGTTTCGATGCCTTGTGCGGAGTTGTTCGAGGAGCAGGACCCGGCATACCGCGAACAAGTGCTGCCCAGCCACGTGCTGGCCCGGGTAGCGGTCGAAGCGGGTCACGCCGACTGGTGGTACAAATATGTAGGCCTAGATGGCCGGGTTGTTGGCATGACCAGCTTCGGTGAATCTGCACCGGGTGGCGCCTTAATGGAGCACTTCGGCTTTACGGTGGACACGGTTGTTGCCGCCGTCGAGGATGTGATCTTCGATTGAAGTCCCGATTTGCGATCAACGGTTTCGGACGTATCGGCCGCACTGTACTGCGGGCCTACGCCGACCGTCCGGCTTTGCGTGAGCAACTGGTGTTGGTGGCGATCAACGAGATCGCCGACCCCGACACCGTCGTGCATTTGGCGCGCTTTGATTCGACCCATGGTCGGTTTCCGGGCACGGTTGAGCCCGTGGGCGAGCATCTGGACATCAACGGTGAACCTGTTGCCCTGAGCCGCTGTGCCGAGGTGGCAGATCTGCCCTGGCGATCACTGGGTATCGACCTGGTGCTCGAGTGCACTGGCGCCTTCACGGATCGGGCCACCGCGACTGCCCACCTGGAAGCCGGCGCGCGTCGCATGCTGTTCTCGCAGCCCGCCCAATCGGATGTCGATGCCACGGTGGTCTGGGGGGTCAACCATCAGGTGTTGTCTGCCGAGCATAGTGTGCTGTCGGCCGGATCCTGCACGACCAACGCCATTACCCCGGTTTTGTCGGTGATCTCCCGTGAGTTTGGCGTGCAATCGGGAACGATTACGACGATCCATTCGGCGATGAACGATCAGCCCGTTCTCGATGCCTACCACCACACCGATCTGCGCAAGACCCGGGCCGCCTTTAACTCGATTATTCCGGTAGACACTGGCCTGGCGGTGGGGATTCAGCGCATTTTGCCCGAACTGGCCGGCAAGATGACGGCCCACGCGATCCGTGTGCCTACCCTCAATGTCTCCGCCATGGACCTGACGGTTGTCACCGAAAAGCCAGTGACACCGGCGGACGCCAATCGCGCTTTCTCGTTGGCCGCTCAGGGGGATCTCAATGGCATCCTGGGTTACACCGAAGCCCCGTTGGCATCCTGTGATTTTTCCCAGCAGTCCGAGAGTGGCATTGTCGATGCCAGCCAGACCAACGTCAGTGCCGACAATCTGCTGAGAGTGCTGGTATGGTTTGATAATGAGTGGGCTTACGCTCACCGTCTGCTGGATATCGCGCTGGCGCTGCACCGACACGACAACCCCGAGGAATGACCATGTTACTGATGTCCGATCTCGCCCTCGCCGACAAGCGGGTGCTGATCCGGGAAGATCTCAATGTGCCCATCAAGGACGGCACTGTTGCCAGCGACGCCCGCCTGGTCGCGGCGGTGCCAACACTCAAGGCAGCGCTCTCTGCTGGCGCGGCGGTGATGGTGATGTCGCACCTCGGCCGGCCCACGGAAGGAGAGTTTGACCCCCAGTATTCGATGGCGCCCGTGGCAGCTCGCTTGGGCGAACTGCTCGGACGTGAGGTGGCGGTCGCCCGTGATTGGCAGGGTTTGAAACCAGCTCCCGGTGAATTGGTGCTGCTTGAAAACGTGCGTTTCAACCCCGGCGAAAAGAAAGATGATGATGCGCTGTCGCAGGCTTATGCGGCGTTGTGCGATGTCTTTGTGATGGACGCTTTTGGTACCGCGCACCGGGCCCAGGCATCGACTCATGGTGTGGCCCGGCATGCGCCGGTTGCCTGCGCCGGGCCGCTGCTCGCCGCTGAGCTCGACGCTTTGCAGCAAGCCCTGAGCGAGCCTGCCCGGCCGATGATGGCGATCGTTGGTGGTTCCAAAGTGTCGACCAAGCTTGAAGTACTCGAACAGCTGGCCGACAAAGTCGACAGTCTGGTCGTGGGCGGTGGCATCGCCAATACTTTCCTCGCTGCCGCCGGCTACCCGGTTGGCAAATCACTGTGTGAGCACGATCTGCTCGACACGGCTCGCAAGCTCATGGACAAGGCCGACATTCCCCTGCCGGTCGATGTGGTTGTGGCGACCGAGTTCAGCGAGTCGGCCAGCGCGACGATCAAGCTCGCCAGCGAGGTCGCAGCGGAAGATATGATTCTGGACATTGGCCCCAAGGCCGCGGCTGCCATCGCTGAGCGGTTGACCGCAGCGGGTACCATCCTCTGGAATGGCCCGGTTGGCGTGTTCGAGTTCGATGCTTTTGAAGCGGGCACCCGTACCGTCTCCCAGGCCGTCGCAGCCAGCGCGGCATTTTCGTTGGCGGGCGGTGGTGACACGCTTGCCGCCATCGACAAATATGGGATCGCTGACCAGCTGTCGTACATCTCCACTGGCGGTGGTGCCTTCCTTGAGTATGTCGAGGGCAAAACCCTTCCTGCGGTCGCGATGCTTGAAGCCCGCGCTGCCCAAACCCCCAATTCCTGAAGGAGACCTCCCCCCATGGCCCTGATCAGCCTGCGTCAGCTTCTCGACCACGCCGCGGAACACAGCTACGGCGTGCCGGCGTTCAACGTCAATAACCTTGAACAGACTCGCGCGATTATGGAGGCGGCGGCACAAACCGATTCACCGGTGATCATGCAGGCCAGTGCCGGCGCGAGAAAATACGCAGGTGCACCGTTTCTGCGCGCCATGATGGATGCCGCTGTCAACGAATTTCCCCAGATTCCGGTGGTGGTTCATCAGGATCACGGCACCTCTCCCGCGGTATGCCAGCGCTCGATTCAGCTGGGATTCACCTCGGTCATGATGGATGGATCGCTGGGTGAAGACGGCAAGACGCCCATGGATTACGACTACAACGCCGATGTCACCCGGCGGGTGGTTGAGATCGCCCATGCGGGCGGCGTATCGGTAGAGGGTGAACTCGGTTGCTTGGGCTCGCTGGAAACCGGCGAAGCGGGTGAAGAGGACGGCATTGGCGCGGTGGGTAAACTCAGCCATGATCAATTGCTCACCGACCCGGAAGAAGCCGCTCAGTTTGTGGCCGATACTGGCGTTGACGCGCTGGCGATTGCCTGTGGTACCAGTCACGGCGCCTACAAGTTCACCCGTCCGCCGACTGGCGACATTCTGGCGATTGATCGTATCAAGGCGATTCACGCTCGGATCCCCAATACCCATCTGGTGATGCACGGCTCGTCCGCGGTGCCCCAGGACTGGCTGGCCATCATCAATGAATACGGCGGCGACATTCCCGAGACTTATGGTGTGCCGGTTGAACAGGTTGTCGAAGGCATTAAGCACGGCGTACGCAAGGTCAATATCGATACCGATCTGCGCCTGGCCGCCACGGGTTCGATTCGACGTTTTCTTGCACAGAACCCTGCCGAATTTGATCCCCGCAAGTATCTGAAGGCTTCGCTGGATGCCATGCGTGACATCTGTATCGCCCGATACGAGTCTTTCGGCACTGCGGGTAACGCGTCAAAGATCACGCCTCGGTCCTTGGCTGATATTCAGGCTGCCTACGACGACGGCAGTCTCTGACAACAACAGCGCCAGAAGATGCCCGCGAGCTACATCAAGCGCATTCTCAACGCACGGGTCTATGACGTCGCCCGGGAAACCCCTGTGGACGCCGCGCCGCTGATGTCGGCGCGGCTCGGGGCAGAGGTGCTCTACAAGCGCGAAGATTTACAGCCGATCTTTTCGTTCAAGTGCCGCGGCGCCTACAACAAAATGCGCCACTTGACCGACGACCAGCGCGCTCGGGGTGTCGTGGCGGCCTCTGCGGGTAATCACGCCCAGGGTGTTGCCCTCGCCGCCCAGCAGCTGGGAGTCAGTGCCAAGATCGTGATGCCGGTGACGACGCCAGCGATCAAGGTGGATGCCGTGCGTGCCCGGGGTGCCGAGGTGGTGTTGCATGGCGATTCCTTCGACGAAGCCGCGGTCAAGGCGGCAGGTTTGGTCGAGAGTGAGGGCCTGACATTCCTGCACCCGTTCGATGATCCCGATGTCATTGCGGGTCAGGGCACCGTGGCGATGGAGATTGCCCGGCAGTGTCACGAGCCGGTGGATTACGTATTTGTTCCCTGTGGTGGCGGTGGTTTGCTGGCCGGTGTGGGCGCTTACCTCAAATATGTCTGGCCCGAGACCAAAGTGATCGGCGTTGAGCCCGAGGACGCCGCTTGTGCGCTGCGCGCGTTGGAGAAGGGTCGCCGAGTCACGCTGCGCGAGGTGGGTCTATTTGCTGATGGCTGCGCAGTTGCGCAGGTCGGCAAGGAGACGTTCCGAGTGATCAGGGATACGGTTCACGAAGTCATCACTGCCAGTACCGATGAAATCTGTGCCGCGGTGAAGGACATTTTCGAGGATACCCGGGCGATCGCTGAGCCCGCCGGGGCGCTGGCGGTTGCCGGTATGAAGACCTACGCCGAGGCCCATGACCTCAGCGGCAAATCCATGTTGGCGATCGTCAGCGGTGCCAATACCAATTTTGATCGACTGCGCTATATCTCCGAGCGCACTGAGATTGGTGAACGTCGCGAGGCGGTGATCAGCGTGACGATTCCCGAGCGGCCCGGTGCCTTTCAGGCGTTTTGCCGTGCGCTGGGCAAACGCAACATCACCGAATTCAACTATCGCTATGAGCACGCTGACGCGGCCCGGGTGTTTGTCGGTCTGACGGTCTCTCCAGGTGGGAATGACCTGCGTGATCTGATCGCAGATCTGTCTCAACAGGGCTACGAGGTGCTTGATCTCACCGACAATGAGACTGCCAAGCTCCATGTTCGCTATATGGTGGGCGGCCGGGGCTCTGTGGATGTCGCCCATGAAATGGTGTTTCGGGTGGAGTTTCCTGAGCGTCCCGGTGCCTTGCTGTCTTTTCTTGAGGCCCTGGGCGCCGAGTTTAATATCTCCATGTTCCATTATCGCAACCACGGTGCTGCCTATGGCCGCATCCTGGTGGGCATGGATGTACCGGTGGGCAAGCGGCGTGCACTGCGTGACGCGCTCGCACAGGTGGGCTACCGCTATTGGGATGAGACCGAGAACCCCGCCTACCGCGAGTATCTTGCCCCCTGAGGACTGTTTGGTGCGCTAACCCAGTTGGTTCAGTGGGAAAAGTTGACACCCCATGTTTTATCGGCAATATTCCACATAACAGTTCATCATATCCGTCCATGTGATCGCTTCTGCCGGGCATAAATGGTCCGACCAAGGTTCACTTTGATGCTGTAACTGGGCAAATCAGGGCGGAAGAGTGGAAGCGTTATTCAGTCATGAGCAAGCGTAAACCGGACTTTTTGTGGATCCTCGCCTTGATCGTCGCCCTGGGTGCGACGTCGTCTGCGCTGATGGGTGACGAAGAGCCGCGCATGGCACCTCAACAGGCGGGCATTATCGTCCGCTGATCCGGGCTCATCCGAGTCGCTGTAGTCCCCGCTCATCCACGTACCAGTCGAGTCGCACGTCGTGATCTTCCTTCGGCAGTCTGGCCAGCCGCTGCGCACTGAAGCCAATGCCGACCCGGGGTGCGTTAGTGAGCGGTAGATATCGATCGTAAAAGCCACCGCCGTATCCGAGTCGCACGCCATGATCGTCGCAGCCCAGCACAGGTACGATCACCAAATCGATCTCAGCAGGCAGTACCTGACGAGAGGCTTGGGTCGGTTGCTCGATGCCACCGGGGCCGTGCTCAAAAGTCGGCGGCTGGCCGGGATCGTGGAAATGCATGATGCCCTGGGACAACGTGCGTGGGTAAACCAGACACTGACCGGTTTTTTGCACCCTTGCGGCGAGATCCGAGGGGTCGAGTTCATCACCGATGGCACGGTAGAGGGCAATGGTTCGCGCTGAACACCAGAGGTCCGACGCCATCAGCGCATCCAGGGTCTTGCGGGTGCTGAGTTTTCGTGTGTCCGCAGCGATCGCCGCTCGACGTTCTCTCAGCAATCGGCGCAGTGCTGCTTTCCCTTGGCGGTGCTCAGTTTGGTGAGATGACATCGTCGTCATAACAACTTCAAGCAGGAAAAAGACCCGACGTACCGCTGACAGTGTGGCCCTTGAACCCTGCGGTTCAAGGTGGTGACCGCCCCGTCGCATCAGGCTTCCCGGTCATGCCGGACATGCACAACAGCGGCGCTGGGTGGTCCCCGGGTGTTGCATTATCGGCTCGAGGACTGACTGCCTCGCGAGTACGCCAGGGGAGGCACAGTATAGCCGAGTTCGGTTGGGAGTACTTAGCTGATCTCGAGCTGGCGCAGTTCGTAAAGTGCTTCGTCGAGTTGGGTGGTGACGTCGCGAATGCGATCTTCGTGGTCACCCAGCGGCTTGGCGGTGCGTCCCTCGCGGGCGGCCAACAGCTCATGACTCATGTTGAGCGCGGCCATGATGGCGACACGCTCCAGTCCAATGACTTTGCCGGTGGCGCGGATATCACGCATGGCCTCGTCGAGGTGTCTGGCAGCCGACACCAGTTCGCGCTCCTGGTCGGGAGGGCAGGCAACCTGATAGTCCTTGTCGAGGATGGTGACGGTAACCGTGTTTTGCCGGCTCACGTGCCCCCCTCAATCTTGCGCAGCCGCGCGAGGGTGTTATCAACGTGTTCGCTGGCTTGACGGTGCCGCTCGAGCAGATCCTTGCGCTCCCGTTGCAGCTCGCTGGTTCGGGTTTTCAGTGCGCGATTTTCGGCATTGAGCTGCCGTGCCAACTCGATCAAGTCGGCAACCTTGGCTTCCAGTGTCTGGATGAGTTTCTCGGCCACGGGCGTTACACTGGTCTGCGGATATGGCGCCACTATAGGCATGGTGATGCAGGTGGTCAACGGATTAAAACTTTACGCATATCAAGTCTCTGCCGCCGGTTTCGCATCAACAGGCTGAGCAATTTGCAGCCGCATGCCAGCAGCGATCACCGCGGCGGCTTTCCCTTCAATCAATAGACGGAGTTGCACTTGCTGGAATCACTGGGCGCATTTGAAGAAATGCCCACCTGGGAAGAGGCGGCCAACGCCCTGTTTGAGGCGGGTCTGACCGTCAATCCGAGCGAGCTGCATGGCACCCTGGTGGGTCTCATGGGCGCAGGCTTTGCGCCGACGGATAGCCAACACCTCGAATCGACAGTGGCCGCCACCGAGAAGGCACTGGCCATCGACCTGCGCGGTGAGATGGTCGACCTGTTGGCGCGGATGAATCTCGCTACCCTGTCCGCCGTGCGGGACAGCGATTACGCGTTTCATCCGCTGCTGCCTGACGATGATGACACCATCGAGGACCGGGTTCTGTCGGTCAGTCGATGGGCTACCGGCTTTCTGACCGGATTTACTCAAGGTGTGGCGGTGACTCAGGGCGCCGATAGCGCGGTGTCTCCGGATACCGCCGAGACCCTGCGGGACTTCGCTGCCATCGCGCAGGTGGAGACCGATGTGGCTGACGGTGACGACGCTGATCGAGACCTCGAGGAGTTGATTGAATATCTGCGCTTTGCGGCGCTGAACGTGGTTCAGGATGCGCTCAACAACAAGGATTTGCTGACGTGAAAATCAGTCGTGCGGAGTTTGCCCGCCGCCGCCGTCATCTGATGTCGATGATGGAGAAGCACAGTATTGCCATTCTCCCGGCGGCTACTGAAGTCACTCGCAGCCGCGATACCGAATATCCCTTCCGTCAGGACAGCGACTTTCTCTATCTCACAGGGTTCAACGAACCCGATGCGGTATTGGTGTTGCTGCCAGGTCGCAAGCAGGGTCAGGTCATCCTGTTTTGCCGGGATCGTGATCCCGAGCGCGAGCTTTGGGATGGCCGCCGGGCAGGTCCCGATGGTGCCGTCGCAGATTTCGGCGTTGATGATGCGTTTCCTATCGGCGATATCGATGACATTTTGCCGGGGCTGATCGAAGGCCGGCAGCGGATCTATCATTCCATGGGTCACAATGACGCCTTCGATCGGCGAGTGATGTCCTGGGTCAACCAGATCCGTGCTCAGGTTCGTTCGGGTGCAATGCCACCCGGTGACTTCACCGATCTGTCGTTTTTGCTGCACGAGCAGCGACTCATAAAAAGCGCCCAGGAGCTGCGCATCATGGGCAAAGCGGGAGAGATTAGCGCCCGTGCCCATGTCAGGGCCATGCAGACTTGCCGCCCAGGCCGCTGGGAGTACCAGTTGGAGAGCGCCATCCTGCACGAGTTTGCAGACCACGGTGCCCGCTATCCCGCCTACAACTCAATCGTAGGTAGTGGCGATAACGCCTGCATTCTTCATTACACGGAAAATGATGCCCAGATGAAGGACGGGGATCTGGTGTTAATCGATGCGGGCTGCGAGTACCAGGGTTATGCGGCTGATATCACCCGCACCTTCCCGGTGAACGGTCGCTTCAGCCGCGAACAGCGCGCCATTTATGACCTGGTGCTCAAGGCTCAGCGGGCCGCCATCCGCAAGGTCAAGCCGGGTGGTGCTTGGAATCAGCCCCACGACGC
Source organism: uncultured Alteromonadaceae bacterium (assembly GCA_964482195.1). Classification (GTDB taxonomy): domain Bacteria; phylum Pseudomonadota; class Gammaproteobacteria; order Pseudomonadales; family Halieaceae; genus Luminiphilus. The sequence goes on along the minus strand of CAYZWL010000003.1, from coordinate 93,141 downwards.
CACGGTGAAAGTGATTACCCGGGGTCTTATCGAGCTAGGTCTGCTCAAGGGCAGTGAGCGCGCATTGATCAAGTCAGAGGCTTACCGGGAGTTCTACATGCACCGGGCCGGTCACTGGCTCGGTATCGATGTCCACGACGTCGGCGACTATCAGGTCGGCGGTAAATGGCGGCAGCTCGAGCCTGGCATGGTGCTGACCATCGAGCCGGGTATTTATATCTCGCCCAACAACACTCGGGTGCCCAAGAAGTGGCGTGGCATCGGGGTGCGCATCGAAGACGATGTTGCGGTCACCAAGGAGGGCAATCGGGTACTGACAGCGGCTGTCCCCAAGGATGCCGACGCCATTGAAGCACTGATGGCGGGGCGACCGTAATGTCGGGTGCGCGGGTGCTGATTGCCGGTGGCGGTATGGTTGGTCTCGCGTTTGCCATCGCCCTCGCTGAACGCGGTGGTGAGGTACTCAACATTGAGCTTATCGAAGCCCGGCCGCTGCCGACCGGTGATCCGGATCCCCTCGACAGTCGCGCGTCCGCTTTGAACCTGCACAGCCGGGCGCTGCTGGATAGCTACGGCGTCTGGGACTCGCTGGCGCCAGATGCGGCGCCGATCCGTGACATCCACATATCCAACCAGCATCGTTTCGGCAGCACGCTACTGCATGCGGCCGATGTCGGTGATGAAGCCCTGGGCTATGTCGCAGAAAATCACCGCATCGGTCGCGCGCTGCTCGCTCGCGCCCAGGCCTTGGGGGTGGTGTTGCGCGAGAATGCGTCCATCACTGGGCTCAGCACCATGGCCTCAGCGCCGGGGTTGCAGATGGCTGATGGCCAGCAGGAATCGGCTGAGCTCGTGATCCTGGCCGATGGCGGTCATTCCAGTTTGCGCAGTGCACTGGGCATTGGTGTGGAATCACTGGTGACCGGACAGGTTGCTGTGGTGGCCAACGTGGCATTTGCCGGTGAGCAGCAAGGCATCGCTTTCGAGCGGTTTACCGGCTCCGGCCCGCTGGCGCTGTTGCCGTTGACGAGTGCGGGTAGTGGTTCGCGATTCAATGTGGTTTGGTCCATGGCTGAGCCCGATGCAGAGACACTGGCGGGCATGGCGGAAGCCGATTTTCTGGCCGCATTGCAGGCGGCATTTGGATGGCGCCTCGGCCGCGTGGAAAAAGTCGGTCAGCGCACCGTCTGGCCGCTGTCTCGTCTGCGAGCCCGGGAACAGTCGCGACCGGGCTATCTGGTCGCCGGCAATGCGGCCCACGCGCTGCACCCGGTAGCGGGGCAGGGTTTCAATCTGTCACTGCGAGATGCCGAGGCTTTTGCACTTGCCGTGCGCCGAGGGCTGGCCGATGGGCTGTCGCCGGGAGAGACCAGCGTATTGCGTGATTACGAGGAGTCAGTGACGGCCGACCAAGCACTGACAATGGGTGCTACCGACAGACTGGCCACCCTGTTCAATCGTCGCGGGCCCCTGTTGGATGTTCCCCGGGATATGGCGTTGGCTTGCCTGGATCTCAGCGACACCCTGCGCCGGGAAGTGGCGACACTGGGGACGGGACAGCGTGGTTCGGGAGGCAGGGTGTGACGATGAGCGAGCGGGATGTCGATATAGCCATTGTTGGCGCGGGTATCGCGGGCCTGGCGTTGGCCTGTGCGTTATCCAACGCCGGTTTCACGGTGACCGTTTTGGAGGCTGGCGCCCGACCGGCGCCGCCCACGACCGAGGCGGGACTCGCCGGCTGGGATCGACGCGTTAGCGCGCTGACGCCCACCACGACGGCTTTTCTCGATAGCCTGGACGCCTGGCAATCCCTGCTCGACCAGCGGGTCGGGCCCTACACCGGCATGCATGTTTGGGACGCTGAGGGTACCGGCCAGATCGATTTCGATGCACAGGAGGCGGGGGAATCGTATCTGGGACACATTGTTGAGAATCGTCTCACGGTCGCTGCCCTGCTCGGCGTGGCGGAGCGCAGCTCGAGCGTTGATTGTCATTGGCAGACGACCGTGGTGGCGCTGGAGGCAGATGCGACGGGTCAGCCGCGGGTCGTCGCAGACGACGGTCGCCAGTGGCGAGCTGGTCTGGTTGTGGGTGCTGATGGAGCGCGTTCACGGCTGCGTGACCTTGCTGGTTTTGAGGTCCGGCAATGGTCATACGGTCAGCGAGCCATCGTCGCCACCGTGAGTCTCGATGATTCCCATCAGCACTGCTGCTGGCAGGCATTTCTGCCCACCGGTCCGCTGGCCTTGCTACCGCTGGCCGATGCCCAGAAATGTTCCATCGTATGGTCCCTCGACGAGCAGGCCTGTGATCGCTGGGCCGAGAGCAGCGACGGAGCGTTTGTGGCGGGACTGAACCAGGTGGTACGGAGCCGCGGTCTTGCCGTCGACGGTGTGGGGCCACGGGCGGTGTTTCCGCTGCAGCAAAGTCACGCGGTGGATTACATCCAGCCGCGCATCGCCCTGGTGGCGGATGCTGCGCACAGCATTCACCCATTGGCGGGGCAAGGTATCAACCTGGGGCTCAGCGATGTGCGGGTGCTGTCGGAAGTGCTGGCGCAGGCGCGCCGGACTGGACTGGATCCTGGCAGTGAACTGGTCTTGCGTCGCTATCAGCGTCGGCGCAAGGGTGAGAATCTCGCCATGATGGGGGCGATGGAGGCCTTCAAGCGAGGATTTGGCAGCGAGACTCCGTTGCTGAGAGTGGCCCGCAATGCGGGTCTCGACTGGGTCAATCAGATGGCGCCACTCAAGCAGTGGTTTGTTCGTCAGGCACTGAGTTGAGTCGATAAGCCCTTAAAGCGCGGCAGGCCATTGCGCAGGTATCCATGGGGGCCTTAATCTTGCGCCATCCCGAGCGGGTGACCCCCGCCAACAATGCGCGGGTCACCCCCGCAAACGATGAGAGATAGAGGAATTCCATGAGCCACAACCCGAGCGAACTGAAATACGCCAAGAGCCATGAGTGGGCCCGTGTCGAGGAAGACGGTACCGTCACCGTTGGCATCACCGACCATGCTCAAGAGGCATTGGGTGACGTGGTCTTTGTTGAGGCGCCCGGCGTCGGTGACCGCATTGCTGCGGGAGATCAGGCTGGCGTCGTTGAGTCAGTCAAAGCCGCTTCAGATATTTACGCGCCGATTGCCGGTGAAGTCATTGCGGTTAACGAAGCGCTCGAAGATGCCCCGGAAACGGTGAACAGCGATCCCTATAATGACGGCTGGTTCTACAAGCTGCAGCCGGAAGACAGCGCCGAGCTCGACGAACTCATGAGTGCTGAAGACTACGCGGCGCACTGCGACGCCGAGGACTAAGTCCTCAGAGAAATCACCGGCCACCCTGCGTTGAGCGCGTGCTCGCGCAGGGTATCGTCCGGGTCCACCGCAACGGGATTATCCACCGCGCCCAGCAGTGGCAGGTCGTTGTGAGAGTCACTGTAAAACCACGCCCCTGCCATCGATTCTCCCTGCTCGGCCAGCCAGGTCTCCAGGCGTGCAACCTTGCCCTCGCGATACGACGGTACGCCGGTAGGTGCGCCGGTGTAACGACCGTCCACCAACTCGGCATCGCTGCCAATCAGGTCCTCGATACCCAGTCGGGTGGCAATGGGTCCGGTGACTACCGTGTTGGTGGCGGTAATGATCAGAATGCGATCCCCGGCTTTGCGGTGTTTATCGACCAGTTCGAAAGCGGCCGGTAAGAGCATGGGCTCGATATAGTCCTGTAGGAACTGTGTTTGCAGCGATGCCACCTGGGCGGGGGTCTGCCCGGCGATGGGCCCCAGCGCAAAGCGCAGATAGGCGTCAATGTCGAGTTCGCCGCGTTGGTAATCCGCGTAAAACCGGTCATTGCTGGCGGCAAAGTCTTTGGGGTCTACAACGCCGGTGTCGCAGAGAAATTCTCCCCAGCGATGGTCCGAGTCGCCGGCCAGCAGCGTGTTGTCCAGGTCAAAAATGGCGAGAGGCATGGTTCTTGGGCACGTACTTGAGCATGGGGGTGGGCCGCGGTTTGGTCGTCGCTGACGCGCAGCGTCGATGTGTGGAAGAATAAGCGCACAGAGAGCCGCCGACAAATGTCGGTCCAATCAGTCCGACTGAGTCAGCTACTACCTTGAATCGCTCCCACGACAAAGACCGTGTCATCGATAAAGATGGCTTTCGCCCCAACGTGGGGATCGTCATCACCAACCCCAGTGGGCGGGTGCTTTGGGGCCGTCGGATCAATGGCAAAGATTCCTGGCAGTTCCCCCAGGGTGGGATTCACCCGGGAGAGAGTCCCGAGCAGGCCATGTACCGCGAGCTTGATGAAGAGGTCGGTCTCAAGCCCGATGCGGTCAAGATTCTTACGCGCACCAAGGGCTGGCACCGATATCGACTGCCCTCCCGCTACATTCGTCGCAACGAAAAACCGGTCTGTATCGGTCAAAAGCAGAAGTGGTTTCTGTTGCGCCTTGAGGCTGAGGACAGTGCTGTCCGTCTGGATGCCCACGACTCGCCGGAGTTTGATGACTGGCGCTGGGTCAGCTACTGGTATCCGTTAACTGCGGTGGTGGATTTCAAGCGGGATGTCTACCGCAGCGCCTTATCCGAACTGGTGAGCGGTCTCGCACCGCGTCGCAAACGCCGCAGGTAGGGTTGCGATGATCTCGACCCTGCGGCGAATCATCCAGTCAGTCAACGACGCCGAAACCCTCGAAGACGCGCTTACCCTGCTGGTGCGCGAGCTGCGCGCTGCGATGGAAACGGATGTCTGCACCATCTACCTGCGTGATCGCCAAGCCAATCGCCTGGTGTTTCGTGCCACCGAGGGGCTCAATGTCGATCGGGTGGGACAGTTCAGTCTGGGCATGGATGAAGGGCTGGTCGGCTGGGTTGCGAGCCGCGAGGAGCCACTCAATCTGGAGGATGCCGGACAGCACCCGCGTTTCCAGCTGGTGCCTGACCTCGGTGAAGAGGCTTTTTCGACGTTCTTGGGCGCACCAATTGTCCATCAGCGCGATCTTTTGGGTGTGTTGGTTGTGCAGCAGACCGCCCGACGCCGTTTCTCCAATGATGAAGAATCTTTCCTGGTGACCATCTCCGCCCAGTTGGCCGGAGTGATTGCCCACGCCGAGGCGACGGGTGCATTGGCCCGTGCCGATGATGCGGAGGGACAGCCCGGCGCGCGTTTTCTGGGTGTCGCCGGCTCACCCGGCATCGGTATTGGTGAGGGTGTGGTGTTGTCTCCCAGTGCTGACCTCGCGGCCGTGCCGTCCCATCAGGCGGTCGACCGCAAAGTAGAGTTGCGCGCCTTTCGCGCCGCCTTGGCGCGGGTGCGCGACGATATCGAAATTGTTGCCGAGAACCTGCGCGAAGAGCTCAGCGCCGAGGACCATGCGCTATTTGGGGTTTACCTGAACATTCTCGACGACTCGACACTGGGAGGTGAGGTCGCGTCACTCATCAAGGCGGGAGAATGGGCCCAGGGTGCGCTCAGTCAGGTCATGCTCAAGCACATTCGCCATTTCGAGCGCATGGAGCATTCCTACTTGCGCGAGCGTGCCGTTGATGTGCGTGATTTGGGTACCCGGGTGCTCGCTTATCTGCAGGACGAGCAGCGGCAACGTCGTGAGGTCCCGGCCAACACCATTCTGGTCGCCGAAGAGTTAACCGCTTCGGTGCTGGGGGAAATCCCCCGCGAATCTCTCGCCGGCATTGTGTCCCTGCGGGGCTCCGCTAACAGCCATGCGGCGATTCTGGCCCGTTCCATGGGAATTCCAGCCGCCGTCGGCGTGGCCGACCTGCCACTGACCCGGCTGGAGGGGCTGGAACTGGTGGTCGACGGCTATAACGGCCGTGTCTACGTTAAACCCCACGCCCAGGTCCGCGAGCGTTTTGAATTACTGCGCGCCGAGGACACGGCCTTGTCCCGGGAGCTCGAATCCCTGATCGACCTGCCGGCTGAAACCCGGGATGGCATCACCACGCCGCTGTGGGCGAATACGGGGATTGCAGCAGATCTTCAGCGCGCCGCAGACAACGGTGCTGAAGGGGTGGGTCTGTATCGCACCGAAGTGAGCTTTTTGTTGCGAGATCGATTCCCCACCGAAGACGAGCAGCGCCAGCTCTACCGGGAGCAGCTCGAGCGCTTCGCCCCGGCACCGGTCACCATGCGGACGCTGGATATTGGCGGCGACAAGTCCCTGCCCTACTTCCCGATTAATGAAGACAATCCCTTCTTGGGTTGGCGCGGTATCCGGGTGACCCTGGACCATCCGGAAATTTTCCTGACGCAGGTCAGGGCCATGCTTAAAGCCAGCGAAGGGCTCGACAATCTACGCATTTTGTTGCCCATGGTGACCAACCTCGAGGAGCTGGACGAGGCCAAGTTGCTGATACAGCGCTGCCATGAGGAGGTCTTGGCGGAGGGATGTGTCGTATCCATGCCCCCGGTTGGGGTCATGATTGAAGTGCCTGCGGCGGTGTATCTGGCTCACGCACTGGCTGAACGCTCCGATTTCCTGTCGGTGGGTTCCAACGATCTCACCCAATATTTGCTGGCCGTGGATCGCAATAACCCCCAGGTCACCGGGCTTTACCAGCCTTTGCATCCGGCGGTGCTGTCCGCGTTGAAGCAAGTGGTCACCGCTGCCCATGAGGCCGGCAAAACTGCCAGTATTTGTGGTGAGATGGCGGGTGATCCCTTGTCGGCGCCACTCTTGGTGGCGATGGGTTTCGACCAGCTGTCCATGAATGCGGGTAACCTGCTGCGGGTCAAGAGTGTGCTGCGCTCTCTCAACATGGCCGATGTGCAGTTTATGGTGGATCGGCTGGATCAGTTCCAGAGCGAAGTCCAGATTTCTACCCAGATCGAGTCGTTGTTGCGTGAGCGCGGACTCGAGCGCTTTGTTCGAACCGGTGACCGAGGCCGACAATGATTCCCTACCCCGAAATAGACCCCGTCGCGCTCGAACTGGGGCCGCTCAAGGTGCACTGGTATGGCCTCACGTACCTCGCGGGGTTGAGCTTTGCCTGGTGGCTGGCCCGGGTGCGTGCGGCGCGTGCCGATTCACCCATTGCCAGAGATCAAGTCGATGACCTGATTTTCTACGCGGCGGTAGGCATTGTCTTGGGTGGTCGCCTCGGTTATGCCCTTTTCTACGGCTGGGAGCGCTTGCTCGAGGAGCCCCTGTGGTTGTTCCGTGTCTGGGAGGGCGGCATGGCTTTCCACGGCGGACTGCTGGGGGTGATTGCCGCCCTGGCTGTGCTCTCGCGCACCAGGGACATCCCCTTCGGACGACTGGCAGACTTTGTAGCGCCGCTGGCCCCGGTGGGTCTGGCCCTTGGCCGTTTGGGCAATTTTATTGGGCAGGAACTGTGGGGGCGCCCTGCCGACGTACCCTGGGCCATGGTGTTTCCCCGCGACCCACTGGGATTGGCGCGCCATCCCTCGCAGCTCTACCAGTTTGCCCTGGAAGGTTGTCTGCTGTTCCTGATTGTCTATGTTTACAGTCGCAGACCCCGACCGCCGTGGTCGGTCGCCGGCGTATTCCTGTGTGGCTACGGCGTGTTGCGCTTCTCTGCCGAGTTTTTCCGGGAGCCTGACACCCATATTGGATTTGACGCGCTGGGTTGGGTGACCCGCGGTCAACTGCTATCCATACCGATGATTTTATTGGGTGTAGGGCTGTTTATCTGGGCCCACCGCCGCCACCCGTCTTAAACAGCGAGGACGTCATGCAAACCTATCTCGACCTGCTCCGTGACATTCGAGACAACGGTGTTGATCGCGGTGATCGCACCGGCACCGGCACCCGCTCAGTGTTTGGGCGCCAGCTGCGGTTTGACCTGCGGGAGGGCTTCCCGCTGCTCACCACCAAGAAGGTCCACTTCAAGAGTGTCGCCAACGAATTGATTTGGTTTCTCAGTGGCGACACCAACACCCGCTGGTTGAAGGAGAACGGTGTCTCTATCTGGGACGAGTGGGCGACTGAGGAAGGCGACCTCGGGCCGGTCTACGGTGCTCAGTGGCACGCCTGGCCGACCCAGGACGGGCGGACCATCAACCAGATTGACTACGTGGTCGATTGCCTGCGCCATCGGCCGGAGAGCCGGCGAATTCTGTTCCATGCCTGGAATGTGGAATATCTGCCCGATGAAACCCAGTCTCCCCAGGACAATGTGCGAGCTGGGCGCATGGCCCTGCCCCCCTGTCACCTGCTCTACCAGTTCTATGTGGCCAATGGTGCCCTGTCGGCGCAACTCTATATCCGTTCCAGCGATGCGTTTCTGGGGCTTCCATTCAACATCGCGTCAGTGTCGCTGTTGGTGCACATGCTGGGTCAGCAGTGCGATCTGACGCCCGCGGAGGTGGTGGTCACCCTCGGTGATGCGCATATCTATTCGAATCACTGGCAGCAGGTTGAGACTCAGTTGGCGCGAACCCCAGGCGCGCGACCCGAACTGCGCATCGTGCGCAAGCCAGACGATGTTTATGGCTATCGCTTCGAGGACTTCGAATTGATCGGATACGAACCCCAGGCCGCCATTCCAGCCCCGGTGGCGGTGTGACAGCGTCGCAGCGCTTGCCGCTGGTGCTGGTGCTCGCGGTCAGTGAAAACGGTGTGATCGGTCGGGGCCAGGCGCTGCCTTGGGAGCTGCCCGGTGACTTGCAGCACTTCAAGCGCACCACAATGGGGCGTCCGGTGCTTATGGGTCGCAAGACCTTTGAATCCGTGGGTCGGCCGCTGCCCGGGCGCACCAATATCGTGATCACTCGCGACAAAACCTGGTCGGCGCCGGGGGTGTCAGTGGTGCACAACCTCGGTGATGCAGTGGCACTGGCCAGCGATC
>CAYZWL010000003.1:74661-84211 GCA_964482195.1 uncultured Alteromonadaceae bacterium | reverse complement strand
CGCCTCCCCGTACGGGGGTACCCGCTCGGGTCATAACCCCACATTCGGTCAGATTTGCGTTGACTTGGAGTGCGGGTTAGAGTCCGGCTTCGTCACTTGCGCGAAGTATCCCCACAAGCTACAAATCATTCGCCAACTCATTTTTATCAATTATGAGCAGCACGCCGTTTTTTCGGTGGGTTTGCTTGACGGTTTTGAACACGAGAGGAAGTTCCGACACCATGACTACGACTCGCTTTAAATCTGTTCTGCTCGCGGCCTGCGTCGCTGGCGGCGCCCTGGGTGTCGCAGCCTCTGCAGGCGCCGACCAAATCGATGACATTCTGAAGGTGGGCCAGCAGCGCACCGAGGATGCCAAGGCTTCCCAGGCCAAGATCGACCGGCTGGCGGACGAGACCCGCGACCTGCTCGGCGACTACAAGACCGTCATGAAGCAGATCGATGGCCTCAAGGTGTACAACGCCCGTCTGGAGCGCCAAATTGCCAACCAAAACGCGCGCATCTCAGACATCGACACCTCGATTTCAGATGCAGCCGTTATCCAGCGTCAGATTCCGCCGCTGGTGACCCGTATGCTGGATGGTCTTGAGCAGTTCATTGCGCTGGACATGCCCTTCGATCTCGCGACGCGCCAGGGCAACATCGAAGCCGTGCGCTCCAACCTCGACCGTTCTGACGTGAGTGCTGCTGAAGCGTTCCGCCAGGTGCTCGAGCTGTACTCCATCGAGCTGCAATACGGCCGCGGTATGGAAGCCTACACCGATACCATCGACATCAACGGTACCGAGCGTGAGGTCGACGTCCTGCGCATCGGCCGCGTTGCGCTGATGTACCAGTCAACCGATGGCGCAGAAACCGGCGCCTGGAACAAAGAGACCAAGTCCTGGGAGACCCTCTCAGCCGCAGATTACGCGTCTTCGGTCCGTAAAGGCGTTCGTATCGCCAAGAAACAAGCCACTCTTGAACTCATGAAGATGCCCATCGCGGCGCCGGAGGCCAACTAAGATGACCGCCAAGTTCGTTAAAGCTACTGCCTTTGTTGTTGCCGGGGCGTTTGCTTCAGTCGCGGCCTTTGCACAGGACGAAGCGGCACCTGCCGTACCCGCAGGTCCCACTCCCCAAGAAATCGCTGCAGAAAACCTCGACCAGCTGCTCAATCTGGTTGAGCAGGGACGCGTTTCTGCTTCCCAGGAAAATGCCGCTCGCGAGCAGCGTTTCGAGCAGGACAAGGCCAACCAGGCCGCCGCACTGCGCGCCGCTGAACAGGAGCGCACGCGTGAAGAACAGCGCTCTGCACGCCTGGAAAAGACGTTTGAAGACAACGAACTGCTGATTGCTCAGAAGCAGGAGCAGTTGAAAGAGCGTCTCGGTACCCTGTCAGAGCTGTTCGGCCACCTGACTGCGGCTTCTGGCGACCTCGCGTCCAACATCGAAGTTTCTTTGGTCAGCGCCGAGTACGCCGATCGTGAAGGCTTCCTGCAAGACCTGATCGCCAAAATGAGCGGCTCAGACAAGCTGCCCAGCGTCGAAGAAATCGAAAAGGTATGGTTCGAAATGCTGCGCGAGATTCGCGAGCAGGGCGAAGTCTCCAAGTTCTCGGCCAAGGTGGCGACCCCGTCTGGCGAAATCACTGATCGCGAAGTCGTTCGTGTAGGTGCGTTCAACGTTGTGGACACCGAAGGTCACTACCTGAGCTTCAACAATGGCCACCTCGCCGAACTGCCCCGTCAGCCGGGTGGCGGCTTCAACGCCGGTGCCACTGAGCTGGCCGCGTCAACCACAGGCCTGCACGCCTTCGGTATTGACCCGACCGGTCCTACCGGTGGTTCATTCCTGGCCGCGATCATCGACAGCCCCACTCCGGAAGAGCGTTGGCACCAGGGTGGCCCTGTCGGCTACGCCATTACCGCAGTCGGTGTGTTTGCTTTCCTGCTGGCTATTTACCGCCTGATTGTTCTGACCGTCGTTAGCGGCAAGGTCAGCTCGCAGCTCAAGAACGACAAGGCGAACGAGAACAACCCGCTGGGCCGTGTTCTCAAGATCCACGAAGACAACCCCAACATGGACGCCGAAACCCTCGAGCTGAAGATGGCCGAAGGTGTACTGCGTGAGACGCCCAAGCTGGAAGCTGGCTTGACCCTGCTCAAGATCATTGCCGCGGTTGCGCCGCTGATGGGTCTGCTGGGTACAGTGACCGGTATGATCGTGACCTTCCAGGCGATCACCATCTTCGGTGCGGGTGATCCCAAGGCCATGGCGGGCGGTATCTCAGGCGCACTGGTGACCACCGTACTCGGCCTGCTGGTCGCGATTCCGACCGTACTGCTGCACACCGTCGTAAACGGTCGTTCACAGCGCATCATCCATGTGCTGAACGAGCAGGCGACTGGAATTGTCGCTGAGCACTCCGAGAAGGCCCACTGAGCAATAGCCACAGGAGGCCTGTGCGATGGAAGTGATCGACCTGATTCTTGCCTTTATGGAAAAGGGCGGGAACGTACTCTGGCTGATCGCCGGTCTGGTGTTCTTCATGTGGATGCTGATTTTTGAACGCATCTGGTACTTCTCGGTAGCGTGGAAAAAAGATCGCGCTGCCGCCGTTGCGGCCTGGGAAGGCCGCAGCGAGCGCAAGTCCTGGAACGCCAAGGCGATCCGCATGAAGCTGCTTTCCACCAGCCGCGAGCTCATCAACGAGAACATGCCAGTCATTGCCACTTGCGTGGCCCTCTGCCCACTGCTGGGTCTGTTGGGTACCGTAACCGGCATGATCGAGGTGTTTAATGTGATGGCCGTGACCGGTGGTGGTGATGCCAAGTCGATGGCGGGTGGCGTAGAGAAGTCCACTATCCCGACCCTCAGTGGCATGGTGGCAGCGCTGTCTGGCCTGTTCGCCAATACCTACCTGCAGCGAGTCGCCGGCCGGGAACAGCAGTTCCTGGAAGATCAACTGACTTCGGACCACTGAGCCCGGAGACGAGGACCAACACCCCATGCGAAAGATCGCAAAACAACAGGAAGAAGGGGGAGCGGAGATCGACCTGACGCCGATGCTCGACGTCGTGTTCATCATGCTCATCTTCTTCATCGTGGTGGCTTCCTTCATCAAGGAAGCCGGCATCGAGGTCAATCGCCCCGATGACAACCAGCAGTCTGATCCCAACGACTCGGTGAGTATCGTTGTGGAGATCGCCGCTGATAACCAGATCTGGATGGAGAACCGCCGGGTCGACGTACGCGCAGTCCGCGCCAATATTCAGCGCATGCTGGCTGAGGACCCGACCGCTCCCGTCACCGTGAAGGTGGAACGTGGTGCGAAATCCGGTGTCGTAGTCGATGTGGCTGACGCAGCCCGTGAGGCCGGCGTTGGTGCGGTGAACTGGGCGAGCGACGGAGGTTAATGCCATGAGTATGCGAGATGCGGCAACCCAGCGTCGTACCAACACCGAGGACAGCAGCCAGATTGACCTGACGCCGATGCTCGACGTTGTGTTCATCATGCTGATCTTCTTTATCGTGACATCTTCCTTCGTGAAGGAGCCGGGCATTGAGATCTTCAAGCCCCAGGCGACGACGACGGAAGCCTGTGAGCGCGGCACGATCATTTTTGCTGTGGATTCCCGGGGTGATGTCTATTACAACAAGAACAAAGTGCCCGTAGAGCGTGCCCTGCGTGTGGCGGAAGCCGCCAAGAAGGAAGCGCCCCAGGCGAATATCGTGGTTCAGATTGACCGCGAGACGCCGGCTTACGCGGTGGAAGAACTGATCGATACGGTGCGTCCGGTGCTGACCGCCCCGCCCTGTATCTCGACGGACGATGAGGCGTAATTGACATGGGAAGTTCGCTACGGCTGGTCATTGGTGCAGCACTCGCGGTGCCCGTTGCCATCGGCTTGTTCTTTATCATGCAGAGTCTGGTAACCCAGGAATTCGAGCAAGAGGACGTCAAGGCGCGAAAGATCGCTGATATCGTGGTGCCCGATAAGGTTATCGAGACCAATCTGACGGAAGTGAAGCCTGAGAAGGTGGAAGATCCGGAAGAGCCGCCGCCCGAAATGGAGCCTATCCAGTTCGATACCCAGGTGGATATGAACGTTGCCAACACTGCGCCTGCAGCGGCGATCAACGTCAATATCAGCACGTCAGGTATGTCGTCCGGCGACGGTGAATACCTGCCCATCGTGAAAGTCGCGCCGATTTATCCTCGTCGCGCCCAGACGCGAGGCATCACCGGCTACTGCATTGTTGAATACGTGGTAACGACCTCGGGTGCGATCCGCGATCCGCAGCCGGTGGACTGTCAGCCGGCAGGCATTTTTGAGCGCGCATCCGTCAAGGCGGCGCTGAAGTTCAAGTACAAGCCCCGGGTGGTCGATGGCGAAGCCATTGAAGTAGCCGGTGTACAGAATAAATTTACCTACGAGCTCGAGAAGTAAACAGGGCTCTCGGAGGTGGCTATGAAGATGCAAAAGTGGTTTGCGGTACCGGCACTCGCCGTGGCTGTGACTGCAGGTCAGGTAGCGCTCGACCGCGCCGTACCCGGTCTCGGTCTGACTGAGGCCGCATGGGCTCAGAGCGACGACGCCAAGAAAAAGGAGCGGGAAACGCGCAAGACCCCCGCCCTGCGTAACAAGGTCTACGAAAAGCTGTCGGAAGCACAGGCTGCGGCGGAAGCCAAGGACTACACGCTTGCCGGTGAGCTGCTCGATAAAATGCTCGATGCTGATGGTAAGAACGCGCTGAACAGCTACGAGCTGGCCAACGTTTACAACCTCTACGCGTTCCTCGCCTATTCGCGTGAGGACTACACCGGTGCGCTGAACTACTACAACCAGGTGGTGAATCAGCCAGACATTCCGTTGGCGATGGAAATCAACACCAAGTTCACCATCGCCCAGCTGTACTTCGTGCAGGAGAAGTGGGACCAGGGCATCACTGCATTGCTGGAATGGTTCGACCTGACCGACAAGCCCAATGCCAACGCTTACGTGCTGCTGGCGCAGGGTTACTACCAGCAGAAGAAGTACGATCTCGCGCTGCAAAATGTCGAGACAGCGATCCAGATGTACGAGACCGAAGGCAAGTTGCCCAAGGAGCAGTGGTATAACCTCGCGCGCTTCCTCTACTTCGACAAGGGTGACAACGACAACGCCCTGGCGACGATTCGCACTTTGCTGACTTACTTCCCCAAAAAGCAGTACTGGGTACAGGCCTCTCACCTTTACGGTGAGAAAAAAGACGAAGCCAATCAGTTGGCGATGATGGAAACGGCCTACGTCCAGGGTCTGCTCGATAAGAGCACCGACCTGGTCACCATGGCCTATCTCTACCTTAACGCCGAGACTCCGTACGCTGCGGCAAAGGTGATTGACGACGGTTTGAAGAGCGACGTTGTCGAGAAAAAGTCCAAGAATTTTGAGTTGGCGGGTACTGCCTGGCGTCAGGCTCAGGAGCGCGACAAGGCGATTCCAATGATGGAAGAAGCCGCGGCGACTTCGGACGAAGGTGAACTGTACGCCCGACTGGGCAATGTTTATCTCGATGGCGACGAGTTTGAAAAAGCCGTTGATGCCATCACCAAAGGCCTCGAGCGCGGCGGTGTAAAGCGTCCTGATCAGGCGCGACTGGTGTTGGGCATGGCGCACTTCAACCTGGGTAACTATGACTCCGCGCGTCGTGCCTTCCGTGAAGCTGCCCGTGATGAGCGTTCTGAAAAGTATGCTCAGCAGTGGATTCGTTATGTGGCCAGTGAAGTTGAGCGGAAGGAACAGTTGGAAAGTGACTGACGTCCGCCGCTTCAGCTGAAATAAAAAAAGGGGGCTTACGCCCCCTTTTTTATTGATATTCCAAAAGCTTAGACAGGTACCACGTTCTCAGCTTGAGGACCTTTCTGTCCACTTGCGACGGTGAACTGTACCTTCTGGCCATCAGTCAGGGTTTTAAAACCATCACCCTGGATAGCGCTGAAGTGTACGAAGACGTCCGGTCCGCCTTCCTGCTCAATAAAACCGTAACCCTTGGTCTCGTTGAACCATTTGACGGTGCCAGTAACTGTTGCCATGCCTGAAAATACCTATATTGCTAGTAGTAGTGGCCACGTGTGCCAATGCGCTTGATCAGAACCAAACCCCCGACCGATGACCACGACCGCCCACAAAAACGCGTGCCGAAACCCGCCGACCAATTTCAGTGTAGCACCCGTTGTGAAAAAGTCGCGGTTTTTTTGGAACCCAACTTTCCTATTCGACAGACAGGATCTTCATGATATTGGTGGCCCCGGCCAGGCCCATGCGATTACCCAGCGTCATCAACACATGGTCACCGCGATGCGCATAACCGCCATCGAGCAAGAACTCTACAGTACGCGCTTCCAAATCTTCTGGATCAAAGGCGCTGAAATCGAAGTACAACGGAATGACGCCGCGACACAGTGCGAGCCGCTGCAGCGTGGGGGCGTTGCGACTCAACGCGAAAATGGGCAGGCCGGAACTGAGGCGTGACATCGTGGTTGGCGTGGTACCCGCCTCGGTGAGACAAGCGAGACCGCGCACTCCCGGGAAGTGATTGGCGCCGTACATGGCCGACATGGCAATGGTTTCCTGGGGCGTCGCAAATTCTCTATGAACCCGATACCGGGATGTTCGCGCCACCGGATGGCGCTCGGCGCCGAGAGCTGCTTCTGCCATGGCAGTGACGACCTCTACGGGATAGCTGCCGACGGCGGTTTCGGCCGATAGCATCACGGCGTCAGTACCGTCGAGTACTGCATTGGCAACGTCGAACACTTCGGCGCGGGTGGGCATGGAGTTGCTGATCATCGACTCCATCATCTGGGTCGCAGTAATGACCAGTCGATCCATCTGCCGGGTACGTGAAATCAGCTCTTTTTGTATACCGATCAGTTGCGCGTCGCCAACTTCAACACCGAGATCGCCGCGGGCAACCATGATCCCGTCAGCAGCCTCGATGATGTCGGTGAGTTGTGCTTCGTCGGCCACGACTTCGGCGCGTTCGATCTTGGCGATGATGGCCGGTTGCTGTCCGACATCCGCCAACAATGTGCGTGCCTGCTCGATATCCTCGTGGCTGGACACAAAAGAGATCGCCACGAAGTCTGGTGCTACCTCGGGCATCGTGCGGATGTCGGCGAGGTCCTTTTCGGTGAGCGCTGGTGCCGCGAGTCCCCCACCCAGTTTGTTGACACCTTTGCGTGATGACAGCTTGCCGCCAATCAGCACGGTGCAATCGACGGCGCGTTCACTCACATCGTCTACGCGCAAACGGAGCTTGCCGTCGTCTAGCAGCAAAATATCGTCGGGTTCCACACTCTGGGGCAGAGGTTGGTATTCGACGCCCACTCCTTTTACGTCACCGGCATCCTTGTCGATGTCCAGATCCAGGCGGAAAGCGTCCCCGGCTGTGAGTTCAACCGATCCCTCAGCAAAGCCGTGAATGCGGATTTTAGGTCCCTGCAAGTCGGCCAAAATACCCACATAGCGTGCGTTGTGTGACGCTTGTCTGCGTATGCGTGCCGCCACTCTGGCGTGGTTTTCTGCCGTGCCGTGGCTGAAATTCAGCCGGAATACATCGACGCCCGCCTGAATCAGCCGGCCGATCATGTCTTCGCTTTCGCTACCTGGTCCAATCGTGGCCACAATTTTGGTGCGGCGGTGGACGGTATGGCTCTCTTTATGGGTCAAGCAGCTGTCTCCTATGGGGACTGGGGTTCGGCGCTGTTACGCCAGTGCCTATCGATGAAGTCACGGGTCAAATCTGGAAAGTCGCTGAAAGCGCCATCGACACCCGCATCCACAAAAACACGACGCTGTAGCTCGTCGAAACTCTGGGCAGGTAGCGCGAGGGCATCCCGTCTGAGTGTATAGGGGTGCACGAGCAGACCATGCTGATGCGCCGCATTGACCAATCCCGACGGCGTCACATGATCGTCCTCAAACAGGTGTGGTATCCACGGGCCCACGCCATCGGCGTAGCGAGCAATGGCCTCAATACCCTTCACGGTACGCATACTGTCGTAGTCGGTGTCATCGGCTTCGTCCCAACTGTTGGCGCCGATGAGCTGGATCAGTGGCAGTGGCGTCTGTTTGGATTGATGCAGTGCTTGCAAGGTGATTGGATCGAAGCATTGCAGCAGGACTCGGGCTTCAGCGTGGTTCAGATCATGGGACTCCAAGACCGCAATGACGGCTGCAGCGATATCGTATCCGGCAGCGCGGTGAAACTGTGGTGCCTTGAGCTCGATGTAGTAACCGGTGTCGGTGCCACGGCTGGCGTTGAGCCCTTTGATCAGCATGATTTCGTCAGCAAGGGTCGGAATTTGCAGCGGCAGTGCGATGAGAGGGAATCGTTCAGGAAAAACACGTTGGTTCGAGTGATTGCGACGCTCACTGACATTCAGAGTCTTCAACTCTTCGAGTGTGAAGTCGATGGCATACCAGCGGCCATCAGCGCGGGCGCGCTGGGGAAAGCGCGACGCCACATCGGTCGTCGTCTCGAGGTGTATGTCGTGCAATACCACGGGCACGCCGTCGCTGGACAGGACGATGTCTTGCTCAATGTAGTCTGCGCCTAAGGTGTGCGCGGCAGTGACGGCGAGCAATGTGTGCTCTGGTACATATGCACTGGCCCCCCGGTGGGCGATCACCACCGGCGGATCCCCGGCGACTGTCGGCGCGCTCATAGCGATGGAAACCAATATCGCGCGCAGCACGCGAGTGCTTTGGCTGACAAGCTCTTCAATGGCCATTGTTACCCCAAATATTTGAAGGGCGATTATCTCACCCGTGGTGTGACAGTGTCATGCTTGCCAGTGTCGTGCGCCGGTTAACCCAATAGACCGGCGCGATTTTTCTTGTTTACACACCGCAGGATTTGCTATTCATGCGCCCGTGGATACGACAGACAACAGAACGCCCTGCCCGCCCTGGGGATACTCCCAGACCTGTGACCTGCCCGAGTCACGACAAATTGAGCTGGTGGCCGAGTTTCACGCCCATAAAGTGCGACCCAATCGTATCGCTTATCGACTGGGTATCGACATCGCGTTGATCGAGGCGCTGCTCGCGGGGGAAAGGGATGCCAAGCGTTTCAGCGCATTGGTTCGGCACTATCGACGCCAGCGATTTCATGACCGGGTGCGCGCTGCAGATACCTTGCGGGGTCAGCGCAGTTATGAGTTGCGTCAGCGTGCCACTCAGGACTTCGAGCGCGAAACTGGCATCTAGCTTTTGTCGTCCAGTCGCTGACTCAACCAGTCGGCTTTTCGTTGTAGGTGTTCGAGCGTCCGTTCGGCGGCAGGCTTTTGTTCGCTATCTGCCGCTTTCAGCTGTTTTTCCTGTTCCGTAATGGACTCAAGGGTTGCCTTGAGCTCATCCCGCAGCGCCTCACGCTCCGCCGCTTCTGCACCCTGATCAAAAACCCGTTCCTTGGAGTCCGCGGTTTCCGGGGTGTCCATACGCCGGAGACCGCGATGACCGGGCATATGCCGGGTATCACCAGGTTGCTGCCGCTGGGCGACCACGGCTGGAGAGGTGAT
>CAYZWL010000003.1:0-74561 GCA_964482195.1 uncultured Alteromonadaceae bacterium | reverse complement strand
ACAAAGGTTGTCGAAGACAGGGCAATGACCGCGGTAATGACAACCCCGATCAGACTCAATATTTGGCCGCGTACCGTTTCGGACAGGGGTAGCGCCACGATGAATCCCACCAACACCACCAGCGCCAGTAGCCAGCCGGCCAGTTGAATCACCAGTACGCGCCCGTCGTCGGTAGCGGGTCGCCGTTGCCAGCGCGTAACGGCGATTAGCCCCAGAGCACCGAGGGCCAGGGTGAGTGCAGCGGGTAGATAAGGTTGCAGGCTTTCCACGGGCGGCGTCCGTTACTGGTATGCGACGAGCCTAACACCCCGGGACTGACAGGGGTTAAACCCGGGGTGTACACTCGCCGCCCATGACTGATACGAAACCCGTCGCCGCGGTGGTTGACCGCTGGCATCACATCATGGAGTCCCATGACAACGCAGCTTTGTACGAGCTGCTTCACCCGGACTGTGTCTTTCTTTCACCTGTGGTGCATACACCCCAGTGCGGACGGGACATCACCTTCGCGTACCTCACTGCGGCCCAGCAAACCTTTAACGAGGGGTTCCATTATCGCCGCGAGATTCTGGATGGAAATCATGCCGTGCTTGAATTCGAGTGCACCATGGGTGAAATCAGCGTCAACGGCGTCGACATGATCGAGGCAAAAGACGGCCAGATTATCGAGTTCAAGGTCATGGTCCGTCCGCTCAAGGCTGTGCATCGTGTGCACGAAAACATGATGGCCATGCTGGAGAAAATGAAGCAGCAGGCCTAGTCACCACGGTGTGCACGACACATTGCGTGCATAAAAAAGGGCCCGCCTCCAAAGAGACGGGCCCTTTTTTGATCGCGTTGCGACTTAGAAGGTCAAACGGAAGCCCGCTTCGACGCTCTCACCCGGCTGCGGCGCGTAATTACGCAGGAACGAGGTGCTCAGGCGAATTTCCTCATCAGTGAGGTTCTTGAGCTTCAGGAACGCCATCAGCTGAGTACCACCGGCCAGTTCGACGTTGTAGTCGACGCCGGCATCCCAACGGATGTAACCGTCAGTGGCAGTTTCGAACTGACCGGGTTCGTCCTGATCGGCGGCTCGAATCACCCGAACATAGGCACCGAGTGCATCACCACGCCAGGTGAGTTCGGTACCCAGGCGGACCGGTGGTAGCCGCGGGACGTCGCCGGCGTTGTCGAATTCACCCACGGTCATGTCTCCGAAGAAGCCCATGGCCAGTTCGCTGTCGCCCATGTTGGCGAATGCGATGCTTGAGTCGAACTCGATGCCATAGAAGTCGGCATTTTCCTGTTCGTAGTTGAACACTGCGGTCTCGTCTACGTCCTCACCCGTGTTGGCCAGGTAGATGTAGTCGTCGAAGGTGTTGTAGTAGACCGTCAGTTCGGCGTAGGACGATTCATTCTGCCAGGTCAGCGACAGGTCGGTGTTCAGTGACACCTCTGTGTCGAGGTTGGTATCACCCACTTCGATGATGCCGGTGGCCGCGTGGGTTACCAGGTCGTCGTCGGTGTTGCCCAGGTTCGAGAACAGCTCTTCGGTGGACGGTGCACGTTCCGACCGGGACACGGAGATCCCCAGACTCCAGCTATCGCTCAGCTGCGTCAAACCGGAGCCCGACAGGCTGAAACTGTTGTAGTCCTGATTACTGCCCGGGCCGCCGAGAGCATCGCGATCGACGTAGTCGTAACGGGCGCCCACTTCGTACTGCCAGCTATCGGTATGGAAATCCTGAACGTAGAACAGGCCGATCTCGGTGGAATCGGTTTCCGGAATGTAGGCTTCCTCACCGACGGCTGCAAACTCGTCACCACGGAACTGAAGCCCGAAGACCCGGTGGTTCTCTGATTCACGGACCAGCTCAAGGCGGCCTTCCCAGGTTTCGCGATCAAACTGGGTGCCTACTTCTTCGCCTTCCAGCTCAACGTGGAAGTAGTCGGTGTAAGTCAGGAAGCCGCGTGCGACATCGATAACGCCAGGGGCAATGTCATGGATCTGCAACTGAGCATCGTAGCGTTCCTGCTCCAGATCGATACGGATGGTCTCTTCTTCCTCTTCCCCATGCTCGTGTTCGTCATGGTCTTCATCGTGGTCTTCGTCATGATCTTCATCATGCTCGTCGCCGTGTTCTTCGTGACCATGGGCGCCTGGCGGAATGCCATAGTTGGTCTCGTAGCTGTTATAGGCCAGCCCAAAGAAGCTGTTTTCACCGAAGTGCCAGCTGCCGCCAATGGTGAAGACGTCGGCATCACCATTGGTGTTGTCGATGAAGCCGTTGCTGTTCTCCAGCTCCTCTTCCTCGTGGTCATGATCTTCATCGTGGTCTTCGCCATGCATGGCTTCGAGCAGTTCTTCCTGCTCCTCGACGGCTTCCTCATCGATCGCAAGTCCCGGGATCTTGAGGTTGCCGAACTCGCGCGCGGTGCCGCTGATGTGGAAAGCGAAGTCGCCGGTGCCACCCTCGAGCTTGATCACGCCGGTGTCCATGGAAGCGGCGTTGTCGTAGCGGTATTCGATCGCGCCTTCGACGCCATCAATACGCTTGGTCGGGATGCGATTGTCACGGGTGTTGATGACCCCGCCGATGGCGCCACCACCGTAGAGCAGCGTAGAGGGACCACGCAGCACTTCAACGGCATCCGCCAGCAGTGGTTCGATGCTCACGGCATGGTCTGGGCTGAGACTGGATACGTCCGCCGCCGCAATACCATTGTTGAGATTGATGGTGCGAGGTCCGCCCTGACCGCGGATGACCGGACGGCCGACGCCGGGGCCAAATGACGCGTTTGAGATGCCGGGCATGTCGCCGAGGGTTTCGCCGAGGCTGCTGGCGACCTGGCGTCGCAGCTGCTCACCGGTCAATACGGTGACCGGCAGCGCAGTTTCAGCGGCTTTTTTGTGGATCGGCATCGTCACCAGGACGTGCTCGACGGATTCGGGAGTTTGAGGCGCCTGGGCAAGCGCCTGATTGGCCGCGCAGACGCAGACCGCAAGAATGGTACGTTTCATGACTGTCTCCTGGAGTGTAGTTTTGTAATGTGGCTATAGGGAGACAGCCGGGGGACCTCGTACGTTGACGTCGTAATCTGCAGTAACAGGTGCCTGTACCTGCGAGGGGTACACAGCGCGATTGATCGGTGTCAGCGTGTCGAAGCTGTGGTTCGGCGCCGGCGCGGCCTGGCCGCCGTCCATCGTGCACACCTGGCACTCGCCCAGGTCCACATGATCCGCATGCGCGTGTGCTACCTGGACCACCTGTGCGGCCAGTAGCAGGGTCAGCAATAGTGCTGACAGAGTGCGCAGAGCGTTGATGTGTGGGCGGATTTGCATGCGCGCCACCCTACGCTAGCTGCCTCGGCTTGGAAAGAGGCGGATTCCGCCTAATCCTGTCAGTGCAGAGACGCGTACATTGTAGTGCCGCCCTACTGCGGTCACTGCTAGTCTTACCCACCCCAACCTGCTGTAGACCTCATCATGGATCGAATTGTTATTGGCATCAGCGGCGCCTCCGGTGTGCAGTACGGCGTTCGCGCCCTGCAGATGCTGCGCGAGATGCCCATCGAGACCCACCTGGTGATGTCCAAGTCCGCGGAGCTCACCGCTCACTATGAGCTCGGCATGCCACTGGATGAGGTGCGGGCATTGGCCGATGAGTTTCATGCGGTAAAAAACGTGGGCGCGTCGATTGCCAGCGGGTCATTTATTGGCCTCGGCATGTTGATTGCCCCCTGCTCGATTCGAACCCTCGGGGAAATCGCCACCGGTGTGACCTCATCACTGCTGACCCGGGCCGCCGACGTGGCGCTCAAGGAGCGCCGCCGGTTGGTGCTGATGGTACGTGAGACACCGCTGCACCTGGGGCATTTACGCAATATGGTGGCGGTCACTGAAATGGGCGCGGTCGTCGCCCCGCCGATGCCCGCGTTCTACACGGCGCCCGAATCGGTGGATGACATCGTTACCCAGAGCGTTGCCCGTGCTCTCGACCTGTTTGGCATCGCTGTCCCCGAGACCCGTCGCTGGACCGAGGAGTGAACGCCGCCACAGAGCAGGCGCCCCAGCCACATATGCGCTGGCTGGTGTTTGCCATTGTTGTTATCGATGCGATTGGTTTTGGCATCGTTATTCCGATTTTGCCGTTCATGTCGCCGGCACTGGGTGGAGATACCCAGGACGTCGCGCTCATTATGGTGACCTACAGTGTCGCCGCAGGTTTGGTAGGGCCACTCTGGGGGCGGTTGTCTGATCGTATGGGTCGCCGCAGTGTGCTGATGCTCTGTCTGCTGGGTGGGGCGGTCGGCTATCTGGTCATGGCCTGGGCGACGGCGCTGTGGCAGGTTTATCTGGCGCGCGCAATCGCAGGCATTGTGGCCGGCAACTTTCCCGTGGCGACGGCATTGATGGCGGATCTCAGCACGCCGGCCCAGCGCGCCCGCTCCATGGGTCTGGTGGGTGCGGCTTTCGGTCTGGGTTTGGTGCTGGGCCCGCTTTTCGGTGGCGTTTTGGCCGGCAATGATGGTGCCTGGGCATTGCCCTGTTTATTCGCTTCCGCCATGTCGCTGCTGGCGGCGATACTGGCGCGGGTCCTGCTACCCGGCCCCGAAGTCCAGTGCGATGACGGCAAGATCCAACGCAAGCCGCAGCTGGGCTTCCGCCGCATGATTGCCCGAGACCGCAGTGGGCTGCTGATCCTGCAGTACGCGATTCATACCTGGGCGGTGACCTCGGCGATTTATTTGCTGCCGCTGTGGAGTGCGGCGCTACTGAATTGGGGGCCCCGCGAGGTCGGATTGTTCTTTGGGGTGGTCGGTGTCGCCATGATTGTGTTCCAGGGCGGTCTGGTGCACTGGCTCACGCGGCGCTTCGGCCTGTTGCCCGTGTTGCGGGTCGGGGTGTCGGTGTTTGCCCTGGGGGCCGCGTTGGCCGCGGGGGTTGATTCATTCTGGGGCGTCGTTGTTCTGGGGCTGGTGGTTTTCACCGGTTCCACGCTGGGGCTACCGGTGCTTAACACCATGGCCAGCAGCGTGGTCGCAGCCAATGAGCGAGGCAGTATGATGGGCATGACCGCCTCTTCTGCGGCGGCTGGGCGGGTGTTGGGGCCGCTGGTGAGCAGCTGGGTCCTGACGCAAGCGGGTTTTTCCGGTGCCTGGATTTCCCTGGCCGTGGTTCTGGCTGTGTTAATCCTCTGGTCTTTCTTCGATGGACGACGATATGGCGAGGCCGGTGACCCTCAATAACGATATGCCCCTGTATTTTGTATTCACCAAAAGGACAACAACATGAGCACTTCCCTGTTTGATCTCACTGGGCGCATCGCGCTGGTTACTGGTGCGAGCCGAGGTATCGGCGAGAGCATTGCACGACTGCTGGCTGAACAGGGCGCACATGTCATCGTCAGCAGCCGCAAGATTGATGGTTGTGAGGCGGTAGCCAGCAGTATTCGCGAGGCCGGCCACAGCGCCGAGGCAGTCGCCTGCCATATCGGCAGCATGGAAGACATTTCCAAGACCTTCGCCCACATCCGAGAGCGCCATGGGCGCCTGGATATCTGTGTGAACAATGCGGCGACCAATCCTTACTTTGGCCACATTCTCGATACGGATCTTGGTGCCTACACCAAAACGGTCGACGTCAACATTCGCGGTTATTTCTTCATGTCCATCGAGGCGGGCAAATTGATGCGCGACGCGGGTAAGGGCGTCATTATCAATACCGCATCCATCAACGGACTTCAGCCGGGGATCTACCAGGGTGTGTATTCGATCACCAAGGCGGCAGTCATCAACATGACCAAGGCTTTCGCGAAGGAATGTGGTGGTCTTGGTATTCGCTGCAACGCGCTGTTGCCCGGCCTCACCCGCACCCAGTTTGCCGGCGCCCTGTTCGAAAACGAAGAGATCGCCAGCGAGTGGCAGAGCCGAATCCCGCTGGGTCGCGAGGCGCAACCCGATGAGATGGCGGGCACGGTGCTGTACCTGGCCTCAGATGCTTCCAGCTACACCAACGGCGAGTGCATTGTTGTCGACGGCGGCATGACGATTTGAGCCGCCAGTCCAACCTTATTGCATGAGGGCAAAACCGCCCTCGCGGACCAGCAGGGTGACGGCCTCGCTGCTGGTCACAGGCAGGCACTGGTTAGCGGGTACGCGGAAAAAGCTGTATTGACCGTATTCGCGCTCGCCCAGTGCCAGGCTGCCCTCGAGTATGAGGTATTCAAAACCGAGCGGTGCGTCCCGCGCCGCCAATTCGCTGGCGTTATGCCAGCGCTCGAGCCGCATCACATCTTCGTGCCCAGCCTGTGACCACAGTGCGCAATGGTCCATGGTTTTATCTGCTCGCCACTGCTGCTCGGCTACCAGCATGCCCACCTGGTGTCGATCCGTGCCCGGTGCCTGACGCAGTCGCACAAACAACTCGCAGCCGGGCGCGCTGCCTGGACTGTGTACAAAGCCCTCGGGGTT
Organism: uncultured Alteromonadaceae bacterium; assembly: GCA_964482195.1. Lineage (GTDB taxonomy): Bacteria > Pseudomonadota > Gammaproteobacteria > Pseudomonadales > Halieaceae > Luminiphilus. The sequence continues at coordinate 68,105 of CAYZWL010000003.1, read as the reverse complement.
CAGCAGGTAGCTGCCCGCCGGCCAATCACCTCTTGCGTCGCTGAATACGCCTGACAGCACGTAAATCTCTTCCCCTTCAGGGTGGGGGTGGCTGGGAAACTGGGAACCCGGGGCATAGCTGACCAGCGATGTCACCCGGCCAGACTCCGCGGGGCCATTGCGAAACAGGCGTTTGCGCATCACGCCGGGTGCAGGGCTCGGCGCCCAGTCCATCTCACCGGTATCGATGGCCAAGATCCGGGTCAGATCGGTGTTGAGCTGGTTTTCGTTGGTCATTAGGTCCAAGGTGTCCTCTGCCTGTTTTGCCATGCGGAGAGCCCTATGCCCCCAGCTGTTGTTGTCACCCTGCCACTACCCAGGGAAGCTCTCGCTGCGGTCGACGGGCCGCTGGCGTTGCGCGTCTGGGACCAGTCCAGTGCCATGCCTGTCGACACCCTACACGAGTGGCTTGCCGGAGCGGATGGGGTGCTCTGTTCACTCGGTACGCAGTTTTCCGCCGATACGATCAGCCGCTTTCCATCGCTGAAAGTCGTGTCGAGTATCTCCGTCGGGGTTGATCATATCGATCTGCATGCGGCGACAGTGGCGGGCTTGCCGATTGGCCACACTCCGGGCGTGTTGGTGGATAGTACCGCGGACATGGCATTGGCTTTGATGCTCGCGAGTACGCGACGTATTGCCGAGGCCGACCGCTTTATGCGTCAGGGAGGCTGGCAGACCGGGTGGGATGCGGGGTTTTTTCTCGGCACCGACCTGAGTCGTGCCACGGTTGGCCTGGTGGGCATGGGGCCGATTGGCCAGGCGGTGGCACGCCGACTGGCGGGTTTCGGTACTCGGGTCGTCGCGTGGAATCGTACGCCGCGTGACATCCCCGGGGTGGAGTGGCTTGAGCTCGATGCCTTATTCGCGGCGGCAGATATTGTCTCGTTGCATACGGCGCTCACCGAGCAAACCCGTGGTCTTGTCAGTGCTGATCGTCTGGCGACCATGCGCGATGGCGCAACACTGATCAACACCGCACGGGGTGGGCTGGTGGATGAGCCTGCCTTGGTTGCCGAGTTGCAATCAGGCCGTCTGAAGGCAGGCCTCGATGTGTTTGCCCGGGAACCACCAGCGACCGATAGCCCGTTGTTTGGGCTTGATAACGTGGTCCTGGTCCCCCATCTGGGCAGCGCCACCGCGGCGACCCGGGGTGCCATGCTGGAACGCGCCTTGCAGAATTTACTCGCTGGTGTCAGCGGCGAGCCACTGCCTTTTTGCGCCAACCCTGAGGTTTATTCCCGGCCCTGACTTTTAGGGTGCAAGCGGCAGCTGACTCATGACACGGCGCAGGGTCTGGCGGGCATTGCGACGAACTTGTTCGGGATCGAGTTCGTTGATATTGGCGGTTTCCTGGACCCGGGAGACCGCCGCAGCCCACAACAGGCCACCATCGCTGGCATCGTCAAACTGGATCAGTACGTTGTTGAGCTGCCTGACCCCGGCCAGTGCCTGGGCATTGTCCAAAGAGGCCTGATCCGGGTCGCGGTTTAACACCACGCGGGGCACCACGGGATTTGGGTCTTTTTCAATCGAGACCACGCCGTCGGCAAGGCTACGCTTGAACTGCAGACTGACCACAAACTGGCCACCTTGCTCAACTTCGCGATAGCCCAGATTTGCGAGCGCGCGGTTCATTTCTTCACGAAAGATCGGCGCCATGGTGGTGTAGGCGCTGGTGTCCGAGGGCAGCGGCTCTACCTGGGCGTAATTCCAGTTGTAGGTGCGATAGCCTTTGGCGGCGAAAGCCGAGGGATCGCCACGGTCTACTTGGGCGGTTGAACAGCCACCGAGCGCCACCACTAACACTGAGATGGCGGCGATCCAAAGCGACCGCCGGGTCATTGCTGCCTGCATAGTTGGCTCTCCTGTGGCCTCAGCTAAAGAATAGCAGCTTGGTGACCATGGCCGTGATCGCCACAAACAATAGCCGCCGTATCCACACCTCACCATGGCTGAGCGTCAGTCGGGCGCCCAAAAAGCCGCCCAGCGCATTGCCGATGGCAAGTACTCCGCCCACCAGCCACAACACCTCGCTGGTCAGCACAAAGACCACCAGTGCGGCGAGTGTATAGACCGCCACAATCGTCACCTTGAGGATATTGGTGGTGACCAGATCGAGTCCCATGACCCGGTGCAGGATGGGCATCAGGATGAAGCCCATACCGATCTGAATGAAGCCACCCCATAGTCCTGCGAAAAACATCAGGATATGGCCGAGCCTCAGGTGTTGAGGGTGTTCAGCGGTGCGGTCCGCTGATTTGCCGCCGCCGGTGTACATCAGCAGCATGACACCGATCATGACCAGCGCCAGCACCTGATTGAAGCGGGCGCTGGACAACTGCGCGCCAATCCACGCACCGAGTACTGCCCCGGGGGTGGCGGCGAGTGCCAGTGTCATGCCCAGCCGCAGGTGTGATCGCCCCGCCCGCTTGAAGGTTGTGATGGCGCTTAGATTTTGGGCGAGAATCGCCACCCGGTTGGTGCCATTGGCAATCGGGCCGGGCACGCCGAGGAAAATCATCACGGGTACCGTGAGCAAAGAGCCCCCACCAGCGACCACATTGATAAAGCCACCGAGGGTGCCGGCCGCGATCAGTACCGCAATCGACCAGAGTTCGAGTTCGGGCAAGAGCTGGCCTTATCTTGCGGGTGTGCGCATGGTCACGAACTCTTCCGCGGCGGTCGGGTGGATGCCGATGGTCGCGTCGAAGTCCGCCTTGGTCGCACCGATCCGCATGGCAATCGCCATGCCCTGGCAGATCTCCCCGGCGTCGGGGCCGACCATATGCAGGCCAACGACACGATCACTCGCGTCATCGACGATGAGCTTCATCATGGAGCGCTCATTGCGGCCGCTCATGGTGTGCTTCATCGGGCGGAAATCTGACAAATAGACCGTTACGTCGCCGAAGTGAGCCCTTGCGCCCTCCTCGGTGTAACCGACAGTGCCGATGTTGGGCTGGCTGAATACGGCGGTGGGAATATAGTTGTAGTCCACCGAACGGCCACCCTCGCCAAAGTGGTTATGAGCGAAAGCCATGCCCTCTTCCAGTGCCACCGGCGTGAGCTGGGGACCACCAATCATGTCGCCGAGTGCGTAGATCGAGGGCTCATCGGTCTGGTACTGCTCATCGACTTTGACAAAGCCATTGGCCTTGAGCTGCACGCCGGTTTGCTCGAGGCCTAGCCCATCGATCCGCGGACGGCGACCGGTGGCGACCAGAACGGCGTCGACTTCCACCTCGCTGCCATCGGTCAAAGTGGCTCGATAAGCGTCACCCGCGGGCGCCAGCGCGCTGATATTGCAGTGGAAGCGCAGATCGACACCGGACTTGCGCATCTCTTCGGCGAGGAATCCGCGCACGTCTTCATCAAAGCCGCGTAGGAACAATTCGCCCCGATAGAGTTGGGTGACCTCGCTGCCGAGCCCGTTGAAAATGCAGGCAAATTCGGTGGCGATATAGCCGCCACCAATCACCAATAGCCGCTTGGGGAAGGTCTCGAGGTCGAAGATCTCGTTAGAGCTGATGGTGTGCTCCACGCCGGGAAATTCGGGTTTGTCAGGCCAGCAGCCCGTGGCCAGCAGAATTTTCTGAGCCCGGTAATGGGCGTTGCCCACCGCGACGGTGTGTGCATCGATCAGCGTGCCTTTGCCCTCGATGATCTGTACACCCGGGCCCACCAGCAGCGAGTCGTAGATGCCATTCAGTCGGGCGATTTCATCCTTTTTGTTGTCTCGCAGCGTTGCCCAGTCGAAGTCGACATCGCCGACCTGCCAGCCGAAGCCGGCGCTGTCCTTGAATCCCTTGCCGAACTCGCTGGCATAAACGTAAAGCTTCTTGGGCACACAACCGACATTCACACAGGTGCCGCCCAGATACAGGTCTTCGGCGATGGCGACCTTGGCGCCCAGGGCCGCTGCGACGCGCGCGGCGCGCACGCCACCGGATCCTGCGCCAATGACGAAGAGGTCGAAATCAAAAGGGCCAGCTGCGTTGCTCATGGGGTGGGTCTCTGGTCGGGGTGAACGGCATTATTGCTGCGGGATCTGGTTTCAAATGCGCAGTGGGATGTCTTAGTCTGCGCTGCTTCTACCCTTTCGGAAGCAGGAGCCGAGCAATGATAACTTCTCTGTACGCACTTGGGCGTTTTTTGGTTGCCGCCGGCGTTGCCGGACTGCTGCTGATCTCGCAGGTTGCCCACGCAGCGGGTGCTCGTCTTGAGCTGACTGACGGTTCCGTACTGATCGGTGAGGTGGTGGATTACCGGGATGACAAGGTGACCTTGAAGACGGCGTTCAGCGATGCGGTGGAGGTCGACAGCAAACTGATCAAAAAGCTGGTTTCTACCGATGCCATCGTACTGATGCTCGATAACAAGAGTGTTATCGAAGTAGAAACCCTGACCGTCGACGAGGGCGAGCTGCAGCTGCCCGGTGGTCGGGCCATGCCACTGGAGACCGTGGCTATTGCGAATCCAGAGCCCTGGGAGCGCGGTCGCGGTTACAAATGGGACGGTAACAGTGGCGCCGGTGTTGCGATTAATCGCGGTAACCAGGAGACCGATGAACTCGATCTGGTGGTTAACAGCACATTCACCAGCACCCGCGATCGGTTCACAGTGCGCGGCAATATCGAACAGGACGATACCTACAACCGCGTCAGCGTCGACAATGGTGACGGGACGACAAGCACTGTTGAGCAGAAGATTCCCACCGCCGACAAATGGGCTGTAGTGGGTAAGTACGATTATTTTCTGGCGAATCCCGACAACTACTTCGGCATCAATGCCTCGGTGGAAGCCGATGCGCTGGCCAATATTGATTTGCGGACGTACATCGGCCCTTACTATGGCCGCAAGCTGATCCGCGAATCCTGGCTGACCCTTGATGGCGAGTTGGGTTTTGCCCAGGTCAACACGGACTTTGCGGTTGATGAGGACGATGAATACCTCGGTGTGAACTGGAACTTCACGGGTGAGAGCAACATTCTTGGCGGCGACTCACGGCTGTACCTCACCCACGTCGGTATTCTCAACACCGACGAGGTAGAGCGCACGATTCTCAATACCACGGTGGGATTGGCTTTCCCGCTGGCCTACGGGTTTGAGGCCGCCACTGAGATTCGACTCGACTACGATGGTGGTGCTGCCGAAGGCAACGAAAACCTCGACCAGACTTATAGCTTCCGTATCGGCTACAGCTGGTAAGCCGCTTCGATGGCACAGTCAGGTGACCGAGACGCCTGGTTTTTGCCGCTCGGGGGCTGTGGCGAAATTGGCATGAACCTCAACCTGTTCGGCCATGCCGGACGCTGGTTGATGGTGGATTGTGGGATCACGTTCGAACACCCCGAGGGCGCTCCGAGTGGGCGACCCTCGATCCAGATGCCCGATCCACAGTTCATTGCCAGCCGCCGTCAGACCCTCGATGGGCTCATCATTACCCATGCCCATGAAGACCACCTCGGGGCGGTACCTTACCTTTGGGCAGATCTGGACTGCCCGATCTACACGACCCCGTTTACGGCGGCTGTCTTGCGGCGCAAAAATGCCTGGCGTGGTGGTCAACTGCCTCACCAAATCATTGAGGTCCGCCCGGGGAGTGAGCTTCGCATAGGCCCGTTTCAGGTCAGGTGGCTACCGATTACCCACTCCACGCCGGAGACCTGTGCGCTCGACATTGTCATGGGCAAGACCCGGGTGCTGCACACCGCCGACTGGAAGATTGACCACCGTCCGGTCGTGGGCCCCGCCTGGCAGCAGAGCCAGTTTGTTGACCTCGGTGCTCGGGGTGTTGACGTGGTGATCTGTGATTCCACCAACGCCACCAAGCCGGGTCGCTCTCCCACCGAGGGGGATGTGGCTGACGGCCTGTTGCCGACCATTGCCCCGTTGACCGGCCGTGTGGTCGTCGCGTGTTTTGCCAGTAATGTGGCGCGGATTCAGACGGTGCTGCGTCTTGCCCGCAGCACGGGGCGGCGGGTCGGACTGCTGGGTCGCTCCCTCGAGAACATGTGGCGCTGCGCTAGGGCATGCGATTTGATCGATGTCGATGAGCAGCCGATCGAGCCCTCTCACCTCGGTTATTTGCCCGAGCAGGAAGTGCTGGCGCTGGCAACCGGTAGCCAGGGGGAGGTCGGTGCGGCGCTGCATCGCCTGATGATGGATACCCACCCCCACCTGTCGCTGGCCGAGGGAGACACGGTGGTATTTTCATCGAAAACCATTCCGGGCAATGAGGCCGCGGTACAACGACTGGTTGAAGGGCTCAGCGAGCGCGGTGTGAACGTATTGCAGGCTGATCACAGTCCGCGGACCCTGCACGCATCGGGTCACCCCTGCGCGGAGGAATTGAGCGATCTTTACACGACGCTACAGCCGCGGATGGTCATCCCTGTGCACGGAGAAGATGCGCATATGCGGGCCAATGCCAGTCTGGCTCGATCGAGTGGCGTGGGTACCGTGCTCACCGGCCACAACGGCGATTTGTTCTATCTTGCACCCACCCCGGGCATACGGCGCCGTTGGGCGAGTGTAGGCAGGCTCGAATACCTCGAGCAGGAGCGGCAGTTGCGCCCGGTCAGTGTGCCGGCTTAATTGCCCTCGCCGCGTTCGATCAAGTACAGGCGGCCGCCGTCGGTGACCGCGGCAATCGCGCCATTCGCCAGGACGCGCACGTCGCGAACCCGGCCCTCGATGGCATCGTTGACCACAGACTGGGAAACGACCTGACCCGCAGACATGTCGAGACGGTACAGCGCCCGGTCAACCAGGGCGCCGACCAGCAGGTCCCCGTCCCACTCCGGGAACATCGCTCCGCGGTAGATCGCCAATCCCGAGGGCGCGATGCTGGGCACCCACCAGGTGACAGGTTGTGCCATACCCTCGGCCTCCTGATAGGGCGAAATGAGCGCTCCGCTGTAGTCGACCCCGTAGGTGATTGCCGGCCAACCGTAGTTGGTGCCGGGTTCCACACGGTTGAGCTCATCCCCCCCGCGGGGGCCATGTTCATGCATCCACACGGTCTGTGACGCCGGGTCGACGGCGAGTCCCTGTGGATTGCGGTGCCCGTAGCTCCAGACTCTGGGAGCAGTGGCTGCGAACGGATTGTCAGCCGGCGCGCTGCCGTCGGTGTGAATACGCAGAATCTTGCCGAGTTCGCTGTCGAGGGACTGCGCTTGCTCGCGGAACTCGAAGCCCTCCCCGACACTGACCAAGAGAGTGCCATCGGCCATGAATGCCAGCTTGCCGCCATAATGGGCGGCCTTGGATTTGTCGGGCGAGACCTCGAGCAGCGTCGACACCTCGCTCAGGGCATCCTGCTCCAGCGTGGCGCGAATCACGGTAGTTCGGTTACTGCGAATGTCACCCGCCGCGAAGGACAGGTAAATCTGGCGATTTTCCGCGAACTTGGGGTCTGGCAGCACTTCGAGCAGCCCACCCTGGCTGGCGAGAAATACCTCCGGTACGCCGCTGATCGGGTGCAGTTCTCCGGCTTGATCCCGGCGCAGTAGGCGCCCCGGCTTTTCGGTGATCAGCAAATCACCATCGGGTAGCTGCGCCAGCGACCAGGGCTGATTCAAGGTCTCGTTGAGTAGCGATACCTGGGTGGGCTGCGCCGTCGCGCCACCGCTGCCCGTCGCCAGGGCGAATATGAGCAGCGAGCTCAAGGTGAATAGGATCTTGGAATGGGTCTGCATGGGTCTGCCGTTGATCTGTGCGCGGATTCGTGGACTATATCGCGATGTACCGTTTTCGTATTCCTCGCTGGAGCACCGCCGTATGTTGGGCGCACTAAAAGGTTACTTCCCCGCCGTTATCGTCAATTACGTACTCGCCGTCACCTTGGGGACCCTCGGCATCATGAGCACGATTGCGGGTTTCGGCGTGCCCGTATCAGCCACTGATCGGATGGCGGCGGTGTGGCATGACCTGATGGGCATGGCGCCAACGTATCTGCCGCTCATTGCCGTCGCCCTGGCGATCGCGTTCCTGATTGCCGGTCAGTTGGTGCGGTTGTTCAAGCTGCCCCGCTCGGCCGTTTACACCCTCGCGGGGTTCGTGGCGATTATTGCCCTGCACACCATCATGGAAATGGCCTTGGGGCTGGTGGGCGTGGCCGCCGCGCGCAGCGTGACAGGGTTGGTCGGCCAGGCCATCGCCGGCGCGGGTGCCGGTTGGGTATTCGCTGCGATTTACCATCCCAGACTGCACTGAGCAGTCAGCGGTTTAGGCGCCCTGCACGCGCTGGCAGTCGAGAATGATCTTGCCCGTGTGCGCCCCCGACATCATCAGCTGTTGCGCCCCGAGCGCATCGGTCAGCGGGAGGACGGCGTGGATGACGGGCTCAATCTGATGGCTCGCGACCAGCGGCATGATCTGTTCATGAATCGCCCGGAAGCTCGCCGCTTTTTCCGTGTGGGGCATGGCCCTGAGCGTACTGCCGGTCAACACCAGCCGTTTCATGAACAGCGCCGCCAGATTGATGGTCGTTTCCATGCCACGCATGACGCCGATGCAAACAATGCGACCATTGAGGGCGGCGAGGTTGATGTGGTGTTGGGCAAAGTCGCCTCCCGCCATATCAAGAATCACGTTGATAGCGCCGCCGTAGCCTGCGTTCACGAGCGCAGCGTCGAAATCTCCCTCGCGGTAGTTGGCGACAAATTCGGCGCCCAAAGCCTGCACGCGGGCACATTTTTCAGCGCTGCCCGCTGTGGCGACGACCCGGGCCCCGCGCGCTACAGCCATTTGTACCGCGATGGTGCCGATACCACTCGCCCCCCCTTGCACCAACAGGGTTTCTCCGGCCTGCAGGCCACCCCGCTCGAACACGTTGTGCCAACTGGTCAGTAATGCCTCGGGTAGTGCCGCCGCTGCTTCCAGCGAGAGCGATTCAGGCACCGGCAGGCAATGATCCGCGCGGGCGATCGCGACGCTGGCGTAGCCACCGCCGTGGGTCAGCGCACACACCCGGTCGCCGGGCTGCCAGTCGACCACGCCCTCGCCCACACTGCGAATGATGCCGGCAACCTCAAGCCCCATGATGGGTGACGCATCCTCGGGCGGTGGATAGAGACCCAGACGCTGCAGGACGTCCGCGCGGTTGATCCCTGCGAAGCTCACATCGATCAAGACCTCCCCGGGACCGGGGTCGGGTGGTGTGTCGCTTTGCAGTGAGAGGGTCTCAGGGTCATCAATCGCGATATAGTGTCGCTGCTGCATGGTTGTTCACCGATAACTGTGGCCTGCAGAGCATAGCCAAATCTCTGCGCGCAGGCTCTGATTCAGCGGTGCGCCAACAAAGATCGCGAACAGACACAAAAAAGCGAACCACAATAAAGAGGATAAAGACGATGGCTCAACCGATGCCCGTACGACGTTTAAAGCGGGGCCTCCTTCTCACCCTGATGCGTGTGTTGATCGGCAAGAAAGCGAATGCCAACCACTTTGCCTACGTGGGCGAAAACAGTGCCCGCGAGCTGTGCCGGCGCGTTGTCGACGCCGGCCACCAGTCAATACTGGTGGTGACGGACAAACCACTCAGGGATCTGGGGCTGGCAGACAAGGCCATCGCCGGCATTCTCGAGAGCGATGTCGATGTCCACTGGTACGATGGCGTGCAGCCTGACCCGACCTATGATCACGTCAAGGCGGGTGCACAGATCCTGAAGGACAACGCCTGTACCGCCGTGCTGGCGGTGGGCGGCGGTTCTTCCATCGATGCGGCGAAGATCATCGCCGCTGCGCGGTACTCCAGCGATGAGCCCCAACAATGGGTCGGTCGCGGCAAGGTGCCCGAAGAGATTGCAGCGCTGTTTGCGATCCCCACGACTTCGGGCACGGGCAGCGAGGCGACGATGGGTGCGGTGATCACCGACCCTGTCACCCACCAGAAGGAAGTCATTGCCGGTTTGTCACTGTTGCCGCGTGCGGTCGCCATCGATCCGGCACTGATGCTGGGCATGCCCGCCAGTATCACTGCAGCGACCGGTATCGACGCACTGACCCACGGTATCGAAGCCTTCATTTGTGTCTTCGAGCGGGGCACCCGCAGCGAAACCGGCAAACTGGCTGTGCAGGGCGTTTTTCGCTGGCTGCGCGAAGCTATTGCCAACCCCGATAGTGTTGAGGCCCGAATGGGCATGGCGGTCGCCGCTTACAACGGCGGTGTCGCCATCAACCAGGTCAACGTCGGGACGGTGCATGCGGTGGCCCATAACATGGGTGCCAAGTACGGGATTCCGCACGGCATGGCCAATGCGCTGGTGCTGCCGCACATGCTGTCCACTTATGGAGCGTCGGCGACCGAAAAGCTCGCAGAACTCGCGATTGCCACCGGTGTGTCCAGCGCGTCTTCCCAGGAGGCCAGAGCCGACGCCTTTATCGAGGCGGTTCGTCAACTGATTGCCGATGTTGGTATTCCAGCTACCGACGATCGCATGCAGCCTTCGGATTTCGATGCCATCGCCGAAGCGGCTATCACCGAAGCAGACGGTTACCCCAGCCCACGGTTGCTGGAGAAAGACGAGTTCCTGTCGATTCTTCGCGCCATCACGCCCTGAGGGGGCGACACGCCGCCGTCAGCGGGTGCTGACGGCGCGCAACCACTCGCTGGAGAGTTCAAGACAGCGGGTAAAGCCTGGGGTAGGGCCTTCTGAGCAGGCAAATCCATGGGCTTCGTCATCAAAGTGATGATGCTCGACTGCGACGCCATCCTGCCCCAGCCGCTGGGCCAATCGGCGGCCGTCATCGCGCAAAGGGTCTCGTTCAGCCGTAATCAGCAATGAGCGTGGGAAACCACGAAAACTCTGTCGCCGCCCGGGGAACAGGCGTTCGGTTTCGGGTGCCGCGGGCGCGGTCTCGCCCAGATAAGTATCAATAAACCAGCGCATGATGGGTGTGGTGAGTGGTCCCGAACGGGCGTGCTCCACGTAGGAAGGCAGGCTGCTGTGATAGTGCTGTACCGCCGGGTAAAGCATCAGGCACCCGGCGAGCCGGGGCTCATCCGCCAACATCAGTGCGGTGCAGGCGGTCAGATTGCCCCCGGCGCTGTCGCCAGCGAGCACCACCGTGCCGTTGTTCGGTGCCAGGTTGTCGAGGTGTTCGAGAATCCAGCGACTCGCGGCGAGGCAGTCATCGTGGGCAGCCGGGAAGACGCTCTCCGGTGCCAAACGATAGTCCACCGACATCACGGTGCATTGGCTGGCGTCGCACAACGCGCGGCAGTAGGGGTCGTGGGTGTCGAGGTCGCCGATGACCCAACCACCGCCGTGGAAGTAAACGACCAGTGGCTTGTCGCGGCTGCCGTGGTACATGCGAGTCGCAAGGGTGCCGTCACCGGCGGGAATTTGCAGTTGGCTGACCTGCACGTGGTCGGCGGTCTGGCCGGCCCAGGCGCGTCGATTAATCAAGCGGTAGTACCAGCGGAACAGCCAGGCTTTGAAACGGTTAAAAAATGATTTCACGGCAACGGCCTTGATGAGTGTGGGCCATTAGGTACCAATATTCGCCGCTGGAGTCGAGTTTGTGGCGCCCAATGGCGATGTTTGGGTCAATCCAGACGCTGCATGAAAATGGTGACCTCGGCAAAGTCGATCCCGAACTTCTGGATCCATGAGCGATTGACGATGGTGTTGTCGTCGAGTTGCCAGATCCAGTCCTCGAAGGTCACTTCGTAGCTGTTGTCACCGACTGGCAGGTCCATGGCGTAAGTCCAGCGGAATGCATTGCCGAAAGCTTCACCGTACGCGTCACCCAGAATGTCCCCGGCCCGTCCGCCGTAGCTGCCATCGGCCTTGCGGTTGATGATCCAGACGCGTTCGGTCACGCCACTGCCGAGGCTGTATTCGAAGCTTTCATCGAGCCTCAGTTGCTCTCCATCGACACTACCTTTGATGGCCACTGTAAAGCGTTGCGTCACTTCACCGCTGCGATCCTGCACAATGCCCCAGGCTTTGACATCGCCATCAAAGAACCTAAACAGGTCGAAGCCAGGCTGCTGGTCGCGGTAGCGATCTCCATCGAGACTGGTCGCGCAGGCGCTGAGTAAAAACGCGCTGAGGAAGATGACAATGGTTTGGATTCGCTGTGACATGGATTGCCTCGAGATAAATAGTGCGACCGATGGGGTGTCAGGTCTGTTCACGGTTGATCGTAAGTTCGGTCAGTGTCTGTGAGTTGCGGCTTTGCTTTAGCAAATAGGCGTTCAGTGCGAGCAGGGTGGGGAGTACCGCCATCCAGTTGAGACCGATCAACAGCGCCGTGTTGAGCGAACCCATGGGGAAGTCCACAGCCCCGAGTCGTGCTGCCGATAAATAGGTCAACGGTGCGCCGAACAGGGCCAGCGCCACCATCATCTTGGGTCGGGCGACCAGCCAGGACATGCTGTGGCGCAAGGTGCCCGCGAAGCCCATCCAGATGGCGATGAGCCAAAGTGGCAAGGGCAGCCCATTATCAGTCGCTTCAAATTGGTAGTAACCGCCCGCGGCTATCAGGGCATCGATGCCCCCGCCCATCACCGCGGCAACGAGCATCAGCATTAACTGACCTTTCCAGTCGTTGACCCAGATGAGGTGTGCGAGCAGTAGGCCAAAGGCGAGCCAGGCGAGGGTTTCCCCGCCCAGAACGGCGCTGAACCAGATGGCCTGATACCAGGCGAGGTTGGTGAGCCTCGAAACCCAGTTGTTGTTCATGTCCCGTGACGATAGCAAGTGGTTTGACGACCACCTTTACGCGTCCCCGCACGGAAATGGATTGCTTGTGGGTGATGAAATGGGCCGACAGCGGGGCGACTGCTGACCCTGAGATGGGCTCAGTCGGTGTCGAAGTAGCGGGTGTCTGGATTTTGTCGATACCAGTGCACGCCACTGTCGTCGGTGTCCCGGTGCACGTTGCCGCGATGCAGCAGGTAATTGAGATGGGCGAGGGTTTCACCCGTCGCCATCTGCAATTCGTTATCGCTGATGGGTCGCTTAAACATGTACCCAAAGCAGTCCACGACCCGGTGCGGTGTTTCCAGCGCGTCATAGAGACGTGACAGGGCCAGTCGGTGGCCGTCAATGATTTGGTTCAGGCGTGTATGCAGGCCGGTGTACGGTGCCTGGTGCGCGGGTAATACCAGTAGATCCGGGGGCAGCAAATCGATCAGACGGCTGTTGCTACTCATCCACTCTTCGAGGGGATTTCCTTCCGGTTCGGTGGGAAATACCGACACGTTCGGCGTAATTCGCGGCAATATCTGATCGCCGCCGATAATCAGTTTTAGCCCGGGACAGTACAGACAGGCGTGTTCGGGGGAGTGGCCCCGGCCCACCATGACCTGCCAGTAGCGGCCGTTGATGCTCAGGGTTTCCCGGTCGACCATGCGCCGATAGTGATGGGGAAGCGGTGTTGTAAATTTGCCGAAGCCGCCGAAGCGCTGCCGGTACTGGTCCAACTGCGCCTCATTGAAGCCGGTCGCCCGGTAGAAGGCGACCCCGTCAGGGGGCAGTTGTTCCGGGGTGTAACCCATCATGAGGCGCCCCAGCAGATACTCCTCACGGGTCATCCACAGCTCGCAGTCAAAGCGTTCGCAGAGCCAGCCCGCAAGACCGGTATGGTCCGGGTGCAAATGGGTGCAGATCACCCGTTTGACGGTCTTGCCATCCAGCTTGTCGGCGAAGATCTTTTCCCAGGTCTGCTGGGTATCGGGCAGCGCAAGCCCGGTATCCACGATGGTCCACCCGTCTCCGTCTTCAAGCAGCCAAACGTTGATGTGATCGAGCGAGCCGGGCATCGCGAGCCGGATCCACCAAACGCCGGGCCCAACTTCCATGGGTTCACCGACGGGTGGATGTTGTTTGCGTCCCCAAACGTATTCGAGTCCTCGGTAGCTTTCGTGTACAGCTTGCAGCATGGCGTGACCGGTTGTCGGGCGGAGGCCGAGTCTAACATTGCGCGAAAATGCTGCCTGACGTCACGGCGTTGTCATCGGGAATGGCCTAGAATCAACAACATGTGGAGTAAAGTGGCATGAGTCTCGAGCGGCAAGCACAGTTGCAGGCACTCGATGGAACCGCGGTCGATGTGCTCGTCGTGGGTGGAGGCATCAACGGCGCGGTGGCTGCTGCGGCCCTGGCGGGTAATGGTGTATCGGTGGCCCTCGTGGACGCGGCAGATTTTGCCGCGGGTGTGAGCTCCCAGTCCTCGAATCTGGCCTGGGGTGGTATCAAATACCTCGAATCCAGGGAGTTTGGTCTGGTTCGCAAGTTGTGCCGCTCGCGCAACCGCCTGATGGATGCTTACCCGTCGAGGGTCCGTGAAATCCGTTTTTTCACCAGTATTCGTCGCGGGTTCCGGTTCTGGCCGGTGTTTGTCTGGATGGGTGCACTGCTGTATTGGGTCATGGGTGATGGCCGCCTTCGCTTCCCGCGGTACTTGCGGCGCCGCCAGATTGCCACCGAGGCGCCGGAAGTCGCTGTCGATGAGGTTGTCGGCGGCCTCGAGTACTCTGATTGCTATCTGGTTGAAAACGACGCCAGGTTCGTTTTCGGCTTCGTGCGCCGGGCGATCGACGCCGGTGCACTCGCGGCGAACTACCTGGGTGTCGATGCGCTCAGATGGGAGCCGGGCAAAGGCCTGTGGCGGGCGCAACTGGGTGATCGCCGGGGCCAGGGGCAAATCAAGCTCAGCGCCCGTGCCGTCATCAATGCGGCGGGCCCCGCCGTGGATGCGCTCAACCAGCAGGTGTCGGCGCAGACCGACCATCGCCATTTACTCTCCAAAGGTATTCATCTGATCGTGCCGCGAATTGGCAGCGTCACTCGGGTGCTGACTTTTTTTGCCAGCGACGGCCGGTTGTTCTTTGTCATTCCCATGGGCAATCGCACATGCATTGGCACCACCGATACTCAGGTGGAAGACGATCACGTTGTTGTCTGCGATGCCGATCGTGATTTCGTGTTGGCCAACGCCAATGAGCTACTGGCGCTACCCCAGCCCCTGACCCGGGCGGATATCATCGCCGAGCGTGTCGGGGTGCGGCCGCTGGCCGTGGCGGGCGAAACAGCGGGCAGGGATTGGGTACAACTGTCGCGCAAACACGAAATCGAAGTCGATCGAGAGCGGCGATACGTGAGCATTTTTGGTGGAAAGCTCACGGATTGTCTCAATGTTGGAGATGAACTGGTCGATCAATTGGCTGACCTTGGCGTGACCGGTGTCGACAAGGGTGTGGCTTGGTACGGTGAGCCGGGTGAGGCTCAGCGGGCTGCCTTCATCGCCGCTGCCACCACCCAGGCCATCGACGCCCATACACCTGCAGGTGCCGACGCGCCATTGTCGACCTTGCTCTGGCGGCGCTATGGTGATGACGCGTTCAAGGTGCTGGCACAGCTCCAGCGCGAACCCGAATCCGTGGCGCCGTTGTTTCCCGGTGTGGCCTTGATCCGAGCCGAACTTGAAGTGCTGCTGAGCCGGGAAATGGTGGTGACCCCTGAAGACCTGTTGCGTCGACGTAGCATGGTGTCCCTGATGCTTGGACACGAGCAATTGGCGGCATCACCGGGGCTGGCAGAGATCCGTCGTCGTCTGGCAGCCCAGTACGCCGAAGTGAATCCCGCCGCCTGATCATCAGCCCTCGCCGATCAGTGCCTGTCTGAGCTCGGGCCGGGTGGTGTTGGGCGACAACCATATGGCTGCGAATTGCTCGCCGAAATCGGGGTCCTCAATCGTACCGATGGTCTCGCCGTTCAGGGTAAAGCGCGAGATGTTGCGGTCATCAAGATGCAGGGCGATCACATCGTCTTCGCTAACGTCCGGCCAAAGCTCGGTCAGGCGAGCCAGCCAGGTTGATTGGTTGGGGTGTGCCAGCCCCTGTGCGTCCCATTCCTTTTTGGTTTGTTTGACCAGGTCGCCACCGCGGATGTCCCTCAGATAGCGGATTTCCAGGCGCAGGGGACGGGTGCCCTGTTCATAGGCGCCTGTCGGGGTGTACAGCGAGGATTCATAAACCTCCCAGAACAGTACCGAGAGTTTGGCTTCACCGCATTTTTGCAACGCAGCCTGATCAGGTGCGGCGACCATCTCGGCGTGAGCAGATAGCGACGTCGTCAGTGCCAGCGCCAAAGCAAAGCGTTTCATGGGATTTCCTCGATAGCGGTGGGAACGACGGCCCAACGATACAGACTGGGCAGCAAAATCGCCCAGATGGGGATCAGGATAGCCGCGGTGGTGATCGGCGTCATCGGAAAGCTGACGGCACCGAATTTGGCACCCACCGCATAGTTGAAGGGCACGGCAACACCCCCGACCGCAGCCGCTAGCCAGCGAAAACGACCAAATACGGCGAGACTACGATTCAGGGTTGTGGCAAAAGCGACCCAGAGCAGCAGTAGCCAGGCGGGTAGCAATACGCCGGGCCCGAAATCAAATACACCCGTCAGGCTCAGCGCGCCGTCGACGCCGACGCCTGCGAGAACCAGAGGCGCGAGACGCCGCGCTTCGCTCGCAGCCTGGGGCACCAGTACAAAGTGCAGCGCGATCAGCGCCAGTGCGGCCGGTATCCAGCTGTCCCGACCCAGCACGCAGGCAAACCAAGTGCTCTGGAACCACACGGCATTGAACCAGGCGCGCTCGGTGAGCTGCCAGTCGCGGATCGTTTTGAAGATTTGTAAGTCCATCGTGCCGAATTACGGCACGATGGCATAAGCGGATCAGCCTCAGCGAATGCTGAACTGGCTCGCTGTCAGGTCGAGCGCGGTGCTCAGCGTCGTCACGAGTTGGTCAACTTCAGCGAGGGTGGTGACGAAGGGTGGCGCCATGATCATGGCGTCACCGGTCTGACGCACCATCAAACCGTGCTTGTTGGCTTGATCACGGCAGTAGACGGCTGCGGCGGAATCCGGCGCGATGCGCTCGCGGCTGGACTTGTCACGCACCAGTTCCACGGCGGCCACCAGGCCTTTGACCCGAACTTGGCCGACGATGGGGTGGTCTTCGAGAGTGGCCAATTGCCGGGCAAAGTGAGGTGCCAGGGTGTTGTTGGCTTCGGCGATGACGTTGGTGTTTTCGAGGATCGCCATGGTGGCCAAGCCTGCGGCGCAGGAGGCCGGGTGGCCCGAGTAGGTCAATCCGTGCGCGAATTCGCCGCCCTTGGACAACAACACATCCGCGATTTTGTCGCTGACCAAAGAACCACCCAGCGGCATGTAACCATTGGTCACAGCCTTCGCAAAAGTGATCAGGTCGGGTTCGGTACCGTAGGTTTCACAGCCAAACCACTCACCGGTACGGCCAAAGCCACAAATCACCTCGTCGGAGATGAATAGGATGTCGCGCTCATCGAGGATGCGCTTCACTTCAGGCCAGTAGCTATCCGGCGGAATGATGACGCCGCCCGCGCCCTGAATAGGTTCGGCGATAAACGCAGCGACGTTGTCTTCGCCCAGCTCATCGATTTTGGCTTCGAGCTCACGGGCCATTGCCAAGCCGAAATCGTTGGGGTCCATGTCACCGCCATTCTCGAACCAGTGGGGCTGGTTGATGTGGTGGATGTAGTTCAGACCCATGGTCTGCTCATGCATCATCGACATGCCACCGAGCGAGCCCGCGGCGATGGTACTGCCGTGGTAGGCGTTCTTACGGCTGATGATGTGCTTCTTGTTGGGCTTGCCGAGCAGGTCAAAGTAGCGGTGTACGAGCTTGATCTGGGTATCGTTGGCTTCGCTGCCTGAGTTCGTGAAGAACACGTGCTGAAAGCGCTCGGGTGTCAGCTCGGCGAGTTTGCTCGCCAGCTCTACGGCGGGCTGGTTCGAGCATTTGAAGAAGTTGTTGTAGAAGGGCAGCTCATTGAGCTGCTGAGCTACTGCCTGCTTGATGCTGTCTTGGCTGTAGCCCAGGTTGCAGCACCAGAGACCTGACATCGCGTCCTGGATTTTATTGCCGTCCGAGTCGTAGATGTAAACGTGTTCGGCGCGACTGACGATGCGCCCACCGTGTTCCGCGTACTCGTGGAAGTCAGTGAAGGGGTGCAGGTGATGGGCGCGGTCGAGGCGCTTGAGGGTCTGGCTGTCGAGTTGGGCGGTCACGGTTGCTGCTCCGGCGAACTGGATTTTGGGAATGGCGCAATGCTTTCACACTGATGACAGCCGGGCATCACCCCTAAGGGGTGGGCGGCCTAGCCCGGACGTGGTGTGTCGAGTTCGACTCAGGCGCCGGGCTTGCTGTGGTAGGCGATCAGTGGGTCGACGCCGGGTGCCCCCGGGCTGTGGGCGAGCGCCTCCATGAACAGGTAGAACAGCTCGGCCTGGGAAGACACATCGAGTTTGGCGTAGGCGTGCTTGCGATGCAGTTTGACGGTCTCGGTGGAGATGCCCAGTTTTTCTGCGATCACCCGGGTACTGTTGCCCAGCAGTACCAGTTCGGTGACTTGGCGCTCTCGTTTGGTGAGCACGCTGGCGCCAAACGCCGCCAGCGATGCGTGCAACTGGGTGCGCAGGCCTTCGGTGGCGGGCGGGGTCTTGCGTTCCCGCCAGTGGTGTTGGCACAGGGCGGCGAGTGCCGGGAAGGCATCCGTGATGATGCCGGCCTGGCGTTTGTTGAAGCGTGCGCCAGGAGTGGTCACCCCCAGGGCGATATTGAGAAAACGATTGCCGCCGAGGTCGATGAGCAGGCCGCATTCGTCCTCGTAGCCACAGTTGCGATACCAGCTGTTGTAGTACTCGCTCTCCTTGAAGCCCCGGGGTGCCAAATCGGTGAGGCGAAAGACGCCGTAAGCTTGATGATAGGCCGCCTTTCGGTAGAACGGATCCAGCAGGAAAGGCCCTTTGAGGTAGGCGTCGAGGGTGGTGCGGTCGCTGCCGGCCACCGGCTGGCTGAGCACGATCTGGGGCAGTCTGCCCTCGTCGTAGAGCAGCACCGAACCGTCGTCGGCCGCCACCATGGGTTTGAGCGCCTCCACCAGCAGCCTCGGAAAATCGGTGCTGTCCACTGCGGTAATGAGTGGCGCGATGGCATCGGCGAATGTAGCGAGCGGCGTCATGGCAAGCGGTCCTGGGCCGGCGGAAAGAGGGTTGGCAACCCCGACTGGGTGTTTCAATACAGCGTCAGTCCGGGATGATACGACGTTCGAGGATTTCACTCACGACGGTCTTTGGGAGTTGTTGATGGGCACGTTGTCGCATATTCGGGTTTTGGATCTGTCGCGGGTGCTTGCGGGACCCTGGGCCTCCCAGATCTTTGCGGATCTGGGCGCCGAGGTCATCAAGATCGAGCGACCCGGTCGAGGCGACGATACCCGCAGTTGGGGACCTCCGTGGATGTCTGATGAGCGCGGCAATTCCAGCGGAGAATCTGCCTATTTTCTGAGTACAAACCGGGGTAAGTACTCGCTACAAATCGACCTGAAGGACCCGGCGGGGCTGGCCCGGGTGCGCGATATCGCCCGCCATGCCGACATTGTGATTGAGAATTTCAAGGCCGGTGGTGCGGCAGAGTTGGGGCTGGATTACGACACCTTGAGCGCCGACAACCCGGGTCTGATCTACTGTTCTATCACCGGTTTTGGCCAAACCGGACCGCTCGCTCAGCGGCCGGGCTATGACCTGTTGGTCCAGGCTATGGGTGGTTTGATGAGCATCACCGGTGATCCTGCGGGTGAGCCTCAGAAAGTGGGGGTAGCGCTGAGCGACATCATGACCGGGCTCTACGGTGCCATTGGCACGCTGGCGGCGCTGGCCGAAAGGGAGCGGTCCGGGCTCGGGCAGCACGTCGATGTTGCCCTGCTCGATGTCACGCTGGCGGCGCTGGCCAATCAGGCGGCCAATTGGGTCGTGGGGGGGCTGAACCCGCACCGGGTGGGCAATGCTCATCTGTCGATCGTGCCCTACCAGAGTTTTGAGACGGCCGATGGCCACATGGTGGTGGCAGTGGGGAACGACGGCCAGTTCGCGCAGTTCTGCGAAGTCCTGGGTCTGCCAGAACTCATTAGCGATGAGCGGTTTCGCAGCAATGACCGGCGAGTCAATCATCGGGCCGAGCTGATTCCGTTGATTGCCGAGCGGTTGCGCGCAGCTCCCAGCCAACACTGGATCGATGGGCTCACCGCTCGCAACGTGCCCTGTGGTCCCATCAACTCGGTCGCGGAAGCCTTTGCTCAGCCCCAGGTCGCCGCCCGCGACATGCTGGTGGATGTGCCCCATCCGGAGAACCCAGATCTCAAGCTCGTTGGTTGCCCAATCAAGCTGTCGCGCACGCCGGTGGACTATCAACGACCACCCCCGTTGCTGGGCCAACACGACTCCCTGCTCGAGCAGTTCACGATGCCCCGGGAAGACTGATTTTCGAAAAATTTTGCCCGTTGGCGCTGTTACAATCGGTCGCCAATTTCACTGCAGGGGCGCGAGCCGCTGTCGCTGATTCGGTGCGCGAACTGGGCAGACGCCCGGCGCACCGTCGCCCGCCACCGAAGAGGGTCAGATAACAACAATGGATTTCGAACTGAACGACGAGCAGCAGGCCTATATCGCCAGCGCTCGCGCTTTTGCTGAAAAGGCGCTCGCGCCCAATGCGGCCCGCTGGGACGCGGAGAGCATTTTTGCCAAGGACGCCCTGCGCGAGGCCGGTGAGTTGGGCTTTATGGGCATGTACACGCCGGAGCGCGCGGGTGGTCTGGGCATGGGCAGACTCGACGCCAGCCTGATCGTTGAGGAGCTCGCCAAGGGCTGCACGGTCACAGCGGCGTTCCTGACCATTCACAACATGGCCACCAACATGATCGGCAAGTACTGCAGTGAAGCCGTGATCGAGCAGTGGTGTCCGCAATTGGTGACGGGCGAAATTCTGGCATCGTATTGCCTGACCGAGCCGGGCGCCGGTTCTGATGCGGCCTCCCTGCGCACAACAGCGGTGCAGGATGGTGATCACTATGTCGTTAACGGCAGCAAGGTGTTTATCTCCGGTGCCGGCGATACCGACGTGCTGGTGGTGATGACCCGCACCGGTGGGCCCGGCCCCAAGGGCGTGACCGCGCTGTTGATTCCCGCCGACGCCGAAGGTGTCAGCTACGGCAAGAAAGAGCACAAAATGGGTTGGAATGCCCAGCCCACCCGTATGGTGATGTTTGAGAATGTGCGGGTGCCGGTGGCCAATCGCCTTGGCGAAGAGGGTCAGGGCTTTGCGATTGCGATGGAAGGTTTGGACGGTGGTCGTATCAATATCGCCACTTGCTCGGTGGGTACCGCCCAGAAGGCGCTCAGCGATGCCATGGACTACGTGGCCGATCGCAAACAATTCGATACGGCGATTGCGGATTTCCAACACACCCAGTTCCAGCTGGCTGACATGCTGACCGAGCTGGTGGCTGCCCGGCAGATGGTGCGCATGGCCGCGGCCAAGCTCGACGCGGGCAACAGCCAGGCGACTACCTATTGCGCCATGGCCAAGCGGTTCGCTACTGATGTGGGCTTCAAGGTCTGTAACGACGCCCTGCAGATGTTTGGTGGGTATGGATACATTCGCGAGTACCCGATGGAGCGCTATGTACGCGACACTCGCGTACACCAGATTCTTGAGGGAACCAACGAAATCATGCGCGTCATTATTGCCCGAAGGGCCATGATGGACGGTGCCTTGGAGGTGATTCAGTGATTAGCAGTTCAAGCAGCAAGATCAAGGTGACGCTCGACGGCAACGTCGCCGAGATCGTGATCGATAACCCCGCCGCCAATACCTGGGATACCGAGAGCTTGCCGGCACTGAAGTCGGTGGTTGAGGCGCTCAATGCGCATCAGGATTGCTACGCGCTGATTATCACCGGGGCCGGCGACAAATTCTTCTCGGCGGGTGCTAATTTGAAGTTGTTTGCCGACGGCGACGCGGCCGCTGCCCGGGGTATGGCCGAGGCCTTTGGTCGCGCCTTTGAAACCCTGGCAGATTTTCGCGGTGTGTCGATCGCCGCCATCAATGGCTTCGCGATGGGCGGGGGTCTCGAAGTGGCGCTGGCCTGTGATATCCGTATCGCTGAATCACAAGCGCAACTGGCGCTGCCCGAGGCGAAAGTCGGCTTATTGCCTTGTGCGGGTGGCACCCAGCGCCTGACCCAGCTGATTGGCGAAGGCTGGGCCAAGCGCATGATTCTATGTGGCGATCGGCTCGATGCAGCGCGGGCGCTCGAACTTGGCTTGGTGGAAGAGGTGGTCGAGACCGGCGGTGCGCTGGCAGCGGCGCGTAAACTGGCCAAGCAGTCCTGCCAGCAATCTCCGAGTTCTGTGGCAGCTTGCAAGCGGCTGATTCATTCGGCTCGAAATATCGCCATCACCCGGGGCCTGGCCGCCGAACGTGACGAATTTGTAGAGCTGTTCCGAACAGAGGATCAGCGCGAGGGCGTCAACGCGTTCCTCGAAAAGCGTCCGGCGGAGTGGAAGAACCGATGACCGAAGCGGTATTGGTACGGGAGCACGCGACCGGTGGTGGCCGGTTGGGTCACCTGACCCTGAATGTGCCCAAAACTCTCAATTCGCTGACACTCGACATGGTCGATGTGATCAGCGATTGCCTCGACACCTGGGCTGAGGACAGTTCAGTTGTGGCGGTGTTCATCGATGGCAGTGGGGACAAGGCTTTCTGTGCAGGGGGTGATGTCGCGGCTCTGCGTGAGTCGTCATTGGCGACCCCGGGCGGTCCCTGCGAATACGCCGAGACATTTTTCGCCCGCGAATACGCAATGAACTACCGGCTGCACACCTACCCCAAGCCAATCATCTGCTGGGGGCAGGGCGTGGTCATGGGCGGTGGGCTCGGCATACTCGCGGGTTGCTCTCACGCTGTGGTGGGTGAGCGTACTCGCATCGCCATGCCGGAGATCACGATCGCGCTGTTCCCCGATGTGGGTGGCAGTTGGTTCCTGAATCGCATGCCGGGACTGGCAGGTCGCTTTCTGGCATTGACCGCCGCTTCCATCAACGGGACCGATACGCTTGATATGGGTCTGGCCAGCCACTTCCTGGGGGCCGCGCAACACGAGCAGGTCATCGACGCCCTGCGTGCGGCGACCTGGCCTGCCGACCCTGCCGGCCGGCATGCCAAGGCGACAGAACTGCTGGACGAGATCGCACCCGATGCCGATCGACCGTCAGCCCAGGTCATACCCCATCTCGAGACCATCAATGACCTGATGGCAGGGGACAGTTTGGCGGCCATCGCCGAGCGGCTGACCGGGCTCAAAACAGAAGATCCCTGGCTGGCCAAAGCCCGGGACGGCTTCGCGCACGGCTCGAAGCTGGCAGCCAGCTGGATCTTCCGGCAACTGCAGATCACCGCTGACGCGAGCCTGCGTGAAGTGTTTGTAGCCGAGGCCCAGCTCGGTGCACAGGTGATGCGCTATCCCGAGTTCGCGGAGGGTGTGCGTGCACTGCTGATCGACAAGGATCGCAACCCTCAGTGGCAGTTCGCTGCGGTCAGCGATGTGCCGACGGCGCTGCTTGAGCAGTTTTTTGTTGAGGCGCCGGGTGCCCCCGCGGTTGAATTTGTGGAGTATCAGCAATGAGTCATGTCGCGTTTTTGGGGCTGGGCAATATGGGTGGACCCATGGCCCGCAACCTGATCGCCGCCGGTCACAGCCTGTCGGTGTTTGATCTATCGGCCGAGGCCCTGCAGCAATTGGGCGAAGCGGGTGCAAGACCCGCCGACAGTGCGGCCGATGCGGCAGCTGGCGCCGAGATCGTCATCAGCATGCTGCCCGCGGGCAAACACGTAGCGTCGACTTATCTCGGGGAAGATGGGTTGTTGGCGCAACTCGCCGCGGGCACATTAGTACTTGATGCCAGCACGATCGACGCCGACACGGCGCGACAAGTTGCCGAAGCGGCAAGTGCGCGAGATATCGCGTTTATGGACACGCCGGTATCGGGGGGCGTCGCCGCCGCGCAGGCCGGCACGCTGGCATTCATGTGCGGCGGTACCGCCGACGCCTTCGCACGAGCACGGGTTGTGCTTGCGGGCATGGGCAGCGAGGCCAAGATTTTTCACGCCGGTCCCGCCGGTGCCGGTCAGGTTGCCAAAGCGGCCAACAACATGTTGCTCGCGATCCACATGATCGGCACCTGTGAGGCGCTGGCCATGGGCGAGGCCAACGGGCTCGACCCCGCCGTTTTGTCGGAGATCATGAAGGCGAGCTCGGGCAACAACTGGTCACTGCAGGTCTACAACCCCTGGCCGGGCGTGATGGAGACGGCGCCTGCAAGTCATGGCTACACCCCCGGTTTCATGGTGGACCTGATGGTCAAAGACCTGGGCTTGGCGGCGGAGGTCGCCGAAAACGCCGGCATCGATAACCAACTCGGGCGGCTTGCCCTGGAACGTTATCGGCAGCACCAGGCCAATGGCGCTGGCACACTCGACTTCTCAGGCATTCTGGAATTGGTAAAGCCAGCCTCGGCTTAAACCACGGACTCGCCGCTGGCCAGCAGGGGAGCGGCGTCGAGTTCTTCGGCGTCCATCATCGTTGCCACGCGTTCAAGTGCCGCGACGATCTGGAATTGCTCCCAGGTCTCCAGCCGCGAAAAGCGGTCCATAAAGCTGTCCTGCAGCGGTTTGGGGGCTTGTGCCAGCATCTCCTCCCCCAGATCCGTGAGGCTCACGATGACTCGCCGACGGTCCACAGCGCTGCGGGCACGATTGACATAACCGTTGCTCTCAAGTCGATTGAGGATGGTGGTCACGGTGGCGAGACTGAGGCTAACCGCTTTAGCAATGTCTGAAACCGTCGGTTCTTTGCGGCGGCCGATGGCACCGATCACGACCAGTTGCGGCGTGGTGAGGCCGGTTTTTTTGCCCAGCTTCCGGGAGTGCAGGTCGGTCGCGCGAATAATGCGTCGCAGCGAAACCAGGACTTGATCGGACAGATCGAGGGTTGGATTCAGATTGTTGTCACTCATATCGTTCATCTGTTACTCCGACAGGGCGACCAGATCATCGCCCAACGCCTCTTTCAGAGGTGTTAGCCAGGGCTCGAAATGTCGCCACTGGTGGGTGCCGCGGTCGGAAACCGGGCGTCGGACTTGCTCTGAGCTCGGGGTTTTGATGGCGCGCTCCGTTTCCCAGTAGCTTAAACAGCCCGCCTCGAAAGGCAGCTGCAAAAATGTCAGCAGCCGCCGTACCTGGCCTTCGAGATCGGCAATGACGTCCTCGTTGTTGACTTGCAAGATCTCTCCAGGAAGGACCGAATGCCAATGCGACATCAGCGTCACGTAGTCGCGATAGTACTTGCCCATATCGCTCAAATCGTAGGAAAACTCCTGACCTTCCGCGAACAGCTGTTTGAATCCCGAGAAGCCACATGCCAAAGGGTGGCGTCGAGCGTCAATAATCTTCGCGTTGGGCAGTATCAGCTTGATGAGTCCGATATGGCGAAAATTGTTTGGCATTTTGTCGATAAATCGCGGTGCACCAGCCCGGTGTACTGCGCTCTGCTCGAGGTAGCGGGCCCCCAGTGCCTGGCGCTCCTCCGCGCTGAGGGTCCAAAGATTTTCAGGGTAACCCGGTCCCGTCTCGCGACGGCGCAGACTTTGCGCCATCGACAGGATATAGGGCAGTTCGAGGGTGCCATCGATTTGTGAGTGAGATGCCAGAATCTGCTCGAGCAGCGTCGATCCTGCCCGAGGCAAGCCGACGATAAAGATCGGGTCCACTGCAGCACAGCCGCCGCGCTTTTCATGGAACAGTTCGGCGCGACATTGATTGGCCTGCTGAGCCAGTTCCTCGGTCGTGGCCTGAGCGGTGTAGTGAGAGCCCTGCCGTTTGATGCGATTGCCTTGCTGATAATGCGCAAAGCTCTCGGCCCAGGCGCCGGCATCTTCCAGGGCCTTGCCCAGCGCAAACTGCAGATGCACCTGGGAGCCCGCGTCTACCGACAGGTCCTGGCTAAGGTGCTTCATCACCGCGATGTCTTCGGGCTCAAATTGATAGGTTTTGAGGTTGGCGAGTGCATACCAGGCTTCACCATGGGCGGGCCGCGCCCCGATGGCGGCGCGGTAACTCTCGATCGCCTTACCGGTGCGCCCGCTGGTCTTGAGCGCATGGCCGCGTGAAGTCAGTGTGACTGGGTCGTTGGGTAAGCGACTGAGCACCCGATCAAACCGCGACAGGGCGTCTTCGTAGTCGCCAACATGCATCGCTTCGATGGCAGCGAGGGACTGAAATTGTGGATTGTCAGGTGTGCCGTCTGCCAGTTCGCGCGCGGCTTCCCTGGCTTCGGCGTCCCGCTGACAACGGCGCAGCAGTTGAATACGGTCAACCGCGATACGTGAGTCAGCTGGCGCCAGTTGTGCGGCGGTCTCCAGAAGCAGCGTTGCTTCGTTGGTCGCGCCGAGTTTGAGGGCAATCTCCGCGAGTAAGCGCATACCCTCAACGTGTTGGGGGTTGGCTTGCATGAACCGTTTCAGCAGTTTCTCGGCGGCGATCAGACGCCCCCGGGACATGAGATCCATGACGACCAGTACGGGCTGCGGCAGCGATTTCAGCCAGGTAGCCTGAGCTGCGGCCTGTTGTGCGGCTGCGGTATCGCCGAGTTGTCTGAGCGCCCGCTCTTGCCCCAGCCAACTGGCCGCGAGCGACGGATTTTCCCGGGTTGCCCGGCGATACATGCCCAGCG
This sequence comes from uncultured Alteromonadaceae bacterium, assembly GCA_964482195.1. Lineage (GTDB taxonomy): Bacteria > Pseudomonadota > Gammaproteobacteria > Pseudomonadales > Halieaceae > Luminiphilus. The sequence continues at coordinate 41,434 of CAYZWL010000003.1, read as the reverse complement.
CCGCTTCCAGATTGCCACGGTCACGCAGCAGGTGGCCATATTCCTGCAGACCGCGGCTGTGGCTGGGGTGCTGACGCAGCAGTGCGGTGAGTACTGATTCCGCTTTATCGAGTTCGCTGAGCGCCCGGAGGGACACGGCCAGAAAGTAGCTGGCATCGGCTGCCTCGGGTTCGCGGATCAACCATTGCTGGGCAAGATCCCGGGCAGCTTCGAAATGGCGCGCTCTGAGCAACCCCTGAATTTGCTCGAGGGGTGAGTGCGCTGGGATGTTGTCTGTCATTGCGGCGCGCCTCTACCAAATGCCCCGACCCTGCGGTCGAGGCGTATGGTAGTGCCGAACGGCGTTGATCAGAAGTCGAAACTCACGCGCATGCCCATGGTGCGAGGACGCGCGTAGGTCACCCGCTGGCGGTCGTTGACGAAGTTGCGCGCCAGTTCCGCCCTTTCATCGCTCAAGTTGTCGACAAAGAGCTCCGCGGTCCAGGCATCGGCCCGCAGGCCCGCAGTCACGCCGAGCATCGTCCAGCTGGCAATCCGATCGCGGTTGATGACGATGATGTCACTGAACGAGTCGCTGGAATGGGTCAGGTTGCCCATCACATGGGAGGTCATACCGTTCCACTGCCATTCGTATCGAGCGGTGAGGTTGCCCTGGAATTCGGGTGCAAAGGCCAGGCTGTCACCTTCACGGACGTCGTCGGTGGGCGTCAGGACGTCGACAATTTCGGTGTCCAGGAACGAGAACGCCCCGCGAATCGTCAGGCCGTTGATCGCCGGCAGCCAGGTGAAGTCTCCCTCCAGGCCGGTCACCTCGGCGTTGGCGGCATTGTCCGAGAAGAACAGGTTGGTGATGCTCGGGTCAAAGATGGTGGTCTGCAGATCGCTGATATCGACATAGAACAGCGAACCGTTGAAGCGCAGAGTGCCGTCGAGAAGGTCAGCCTTCCAGCCCAGTTCGTAGTTCTTGAGCTCATCGGTCTGCAGCGCATAGGGCACCGAGTAGCTGCCCCCGTTTGCCAGCGTCGTACTCGCACCGCCGGGGCGGTTGAGCAGTCCCGGGCGGAAACCTTCCGAATAGGTGGCGTAGAAGAGCACGTCCAGGCTGGGCGTCCACTGGCCGGTCAGCTTGTAGATTTCACCCTTGGCGTCGGCCGTGTCTGGTGCCTGCAAGGCAGCCCGTGCGCGGTCCGGAATATCGGGATTGTTGAGGTCCGCCAGGGTATAGGTGGTTTGCCCCGCGCCTTCGCAGACACCCGCATTGCGATCCGTCCAGCGGCCATCGCCGTTGTACAGGTCGGAAATGTCGGTGCCGAAAACATTGCAGTCAGTGCCGCCGAGGTTGAAGAAGGAGCCGTTGGCGCTGCCCTCGAGGTCGACTTCGACATCGTAGTGGCGAGCGCCAGCGGTCACGGCGAACTGCTCGTTGATGTCGTAGGTCACCTCACCGAAGAAACCGAGTTGTTCATCGGTACGCTGAACGTCGTTGCGGAAAATGGTCTGTGGCTCAAAGGGACCGGGATCGGAAACGAATCCCGTGGTGTACGGGAAGTTCGGTGCCCAGGCATTGCCGCCATTGATGAGTTGGTTGGAGGGGTAGTTGAAGTTGTTGCGCTCCTCGAGGGTCAGGTCGCTGTAGAACGCGCCAACGGTGGCTCGCAGCGACTTGGATGCATCGGTGGATACGCGGAATTCGTGGGTCTGAATCTCGGTCTTGGTGAACGAGGTGACGTTCAGGTTGGGGGCGAAACAGGTGCCCGAAGGCGCCGCGTCACCCGGGTAGGTGACCGACGTGTCACAGATGTAGTAGGGCAGGTACTGACCCACAAACAGGTAGTCGGTGTATTCAACCACCTGATCGGCTTCGCGCTCGGTGAAGGCGCCGGTGTACACCATTTCCAGCTCACCGATCGAGCCAGTCAGCGTCCAGGCGGTGTTGTCGAAGCTGTCTTCCATGCTCGAAGGGGTGTAGGTCTGCACCTCGAGATCATCGAGATCCGGGTCTGCGTAAAAAACACCGTCCGATTCGAGATCCTGGGTGCTGTGCGCCACCAGCAAGTTCCAGTTCTCATTGATGTCCCAGGAAGCCGCCAGCCGCGCACCGGTGTAGTTGGCGGTGTTGAAGTCCTCTTCAACCAGTGCGCTGTTGTCAGCCGCCACGAAGTTAACACCGGAAAGGTCGGCACCGGCCTGGAATCCACCCCGCCGGGCGCTCACGGGTACGCCGTTGCTGCGCAGGGTACCGGCGGCGCGGAAGCGTGCGCTGTCGCGCAGATCCTGAGTGCCGGCGACATTATCGATAAAACCACCCATTTCGTCGGAATAGACCACTGCCCGCACCGCGAAGCTGTCGCTCAGCGGGATATTGAACATGGCTTCGACGTTATAGTTGTTGTCGCCTTCAGACATTGTTGAGGCGCCGGCAGAGATCTTGCCGTAGGTGTCGGTGAAGTCTGGTTTGTTGGTGATCAGGCGCACTGTGCCCGCCTGAGAGCTCGCGCCAAACAGGGTGCCCTGCGGACCTGACAGTACTTCAACCCGCTGCAGGTCGGCGGCGTATACGTCGAGGTTTCGGCCCGGTTGGGCCAGCGGTTGTTCGTCGAGGTAGAACGCCACATTGGGCGCGATGCCCGCCACACCTGCAGTGGTCAGGTTAGGTGTGGTCGACGCGACCCCGCGGATGTAAATAGTGTTTTGACCGGGCCCGCTACCCCCGGCGGTGACACCGGGCAACTGAATCAGATAGTCCTCGAAATTGGCCACGCCCAGCTGATCGAGTTGCTCCCCGGATACCGCGGACACTGTGACAGGAATGTCCTGTGTGCTCGCGGCGCGCTTGGTTGCCGTGACCACCACCTCTTCGAGCTTTTGGGTGTTTTCCTGGGCAAGTGCGGTGTTCGCTGCGGCGGGCAGAACAAGCGACGTCACTGCCACGGCAAGGCGGTTGCGGGTGAAGCGCGGGAAGGCGGCCATGATGGGCTCCGGTAATTGTTTGAGCGCAAAATTTTACCTCAAAGTAATTTTGTCTGCCATTGCGGTCAAAAAGTCGACAAAACCTGCCATACAGCCAGCTTATGGCGGTAATGCCCGTTGATTAATGTTTTTAGATCATACTAATTTACCGATGAGCGAAGATGACCCGAACCGGTATACTGCGGGCTGAGTCTTTGCTGGGCAGTCCATGAATCTGCGATCCAACTTCGCCATCGACCGGGCTGTGTTCGTCCCGGCGCTCGCCATTCTGTTGTCTGCGGTTGCCACCGTGGCCTTGTTTCCCGATCAGGCAGATCGCGCTTTGTCGGCGCTGCAGCAGGGCATTGTGGCTACCGCCAGCTGGTTCTATGTGTTGGTGATGGGCGGCGTGCTGGTGATGGTGTTGGTATTCGCTTTGGGCCGGCACGGCGATATCAAACTCGGCCCCGATCACTCTGCGCCCGCCTACGGTTTCATCTCCTGGTTTTCCATGTTGTTTGCCGCGGGGATGGGCATTGGGCTGATGTTCTTTGGGGTGGCCGAGCCCGTGATGCACTACCTCGCGCCGCCTTTGGGCGAAGGTGCGAACAAGGCTGCTGCCGCCGAGGCCATGCGGCTGACCTTTTTCCATTGGGGCTTTCACGCTTGGGCCATGTACGCGGCGGTCGCACTGGTACTTGCCTATTTCGCTTATCGGCATCAACTGCCCCTGACCCTGCGCTCGGCTTTTTACCCGCTCATTGGCGAACGCATCTACGGCAGACTGGGGGCCACGGTCGATGTGTTTGCCATTGTTTGCACAACGTGTGGCATTGCCACCAGCCTCGGCTACGGGGTGCTGCAGATCAACGCGGGGCTCAATTATCTGTTTGGGGTGCCCGTAGGGCTCAGCGTACAGCTTGTGCTGTTGGTGATGACCATGGTACTGGCGGCGATATCCGTGGCTCTGGGTCTCGATACCGGCATCAAGCGTCTCAGTGAAATCAATATTGGTTTGTCGATCCTGCTGTTGCTGGGGGTATTGCTGGCCGGTCCTACCGTACTGTTGCTGTCAGGCACCGTGCAGAATTTTGGCGGCTATCTCGCCGATCTGGTGCCCAAAACCTTCAATCTGTACGTCTATAACCCTACCGATTGGCTCGGCGGTTGGACGATTCTCTACTGGGGTTGGTGGATCAGTTGGACGCCTTTTGTGGGTATTTTCGTCGCCCGCATTTCGCGAGGCCGCACGATTCGCGAGTTCGTACTCGGCGTCACCATTGTGCCGACCTTGTACATCGTCTTGTGGATGGGAGTATTTGGTGGCAGTGCCGTTGAGTTGATTGCCAACCAGGGGGCGAGTGAGCTGGCTGATGCCGTGCGCGCTGACCAGGCGGTTGCTCTGTTCCGCTTCCTCGATTACCTGCCGGGCACCGAGGTGTTGTCGCTGATCTGTCTGGCGATGATCGTGGTGTTTTTCGTTACCTCTGCCGACAGTGCGGCGTTGGTGCTCAACATGCTGAGTAATGGCGGCAAGGATGAGAGCCCGGCGTTGCAACGGGTGTTGTGGGCGGGAATCATCGCGCTCATCGCCTCGGCATTGTTGTTTGCCGGTGGCTTGTCGGCCTTGCAGACCGCGACCATCGCCAGTGCCCTGCCGTTCTCCATCGCCATCATCGGCGCCCTGTGGGGGTTCTATCGCGCACTCACTGTGGACGGCGCGAAACGCGAGGCGGTCAGTGTGCATCCGCCCCAGTCCTCGGAGGCCAAGTCCTGGCGGGCGCGGCTCGGTAATCTGCTCGAGTACCCCGCAGATTCCACCGTGCAGAAATTCCAGCGGGACATTGTTGCCCGTGCCATGCGCCAATTTGCTGACGAGCTCAATCGGCATGACATCAAGGCTGCCATTGCCAACGAAATCACCGAGCGGGGTTCACTGCGGCTTGAGGTGTTTCACGGGGACGAGATCGATTTTGTCTACGAGGTGCGCAGTCGCAGCCATCCGCTGCCCGATGAATCCCTGACGGGCAAGTCCATGGATGAACTCAATGACCAGGAGAAGTTTTACCGGGCCGAGGTGCACCTCGCCGAAGGCGGCCAGGATTACTGCATCATGGGTTGGTCAGAGGAGCAGGTCGTGGTCGATATTCTGAACCAGTACGAAACCCACCTGCATTTCCTGCATACGGTGCGTTAACGGCTCAATCGTTGGTCGTGAAAAAGCTGTCTACTGTGGCCTGTGCAATGCGTTGCAGGTACTTGGCTTCTGCCGTTGGTATTTGTCCAAAGTAGTCATAATTCAGGCCGTCCAGCGTGCCACCATACAGGGTGAGGTACACCACACAGGCACCGAGATACGTACCGCGAAGGTTGGGGTGAGTGCCGTCAAAGTGAGCGTGAAGCGAGAACTCCGGGCGTTCCTGATAGGACCGTTCGAAGGCCATGCCAACAGGGATCAACGTTGCCTGGATCCGCGTCGCGGCCGTTTGGTAGGTCGCCAGGATCGTCGGGGTCAGATTGGGCACGGCGCGTCGATGCGGGGCGACATAGGCGTGAGTCATGTATAACGCGGGTTCGGCGCCAATCGCACGAATCTTCGCCGCATGGCGCGCGACGGTGGCGTAGAACCGTTCGCGGTTACCTTCATTGAGTACCTCAAAGCTACCGCCTTGCAATACCACCATTTCAAAAGGCTGTGTTACGCCTATATTCCCTACACCTAACAGCCAGTCGAGATTGTGCTGGTCCAGACGTGCACCACCGATGGTCGCCGACTTGTAAATCAGATGTTCGCGCAGCTCGGGTTTGAGCGCCGATACCATGCGCTCTACATGGTTGTGCAGGCTGTCGTTGTAATACAGGTAGCTATTGCCCACGAACAGCAGGCGAGCGGGCACTGGATGATGGCTTGTGTGGAATCGCTGCGCGCCGTTATCGGCCGCATGCGCGGTTCCACTGAACAGTGCGACAGAGAGTATCAGTAGGCAAAGCAAAGATCGCATATCAGTTCACCAACACCAGTGGCACGAGCCACACCGAGACCAGGGTAATCAGCCCCAAAGCGACCAGGTTCATTACAAAGCCAGCCCTCACCATGTCCGGAATGCGTAGCAGCCCCGAGGCGAAAACGATCGCATTGGGTGGTGTTGCCACTGGCAGCATAAATGCACAGCTGGCCGCGAGGGTGACCGGCACGCAGAGAATGAGTGGGTCGATGCCGACTGATGTGGCGATGGCGGCAATCACTGGCAAAAACGTCGCCGTGGTCGCGAGGTTGCTGGTGAGTTCGGTCAGGAAGACCACCAGGCCGGCAGCCGCTAGCGCGGCGAGCAGCGGGCCTGCGTGCGCGACTGGCGCCAGGCCATTGCCCAGCCACTCTGCGAGCCCGGAATTGGCCACTTGCGCCGCCAGACTGAGACCGCCGCCAAACAGCACCAATACCCCCCAGGGAAGGCGCCCAACGTCATCCCAGGCGAGTAGCGGCGCGCTGGCGCTGTTGCCGCTTGGCACAACAAATAGCAGCAGGGCCGCTGCCATGACGATGCCGCTGTCTGACAGCCAATCAAAACCGAAGCTGTCGGTCAGCAAGCCGCGACACATCCACAGCAACACCACTGACAGGAATATCAATGCCACCCGTTTTTCTGCGCCGCTCATGGGACCAAGTTCGTCGGCCATTTCCTTGATCAGGGCACGGGTGGCCGTGTCGGCGGGTATTCGGAACGGAAACACCCACCGAGTCAGTACCAGCCAGCCCAGCGGTAGCATGATCGCCGTCATAGGAACGCCGACCAGCATCCAGTCGAAAAAGGCTATCTGCATACCGTAAGTCTCTTCCAGAAACCCGGCGAGCAATATGTTGGGAGGCGTACCCACCAATGTCGACAGACCTCCCAGCGTGGTGGAGTACGCCAATGCCAGCATTAGTGCGACCTGAAAGTGGTGGCGGTCTTTGTCGGAGGCGTCGGCGACTGAACCGCCGATCAGGGTCGCCACTGAGGTGGCGATAGGCAGCAGCATCATGGTGGTTGAGGTGTTGGTCATCCACATTGACAGTAGTGCCGCGACAATCATGAAGCCCAGGATCAAACGTCTGCCATCAGTGCCAGTGCGCGCCAGAATCCACAGTGCCATCCGGCGATGCAGATTGGATTTCTCAACCGCGAGTGCCAGCACGAAAGCGCCTAGGAATAGATAAATAATGGGATGGGCGTAACGCTCCGCAGCCTCCCGCAGTGTGGCGATCCCGAGTGGTTCGAACACCACCAGTGGCAGGAATGCGGTTGCAGCGACTGGAATTGCCTCGGTTGCCCACCAAATGGCCATCCACGCGCCGACCGCTGCCACCCGCCAGGCTGTATCGGTCATCCACGCCTGATCGCTGCCCAACCACAGCATGAGCAGGCAGATGGTGGGTCCCATCAACAAGCCCAGGCGTTGGTAGCCGGCGCGGGTGTCGGGTTCAGCGATTGCGGTGTTCAATCATTAACTCCCAGATAGCAAAACGCCCGGTAAAGACCGGGCGTTGTTGGCGAGAGATGGATCACCGGCGAGTGCGGGGATCCATCCAACAACATCACAGTACGCCGAAGCGTACATCGATATAGGCATAGCGGCCCAGATCTGAATGCGCATCAGCAAAGTAACCGAAGAAGCGGTCCGCCAGCGGTGCGCGCTCGTCGGTGAAGTTCTTGATGCCGAATCGAACCCGGGTGTCCACATCCCGCACTTCAAACCGGTAGTCTACCGTCACGTCGTAGGTATCCATTGCCGGAATGATGTAGCGCGTGCCGTCAGCCAAAGTCAGAGAGCTCTGGTAGAAGGAGCCAACCCGATAGGCCGCCAGTCCTGCACCCCAGTCACCGTTGCGCCAGGTGAGGCGTGCCGAGTGACGGTAGTCCTGATTGCCATCCCGGCCAACCAGATCGGCGAAGCCATCGATGGGATAGTTCGCCGGCAGCAAACCGCTATTTTGCGCCTCCACCAGCAACGCGGAATCTCCGGAAGCGGTTTGTTCCATCTTTTCGAGGAATGAAGCGTTGTAGGTGAAGCGGAAGGCACCAATGTCGGAATCGATATCGTAGTACACCCCGATGTCGTAGCCAGCCGTCGTGCGGGTGTCCAGATTGGCATAGCGGTCGTTGATGCGATTGATTTCACCGCCCGGGCAGATACCGGCTTCGGTATAAGCGGCGATCTGATCATCATCAGGTGTGATGCGCTCGATCGCTGTGTTGAAGTTCTGATCGCAGTTGGCGAGTCCAGCTTCAATACGATTCACCAAATCGAGCAGGGTGTGGTTCTCTTCGCCGAACAGGCCAATGGTGCCCTCGGTTTCGATCTCCCAGTAATCTGCTGTGAGGGTCAGGCTATCGAAGGGTTCGAGCACAATACCCAGCGAGATACTCTCAGCGGTCTCAGGCACCAACTGGTCGTTGCCCGAAGCGGTACGCTGCATGGAATAGTTGCAGTCGAGATCGTAAACCTCACCGCTCTGCTCGTTGGCGTACTCACAGGCCCAGTCAGTACGAGTGTTGGTCCGGGCGACCAGCCCCTCGTTCACGGTCACGAGATTCGGCGCTCGGAAGGACTCTGCCCAGGAACCACGGAACAGCACTTGTTCCATCGGTCGCCAACCAAAGGCGAACTTACCCACGGTGGCGTCCTTCGAGATGTCCGAGAACTGTTCGTGTCGCAGTGCCAGCTGCACATCGAGGTTGTCGAACACCGGGATCTGCAATTCAGCAAAGATCGAGGTGACCTCGCGGTCGCCACTGCTGTCCGGTGTTGGGCTTGAGTTGACGACGTCGGATACAAACGGATAGCTGTCTCCATCCCGGTCGGTGAAAACAATCGTCCCGTCCAGTCGAGGATCGCGGTCATCCTCGAAGGTCTCCTCGCGCCACTCGACACCGATCAGTCCTGCCACACTGCCCGCTGGCAACTCGAACAAATTGGCATTGGTCAGCTTGAAGTCCAGGGTTGTGAGCGTGGTCTCCGAGTCCCGTCGAACATCCACAAGAATGCGCTCGATATTTGACCCCTCAAAGGTGGGGTCCAGCGGGTTGTAGGCGAGTGCCGGATCGGAGGCGTTGAGTGCTTCCTGGGCCAAGGTGTTAGATACCCGGTTGCGCGTGATGTCTTCCTTGGTGGCCTTGGAGTAGGACGCTGCACCTTCCCAATCCCAATCACCCTGTGACCCGCGGAAGCCCTGCAGGAAGCGATAGGTTTCACCGTCGTTGTCGACAATTCTCGGCACCACGGCGAAGCGATAGTTATCGAGCAGTAAGTCGAGACCTTCGGCCGGCACATCGGCCATGGCGTCTTCAAACTCTGGCCCTGACAGGCGTCCGGGGCCGCTGCCAAGCGGGTTATAGGGATTGTCACGACCAAGCTCCAGCCGGGAGCTTGAGAAGGGCGCCGAGGCGTGGCGGGTCAGATTGGTCTCGGATTTGTAGTACATGATCTCCGAGAAGCTCTCTACGCCGCTGGCGAACTCATGGGAAATCGTCGTGAACAGGCTCAGTCGGTCCAGTTCCGAGGTCAGGTCGCGGCCGGTGCCAAATGCCGAATTGAAATTGTGGCGGAAGGTGCCCTGTCCATCTGCGGCACCGCAGGTTGTGCCATTGATCTGGTACTGGCAGCGTGAGTCTCCAAGAGGATAGGTCTCGAGTTCACCCGAACGATCTACCAGTCCACTGGTGCGAAGGCTGTGGCTGCTCGACAGGCTGGATATCACGTCCAACTGGGGAAACTCGGAGTTGGCAGAGTCGTTGCGGAAGCGGGTATTGCCTTCCCAGAGCGACCCTTCCGGGATTCGGTCCCGGAAGTCAGAGTTCGCCCAGCGATCATCGTCAATCGACTGGATACGATCCCGCTGGTAGTAGTTGAAAAAGGCGGCAACGTTCGTGCGGCCCTCGTTGAAATTTTTGCCCCACTGGGCGGTAAAGCTCTGGCGATCGCCGGGGAAATTATCGAATTCCGTGTGCCGGATGCGGAAATCAAAACCTTCGAAGTCGTCTTTGATGACGGTGTTTACCACCCCTGCGACGGCGTCTGCACCATAGATAGCTGAAGCGCCGTCCCGCAGCACCTCGACGCGCTCAATGCCCCACACCGGCAGTGTCTGCGAGTTAACGGTATTGACGGGAATGAAACTGCCGCCAACTTCCTCGGTCTGGTAAGTCGCGGAGTTGACCAGTCGGCGGCCATTGAGCAGGACCAGCGTATTGCCAGTACCCAGGCTGCGTAGGTTGAAGGCACCAACGTCGCCACGGCCGGCATTGACCCCGCCGCTGATGTTTTCTGCCTCATTAAAGAAGTTCTGGCCGTTCTCGGGAATCAGGGCCATCAGATCGGCACCCTCATCGACCCCCATGATCTCGATATCGGCGCTGTTAACCACGCTCACCGCGAGGGCGTTATTGATTGATGCACCACGAATCTGTGAACCCACCACGATCACTTCTTCGAGCGCAGGCTCGGGCGCCTGGGCGAGACCGGCGAGTGGACTGGCAGCCAATGCCGTGGCGATGGCGATGGACAGTTGAGTGCGGGCGCTGGGCATGTGTCGATTGCGCATAGGAATTCCCCCAAGAGTTGCTCTTATGGTGTGGACCTGCCGGGCGGCCTCTGTGGGCCCTGCCTATGGGTGACAGATCATCGCCTCCAGTGTGCATCAGATGGGCGCAAAAACCACAAAAACTTTTGGGCTATTCCGGCGGGCGGAATGACTGGTTGTTTTAAGGCCACGCCGGGATATTTCAGGGTGTCAGGGCCTGCCCCGCGCGATGACCAGTCACCTCGCCGCGGTGAATAGCTGGCACGCCATTGACCCAAAGATGCCGCACGCCGTGGGAGTGACGCTCGGGTAACAAATAAGTGGCGGCTTCACGATAGGTGTCGGGGTCAAATACGACCACATCGGCGACCCAGCCCTGGCGCAAATAGCCCCGGTCTTCCAACCCCAGGATGTCAGCTGCCAGCCCGCTGCTGGCGCGCACGAACTGCTCGGTTGAGAGCAGGCCCAACTCGCGCACAAAGCGGTGGTATTTCCGGGGAAAGCTTGCGTACCTGCGCGGATGCCCTACGGTGCCATCGCTGGAAGTGGCCACCCAGGGTTGTGCCATGAAGGCGCTGATGTCCGACTCCTGCATATTGAACGAGATCACCCGGGGCGTGCCCTGCAGTAGCATTCGGCGCGCCATTTCTTCGGGCGACACACCCGCGTCTTTGGCAATTTGATCCAGTCTGCGACCATCCCAGCGTTCATCGCCAGTGCGCACGATCATCAGGCTGCCGGGGCCGCCTCTTCGCTCGGTGTTGGTGCGTATGTCTTCGAGCAATGCGTTGCGCTGCTCAGGGTCAGACAGCACGCGCCGCCAGCCATCGGGGCCACCTGCCTGCCAAGACCGACTGAGCACGGCGTTTTTGAGCTGGGTGGAGGACGCCTGCCAGGGATACTGGTCGGCAGTGACCCGAACACCCTGCTGTCGCGCTGCGTTGATCAATTCGATGATCACGGGGGCGCTACCCCAAACGTCTTTTCCCAGTGCTTTGATGTGTGCAATGTGCACGGGGATGCCACTCTCGCGGCCAATTTGTATGGCTTCCTCGACCGCTGCTATGACACCGGGATCCCGAGAGCTCTCCGAGCGGATATGCGAGTCATAGAGTCCCCCGAGACTAGCCAGCGTTTGGCCCAGTGCAATCACTTCGCCGGTCTGCGCATGATTGGCATCGGTGTAGAACAAACCGCTCGACAACCCCATGGCGCCTTCGCGCAATCCCCGCGCCAACAACGTTTTCATGGCGCTGATTTCGTCTGCCGTTGCGGGGCGGTCGGTGCGGTCCATGGTGGCGCGTCGCAAGGCGCTGTGGCCCACATACTGGGCAACATTTACGCCGCTGCCGTGCTCGGCGATCCGCGCAAAGCGCTGCGCGATGTTCACGGTGCCATCCCCATCATTGCCGATTAGCACCGAAGTGACGCCCTGCGTCAGATAGTGGCTGAGCGTGCTGTGTGCGGGATCGACCAGATCTGCGCGGGCGTGGGTGTGCAGGTCGATGAAGCCCGGTGCGACCACCATCCCATCGACATCAATGACTTCGGCCTCGGCCCAGGATGTGTTATCGCCAGGTACTGGCAGGACGAGGCGGCCGTCGCGGATACCCAGATCGGCCACGTAACCCGGAGATCCCGTGCCGTCCACGATGGTACCGCCGCGGAGAATCAGGTCAGCGGCCAGCACCTGTGTGGTGACGGCCGCGAAGAGCAGGGCGCTTAGCGGGCCCGACCATTTCATGGCGATTTGGGCCAGGCTCGCATCAGTGATTCAGCAGCGGCGATCGCGTAATCGCGGATGAATTCAGTGGTGGAGTTGTCGTCCATTTCAACGGTGGTAGAAGCAACATTGAATCGACTGCTGAAATAACTTTTCGCCGTTGGTCGATCAGGGTTATGTGTGGCGCTGCGATCGATCTCGAAGTCCGGGTAACTGTCGATCATTTGCGCTTCAAAACCTGCCAGCCAGTCGGGTAGCAATTCGGGCGCCACGGTCGCTGTATCGTCTTCCTGGGTGTAAAACACTTCGCGATAGGTGGAGTGGAAGTCCAAGGCCTTGATCAATCGTGTCTCATGCTGCGCCAGATAGGCGTCGATATCCGCGTTGACCTGGGTCGTCTCAGGCTGGGTGAATGGGCCCCAGTCACGATTGAGGTCGATGCCGCCCATATTGAGCCGCCAGTGTCCATTGTCGACGCCGTCGGGGTTGAGCAACGGGTAAACAATCAGGCCAACCTGATCACGAAACTGCCGCGCGAGGTCATCGTCGGCCAGCAGTCGCTCGATGAAGAATTTCATCGCCTGGGCGCCGGTGGTTTCCGGTGGGTGTTGCCGGCCCAGAATGAGCAGCGTTTCAGCCTTTGGGGTACTTTCCAGTCGCCACAGGGGTCGGCCTTCCGCAGATTGACCGATAGTGGTCTGGCTGAGCAGGCCGGTGGGCAGGGTGTGCATCCAGTCCTGATAAGACGCGCTGTCCATCAGTGGTTGGCCCGCAAGTAGTGCCTGAGAGCTGGCGGGGAGATCCAGCGACACGGTCGCTTCGAACTCATCCTCGCTGATCGACACCGCGCTGTCTGGCAGTGTTTGCCACGGACCATCGCCAATCTGCAGGTCTGGGCTATAGCGGTGCTTGTATTCGCCGTAGGCCAGTGTGACCTGGAGATTGATGGCCGACTCGGTTTCGATGCGAATGGCGTACCAGGGGCTGGGATTGATCGGCTCGGCCTCCGGGCTGATCTGCACGGTCACCGCATTGTCCGCCGTAAAGACACAACCCTGCATCGCTCCCGCTGGGAAATCGCTATTGATCGCGACACCTTGCCGGCTGCAGGTGTTTGCCGCATGGACGTTCGTGCTGAGCGCAAAGGCAAACAATGTGGTGACGGCGCAGCCGCCGAAGAATAACCGGTGTCGATTCATGTATTGATCCCCCTCTTTGAGACGCCAGCCTAGCGCAGAGCCCGGGGATAACGGAAACATCAATCCTTAGCGCACGATGTCCACCGGATGAATCGCCAGCGATTGCTGTGTCGGATTGAGTCGGCGCATCTCGGGAATCATTCGATTCAATGCTGCCTGACGGTTCTCGGGCGCCGGGTGAGTGCTGAGAAACTCTGGTGGACGGTCTTCACTGAGGCTGCCCATTTTTTGCCAGAGGGTGACCGCCGCTTCGGGGTCGAAACCCGCCTGAGTGGCCAAGCGCATGCCGATGGCGTCGGCTTCCGATTCAGCTACCCGGCTATTGGGCAACTGCAGGGCCAGGGTGGCCGCCAGCGCCGCGCTTTGCGCCGCTGCACCGCTCTCGGTCGCAGCGCCGACCGCGACGACACCCAGCGAGGTGGCGATCGCCCGAGACATGCGTTCTGCCGTGTGATTCGCCAATGCGTGGGCGATTTCGTGACCCATGATCTGTGCAAACTCGGCGTCGGTGAGTTTGAGTTGCTCGATGAGCCCGGTGTAGACCGCCATGCGTCCGCCCGCCATGCACCAGGCGTTGACGGTTTCATCATCATCAATGATTGCGACACTCCATTCCCATTGGCGAGATTGGGGAAAAGCGTTGACGGCCGCCGTCACCACCTGGCCCGTAATACGTGCGACCCGGTCAACGGTCTGAGGATCGTCCACCAGTTTGTCGTCGTCACCGAGGGTTTTTACCGTGTCCAGGTAAGCGGCCTTGGATTGCACAATGGCTGATTGGGGCGAAATCAGCATCAACTGGCTGCGACCGGTGGGGCTGGTGGCGCAGGCGGTTAACAGTGCCAGCAGTGGCACCAGCAGCCAGCGCTGCCAGCGATGGACGATGGCGGTCATGGAAAAACTCCAGCATGGGTAGTAAACCGGTGTCACTGGGACACCGGGGATAGCGGTGGGTTCAGCCGGGCTCGGACTCGGCACCCGGTTGGGTACGCAACAGTCCTCGGTAGACCCCGCGGGCATTGGACTCGCCGGTGACGACTTTGTAAACGTCCTCGCTGATAGGCAGCACGATGCCGTGCTCTCGGGCGAGTTCGATCACCGTGGGTGCGCTTTTGACGCCCTCAGCGACCATGTGCATGTTGGCGATAATTTCCTCGATGGCCAGCCCTTTGGCCAGCTCCATGCCCACATGGCGATTGCGACTCTGGGGACTGGTACAGGTGGCGATCATGTCACCCATCCCGGCGAGCCCGGCAAAAGTTTCGGGTTGGCCGCCGAGGGCAGTGCCGAGCCGGGTCATTTCTGCGAGGCCGCGGGTGATCAGTGCGGCTCGGGTGTTGTCGCCCGCCCCCAGACCGTCGCCCATGCCGACGGCAATGGCGATAATGTTTTTGAGCACTCCGCCAAGTTCACAGCCCACGTAGTCGGTGTTGCTGTAAACACGAAACAGCCCTGCATTAAAGAGTGGTTGTAACCAACTGATGGGTCGGGTGTCATCGAGGGCCAGCACGCTGGCAGCCGCCTGACCCGCGATGATTTCCCGGGCGAGGTTGGGGCCTGTCAGTACCCCTGCCGGGTTGCCGGGCACGACCTCGTGGATGATTTCGGTCATGCGCAGCCGGGAGTCCCGCTCGAGGCCCTTGGTCAGGCTGATGACCGGTACGTTTTCGGGAATATCGCTTTTGATCGATTCGAGCACTTCTCGAAAGGCGTTTGACGGCACCGCCATGACCACGACGTCCACACCCCGCACAGTCGCGGCGAGGTCCTCGCTGGCCTTAAGTGACGCATGCAGCGTTGCGTCCGGTAGGTAACGGCTGTTGCGGTGGTTGTCATTGATGTCAGCGACGGTCTCGGCATCCCGGGCCCATAGGGTGGCTTCGGCATTGCGGCTGACTATCGACGCGACGGTGGTACCCCATGAGCCGCCTCCAACGACGGCGATCTTATAATTTGCCACGGGCAAAATCCCTCTGGGTCTGTGCACCGCGACTGGCGATGCTCGATGCGCGGCTGATTTCAATACGCTGGGTTAATTCCGCAAGAGCCGCCGCCTGCGCTTGGCGTGCTTCTGCGAAATCAGGTCTTGATTCGTCGACCAGTCCACGTGACTGGAGCATTTTCCAGGCGTTGGTAAACAGCAGCTTGCCAATCGAGGCGTCACTGCTGACGCGCCGTTGCAGATAACCTTGTTTGCCATAGCGCATGCAAAGTTCGACGAATTCGTCGCGTTTATCCAAGGTGTCCGGCCGATTCACCGCCACGTAAGCGGCGGTGGCGTAGGACTCCACGAACATTTGCAGGCTCATGTGCGCCACATGGGGAGTCATCTGCCGCAGCAATCTGCGAGCTCCCGATGGGCCCCAGCCCAACACAGCCTCCCAATCCTCGTCGACCTTGGCAAGTTCGTTGCGAATTTCTTCGCGGAAGACGTCGCTCGGCGGATAGAAAAACTCGAACTTGAAGAGATCGCGCAGGCTGTCGACCTCCGCCCAGAAACGCTCGCTGACCTGCTCGGGTTCGCTCGGGGTTTGGGCGGTCGCAATCAGCGCCAGCTCAGTAATGGCCTTGTTCACGAAGAAATGCACGATGGTGTTGCGGTAATAGCTGGCCACTGGCGCCTGGCCTTCCACGATGCCGTAAACAGTTTCCGCAACACCTTCGTAGCGGTTGATGATGCCTTCGTCGATCATCAACTTCAGCTGTTGCTGCATGTTGGTGGCGTAGTCTTGATCAAAGTCGGGTGACAGACGCAGCTCACGGTCGGTACACCACTCCACCAGTTCGGCGACTTCGGTGGTCACTTCGCTCTCGGTCAGCGCGCGGGGATAGGTCCCCAGCAAGACCATGCTCACCAGGGCGGGCAGGGTGATGGGCGTGACCTTGTTGGCTTCAACCGCCACCTGGAACGCAATTTTTTCGAGGGCCAGTTTTTCGTCCGGCGCTGGTGCTTTCTCCAGTACCACGGGCTCACCGAAATCCACGTAAATCTTGCCCATGGGCTGTGACAGGCTGCGAATGTAGCCGATCAGCCAACTCAGCGACTCGGGGGCCTTCGGTACGCCGGCTTGCTCCCGGGCGTACTCCTCGGCATCGCGCACCTGGTCGTAGCTGACAGTCACCGGAATGATGTGCAGATTGCGTGAATCGCTGGCGTGGGCGGCTTCGACCACGTATTTCAGCAATCCGTACTTGGGCGGCATCAGCTTGCCCAGTCGCGATCGGGTACCTTCGAAGGACCAGGTCAGTGGGAAGCGCTTTTCCATCAGGTAGCCAATGTACTGGCGCATGGTCGCCTTGTAGATCTCGTTGTCCTGAAAGGTACGTTTGAGATAAATGCCGCCCGCTCGAGGAATCAGCGTACTCAGTACCGGAATGCGCAGATTGGCACCCCCGAAGAAGTGCGGCATGGGGAAATCGTTGTCGAAGGTAATCTTCGGGACCACGAAACCATCCAGGTAGGTTTTGTGGGTAAACAGCAGTACGGAGGGATTGTTGCGTACCGCGTGGCGAATACGCTCAATTTCCTCAGGACGAGCGCGGATCTTGGCCTCGTAGCCGAGTCCCAGGCAAAAGTTACAGAACCACACCCAGGTATCGATGCCCAGCGGCGAGGGTCTGGCCACCATTTCCTTGAGGTATTCGTTCAGCCGTTTGTCGAGTTCGACGTCACTGATGCCCTCATCCATGGCGATCGACTTGAGCTCCGCACGGAACTCTCGATTTTTACGCAGGCTCTGGGCCACGTAGCGCGGCACTTTATAGCGGCCGCCCTGCAGCCGCCGCTCTTGCATCTCCAGCACCACCGCGGCCTGTCGCGAGACAAATACAGCAAAGTCTTCGAGTCGCTCGCTGGGTTCTTGCCCGTACTTGTGCCGAAAGCGCTCGGCCAGATTTTCTACCGTGTCAGGCTCGCCGCGAATCAGGTGCACGCGTTCCGGCTTTTGCCGCACCAGAAATGCAGCCATCCACGCGGGTGGGTGCCGGTCAGTACCACGAATCAGATCGATAATGCGCGGTCTGCGAAATACCTTGGCGTGATCCCGCAGCCAGCTGATGCGCACCGGCGCAACGATTGCGCCGGGATGCTCGGCGAGGGCGTTGGCAAGCGCTTCAGTGCGCAGCGGGGTGCCGTCATCACTGAGTTGAACGTGCACTTCTGTGCTTTGTGCGTCTGCGGCGCGATGTGCTTCGATCCACTGCAGTAGCAGTCGTCTCTCAAAAGGGTTGCAGCTGTCGATGAGGAACACGACATTGCGATGCCCGGCTGGCCACGGCGAAGTCGCCAGTTTGTCTTGCAAAACCGGATGGTTTGCCCCCACGGTTTTAGTCTCCCGCAGCCAGCTTTGGCCTTATTTTTGTTTTTGCCGGGGCTTTCCGGCGGGTCGCAGCCTTGGCCGCAGGCTTGGCTTTGGCCGCAACGCTACGCTTTTTGGTGGTGGTGACTGGTGCGCGCGCCTTGGTCTTTGCTTTTGCCTTGGTCTTGGCCTTTGCTGTCACTTTATCAGTTGTGGCACCGCGGGTGCTTTTGCTGGTGGCTTTGGCGCTGGCCGCCTTGGTTTTCGCAGTGGCCTTGCCAGTCGCAGTTTTCGTTTTGGCCTGGGTCTTGCGTTTCGCTTTCGTCGCTGTGGCGGCTTTGCGCTTGGTCTTAGCCTTTACCGTGTCAGCACTGGAGTCCTCTCCATCTTCGAATAATCGGGAGCGGGATCGGCGTCGGGGTGTGGTTGTGGCCGGCGCCTCTTCGCTCTGTCCCAATGCCTGCAGAAACTGCTGCCGAATGTCTGCGACATGCTGCTCGATCGTGTCGGTGTGCCAATCGCTGGTATCCACAGGTGGCAGGACCTTGACCTTGACGGTGCCGCGTCGGAAAACAAAGTCCCCCTTGGGTGCGATGTCACCGGCGTTGTAAATCACCACAGGCACCACCGGTACCCGGGTTTGAATGGCGATATGGAACGGCCCCTTTTTGAAGGGGGCCAGCTTGCGGGTTGGGGTGCGCGTGCCCTCTGGCGATATCACCAGCGACTTGCGCTCCTCTCGCATCGCTTTGATCAGTGGCTTCATCGACTCGATCGCCGCCTTGGGATTCGAGCGATCGATAAACACGGTGCCCGCCAGACCCATGACCTGACCGATCAGTGGCATCTTCTTGATCTCTTTCTTGCCGACACCCACGATATCCCGCCGCACCAGCGAAGCCATAATGGCCACGTCGGCCTTGCTCTGGTGGTTGAACATGAAGATCGCCGGTCGATGGCTCCAGAGGTGCTCTTCACCCTCGATATCCAAATCCAAACCAATCAGCGCATTGGCGGTGTCAGCAAAAAGCGAAAGAGAGAAATTGATGGAATCGCGTTTGGAGCCGGTCAATGCATAAATAGGCAAACCGGCGGCGAAGCTAGTGACCACGCTGGAGGTGGCGGCGACAGAGCGGGCAAAGCGCCCCAGCGTAACCCCGCCGCGGCTGGCGAAGTCGGCCCTTGCCCAGTCGCGCTCCGCCGAAATCTTGCGAAGTTTTTTGCGGCCGTTGAGCACGACAGGCTTGCCGACCCGCTCCAGTAGCTGGATATCATCGATGCTGTCGCTGTAGAAAAAACTCTGATCGAGGTCGGCACCGGTCTTCTTGCTGAACTTGATCGCCGCATCGACTTTGCCATCGCCAAAGCAGGTGGGTTTGATGACTTTGCCAGTGAATTTGCCCTTCTTGACCTCGAGGTGGGTGGCATAAACGTCGTCGATGCCCAGATCTCGGGCGCTTGCCTCAACCTGGTAGGGGGTGGCGGAGCTGATGATCGCCACGCTATGGCCCTTGGCCTGGTGCGCCTCGATCAGTGCCCGGGTCTCCGGGAAAATCAGTCGAGCGATGGCTTTCCGGAACAGTTTCTCGCTGTTGGCGATGTAATCCGCTTCTGATTTGCCCTGCATGTACTGGGCGTGTACGGCCATGAGGGCCGAGAAGCCCATGTTACCCATCCCGAAGCTGGTCAGTGCCTGGGTCATCTGCACCAGCTCGCCGGGGCTTAACTCGCCACGACTGAGCTCGTCTCGCAAAAACACGGTTGCCGAGAAGCCGGCGATGATGGTGCCGTCAAAATCGAACAGCGCCGCAGTTTCGGGGCCGTCTGGTGACTGCTCAATGTTTTCGAGTAGTTGCTCCAGTTCCACGCGGTGCTCCTGTAATCGACCGTAATGATGGTTGTTATCGGCAATGCCCCCGATACCACGCAGTGGGCTCTGGCAACATACACGGGGTCCCGGGTAAGGGGCAATCGCGGTGGCGGTCTCATGCCCTTCGTGGTGTATGGTCTTTGCTGGTCGAGCTTGGGGGGGCAGTCTGGGAAATGGAATACGGGGCAATCAGCCTGGTGCCGACGGCGCTGGTATTGGTGGTGGCCATCCTGAGTCATCGCACCTTGGAGTCGGTGATTGCAGGAGCCTTGCTTGCCTTCCTGATCATGGATGGCGTCCACTTTGTTGACGGCATTGCTGCCGCCGCCACCAAGGTCATGATGGATGAGGCCACGGTGTGGGTGTTACTCGTTTGCGGTCTGTATGGCCCCTTCATCGCCATGTTGGTCAAAGGCGGTGGATCTCACGCTTTTGGTCATTGGTTGACCGGGCGCCTTTCCGGTAAGCGCAGCAGCCTGTTTGCCACCTGGGTGTTGGGACTGGTGATTTTCCTCGACGACTACCTGAACTCGTTGACCGTGGGCGCCACCATGAAGTCGGTGACCGATCGCTTCAAAACATCCCGGGAAATGCTGGCCTACGTGGTGGACTCCACGGCGGCACCCATGTGCCTGCTGATTCCGATATCGAGTTGGGGTGTGTACTTCGCGGGCCTGCTGGAGAAAAACGGTGCCGCCGCACAGGGTGAGGGAATATCCGTCTTTATCGCTGCAATTCCCTACATGTTTTATCCGTTACTCGCAGTGATCATTGTGCCCTTGGTGATCCTGGGGGTGATTCCCCTGCTGGGGCGCATGCGCGACGCCGAGCGACGCGCAGAATCCACGGGTGATCTCGGCGTTTTCGAGGACCCGGCGCTCACCGTTGAACCCAGCGAGCGGGCGGGGATGAGCGTGTTCTTTGTGCCCATCATTGCTTTGTTGGGTTTTACGATATTTCCCGAGGTTGATCTGCTGCGTGGCGTGATGGCGGGCATTCTGGTGACCGTGGCCCAGTATCTCGCCATGCGCATCATGCCCCCTGCAGAGTTATTCGATACCTGTATGGAAGGGCTCAAGTCGATGGTGCCGGTGCTGACCATGTTGGTTGCGCTATTTGTCTTTGTGGAAGCCAATGACCGAATCGGCCTGACCGATTATGTGATTGGCGCGGTTTCGCCTTACATGACCGCCACGCTGCTGCCGGTGCTGGTTTTCCTGACGATGTCCGTGGTGAGTTACACCACGGGTTCCAACTGGGGTGTTATCGCGATCGCCATGCCGGTCGCACTGCCGTTGGCAGACGCTTTTGCTGTGGAGCCCTTGCTGGTTATCGGTGCGCTGTTGTCGGCCAGCGGTTTCGGCAGTCACGCCTGTTTCTACTCGGACTCCACCGTACTCTCGGCCCAGGGCGCTGGCTGCCGCACCTACGACCATGCCGTCACACAGCTGCCTTATGCGGTGTTGGGTGCGGGAGGCGCGGCGGTGCTGTACCTGATCGCTGCGTTCTGAGTTTCAGGCATTCACTGGGCGCCATTCCAGGGCGTTATCGGGCGATTCACCCGATACCTGCTTGACGTAAGGGGCGGTGGCCCCAGTCTGCTCGATGTCGAAGAAGGCCATTCGCTCCTTGAGCAAACGGCTCGATTCTTCCAGTGATCGGGAAGCCGCGGCCGCTTCTTCGACCATGGCGGCGTTACCCTGGGTCACCATGTCCATCTGGGTCATGGCTGCGTTGATTTGCTCCATTCCCGAACGCTGTTCATGCGCGGCTGCGGCAATTTCTTTCACCAGGCGGGAGGCTTCGACCACCGAGTCGACGATTTGCCCCAGCGCATATCCTGACTCACCGACGAGTCGCTGGCCTTCATCAATTTTTTCGGTGGAATCTGAGATCAGGCTCGAGACCTCACGCGCTGATACGGCGGTACGCTCGGCGAGATTCCGAACTTCACTGGCCACGACGGCAAAACCGCGGCCCTGCTCTCCGGCCCTGGCCGCTTCGACGGCGGCATTGAGCGCCAGCAGGTTGGTCTGAAAGGCGATATCGTCGATGACCTTGATGATCTTTGTGATCTCCCGGGAACTCTCGCTGATGTCCGACATGGCCGCCTGCGCCTGTGAGGCGACGGTCTGACCGTTCCCGGCCAGTTGTCGCGCACCTTCAACCGCGCTACTCGCAGCGACGGCGTTCTCGCTGGTCGCTTGGACCGTGGCGGTGATTTGCTCGATGGACGCCGCTGTTTGCTCAAGGCTGGACGCCTGTTCTTCGGTTCGTGCGGAAAGCTCGTGGTTGCCAGCGGCAATCTGGGTGGCGCCAACGTAAACGGTTTCGGCTGCCTCGGTGACGCCACCGACGAGCTCGCGCAGGTTACGGGTCATGGTCTGCATCGAGGCACAAAGCCCCTCAGCGTTGTCGTCATTGACTGCGACCAGGCGGCCCCGGGCGAGTTCGTCGGCCACGATCGCCATGTCGGCGGGTTCGCCACCCAGCGGTTTCATGATTTTGCCGCTGATGTAAACACTCGCCGCAATACCAGTGGCCAGTGCCAGCAGTGCAATCGCAATGATGATGGTCATCGCTGTGCGGTTGCTGCGACCGACAGCACTGCCCAGGGCGGATTGATCGCTGGCGACTGACTGCCGCACATTCCCCGCCGCGCCGGCGATGATCGGACCCACCGCATCGAGCGTGTTGTCGATGATGTCATTGCGTTGGCGGATGATGTCGCCAATGGCGACAAGCGCTGACTCGTACGTGGCAACTGCAGCCCGGAATTCCCCGAGCTTTTCCCGGCGCGCCGGGTTCTGCAATTCGCGGTCCAGCACCTGCACGCGACCGCTGACGTTGTCGCGAAGTTCAGTGAGCGCACGATTGAGATCCTCAAAGCGGTTCTCGGTCAGGAACTTCGCACCGTAGAGGCGTGCCAACAGCAACGACTCCTGTACTTCGCCAGCGCGAAACGCTGCCTCTACATCCCGGTCTCGATAGGCCGAGCCCATGATGTCTGTCACTGCCAGTCGTGCCGCCAAACCGTTGGGGTCGAGTTGTTGCCCAACGACGTCGTCCCGCTCGCTCATCAACGCCACCACCTGATCGAAGCCCCGACGATAGCGTTCTACCTCGTTTCTGATCAGCGCGACCTGCTCACGCCGAGCCGGATCCTGAATGTCGCTGTCGGCTTGCCGCAGCTCCTGCTGTAGACCTTCATATTCATCCATGAATCGACTGGCAGCGGACCTCTCCTTGGTCTGGATGAATTGTTTGACTGCCAAACGTGCGAGCAGCATTCTCGATTCGAGGCGCGCAGCCAGGTTGGCGTCATCCGCCAGAGCCTGGTAGCGAGCGAAGCCGCCTCCCGCGGTGTTCAGTGCAACGGCAGATGACAGGGCGACGATCGCCAACAACGCGATCACTCCCCCAAACCCCACGGCGATCAATGATTTGACTTTCATGTTGGGCTCTCTCGGGGGACCCGTGTCCCCTCGTTGTCGAGTGGATGTATGAACGCTACGCCACACATCACATAAACGACGGCCATGATTTGGTGCCTACCTGAACGCAAGCTGGTCGAAGTGCTATTTCATAAATAAATGGCGTAGATCTGCCGCCAAAGTCCCCCTTCTTGCTATGGTCAAAGCGACCCAAACGATCGAGAACTCATGACCGTTAGTTTGAGCGACACATCGCTGCCTTGGGCGCAGTTTCTGGCAGAACAACGTCTGCCTGCGCACTATCAAGCCGCTGCTGAGCAGTGGTTTGCGCCACTGGTGTCCCACCTGATTCACCGCCAGGCCGAACTCGCTCGCCCCTTGGTGTTGGGAATCAACGGCTGTCAAGGTTCGGGTAAGAGCACCCTCGCTGCGCTACTGGAGATGGCGTTGCCCCGGCTCGCGCAGCTGCGGGTGTGTGTGTTGTCGATCGATGATTTCTACCGAACCCACGCCGAGCGGCAGCAGTTGGGTCGTGACGTGCATCCGCTGTGGGTGACGCGCGGCGTACCGGGCACCCACGACACCGCGCTATTTGGCGCGACGCTCGATGCGCTGATGCAGCCGGGAGACACCGTCGCTGTGCCTCGTTTCGATAAATCCACCGATGATCGTTGCCCTCGGGAGCGGTGGAGTGAGGTCGATGTCCCGGTCGATGTCGTGATCTGGGAAGGCTGGTGCCTGGGTATTGAGCCCCAGTCAGCGACGGCACTTGCGGCACCCATCAACCCACTGGAGCGTGAACAGGACAGTGGGGGAGGTTGGCGCCGCGGCGTGAACAGCGCACTGGCTGACGATTACCAACCATTGTTTGACAGGGTCGATGTCTGGGCCATGTTGGCAGCACCGGGTTTTGAATGTGTTTATCGTTGGCGGTGTGAGCAGGAGCAAAAACTGCGCGCCGACCGGGGCGGTCATGGCTCGGGCTTGATGAGTGACGACGATATCGCTCGTTTCATTCAGTACTACCAGCGGCTGACCGAACACGCGCTCAGTACGCTGCCTGCGAAAGTGGATTTTCTGTACTCGCTGGATGAACAGCGGGCCATCACCAGTCTGCGACAACAGGGGGAATAGCGATACATGCCTCATTGCGTGGTGTATACCGATCTTGATGGCACCCTGCTGGACCACGACAGCTACAGCTGGGCGCCAGCCGCCGATATGCTCCACGCGTTGCGCGCGCGGGGTGTGCCGGTCGTACCCACGACCAGCAAGACCCGTGCGGAGCTTGAGACCCTGCGTGCCGAACTGGGCAGTGAGGATCCCTGTATCGTCGAGAATGGCGCTGCAGTGCTGATCCCAACCCAGTCCTCTTTGCCAGGCATTGGGGCGCTACCGCGTGTCGGCGAGTTTCGGGTCCAGTCATTCGTGGCGCCCCGAGCAACTTGGCTGGACCTGATTGAGCGCGCCTATGCTGCGGTTGGCCAGGTTGCCAAGGGCTTTTCGCAGATGACGGTTGATGAAATCGTCGCCCTGACAGGTCTGTCGCCAGAGGCGGCGACCCGCGCTGCAGCGCGTGAGTACGGTGAGCCACTGCACTGGCTGGTGGAGGGCGCAGATCGCGAGGCGTTTATCGCTTTTATCCGGAGTCATGGGGGTGTGGTCTTGCAAGGCGGCCGTTTTGCCCATGTCTCCGGTGCCAGCGACAAAGGGCGCGCCCTGCAGTGGCTGCACGCTCGTTACGCCGAGCAATGGGGTGACAGGCCTGTCAGCATCGCCGCTGGCGACAGCCACAACGATATCGCTATGCTGGAGGCTGCAGACTGGGCGCTTGTGGTCAGATCGCCCGCTCACGAACCACCTGTGCTGGGACGCGATTCGCGAACCCGGTTCAGCGAGGCCTATGGGCCCACCGGTTGGGCCCAGGGGCTCGAACACATATTGGCTGAACTAGGGGAGTAGCCACCGCGATGGCAGATTTTCATCAGAACGGCATTATCACCACGCTGCACAATCTCAATGCGCGCTCCACCGATGAGATTGAAGCGGAACTGCTCGGTTTCTCCAAGCGGCGTCCCATGGGTTTGATCTTGCCCTCGCTGTACTCGGAGCTGCAGACCGATGCCCTGCCCCACATTGTCAGCGAACTGAAACAGGTGCCCTACCTGTCGCAGATTGTCATTGGTCTCGATCGCGCCGACGAAGACCAATACAAGCACGCGATTCGTTTCTTCAACGAGCTGCCACAGCATCACCGTGTGCTCTGGAACGATGGTCCCCGCTTGCGGGCGATCGACGCAGAGCTGGAAGAGCTGGGCCTGGCACCCAGGGAGCCGGGCAAGGGCCGCAACGTTTGGTACTGCATGGGCTACGTGCTGGCGACAGCGGAGGCCGAGTCGATTGCACTGCACGACTGCGACATCGTCACCTACAACCGAGATCTGCTCGCGCGCCTGATCTATCCGGTGGCCAACCCCCTGTTCAACTACGAGTTTTGCAAGGGGTATTACGCCCGACTGGCGAACAACCGTATCAACGGGCGTGTTTGCCGCTTGCTTGTGACACCGCTCATCCGTGCGCTGAAGCGTGTTGAGGGTGAGACGCCCTACCTGAACTACCTCGATAGTTTCCGATACATCTTGGCGGGAGAGTTCGCCTTCCGCCGCGATGTGTTGTCGGACATTCGCATCCCCAGCGATTGGGGTCTTGAAATCGGCGTTTTGTCAGAAGTGTTTCGCAACTACAACAACAATCGCCTGTGCCAGGTCGACATCGCCGATGTCTACGACCACAAGCACCAGGATCTTTCACTCGAAGACCAGCGAGCGGGTCTATCGCGCATGTCGATTGATATTTCCAAGGCGATCTTCCGCAAGCTCGCCACCCAGGGGCATGTGTTTACCAAGGAAACCTTCCGAACACTCAAGGCCACCTATTTCCGCATTGCGCTGGATTTTGTAGAGACCTATCGCAACGACGCGTTGATGAATGGGCTGGACTTCGATATCCATCGCGAGGAAAAGGCGGTGGAGATGTTCGCCCGCAATATTGTTGATGCCGGGACTATCTTCTTAGAGCGCCCCATGGAAACCCCATTTACGCCGAGTTGGAGCCGGGTGGTTTCGGCGGTGCCCGATATTTTTGCGCGGCTTGAGGCGGCGGTCGAAGCCGATCACGCCGAGTTTACCGAGTCGATGTTCGTCAAATGAATTCACAGCTAGCGCAGCGCATGCTGCGACATCTTGAAACGATCTATCGGGATGTTTTACCCACGGAAAGTTTGCCTGATCTGACCATTAAGCTGATGGGTGCCATGCGCTTGGATCACGCGACGATGACGCCTGCCTCGCATCGCAATTTGTGGGATGAAACCGATATCGCCATGATCACCTATGGGGATACGTTGCTGTCGGAGGGTGAGCGACCTCTACACACCCTGCATCGCTTTTTGCTGGAGCACATGGACAGCCACGTCAGCTGGGTACACATCCTGCCATTTTTTCCATGGACCTCTGACGACGGTTTTGCCGTGCTCGATTATACCGAGGTCAATGACAAGCTCGGTGAATGGGAGGACATCCAGGCGATATCCCAGGACTATCGACTGATGGGAGATCTGGTACTCAACCATGGCTCCAGTCACAGTCAGTGGTTCGAGAATTTCAAATTGGGCCGGGACCCGGGCAAGGACTATTTCTTTACCGCCAACCCTGAGGATGATCTCACCCAGGTGGTGCGACCTCGCACCAGCCCACTGCTCATGCAGGTCGATACCGTGAACGGCAAGCGCTGGGTCTGGTGTACCTTCAGCCACGATCAGGTCGATTTTGATTTTCGCAATCCTCGGTTGCTTGAGGAGTTCGTCAAAATCATCCGCCTACACCTCGACAAGGGAGTGCGGGTGTTTCGCATGGATGCAGTGGCGTTTCTGTGGAAGCTACCAGGGACATCGAGTATCAACCTTGAGCAAACCCATGAGTTGATTCGTTTGCTGCGTACCTTGATCGAGCACGCCGAACCCGACGCCATCATCATCACCGAGACCAATATTCCGAACCGCCAGAATCTCGCTTACTTCGGTAACGCCAATGAGGCGCATGCGATCTACAACTTCTCACTGCCCCCGCTATTGGTATACACCTTGATCAGTGGCAACAGCAGTTATCTGGGCCAGTGGCTGATGAGCATGCCACCGGCGCAGAGCGGCACAACTTATTTCAATTTCATCGCTTCTCACGACGGGATAGGGCTACGCCCCGCCGAGGGTCTGCTCAGTGACGAAGAGATCGATGACTTTATCGATACCATGCAGCGTTTCGGCGGGCATGTGTCATGGCGTGCCCATCGCGGCGGTCACCGTAAGGCCTACGAAATCAATATCGCACTTTTTGATGCCATGCGCGGGACTATCGAGGGTGGTGAAGATCGCTGGTGTGCTGACCGTTATCTCTGTGCCCACGCGGTGATGTTGGGGCTGGAAGGGGTGCCCGCCATCTACATCCACAGCCTGTTTGGCACCCGCAACGATCACGCGCGCATGCAGGCCACGGGGCATGCGAGGTCTATCAACCGTCATCAGTGGCAGTACGATGCGCTGTCCGCTGAACTGGCCAATCCAGAGTCTGAACACGGCAAGATCTTTTCCCGGCTGACCCATCTCATTCAGATCCGTCGACATCAGCCGGCTTTCCACCCCAACGCCACCCAGTTCACCCTGCAGTTGGGAGAGCATCTGTTTGGTTTTTGGCGCCAGAGCATGGACCGCAGCCAGAGTGTGTTCTGCATTCACAACGTGACCGATCAGGAGCAGACCCTGTTCCTGTCAGATATCAATTTGATTGCCACTGACGACTGGCACGACCTGATCACCGGGCAGCACTATGCCGAGACCACCGAGATTATCTTCTTGGCGCCGTACCAGACCGTCTGGATCAGCAATCAGTAGTATCGGGGTGCTGGCCGCGCCCGACGATCATATCGCCGCGGCTTTCCAGCTTTGGCTTGTCGCGCAGGAAATCGAAACCATCATCGCCCGTGACTTTCTCCAGTTTGTCGCTGGGGTCCGGGGCTGTGGAGCCACCGGCATTGGGCTTCTCGCTGGTCGCTGGGGTGGACGATGACCCCAGCAGTGAAAACCAGACGTAAGCGGAAATGCCGACTAAAACGACGATCCACTTAATCAGGTAGGACAGCCAGAGCAGTTCGGTGCTGTCGGTGATGCGAACGTATTCGACATATTCCGAGTGCAGCACTGTTACCAGCAACCAACCGACCACCAGCGCCAGGGTGCTTTTCCAGCGCGGGGCGAGCCAGCGCCAGAGAAACCACGCGGAGGCCGCCCGCAGTAAGGTCCGGAACAACATCAGGTGATGCCCAGTACCAGAAGCGCCGCAACGCCCACTGAACCGAGCAGCTGGTTTCTCAGCTTTTCTTCTTCCTCTTTGACGATGATCTCAAGCTCTGCCTGGTCGAATTCTTCAACCTTCCGACCAGCCAGCGCGATGCGCACTTTACTGCGTTCGATCGCCTTTTCACGCAGCTTGCTGCGGTACTTGTTGGCGATACGTTGCCTGAGACCACCCATCATGTGCGACTCCTCATTGCGCCTCGAGATAAGCCTTGAGCGACTCAGTACCACGTGCGGATTTGGCGACGCAATTCCCGGCCGATTCCTGGGCCTTGCTCAGCGATGTCGCCAACAAATCACCACGGGCTGCAAAGAAGATTTTTTGCAGCTCGACATTGCCCGCACTGCAGCCCGCTGATGCAATTTGTGGAATCTGGGGGCGATAGAACTCGGGCAGATTCTCAAACAGGTCGTCGTAGTGCTTCTCAAACAGTGCATAGAGTGCCGTTTGATCGCTGTTGGCGTAGAACAAGCCGCTCAGCGCAGAAGCGATGTCGCCTGACACTACCGTGCCGTCGGCAAGTGCCTTGAGCACATGTTCAATGGCCTCGGGGTCGCTGAAGTACAGTGCTGAGCGCAGCTGGGACTTGAGCGTGGCGTTATCGGTACTGCTGTAATTGCTGACGTAGGTCTTGGCGAGATCCAGGTCACCGTTGTTCAGTGCGTTGACACGCAAAGCCTCAAAGCCCACCCCGGCATCGACACTATCGGGGTTCTCCAAATAGTTCTGTGCGAGGGTCGCCATCGCACCGCTGATCTCAGGGTTGTTGCCGTACTCAGCAAGTGTACGCAGGACACGCGGGCGCAGCTTGAGCGCGCTGTCATTGTCATCTTCGCTGGGTGACAGGCGCAATTTGAGATACCACGGACTCAGGCGCGTGTTGATGAGCGCGGACATGCCGGGTTCGAGTTCTGAACCCCGGTACATCTGAGCTACCGAACGCAGCCCTTCGACCGCTTTCAGCACAATTTCTTCGTTGCTCTGTTCTGACATCGCGGCCAACAGTGCGGTGTGCTGGCCCATGTCCACCACGCCGGCACTCAGCAGCTGATTGCCATTGGTCAGCAGTGCGGCTTTCTCCCGGTCGCTCAGGGCATCGGTATCATCGAGTAGCGCTGCGTACTGGCTCGGGTTGGTGTACCAGACGTAGTAGCCGTTGCCATTGCTTGCGGGCAGCACCCATTCCGCTTCAGCAAGCGCAGCCGACTGAGTGCCTTCGGGGCCCACTGGCAGGGTAATTTGCTCGATACCGTTGGCGGTCTTGATCTTCAGTGCGAGTGGTACCTGCCATGCCTGTGCGGCCAGACCCGCGCCCTGGTTTTCGAAGCGCTGCTGGCTGATGGTGCCATCTTCAGCGATGCGGATCAGTGGGTAACCCGCCTGGTTGAGGAAGGTCGCCGCAACTTCGCCGACTTCATAGTCAGAGTGGCGTGACAGTGCATCCCAGAGGTCGCTGGCAACGGTGTTGCCCCATTGGTGCTTGTCCATGTATTCCCGGATCGCTGCCTGGAAACTGGCTTCACCAATCGACTGCTCGAGCATGTTCAGGATCGAGTGGCCCTTGGAATAATTGAGTCCGAGCCCATCGAGAACATCTTCCTCGGTTTTGACTTCCTTGCGGATCGGCTTGGTTGCGCCGAGTGCATCGGCGGGGAAGGCGTTGGCCTGGGGCAATGAGAGATTGGCTTGGTAGCGGGGGTAAAGGTCGTTGGTGACCTTGAATGCCATCCAGGAGGCAAAAGCTTCGTTCAACCACAGGTCATCCCACCAGGCCATCGTGACCAGGTTGCCGTACCACATATGTGCCAGTTCATGGGCGATGACATTGACGGTGCTGAGTGCCGCGTTGGGAGATGGATCATCGCCGCGCAGCAGCAGTTCGGTGCGGTAAGTGACCAGACCGACGTTTTCCATCGCGCCGAAAGTGAAGTTGGGAACCGCGACGAAATCGAGTTTTTTGTAGGGGTAGCTGCTACCGAAATAGGACTCCAGCGCCTTGAGGATTGGGGCCGTCTGGGCCACGGCGAAGCCGGTAGCGTCCCCTGTGCCCTTTGGCGAGTAGATCACACCTGGGACGCCCATGCCTTCGATGGGGGTGACGTCAAAATCGCCCACGGCCAGTGCCAGCAGGTAGCTCGACATGGGCGGTGTGGTTTCGAAAACCCGGGTTACCCAGCCATCCTCGGTGGACTCGCTCTTGACCGGCGTATTGGCTGCGACCTTGAATCGCGCAGGCGCGCTCAGGGTGACGTTCCAGGGGATCTTGGTATCGGGCTCGTCCACCAGCGGGAAGGTGCGGCGGGCGAGAGTCATCTCGTACTGGGTGAAGAGATAGTTCTCTTCACCCTCGGTGGCCTTGTACATGCCCAGGGCATCGGTGGAGTAGTCGCCACGGAAGCTCAGGCTAAGTTCATAGGTACCAGCAGCGATGTTGTCGCCATCGCTGAGCCAAAACATGTCCCAGTCACCGGCCTTGGCGGTCAGTGTTCGGGTGCCTGAGGCACCGGTCAGCTCGATGCTGGTGACCTCCAGATCAATCCAGTGCAGCGCCAGCGACGCCAGTGGCGCATCCAGCGTCAGCGCCAGGGTCGTGGTACCCATGTAGCCATCCTGATCGGGGTCGAGCCGCAGCTCGACGGACTGGCTGGTCACGTTCATGGCAGCCGGAATACGGTAATCAGGGCTTTCGGCGGCTGACAGGGTGAAACTGAGTAGTGCACTGACGGCGATCAGCACAGAGAAGAGGCGCTTCATGATGGGATTGGCTCCGAACGGGGCTAGAGACGAATGTGGCGATAACTTACCACCATGGTCACAGGGGTTCGAACCATCATTTCTGGTCGGCTGGGCAGCAATGTAAATCCGCGTTACATTAGCGCTCTGACGAATTTGCAGGACTAAAAACAATGGCCAATCTGCAACAGCTGTTCCGTCGATTGAAGCGTGAGCGCGTCAAGCCGTTCACCGCATTGCGGGCCATGCGTGAATTGATCAAGAACCCCGATGACACGAGCCAGGTATTCCGCGTGATCGAAGCCCTCAAGGGGGATTCAATCAGCGCCTCGGTTCGCCGCCTCGGGCAGACCCCGGAAGGCCGTGCACTGTTCGCCGACAAGCCGGCGATTGTGCCGGTGCTCAATGACAAGCAGGCACTGCTGGCGATGCCGGAAGGCAGCATTGGCCGTGCCTACTATGACTTCGTTCACGGCGAGCACCTGTCCGCAGACGGACTGATAGCGGCCAGCGAAGAAGCGCCGCGCAATCCTGATCTCAACGAGGACGAGCGCTGGTTGGCTGAGCGCATGCGCGATATTCACGATCTACAGCATGTGATGACAGGGTATGGACGCGATCCAGTCGGCGAGCTATGCCTGTTGTCGTTTATGACCAAACAGACGCCCAACCGCGGCATCAACTTCATCATTTACATGGGACGGCGTGAGTATCGAAACAAACTGCCCGACGCCAATATTGATGGTCTGGTTAGCGAGGGAGGTCTGATCGGGCTCGGCGCGGAGTGGATGGCGAAGACCCGTTGGGAAGATCGTCTGCACGAGTCGCTCGACGCGGTGCGTGAGGAATTGGGCTTCAAGGCTCCTGCGCGTTATCTCGAGTACGTGCGTGGCCCCAATGTTGCGACGACAGCCGCGGCTACAGCCGCGGCGCAGGCGGCCTGAGTACTGAATTTGGCTGAGGAAGTCGCCCGGCTCCAAGCCTGTTGCCATTCCCTTGGCAGGCGACTCAAACCGCGCCCCGCGCTGCAATTGCCGGCACAGGGCGCGCTGCAGGCTTACATGCCGGGCATGATGACTGCGTCGATGACGTGAATCACACCGTTGCTGGCCTTCACATCGGCCATGACGACAGTGGCGTTATCAACCTTGACACCATCGGTGGCGTCCACCGTGACCTTGCTGCCCTGCACGGTGCCCGCTTCGGTCACCTTACCCGCCAGGTCAGTCGACAGGACTTTTCCCGGTACCACATGGTAGGTCAGGATCTCGATCAACTTGTCTTTGGCTTCAGGCTTCAGCAGTGATTCAACGGTGCCCGCAGGCAGTGCAGCGAAGGCGGCGTCAGTCGGTGCAAACACGGTGAACGGACCGTCGCCTTTGAGGGTGTCTATCAGGCCTGCTGCATCCAGTGCAGCCGCCAGGGTGTTGAACTGACCGGCAGCGACAGCGGTATCGACGATATCGGCAGACGCCATTCCGTGGCCTTCGTGATGGCCTGCATTAGCAACGCTGGCGAAGGTCAGCGCGAGCACGGCCATCAGTGTTGAAATCATTTTCATAACTACTCTCCATGGGTTGTCGGCGCGTTCTTTGTTGGGGGACTCGCCGCGTGCGCCGGCGCGTCGATATCAGGCTTACGTCGCTGATGACCGAATCCGACTTGCGCTGGGTGCATGGATAGGTGGACAGATTCCTGGACAAGCGACCACCGAAATGGGCGTTACCCGGACAGCTCGGCACAATTCAACAGATTTCAGATCTGTCGCGTCATAAAGGTTCGCGGTCCTGCCAGTTTTGTGCGGCTCAATGTGTGCTGTTCCAACCCAATTGATGAGGAAACAGCAATGAAGAAAGCAATGGTTCTGGCCATCACCATGGCATCTCTGTCGGCATTGTCGGCCAATGAGGCCGCCGCCGATCTTTCAACCGAGGCCAAGCAGGAGCTAACAACGCTTGGCAGTATCGCCACCGGTGCGGTGGCGGCGGGCCCGGTCGGCGCGGTGGCTGGCTTGTTGGTCAGTATCTGGCTGGTTGACGAGGTCGGTAAGGCCGGTGAGCTTGAACAGACCCTGACCGCCCTCGAAGCGCGTAATCACGCTCTCAGCGGAGCGCAGCAGCAGGTGGCTGACCTGGAGCAGCAACTGGCCTCGGCGCGGCAAGATCAGTCCCGGCTCGCGAAATCCATGCTGGCTTCGCTGGAACTGGAGATGATGTTCAAAACCGGGGAAGCCACGCTGAACAAAGATGGTCAGACACGCCTCAAGACACTGGCGCGTTATCTCAAGCGCAACCCGGAGCTGATCGTTCGGGTGCACGGTTTCGCGGACCCGAGAGGCACAGCCGCCGACAACCTGAACCTGTCAAAAGCTCGAGCCGCTGCGGTCGCCGACAGCCTGGTGGCCAGCGGTGTCCCGGCGGATCGTCTGCAGGTCAATGGCTACGGCGAGCGGCAATCGGTGGCTGCGAGCCACGATATCGACGCCATGGCGATGGAGCGCAAGGTGGTGATCGAGCTCGCTCGACCCCGCGGGGTGGCGGTCAACGCGCCGCGCTGAGCGTTGTCGGGTTGGGGCGCGGAGGAACTGGGCGCGCCTCAGCGCCCCAGCTTGGCAACCGAGCGAACCATGGCGGTGATGTCGCCATTTTCATCCACGATTTCGCCGTCGAGGAAGGCAGTCTTATAGGTCATTTTGTGAACCTGGCCGGTAACGATCAGCAACTCCTCGCCACGGGTGACACCCGCGTAGTGGGTGGTGAGTTCCAGGGTGGCGAGACTCTTGATCGTTGGGTCGCAGCCAAAAGCCGCATGACTCGCGGCCGCGTCGAGCATGGCGGCCACAAAACCACCTTGCACGACGTTGCCGCTGTGGCAGTAGTCGAGTGGCACACGGAAGTGAAACTCGCAGCTTTGTGTATCGGGGTCGATGGCGACCAGCTCACCGCCCAGCAGGTCGAGAAAGTGGGGTTTGCGGGCGTTCATTGCCGCCACCAGTGTTTCGTTATTCATTGTCGCAGTTCCAGGGTGCAGCACTTGATGCCACCCCCGCCAAGATTGAGTTCACTGACGTCGAGGCCGTGGGTGCGATAGCCCCGTTCAGTCAGCTGTTCGACCATTCCAGTCGCCTGCTGGGGCAGTACTACGTTGTAGCCATCGCTGACCATGTTCAATCCGAAAACCGCGGCGTCCGCCTCTGAGGCCAAGATGGCGTCGGGGAAGCGCGTTTCGAGTGCCCGCAGCGATTCGTCGCTGAAGGCGCTGGGCAGATAGGCGATGTTGCTGTCGTCGAGTACCGCCAGACAGGTGTCCAGATGGTAGTAGCTGGGGTTGATGAGTTCCAGCGACAGTACTTCCATAGCAAACGCTTTTGCCACTTCGCGGTGACTCTGTATCGCGCTGCGAAACCCGGTGCCGCCCAAAATCAGCCGGCCGACGGTGAGAAAGTCGCCCTCTCCCTCGTTAAAAGCATCGGGTTCGATGACCGAAAAGCCGAGCTCGGCGAACCGCGCCATATAGGCGGGCCCCTCCGGGGAGCGCTCCTTATAGCGGAAGCGGGCGCCCAGCGCCTTGCCATCAACCACCAGCCCACCATTGGCGGCGTAGACCATGTCGGGTAGGCCTTCGAGTGGCTCGATGAGATGAACCTCGTAGCCAAGCTCGATGTAGGTGTCGTACAGCGCCTGCCACTGAACCAGGGCTTTGTGGGTATCAGTGGGTTCGCTGGGGTGCATCCAGGGATTGATGCGATAACAGACGGTGTAGTGATCCGGACGGCACATCAGGATCGATTTGGCTTGGGCTTCGCGGCGCGTCATTGTAGGTCGACCGGCAGTGATGTTGGCCGCGGAGTCTATGACGCTAACGTGACGCTTTTGTTGCTGTGACTTGGCGGGAATCTGGCGAGCCCAGTCGAACTGGGCCCGCCAACTGGCTCAGTATGCGTTCAGCATTCCGACAGCCATGCCACCAACTCCCGCGCGCACTGGCGAGAGATGTCGGGGACGATGGAGCACAGGGTCTCGCTGGCGTGGATGGTGCCCATAGCCTGGGTGCAATGTGCTTTAACCCCCGCGCGATTTAGCAGGCGATAGAACGCGATACCCTCGTCGCGCAACGGGTCGCACTCGTTGACACGGATCACGGTCGGTGGGAAGTCGGCGACATCCTCTTCCTTGGCGAACAGCGGCCAGGCGAGTGGATTCTTTTCATTGAACGCATCGATGCCGTAAGCCATGGCGCCGCGATTGGTACCCACCGTGATGAAGATGCCGTCGTTCTCTGATGAGGAGGGCAGCGCCGGGTGAGGCCATTGCCCGGAGATGTAGGGGCAGAGGGCGTAAAGCCCTGCGATCTTGTCGCGATGACCATCGCGAATCAGTTTCATGGTGGTGGCGATAGACAAATTGCCACCGCCGCTCTCCCCGGCAATGAGCATGCGCGTCGGGTCAATGTTGAGTGAATCGGCGTTATCGAGCGTCCAATGAAAACCTGAAACACAATCGTTGAGCCCCGCGGGGAAAGGCGCCACCTGCTCCGCAGAAGACGGCCGCAGGCAGTTGCGGAAGTCGACCATGACCACCGCCACGTTCTGGTGGGCAATCAGTCTTCCCCAGGTTTGATAATTCCCATAGAAACAGGACAGCGTCATCATGCCGCCGCCGTGGATGTAGTACACGCAGGGCAGGGTCTCATCGGTATCCGGGCGGATGGTGCACAGGTGAATCTCGTTGCCGTCGGGCTGCGAGACCATCGTCTGTCGCTCGATGCGCAGTCCTTCACGGGGAGCGACCTGCTCGTTATCCGCGGCATTGAACATACCTACCATCATCGCTTCCTGCTCAAGTGCCTTTGGGCTGTTTGAGGCCGCCAGCAATGCCTCCCGGTCGGCGACATCACCGTTGGGGGAGGGTAGTTGGGAAAGGATCTGTAGAAAGGGGATATGCCGGGGGTCCACGCGTTTGTCCTGCATGGGGTCGTATTGTTCGCTCACTGGGTACTGCTCCGCTGTTGTTTTTTCTTGGGGTTGCGCAGTGTGGCACAGCACAGCGGGTAACGTCGCTACTGGCCCTCGCGACCAAACGCTGACACAGTGCGGGAGCCAAACAATAGTCATAACAAGGAGCTTTCTGTGAACAACCCCCATGCAATCGCCCTGGTATTGCCAGTGTTGGCTCTCGCGGTCTGGACATTTGTCATGTGGTTCTGGATGTACGCAACACGGATTCCGGCCATGCAGGCCGCCAAGGTGGACCTCGACGAAGTCGCGCGTACCGGCGTGAAGATGGAACTCCCGCCCACCGTGTCCCGGGTGGCTGACAACTACAATCACCTCCACGAGCAGCCGACCTTGTTCTACGCGTTGGCGCTTTCTGGTGCTGTGCTGGGTGTCGAATCTGGCATGCCGGTGATGCTGGCCTGGGCTTACGTCGCGATTCGAATTTTGCACTCGTTGCTGCAGGCGACGGTGAACAAAATTATGGTGCGTTTTCTGTTGTTTGCGGCAGCGAGCTTGGTTTTGCTCGCACTGCTGGTGAATCTGCTGGTCTTGATCCATCAATAGTAAAAAGACGGCGGCGTAGCTTGTCGCGATCAGGCATCGACAGCCACGGGTCGCTCGGCATCGCGGATCCACTCACTCCATGAGCCGGCGTAGAGTGCGCCTGACGTGAGACCCGCGTGCGCCATGGCCAGCAGGTGATGACAGGCTGTCACGCCGGAACCGCACATCGCGATACAGGGTTTTCCTTGCAGCAGGGCGGCCCATTCTTCGCGTAAGGTGTCGCTGCTTTTGAAACGGCCGCTGGGCGCGAGATTGTCGTTGAAAGGGCGATTCAACGCGCCGGGCACGTGCCCGGCAACGGGATCGATGGGTTCGTGCTCACCTTTGAAGCGAGCGGGTGCTCTGGCGTCTACCAAAACACACTCGGTTGAGTCGATGTTGGCGAGTACTTGAGTCGCGCTGTGAAGGGCCATGGCGGGCGCTGTCACGGGATACGGCGCCAAGGTGTCAGGTGCCGTGGCGGTGTCGGTCAGTTGCCCGCCCTCCGCCACCCAGTTGGCCAGCCCCCCGTCGAGTACGAACACGCTCTGATGTCCTGCCCAGCGCAACAGCCACCAGGCACGCGCTGCAAAGGCGCCGCCCGCATCGTCATACACCACCACGGTGCTGTGCGGGTTGATACCCCACTCGCCCAGCTGCGCTGCAAAATGCGTCCACTCTGGCAGGGGGTGACGTCCCGATGTGGCCGATACCGGACCCGAGAGATCCCTGTCGAGATGCGCATAGCGGGCTCCGGGTACATGTGCTGCGTTGAATGCAGCCTGTCCTGCCTCAGGATTGGCAAGATCGAACCGGCAATCCAGCAGTATCCATGAGGCGTCGTCCTGATTCAGTTGGGTTATCAGGGTTTGGGCATCGATCAACGGGGACATGGGCGTGTGCTCCGGGTGCAGTCAGACCTCACAGGCTACCGCAGGATGGGCAATGGAGAACCTTGGCT
The DNA here is from genome assembly GCA_964482195.1 of uncultured Alteromonadaceae bacterium. Taxonomy (GTDB): domain Bacteria; phylum Pseudomonadota; class Gammaproteobacteria; order Pseudomonadales; family Halieaceae; genus Luminiphilus. The sequence continues at coordinate 3,759 of CAYZWL010000003.1, read as the reverse complement.
AACCGCCCGCTGCGCAGATAGTGCGCGGCGCGTCACTCTCAACGCGCCGTGACAGACAAGCTCAGAGACGCCGCGCCGCGTTCACCGCCGAGGCTGAACCGGTGGCAACCATCCAACACCAAGCTCTGAGCGGCGTGCTTCGTACCGGTCCTGCCAGTGCACGGGCCTCATCCCGGTGGGCAATTTCATCTTCCTGGCAACGGGCCAGGTCGGCGCGTAGCCCAGCCAATTCGGGGTGGTCCATCAAGCGATCAAGCTGCGACTGGTAGTGGTGGTCGACAAAGGTCTCGACCGCGTCGATGGTGGCGAAGACCCAATGGCGTCCAAACAGGGCCGGCAGTGCGCCCGTCACCCACCCCAGTAGCCGCCAAATGCGCAATAAGCGAGTGCGCTGGGTGTAGTCGGGCAGCGCCTCGATGAGCTCGAGGTGGGATTGCTCGGTGTGCAGATGGTGCTCGGCGAAGGCTCTCACTTCCAGATCCCGACTCACCGCCAGTATGCCGCGATAGATCATGACGGCGCCGGCTTCTCCCGCATGGTTTGACCGCATTTCCTGCACCAGCCAGTGGGGCCAGTCGGCTGGGTGGCTACTGACGAGTTCAGTCATCCTGCGGTTTGCACTGGGGTTTCTCCCCTGTCTCGGCGTACCATTGTTCCCACTCGTGGGCGGTCAGCGTGCGAGGTCGTTCACCGGACATCGCGCGCTCAAAGGCCGCATTGGCCAGTGAGTGGTCGGCCTCGGGTGTTTTTTCGTTCAAAATTTCCCTGATCAGTTTTTGTGATCGCGTTTCCATGGTTGCCCCCTGGGGGTCTGGGTCCTTGCATGAACCACAGTAGCCAAAATCCCATCCGCGTACAGGTTGGCGGCCGAGCGGCCCGACTGCTGGCGGAGCGGGGGTGGCACCCGGATCTGTTTACCACCATGCTTGGCGCATCAGGCGGCCCGAAATGGTTGATTCTGGCGGCGGTGGATCGTGTGGTGCATCGGTATTTGCTGGCACCGCGCACCCAGCCCATTGATCTGATCGGCTCCTCGATTGGCACGTGGCGCCACGCGTGCCTGACCCAGCCCGATCCCGATGCGGCGATTTCCCGTTTCGAGCGGGCCTATATCGGGCAGGCCTACTCAGAGAAACCCAGCGCGGCCGAAGTCAGTCGTGTGGCGACCGAAATCCTGTACGAAGCGATCGGTGCGGACGGCGTGCAACATCTGGTCGGCCATCATCGCTTGCGCAGTCATGTGGTCACTGCGAGAGCTGCAGGTATCGCCAGTGGGCGAGGTCGGCTGGCGATCGGAGCGGGAATGGGACTCGCAGCACTGGGGAATGCCATTGATCGGCGACTGTTGGACCGCAGTTTTCAGCGGGTGGTGTTCAGCCAGCCCGATGCACCACTGCCCGCATGGATTGAAGGTTTTGCCACCCGCCAGGCGCCGCTGATGTCCGACAATGTTGTCTCGGCACTCAAAGCCAGTGGTGCAATCCCACTGGTACTGGAAGCGGAGCGGGATATCCCGGGTGCCCCTGCAGGCAACTACTGGGATGGCGGGATTATCGATTACCACTTCGCCCTGCCACGGTCCTTGCCAGACGGGCTGTTGCTGTACCCGCACTTCACCGACACACTGACCGATGGCTGGTTCGACAAGTTTTTGCCCTGGCGTCGCGGGCAACAACCGGCTTGTGATGCACTGGTCATGGTGAGTCCCAGCCAGGCGCTGCTGGATAGCCTGCCGTATGGCAAGATCCCCGACCGCAAGGACTTCCAGCGCTTGTCTACCGAGCAGCGCCAGCGCTACTGGCGCGCCTGCCTTGACGCTTCCGCGCGTATGGCAGAAGCCCTCGAAGGTTTGATCACCGGCAGCGATCCGCTGGCCGGTGTGGACCAGTTGCCTGGCTGATCAGTTCAGCGGGCTATTGGCGCCTGCAAATACCACCTCGCCTGCCACGACTGTGGTGATGACCTCGTTGCGCCAGATGTCTTGCTCGGGCTGGGCAAAATAGTCCTCGCGCAACAGCACAAAATCAGCGGCGAATCCGGGTGCCAACCGCCCAAGAAATTGTTCTTCATGGCTCGCATAGGCGGCCCATTCGGTAAACAGCGACAGCGACGCGTCACGGCTCAGCTTCTCCTGTGGCCGCCAGCCGCCCAGCGGATCGCCATTGCGATCGGTGCGGGTCACGGCGGCATGCAGCCCGTAGAGGGGCTCGGGGGGTTCGACAGGGAAGTCTGAGCCCCCGGCGAGGCGAGCCCCCTGATTGAGCAGTGTTTGCCAGGCATAGGCGCCCTCGAGTCGCGCTTCGCCCAAGCGATCTCCTGCCATGTTCTTGTCGGAAGTCGCGTGGGTGGGCTGGATCGAGGCGATCACATCGAGGCCGGCAAAGCGATGGAGATCGACCGGTCGGACAATTTGTGCATGCTCGACCCGATGCCGAAGTGCGCGAACCTCGGGCTCGTCATTGATGGCCGCAAATTCATCCAGCACCCGGGTATTGGCGAGGTCTCCAATGGCATGCACGTTGATCTGGAAGTTGGCCGCCGCACTGCGGCGAATATGCTGGGCCAGGGCTTCATCACTGAGCAGCAGTAGTCCGCGGCTACCCGGGCTGTCACTGTAGTCCTGGTGCAGCGCAGCACCGCGGGAGCCCAGTGCGCCGTCGGCTGAGATTTTCACGCTGCGCACGTGCAGCATGCCATCGGCACTGCGCGTAGGGCCGGCGGCAAGGTTTGCGTCATTGGCGGGGTCGAGCACCGACAACATCGGATAGACCCGGATCGGTAATTCCTTGCGCGCTTGCAGGTTGCGATAGGCCGTGAGTACCCGCGCGCTGATGCCTGCATCGTGGACGGCAGTCATGCCGGTGGCGGCCAATGCGGTCAGCCCGCGCTTCAGATCGGCCTCGATAGTGGCCATGCTGGCGGTGCCGAAGGCCGCTTCGACCGCCGCCATGGCGTTGTCGACCAGAACCCCGGTGGGTTCGCCGTCGGCGTCACGAATAATCTGCCCACCCTCCGGGTCGGGTGTATTGCGGTCGATCCCGGCCAGCGCCAGCGCGGCACTGTTAACCCACAGGGCGTGGTTGTCGACACGATCGAGCGCGATGGGCCGGGTCTTGCTGATCGCATCCAGCGCCGACCGGGTGGGGAAGGTCTTGTCGGGCCAGAGAACCTGGTTCCAGCCGCGTCCCCGAATCCAGCCGTCGTCGCCGGCGCCACCCTCTTTGACAAAAACGGCGACCTTTTGAGCGGCTTCGAACGCGGTGCGGCTACCGGCGAGATCCACGTTGGATAGCGCCATGCCGTAGGACTCCACGTGGCCATGGGCGTCGATCAACCCCGGCAGCACAGTGGCCGATTGACCGTCGACCCGTTGTTCGGCCGTACTCGTCGCCGCGGATTCAGCGTTGCTGTAGACCTGAACCACGACCCCATTGTCGTACTCGATTGCTACAAATCGCTGCCGCTGACCCTCGACCATGGTGTAGCCGTTGATGTTGTAGAGCAGGGTGGCGTCGGCTTGGGTGCCAGCGGAAAACAGCAATGCCAGTAGAGCGAGCGACTTGCGCATGGGGGTTGGCCTCCTTGGTCGAGGGAGACACTGTAACTGATGTGGTGCCTGTAGAAACCGCTGTGAGGCGTGTGGGTCTGTGGTGCCGATGTCGCCGCAGTCGCGCTCGCCACCAGGCTCCCGGCGGACACGCCGTAAACCCATCCATGGGGGCTCGGTTGCGGCCATCCAGGCCGCAAACGGTCCGCCGT
>CAYZWL010000002.1:84850-149176 GCA_964482195.1 uncultured Alteromonadaceae bacterium | reverse complement strand
ACCGACCCCAGCATTATGAATGCTGTGCTCTAACCAGCTGAGCTACGTAGCCACATCAGTGGTCGGAACCGGGGGCCCCGACGAGAAGGCGCGCATTCTCGATGATTGTTCCTGGGTAGTCAAGACCCGTCCTGAGCCCGTCGAGCGGCCTTTTTGGCCCGCGAAAACTGCATCCCAATGAGGTACCCCGCGTATGAAATTCAGTCTGGCAGGGCGGACTGCTCTGGTCACGGGCTCAGACCGCAATACCGGCGAGTGCATTGCCCAGACACTAGCGGCCAGCGGAGCGGCGGTGGTGTTCCACAGCAATGCGGATGCTGATCTGGCAGCGGGTTTGGCTGAGGCCTGCCCGGGTGCCCGCGCAGTGACCGGTGACCTGGCAACGGTGGCCGGCTGCGAGCAGGTAATCGAAGCGCTGGCGGTTCAGGGTGTCGTGGTCGATATTCTGGTCAATAACTACGGCACGGCGTCACGGGGTAAATGGTCCACCGCCAACGAGGACGACTGGCTGGAGATGTACCAAAAGAATGTGCTGTCCGCTGCCCGGCTGATCCGCGCCTTGACGCCGATGATGGCCGACCGTGGTTGGGGGCGTGTGGTCAATCTCGGGACGGTGGGCTCACACCGCCCTGGTCATTTGATGCCGCACTACTACGCGGCCAAGGGCGCGTTGGCGACGATGGCGGTCAGCTTGATGCAGGATCTTGCGGGCACGGGTATCACCGTCAACACCGTGGCGCCGGGTCTGATTCACACGCCAGAACTGGAAGCGGGTTATCGTCGCAAGGCCGAGAAGCTTGGTTGGGGGGATGACTGGCACACCATCGAGCAGCACATCGTGACGGAGGACTTCCCCAACCCCTGTGGGCGTCTCGCAACCCGGCAGGAAGTCGCTGATCTCGTGCTGTTTTTGTGCAGCAATGAGGCCGGTTTTATCAATGGCCAGAACATCCGTCTCGATGGGGGCGCGGTCGCTTATGTCTAGCCCACCCTCGGCGCGGCTCCCTGGGAGTGATTGATGGTCTCCGTATTGTTCGTCTGTCTCGGTAACATCTGCCGCTCACCCACCGCCGAGGCGGTGTTTCGCGCCCGCTGCGCCCGCGAGGGGCTGGTCGATGACGTCAAGATCGACTCTGCAGGGACCGGTGCCTGGCATGTGGGTGAGCCGCCCGATCGCCGGGCCCAGGCTGCGGCGCTCGAGCGGGGAACGGATATCTCCAGGCTGCGTGCACGGCAGGTAGTCCCTGAGGACTTCATTCTCTTTGACTACATCATCGCCATGGACGCCAGTAACTTGTCCGACCTGGAGGCGATGCGCCCGCCCGATAGTCAATGTGTACTCAAACGGATGCTCGACGATGTGGAGGCCTCCGATACCCGAGATGTCCCCGACCCTTACTACGGGGGCGAGGCCGGTTTTGAGCGCGTGCTCGATCTGCTCGAGCTGGGCGCCGATGCCCTACTCAAAGAGTGGCAAAGCCGCGGTTTGCTGTAGCTTGGAGCGCCCGGCAATCCCTTATTTGGCTCAGTTAATATGCCACTTTCCACGGCGCTCGGTTCGCGTCACACTGCCGGTCAGTGCGGGCACATGAGTCCGCGAATAAAGACCGTAAGCTTGCACTGAGAGGTTGGATGACGCCCCATGTTTGGCTGGTTTAAACGACTGCTTAACAAGCAGCCAGCGCCGGACGAGTCCTTCGATCGTCTGGACCATCTGGAAGGTCTGGAGGCCGAGGCTGAGCGCGATGCGGCCGAAGCTGCCGCCAGAGCCGAGCAAGCCGAACAGGCGGCTGACAGCACTGAATCCGAATCTCTGGCCGCCGAACCCGAGCCCGAGGACCTCGCTGCCGAGGCACCGCGAGGCCCCAGCGCTTTCGATCGGCTGGTTTTGGACCAGTTGTCAGAGAATGAGCGTCGACTCGCCGACAAGGTTCTGGCTGATCTCGATCTGGGTTCGATCGAATTGCCGACTTTGCCTGACTTGGCGATTGCCGTTGGGCGTGCGGTCAATAATCCCGATGCATCCATGGATGACCTGGCCCGCTTGATTCAGGTCGATGTGCCGATTACCGCCAAAGTCATTCAGGTGGCCAACTCTGCGGTCTTTGGTGGTTACTCCCAGGTCAGTACTTTGCCTCAGGCGATTACCCGGCTGGGCCTGCAACACACCCGCGATATTGTGACGAGCCTGGCGCTGAAGCAGTTGTTTAAATCGGATCAGCCTGAGCTACAGCGGCGTATGCGCGAGCTGTGGCAGAGCAGTGCCAAGATCGCTGCGATCAGTTCGGTGCTTGCCCGGTTCGCCGATGGCATCGATAGCGAGCGGGCGATGCTTGCGGGACTGATGCATGACATTGGCGTGCTGACGATTATCCAGTACGTGTCGAAGGAGCCGGCGGGGACCTATACCGAGATGGAAATCAACTCGGCTATCGACCATCTCAAGGGAATGTTGGGCAGCAAGGTGCTGCAGAACTGGAACTTTGACGGTGACCTCGCCATGGTGCCCATGGCGGTCGTCGATATGGAGGAGTACCTGCCAGGCCCTATCACTTACTGTGATGTGGTGCGTATCGCCAAGCTGCACTCACTGTTTGGCACGCCCGAACTGGAGCAATACCCGCCGATGGCAGAATTGCCAGCCTTCAAAAAATTCGGTTTCCGGGTGGCGGGCCCCGATCGCAGCATCGAGGCCCTGCGCGAGGCCAAAGCTGACATCGACGCGGTTCGGGCAACCCTGAATATCTGACCCGGGGGCAAGCCCCGGACTCAGTGTGCTGTCCCGCTGTCGGCAATGGCCTAAACGTTGAAACGGAAGTGAATCACGTCGCCATCGGCGACGATGTAGTCCTTACCTTCCAGTCTCCAGCGTCCTGCATCTTTTGCGCCCTGTTCACCCTTGTGGGCCAGGTAGTCGTCGTAGCCGATGACCTCGGCGCGAATAAAGCCCTTCTGGAAATCGGTATGGATCACACCGGCCGCTTCCGGTGCGGTGGCACCGACTTTGACCGCCCAGGCGCGGACTTCCTTGGGGCCGGCGGTGAAGTACGTCTGCAGGTTGAGCAATTGGTAGCCCGCGCGGATGACTCGATTCAGTCCGGGCTCGCTCATGCCCATCTCCTCGAGAAACTCGAGCTTCTCGTCGTCTTCGAGTTCAACGATTTCAGACTCGAGCTTGTTGCAGATGGCGACAACCTCTGAACCTTCGCTCGCGGCGAGTTCGCGGACGGTGTCGAGGTGTGGATTACCCTCGAAACCATCCTCGGCTACGTTGGCCACATACATGGTGGGCTTGGTGGTGAGCAGGTGCAGGGTTTTCACCAGCGCCTGTTCGTTGTCGTCCAACTCGAGGGCGCGCACGGGCAGGGCCTCGTTGAGCTGCGGCAGCAGCTTGTCTTCGAGCAGGGCCTTCATCGCCACAGCGGTCTTGTCGCCGCTCTTGGCGGTGCGGACAACCTTTTGAAGCTGCTTTTCACAGCTTTCCAGGTCGGCGAGGGCAAGCTCGGTGTTGATGGTTTCAATGTCCGCCAGCGGGCTGATTTTGTTAGCCACGTGGATGACGTTTGGGTCCTCGAAACAGCGAACCACGTGCGCGATAGCGTCGGTCTCGCGGATATTGGCCAGAAACTGATTGCCCAGTCCTTCGCCCTTGGACGCGCCGGCGACGAGGCCCGCAATATCAACGAATTCCATGGTCGCGGCGATTTCGCGCTCGGGCTTAACGATCTCGGCGATGGCATCCTGTCGCGGATCGGGAATAGGGACCACGCCAGCGTTGGGTTCGATGGTGCAGAAGGGGAAGTTCTCCGCGTCGATACCGGCCTTTGTCAGTGCGTTGAAGAGAGTCGATTTGCCGACGTTGGGCAGGCCGACAATGCCGCATTTAATACCCATGATCTGATTCCGTAAGTCAGGCGTCGCTGGGAGCGCCGTTGAAACTGTGAAGTTGTGTCATTGCTTTGCCGGTATCTCCCGCAAGCAGCAGCGGCAGTGCGTCTGCGGCCGCGTCGACACTGTTGTCGATCGAGATGCGGTCATTCTGGGATGGCTTGGCCAGTACCCAGCCGCTGACCTTGCTGGCGTGTCCCGGGTGTCCAATACCCACCCGTAAGCGCCAAAAGTCCTTTGCCCCACCCAGGGCGGGAACGATATCCCGAAGCCCATTGTGGCCGCCGTGGCCGCCGCCTTGCTTGAAGCGCGCCGTGCCAACGGGGATATCCAGCTCATCGTGCGCGACCAGGATCTGCTCGGGCGCGATCTTGTAGAACTGCGCCATGGCTGCAACGGCCTTACCACTGCGGTTCATGAACGTGGTCGGGATCAGAAAGCGCAGGTCCTGGCCGGCAAACTGCCCACGGCCAGCCTCCCCGAAAAATTTGTTCTCGAGGCGCAGTTCTGCACCGGCCCGGCGTGCCAGCTCCAATACAAAAAAGGCACCCGCGTTGTGGCGGGTGCCTTCGTACTGCTGGCCGGGATTGCCGAGCCCTACAACCAAACGGATGTCGGGCATCGGGAGTCTTACTCGGCCTCGGCCTCGGCGGCGTCGTCACCGGCCTCGTCGTCGGCAGACTTGCTGCCCTTGGGCGCAATGACTGCGGCGATGGCGAGATCGTGGTCGTCACCCAGCGCAAGCGCGGTCGAAACAACGCCTTCGGCAAGTTTGAGGTCAGAGATGTGGATGATCTGGCCCACTTCGACCTCCGCCATGTCGACTTCGACATACTCGGGAATGTCAGCCGGCAGACACTGGACTTCAATGTCCGTGGCCTGGTGCTGGATCATGCCACCACCGATCTTGACGCCCTTGCAGGTGTCTTCGTTGATGAAGTGCAGGGGTACGTGCACCTTGATGGCCTTGTCGGCCTGGACGCGCAGGAAGTCGGCGTGCATCACGAAGCCTTTGGCGGGGTGACGCTGCAGATCCTTCAGGATGGCCTGCTGGTGATCGCCATCAATGTTGATATCGAGAATGGCGGTGTAGAAGGCTTCGTTCTCGAGTTGCTTCTCGATGTCCTTCTGGACCAGCGTGATGCTTTGGGCGGGCTTTTCGCCGCCATAGACAACAGCTGGGACTTTGTTTTCGAGACGACGAAGGCGGCGGCTCGCACCTTTCCCTTCGTCAGCCCGAGCTTCGGCTTCTACTACAAAAGACTCTGACATGGTCAGTCTCCTTGCTTAAACACCACGTCGCCTGCGACCGGTCCAGTGGTGGGTGGGTTGTGCGCTATTATTCGTCGAACAGCGCGCTGATTGATTCTTCATTGCTGACCCGGCGGATCGATTCGGCCAGCAGGTCGGCGATCGTCAATTGGCGGATCTGTGGGATCGCTCGAGCTTCTTCAGACAGGGGGATGGTGTCGGTCACCACCAGTTCGTCGAGCCGCGAGTTGCGGATGTTTTCAAGCGCGCGGCCCGACAGCACTGCGTGGGTACAGTAGGCCACGACCTTGAGTGCGCCACGGTCCTTCAGGGCGCCCGCTGCAGTGCACAGGGTGCCCGCGGTATCGACCATATCGTCAACCAGAATCGCGGTGCGGCCTTCAACGTCGCCGATCAGGTTCATGACCTGGGCTTCATTGGCGCGCGGTCGGCGCTTGTCGATGATGGCGAGTTCCGCGTCATCGAGCTGTTTGGCGATCGCGCGTGCGCGAACCACGCCACCGATATCTGGCGAGACCACGATGAGATTTTCGTAGTCGCAGCGCTGGATATCGTTGTTGAGGATTGTCGACGCGTATACGTTGTCTACCGGGCAGGTGAAGAAGCCTTGGATCTGTTCTGCGTGCAGGTCGACGGTCAGTACGCGGTCGACGCCCGCACCGACCATCATGTCGGCGACCACTTTGGCGGAAATCGGCACGCGGGCAGAGCGTACGCGGCGATCCTGGCGGGCGTAACCAAAGTAGGGCACCACCGCGGTGATGCGGGCAGCTGAAGCACGACGCAGCGCGTCGATGATCAGCATCAATTCCATGATGTTGCGGTTGGTCGGGAAGCAGGTGCTCTGCAGGACAAAGACGTCCTTGCCGCGCACGTTCTCGTTGAGTTCGACAGTGATTTCACCATCCGAGAAGGTGTCAACCTTGGCGGCGCCCAGCGACAGGTACAGGCGTTCAGCGACTTTCTGGGCCAGCTCGGGATTTGCGTTCCCGGTGAATACCATCATCTTCGAAGACATGTGAATCGCCCTGCTTGGTCAAACCAAAGAGCGGATCGCTCGAGGAACGATCCGCTCAGAAAAGGTGGCTGGGGTGGCAGGATTCGAACCTGCGAATGGCGGGATCAAAACCCGCTGCCTTGCCACTTGGCGACACCCCAAGCAAAACTGGTCAGAACACGACTGGATCAGGCCGGCGATTGATGCCGCGTGCGGCGATACCGCGCCAGTCCTGAGGCACGCTCCCGGCAATGCGCCTAGCGTCCTCTTCAGAAGCGACTGCGACAAATATGCAGGCCCCGCTTCCGGTCATTCTGGCAGGGCCATATTGACTCAACCAGATCAGTGCGTCGTGCACTGCGGGCCACCGTTTTACGACCACATTTTGTAAGTCGTTGCGTGAGTGCCCCGCAAAAAAGGCCGACATTGTGATGGCGGCGGTGTCGCGTGTCAATTGCGGATCGGAGAAAATTTCTGCGGTGGGAATATGGCAGCCAGGGTGAACGATGACATACCAGGTCTCATCGAGCGCCACCGGCGTGAGTTGCTCTCCGACACCCTCGGCCCATGCCGAGTGCCCACGCACAAAAACCGGTACGTCAGCACCCAGTGCCAGGCCGAGTTCAGCGAGCGTGTCTTCGTCTTTCCCCAGCCCAAACAGGCTGTTCATGCCCAGCAGTGTGCTGGCGGCGTCCGAACTACCGCCGCCGAGGCCGCCCCCCATGGGAATAGTCTTGTTGCAGCTGATGCGCACGCCTGCGCCCGTGGGCAGCAAGGTCTTGGCCGCGCGGACAATCAGATTGTCATCGTCTGGAACGCCTTCGAGTGCGCCCTCGAGCGTGACGCCCGGTGTGGCGTCGTGGGTCAGCGTGAGTGTGTCTCCCCAGTCCAGCAATTGAAACAGGGTCTGGAGTTCGTGGTAGCCGTCCGCACGGCGGGCAGTGACGTGGAGGAACAAATTCAGTTTCGCGGGCGCGAGAATGCGCAGTCCGTTCATGGGTTGCGCCACTTGCTGAGGAAGATTCGCAATTGCAGGTCACCGCGGCTGAGCTGTTGGTTGCGGGGCAGCCGCCAGGGCGGTATCGACTGCCAGCGCTGCACCTGTTGTTGCCAGCCGCTATCGGCATCCGGTGCCTCGCCGAGTAGCCAGTTGCCGAGGTGATCCATCGGCAGTGACATCACCAATTGTTCGGGTCCGGGGGCGAGGCCAAGCGCACTTAGCGGACGAGCTTGCTCGCCGTCGAGCCAGTACACCGTGTTGCCGTCGCGCACGATGTCGACAGCGCCAAATCCCAGAGGGCCCGACAGCCGCAATTGCTCGTGACTGGGCGAGTGCCGTTGCCATTTGAAAGAAGCGGTCTCTGCGAGCTCAGGGCCGCTGAGTGCCAGCTTGCCCTCGGCGATCCACGCGATGCTGGGAGGCGGGCGAGCACCATCATCGGGTTCGCCGATCTCAGGCACCGTGGTGGTGCAGGCCGATAGCAATACTGCGGTGACGGCAAGCGTGCGCAGCCAGGCGCGGCGGTGCAGCATCAGTCCAGCGCGACGCCGAGCCGGGAGAGCGTGGCCAGGATATGGGCGTTGCCGGCATCGGCGGCGAGTGCGTCACGCCATACGTCCCGTGCTTCCAGTTGCTTACCCTGCGCCCACAGGGCTTCCCCCAGATGTGCAGCCACCTCAGGGTCGGGTAGCAGCGTATAGGCCTCGCGCAGAATGGACTCCGCTTCTTCCAGGCGACCCATTTTGAAATAGACCCAGCCCAGGCTGTCCAACATGGCAGGCTCTTTGGGCGAAAGCTGCAGCGCCCGCTCGATCAGTGCGGCGGCTTCATCGTAGCGGGTGGTGTGGTTGGTGAGCGTATACCCCAGAGCGTTGAGCGTGGTGGCGTTGTCCGGGTTGTCCTCGAGGATCGTGCGCATGTCCGCTTCCATCGCGGGGATGTTACCTGCGGCTTCGAACACCATGGCGCGCCCGTAAAGCAATGAAATCGAGCGGGGGAACTCTGCCAGCGCCCGATCGTAAACGGCGATGGCCGCATCCGATGTCGTGTCGCGAGTGAGTTCAGCTTCAATCAGGAACAGTCGCTCGGATTCATCGGGGTAGCGGAACTGTTGCTCGGCAAAGAACGCCGCCATCGGCCCCTCGCCCTCGCTGGCTTTGATCAGCGCTCCTGCGCGTCGCTTGGCGTCCGTAAACTCCCTGGCGGGGCCCACTTCACCATAGGCGTTGATCGCCGCGACCGGATCGCCAGACTCCTGTTTGGTGCGGCCCAGATAATACCAGGCCTCATCGAGGCGCTGCTCGAGATCAATCAGCATGTTGAGCAGTTCGGTGGCGTCGTCAAAGCGGTCGAGTTCGAGATCGATCAGCGCGCCAGCCATGAGGTACTCGTCATTGCGCGGGGAGCTGTTGATCAGGATGTCGAACTCAGCGCGTGCCAGTTCGTAGTGCTGATGGGCGGCGAGCAGTCGGGCGTGTTGCAGACGCAGGCGCTCGTTATCGGTGGTCTGCTCCACCGCCTGGGCGATACGTTCGAACGGTGTTTCGGATTGACTGTCGAGCTGAATCTGCGTCCAGAGGACCAGTGCTCTTTCCTCGCTGGGGTCGACCATCAGCAGATCGTCGAGCAGCGCCAGTGCAGCTTCGGGATTGAGCATCTCGCGATACAACAGCGCTCGGGCGATGCTGATGTCGATGTCCTCCGGCCAGGTCTCTGCCATCGACTCGATGCGGGTGGCGAGATGACTACGCTGGCTGGCTGACAGTTTCGAATAGTCGGCAATAAGCAGCGGTGCATTGATGCGGGCACCACGCTGTTTTGCCAGCTCCGCATAGTGCAGCGCCTGCTCGCTGTCTCCGCTGCGGGTGAGCAGTGTCATGGCCTTGGCGGCGGCGGATCCGTCACCGGCGTCGAGCTCAGTCAGCCGCATGGCGGCAGAGAGCGTTTGTTGATCATCCCGGAGGAACTCCGCGAGGCGGAGGGTGCGTCGTGCGAGTTGTGGGTCGTTGAGCAGCTGCGTTTGTTGGCCAAGAATGGCCAGGGCACGACCAAACTGCCCTCCGCGCAGCGAGAACTCGGCTTCTAGCAGCGGCAATACGCTGTCCGGCGGGATAGGCACGTCCACCGTTTCAGGAGCGGGAGCGGTCTGAGCGGGTTTGCTGACCGCCGGTTGGGCATCGCTCGTGATGCTCGGATCGGCGGTGGTGGCACAGCCGCTCACGAGCGCGCCGAGGCTCAGCAGCATCAAAGTTTTGAGGGGGGGCAAACGCTTCATGACGTTGATGATGACACAAGCGACAGCCCAAAACCCACGCGCCGACGACAGCCGATGCCTCTGGTACACTGCGCTAGTATTTTTGCGAAAGCTGGACGGAACCTGAACGCCGTGTTGGGCAGTGTCATCGCCATAGGGATCAACCACGACTCCGCATCGGTCGAGATGCGCGAGCAGGTGTCCTTTTCGCCCGAGAAACAGTCACTGGCGCTCGAGAGCCTGATTGCCCAGACCCCGCTCGAGGAAGCGGTCATCCTGTCCACCTGTAACCGTACGGAAATCTACGGCGCAACGGGTGCCGAGGTGGATGTCGCTGAGACCAGTGACGCCATGCTGCGCTGGGTGGCGGAGTACCATCAGATCGATGCTGGACAGTTGAATACTCACCTGTATCGAAACCACGGTCGTGGTGCCGTGATGCATCTCGTGCGCGTCGCCGCAGGACTCAATTCGATGGTCCTGGGTGAGCCACAAATTTTCGGGCAGCTGAAGTCCGCTTACGCTGTCGCCAGTGAGGCCGGCGCCATTGGCAGCCGCCTCGGTCAGGTATTCCCGGAATCTTTCCGTTTGGCCAAGAAGGTCCGTACTGACACGGCCATCGGCGAAAACCCCGTCTCAGTCGCCTATGCGGCGGTGGATTTGGCGGGTCACATTTTTCGGGATCTGAGCAGTAGTACCGCCTTGTTGCTCGGGGCCGGTGAAACGATTGAACTGGTCGCCAAGCATCTGCGTGAAGCGGGTGTGAGCCGGTTGATCATTGCCAACCGCACACAAACTCGTGCGGAGTTGCTTGCGGAGCAGTTCGACGCGGAAGCGATTTTGCTGGCTGACGTGCCCGAGCGGCTGGCTCAGGCCGACATTGTGATTGGCTCGACGGGCAGTCAGCTCCCGGTGCTGGGCAAAGGTGCGGTGGAGGCCGCTTTGAAGGCCCGTCGTTGGCGTCCCATGCTACTGGTTGATCTCGCGGTACCGCGGGATATCGAAAGCCAGGTGGCCGAGCTCTCCGATGTGTATTTGTACACGGTAGACGACCTGCGTGACGTCGTTGAGGAAAACATGCGACTGCGGGCCGATGAGGCCAGCAAAGCCGACGACATCATTGCTGAGGGTATGGGTGATATTGAGTCGGCACTACTGGTCCGGCAGTCGGCCAGTCTCGTCCGCAGCTACCGGGAATCGGCGCTGGCGATTCAGGAGCGCGAGATCAGCCGGGCGCTAAAGTCGCTGGAACGCGGAGAGAATGCTGACGAAGTGATTCACCGGCTGGCCCGCGACCTGACCAACAAGCTGATTCACGCGCCAACCACTGGTCTCAAGCAGCTGGCTCGGGAAGGTGACCAATCCAAAGTTTCCACGGTGGCGGCCATTCTCGGGGTTGAGGCGGATATCGAAGGCCGCGACGAGAATACGACCCTGCAGTGAAAGCCTCTTTGCTCGCCAAGCTCGATGCCCTCAGTGAGCGGCATGAAGAGGTCTCCGCGTTGCTCGGTGACCCTGAAACCATTGCCGATCAGCAGCGCTTTCGCGACCTGTCCCGGGAGTTTGCGCAGCTCGACGAACTGGTTGCCCAGTACCAGCGCTTTCGCCAATGGCAGGAGGACCGGGACGCAGCCCGCGACATGCTGGATGACCCGGACCCGGAAGTACGCGAGATGGGTGCCGAGGAAGCCCAGAGCGCCGATGCTGCGCTCGAAACCCTGAGTCACGAGCTGGAGCTGCTGCTGCTGCCTCGTGATCCTCGCGATGCGCAGAACGTGTTCCTTGAGATTCGAGCGGGCACCGGCGGTGACGAAGCGGCCATTTTTTCTGGCGATTTGTTTCGCATGTACAGTCGCTACGCCGAGCAGAAGGGCTGGCGGGTCGAAGTCGTATCTTCCCGGCCTGGTGAGCACGGCGGTTATAAGGAGCTCATCTCACGGGTCGTTGGGGATGACGTCTATGCCCTGCTCAAGTTTGAGTCCGGTGCGCACCGGGTGCAGCGTGTGCCTGAAACCGAGTCTCAGGGCAGGATCCACACCTCAGCTTGCACGGTAGCGATTATCGCCGAACCCGAGGATGTCGAGCAGGCCGACATCAACAAAGGCGATTTGCGCATCGATACCTTCCGTTCCTCCGGCGCTGGCGGGCAGCACGTCAATACCACCGATTCGGCGGTTCGAATTACGCACCTGCCCACGGGAATCGTCGTCGAGTGCCAGGACGAGCGCTCCCAACACAAGAACAAGGCGCGCGCCATGTCGCTGCTGCAAGCCAAACTCGCCGCCGCCACTGAGGCCCGAGTCGCGGCAGAACAAGCCGAGGAGCGCCGCAATCTGGTGGGCACCGGGGACCGGTCCGACCGGATACGAACGTACAACTATCCCCAGGGGCGGGTGACTGATCACCGCATCAATCTGACGCTCTACAAGCTTGAGGAAGTGCTGGCGGGTGATCTGGACGCGGTGATTCAGCCGCTGCGCCAAGAGCATCAGGCCGATCAACTGGCGGCGATGTCCGAGCAGTGAGTACCGTCGGTCAATTACTCGCTGAGGCGCCGATTGACCGCCGCGAAGCAGAACTATTGCTGCTGGCCTGCGTGGAACGCGATCGCACCTGGCTGATTACCCATGCCAACGACTCACTGCCAGCGGCCCAGGCGGCCCGCTGGCATGACTGGTTAGCGCGTCGACAAGAGGGAGTACCGCTGGCGTACCTGACCGGTCGTCGCGATTTCTGGTCCCTGTCACTCGAGGTGGGTCCCGGTGTGCTCATCCCCCGGCCTGATACGGAAGCCTTGGTGGAGTGGGCGCTCGAGTGCCTGCTAGGGGCTGAAGATCAACGCATACTTGATCTCGGCACTGGTAGCGGTGCTATTGCTCTGGCCATCAAGTCCAGCGCGCCCGATGCGATCGTGACCGCAGCCGATGACTCGCAAGATGCGCTTGAGATTGCCGCGCGCAATGGCACTCGCCTGGAGCTGCCGGTGCGGTGGGTGCAGAGCGATTGGTTGAGTGCCTTCGCCGGTGAACACTGGCCATTGATTGTTAGCAATCCCCCGTACATCGCGGCCGGAGACCCGCACCTATCGCAGGGGGATTTACCAGCGGAGCCGGTTAACGCGCTGGCTTCGGGTGTAGATGGCCTGGATGCTATTCGTCACCTCGTGACTCAGGCGCCGATGCATCTGCTGCCGGGTGGGTGGTTGCTGCTGGAGCACGGTTACGATCAGGGCCGCGCGGTGCGGGACTTACTGACCGAGCGCGGATTTAGCGAGGTGACCACTCGACGGGATTTGCCCGGCCACGAGCGGGTGTCGGGAGGGTGCTGGCGTGCTGGATGAACTCGATCGGTATTCTCGGCAGATCCTGGTCCCTGGTATCGATCTGGAGGGGCAGGAGCAATTGGCCAATGCCTCGGTATTGCTGGTTGGCTGCGGGGGATTGGGCTGTCCGCTGGCCATGTATCTGGCGGCCGCCGGCGTCGGCCGGATTACCCTCTGTGACAACGATACGGTTGAGTTGAGCAATCTGCCTCGCCAGGTGGCATTTGTTGAGACAGATCTAGGCGAGGCGAAGGCGCGAGTGCTGGCAGATCGGCTGCGCGCCATGAACAGCGGCATCGACGTGCAAGCGGTGACCGAGCGATTTGACGGGCACTCGCCGCTCGAGGGTGTCGACCTCGTTCTGGATGCCAGCGACTCGCGGCAAACACGGCTAACCATCGAAGACAGTACTCGAGCGGCCCGCATTCCCTGGGTGATGGGTGCTGCGGTGCAAATGAGTGGTCAATGGCTGGCATTCGACGCCCAGCGCGAGACCGGATGCTATCGCTGCCTCGCCCCTGAGCAGGGTGAAAGCGACAGCGGGGGTTGCGCGCGTCTCGGTGTGCTGGGGCCTGTAGTGGGTGTCGTGGCGCTGATGCAGGCGACGCTGGCGCTGCAATTTCTTGCGGGGCAGTCACTCGCCTGGGGGCGAATGACGGTCTACGATTTCAGAACACAAGAGCAGCGGCAACTGTTGCTCACGCCACGGAAAAACTGTTCGGGCTGCGCGCTCAGCTGAGTGCATTGCCCGCAATGTCAGCGCTGGCGGTGTCGGGCGCCGGCGGCGACGGTAGCGGCCGCATCAACAGAATGCGCACCCGCCAGATAATGAGCAGTGCGCACACGCCAATGCCGAGGATGACGCCGTACCAGAACCCGGCTGCTCCATCCGAGGCGTTATCGGCGCGTACCAGTCCCAGCCACCAGCCTACTGGTAAGGCAATCAGCCAGTACGACACGGTCGTCACCACAAACGGAAAGCGAGTCTCCTTGAAGGCGCGCATGATGAAGGAGCCCACGATCTGCACGGCGTCGATCATGATGAAGAAGGCCGCCAAGGTGATCAGCCGAGTAGCCAATACGCGGATGTCCTCGGTCTCGGTGTAGAGAGCGATAATGGCTTCCGGGATCGAAAACAGCACGACCATGGTGAGAATGCTGACCACTGCTGACATAGCGCCACCCACCCAGAGCGCCTGACGGATGCGGGTCTGGGAACCCGCGCCAATCGCGTGGCCCATGCGCGTAGCCATGGCTGTGCCAATGGCGAGCATGGGGATATAGAACACATCCCAGATATTGAAGGCGATTTGGTGGGCGGCCATGGGAATGTCGCCGAGACTCGCGACCATCAATGCGATTAACGAGAACACCCCGACCTCAAGAAAGAATGTCATGCCGACCGGAATGCCCAGCCGCAGAATTTCGGCGATGCGTGTCCAGTCGGGTGCGACAGGTTGCCAGGGGGGTAGGTAGTCGCGCAGGGCTTTGGCGCTCACGACGTAAACAGCGATGATGATGGCGGACAACCACATTGAGATGGCAGTGGCGACGCCGCAGCCTTCGGCGCCCATTTCAGGCAAGCCAAATCGCCCGTAGATGAAAGCGACATTGAGCGGAATGTTGGCGATAAACCCTGCGACAGCCGCCACAGCGAAGGGTGTGGTCGCCCCGATGCCCTGGGCGTGATATCGCAGCGCCATGAAGACCCCGACCGCAGGAAAACCCAGCGACACCATTTGCACATAGGCCTGGGTTTTGGCAGCGGTACCCGGCTCCAGACCGAGCAAGGCAAGCACGGGTTCGCTGTGATAACAGACCGGAGCGAGCACAAGACTGAGTAACATCGCGACCCAAAGCGCCTGTGGCAGCTGGCTGCGTATGCGCTCTCGCGCTCCCGCTCCGAAGTCTTGGGCAACGATGGCAGCAGTGGCAAATAGCGTGCCCAGGATGAGCAGGTAAAGCGGTAACCAAATGTTGAAGCCGATCGCGATTGCCGCGAGGTCCTGGTCGTTATAGCGCCCGGCCATCATGGTATCGACCACACCGGTGCCCATCTGGGCCGTCTGGGCAACCAGCAAAGGCCAGGCGATGCGCCAGAGCGCCGCCAGTTCGTCGCGCAGGGTGTGCTGGGAAGGCTGTGACATCGGGAACGCTGACACGGGGCTGAACAGGCGCAAAGTTTATCACGCAGGGCCTGTGCTAGACTTCGCGCCTTTATCCTGTCTGAATCCAAGAGCCACGCTTGAGCCGAGCCCGAAAAAAGCCCGTCGACAACTGGGATCCCACGTCGTTTGTGGTGGAGCCCATGGACGGCAAAACACGTTTCCATGACCTCAACCTGCGGCCCGAGCTGATGCGCGGGATTGCTGAGCTGGGATTTTCCTACTGCTCACCGATTCAGGCGCAGGTACTGCCGCACACCCTGCAGAGCCATGATGCCATTGGTAAGGCACAGACCGGCACCGGCAAGACGGCAGCGTTTCTGATTACGGTGTTTAGCGACCTGCTCAATCATCCTGTGGAAGGTGAACGGTTTCTTGCGGAGCCTCGCGCGGTGGTCATTGCGCCCACTCGCGAACTCGTGATGCAGATTGCGGCTGACGCTGCGGAACTGGGAAAGTACACGGGATTGAATACCGTGACTTTGATTGGTGGTGCGGACTATCAGAAGCAACTGCAGAAAGTGCAATCCCGGGTCACTGATATTGTGGTGGCAACGCCGGGACGCTTGATCGATTTCATGGAGCGACGGGATCTCTTCCTCGACCGGGTCGAAACCCTGGTGCTCGATGAGGCCGACCGAATGCTCGATATGGGATTCATTCCCCAGGTGAAGCGGATTGTTCGGGCGACGCCGCGCAAGGAAGATCGCCAGACCCTGCTGTTCTCGGCGACCTTCACCCAAGACATCATGAACCTTGCGCAGCAGTGGACCTTTGACCCGGTAACGGTAGAGATCGAACCCGAACGGGTGGCAACGGCGACTGTGGATCAGCGGGTTTACCTGGTGTCCAGTCGTGAGCGGCTCAAGGTGCTGATCAAGGTGCTGCGGGAACCCGAGGCAAAGAGCGTCATTGTCTTTGCCAATCGTCGAGACCAGGTGCGCAACCTTTACGAGAAGCTACGCAAGGCGGGTATTTCCTGCGGCATTCTGTCAGGTGAGATCAATCAGGCGAAGCGCACCAAGACCTTGAGTAACTTCAAGGAAGGGAAGATTTCGGTACTGGTGGCCACCGATGTGGCGGGCCGCGGTATCCACGTCGACGGCGTGTCCCACGTTGTGAATTACAACCTGCCCGAGGACCCGGAAGACTATGTACACCGAATAGGTCGTACCGGTCGCGCGGGTGCGCAGGGGGTTTCGATCAGCTTTGCCAGTGAGGATGACGCCTTCCTGCTGCCCGATATTGAAGCCTTGCTGGGTGAACGCCTGGCTTGCGTGCCGCCGCCAGAGGGCATGCTCGACTAAGTGGGATCAGCGCTGCCGGGCGAGGGCCTGTGGGCGCATTTCGTCACACCACAGCAGGGTCGCGCCAATGACGGCTGCGGGAATTACCACCATGTTCAGTAGCGGAATGCCCGACACGAACGCGACGACACCACCGAAGCTCATGCTGCTCAACTGACGGGCACTGCAGGCGGCTCGCACCTCGCTGAAAGGTAGTCGGTGATTGTCCATTGGGTAATCAACAAACTGCAGGCTCATCATCCAGGCGCCGAGTAACACCCACAGCAGTGGGGAGACGGCGTTAAGACCTGGAATGAAGCTGATGATCAGTACGATCAGCGCCTTGGGAACATAGTACGCCAGTTTGCCGAGTTCACGGGCTATACCCCGGGGGATCTCGGCGAGCGCAGCACCAATACCCTCCAGTGCAGGCAGTTCTTCGCCGGTGATCTGTTCCTCGACTTTCTCTGCCAGGAGAGAGTGAAACGGTGACGTAAACAAGAGGACCACAAAGGTGGCGGCGTAACCGGTCATCAAGCCTCCGGCAATCCAGACCAGTGGTGCGATGATCCAGGTGATAAACGCCAGCCACTCGGGCAGGGCGTTGCCGACATAATCCTGGAATGCGCTGACATAACCCCAAAGTATCGAGCCGAGCAGCACGAATACGCCGATATTTGCCAGTAGCGGTATCAAAACGAATAGCCGGATGCCCGGCTTCGGCAGCATCGACAGTCCGCGGAAGAAGTAGCCCGCACCTGTCACCACATTCCCTTGCATGCTGTGGTCCTCCTTGAACGCCAGCGCATTATACTTTGTAAATTGCCCCCCGAGACGACCCCATGGACGACGATGATCTCTTCTCCCAGGAGATGGCCGGCGTAAGGCCCCTCCGACGCGAGCCGCGAGCGCGGCTCGCTCGCGCTGACAAAACCGCTGACCCGGCGGCAAACCGGCATGCCGCGCTGGGTCTCGACAAAAAAGCGATGAACCCGTTAGTGGATGAGGGCATCGAACCACTCGACGCGTGGTACGTGCTTGAGTTCAAGCGACCGGGTATCCAGAACGGTGTTTACAAGAAGCTGCGCATGGGCCGGTACGATATCGAGGCGCGGCTGGACTTGCACCGGATGACCGTACGTGAGGCTCGCGAGGAGGTGGCGAGCTTTGTGCGCGAGTCGCTCGAACTCGGTCTGCGCACCGTGCTGATCATGCACGGCAAAGGGCAGCGCAAGCCTGATCAGGAGCGCAGCGCTGTGCTGAAGGGCTATGTCAATCGCTGGCTGCAGGATCTCGATGCCGTTCAGGCATTTCACTCGGCGCAACCGGTGCACGGTGGCACCGGTGCAGTCTACGTCTTGCTGCGCAAGAGCCTTGAGAAAAAACGCGAGAATCGGGAGCGGTTTCTCAAGGGGCGCGTTCAAGATACCTGAGCCTACCCCTCCAGTTTTTTGACCAATAACTGGTTGAGCAACTGCGGGTTCGCCTGGCCTTTCGAGGCCTTCATGATTTGCCCAACAAAGAAGCCCGAGAGTTTTTTGCGTTTGTCCGGCGCAGCGGCCCGGTATTGCTCGACCTGTGCCGGGTTGTCCGCGATGACCTGGTCGACCATGGCTTCGAGCGCGCCAGTATCGCTCACCTGCTTGAGGCCCCGCGCTTCGATGATGTCGTCGACCTCGCCCTCACCTTGCCAAAGGCCCTCAAAGACCTGCTTCGCGAGTTTGCTCGACAGCGTATTGTCGGCGATACGGCTGACCAATGCGGCAAGTTGCGAGGTGTTCACAGGTGACTGAGCCAGAGTGAGTTCGCTGCGGTTGAGTGCCGCGCTCATGTCTCCGAGCATCCAGTTCGCTACCAGTTTAGGTTCGCCACTGGCACCTGCTGCTGCTTCGAAAAAGTCAGCGGTAGCGTGGTCAGGTACCAGTAGCGAGGCGTCGTAATCGTTCAGACCATACTCGCTGATGAAGCGCGCGCGCTTGGCACCTGGCAGTTCGGGCAGTGTGGCGCGAATCGCTTCGATGTAATCGTCATCGATCACTACTGGCAGCAAATCCGGCTCGGGGAAATAGCGGTAGTCGTTGGCGACTTCCTTGCTGCGCATACTGCGGGTTTCATCGCGGTCTGCATCGTAGAGACGGGTCTCTTGCACAATGCTTTCGCCGTCCTCCAGCCGCTCACGCTGGCGCTCGGTCTCGCTGGCAATGGCGCGTTCGACGAAGCGAAAGGAATTCACGTTTTTGATTTCGGTTCTTGTGCCAAGCTCGTCACTGCCTGCGGGGCGCAGCGAGATGTTGATGTCGCAGCGCATTGAACCCTCGGCCATGTTGCCATCCGAGATGCCCAGATAGGTCACCAGTGCGTGCAGCGCCTTCAGATAGGCGACCGCCTGTTCGGCGGTGCGGAAGTCCGGCTCGGTCACAATCTCCAGTAGCGGCGTACCGGCGCGATTGAGGTCAATCCCGGTTTTGCCGGGGAAGAGATCGTGCACAGACTTGCCGGCATCCTCCTCCAGATGGGCGCGCGTGATGCGGATGGGAAACAGGGTGCCATCTGGCATGGGGACTTCGAAGACCCCCTGACCCACGATCGGTTCGAAAAATTGACTGACCTGGTAGCCCTTGGGCAGGTCCGGGTAGAAGTAATTCTTGCGATCAAACACCGAGCGTCGACCGATCTCGGCTCCCACACCCAGCCCGAACATCACCGCAAAGCGAACGGCCTCAGCATTCAGTACCGGCAGCATGCCTGGCATCCCGAGATCTATCGGATCAGCCTGGGTGTTGGCGGCAGCACCGAAATCGGTGGAGGCACCGGAAAAAATCTTTGAGGCGGTGGCCAGTTGGAGGTGGACCTCGAGGCCCATGACAACTTCGTAACTCATTGGGTCAGGGTCTCCATGGTGGGACGCTGCAAATGCCAGTCACTGCGCTGTTGCAGCGTATGGCCTGCTCTGAGCACCGTACTTTCGTCGAAGGGTCTGCCGATCAGCTGTAGCCCGACCGGTAGTCCCTCGACCATGCCGGCGGGTAACGACAGGGCGGGAAGCCCGGCCAAGTTCACCCCGAGCGTATAGACATCCTCCATGTACAGGGCGAGTGGGTCGGCGTTCTTTTCACCCAGTCGGAAGGCGGGGCCAGGCGTTGCTGGGCCTGCAATGACATCGACATCGGCGAAGGCGCGATGAAAATCGTCACTGATAATTCGTCGTACTTGCTGTGCCTTCTTGAAGTACGCGTCATAGAAGCCGGCAGACAGCGCGTAGGTGCCCACCAGGATCCGACGTTTGACCTCCTCACCGAAACCCTCGCTGCGCGAGCGCAGATAAAGATCTTGCAGGTCGGCGGGGTCATCACAACGATGACCAAAACGAACCCCGTCATAGCGTGAAAGGTTCGCTGAGGCCTCCGCCGGAGCGATCACGTAATAGGCAGCGATCGACTGGTGGGTATGTGGCAGGTCGACCTCTACGAGTTTGGCGCCGGCGGATTCCAGCTGCGCTAGCGCAGCGTGGATACTTGTGGCCATGTGTGGGTCCAGATCGGGACCGAAGTACTGCTTGGGCAAGCCGATGCGCAGACCCTCAACCCCTTGGTCCAGCGTTGCGCTGAAATTCGGGACTTCCCGGTCGGCGCTGGTGGCGTCTGCAGGGTCCTGCCCCGCCATGGCTTGCAGTGTCAGTGCACAGTCCGCGACGCTACGCCCCATTGGCCCCGCCTGATCGAGCGATGATGCGTATGCGACGATCCCGTAACGGGAGACGCGCCCATAGGTGGGCTTGAGGCCGGTAATGCCGCAGAGTGCTGCGGGTTGGCGAATTGAGCCGCCGGTATCTGTGCCCGTTGCGATCGGTGCCATCGCGCTTGCTACCGCGGCGGCGGAGCCCCCGGAGCTGCCACCGGGCACGCGCTGGGGGTCCCAGGGGTTCCGGCTGGGACCGAAGTGACTGGTCTCATTCGAAGAGCCCATCGCGAACTCGTCCATATTGCACTTGCCCAGCGTCACCATGCCTGCGTCGTTGAGCCGGCTGACGACGGTGGCGTCGTAGGGCGGCACGAAGTTGGCGAGCATCTTTGAACCGCAGCTGGTGGTCACACCTCGAGTACAGAAAATGTCCTTGTGCAGCAGGGGAATGCCGGTCAGGGCGCCTGCCTCACCTTGGCGAATGGCAGCGTCGGCAGCGTCGGCCTGAGCGCGCGCGGACGTGGGGCAGGTTGTGATGACCGCGTTGAGGGCGGGATTGGTCGCCTCGATGCGCTGTAGGAACAGGTCGGTGAGTTCGCGCGCGCTGACGACACGCTTGTCCAGGGCCTCGCGCAATTCGGTGACGCTCTGCCATTCCATCGTTTGGGAGTCTGCCATCAGTCGATCACCCGCGGTACCTGAAAGTACCCGTCTTCGGCTTCGGGAGCGTTGGCCAGCAACGCATCGCGGTCCAGGTGTTCGCTGACGCTATCTTCACGCAATCGCTGTACGGCGTCATGTGGATTGGACATCGGTACAACGCCGTCAGTGTTGACGGTGTTTAGGTCATCGACCATGTTCAGAATACGACCAAATCGGTCGGTTACATCGCCGAGGGAGGCATCGTCAATCTGCAGTCGGGCCAATAGAGCGACCTGCTGCACATCGGTCTCGTTGACCGGCATCGTGTCTATCCTTGCAAGAGGTGGAAGCGGCGGACGCTAGCATATTGAACCTTGCCCAAAAACCCCTGCATTGCTACATTGCGCTGCATTGTCTGAGTGGGCGAAACAGTTCATTTTCAAAGAAATTCAGGGCGACTTCGGTCCTGAAGCAATGGAATTGGCTGGCCGTCATTCGCGGTCACCGGCATGCGCATCGGGCGCAGCGCCGGGCTCGGCAGCGATGCAAGGGAGTACTATGTTCAAGCGCCTTCGTGGCATGTTTTCCAACGATCTGTCGATCGACCTCGGTACGGCCAATACCCTGATTTATGTGAAGGACCGGGGCATCATCCTCGATGAGCCTTCGGTGGTGGCGATCCGCATTCATAACGGCCAGAAGTCCATCGAGGCGGTGGGCCGTGAAGCGAAGCTGATGCTGGGCCGGACCCCAGGAAACATCATGGCTATCCGCCCCTTGAAGGACGGGGTCATCGCGGATTTCCAGGTCACCGAAAAAATGCTCCAGCACTTTATTGCCAAAGTGCACGAAACCCAGTTTATCCGCCCCAGCCCACGCGTGCTGGTCTGCGTACCGTGCATGTCGACGCAAGTGGAGCGACGAGCGATCCGCGAGTCGGCACTCAGTGCTGGCGCACGGGAAGTGCGCTTGATCGAGGAGCCCATGGCTGCTGCCATTGGTGCTGGACTTGAAGTCGAGGAAGCCTCGGGTTGCATGGTCGTTGATATCGGCGGCGGCACCACTGAAATCGCGATCATCTCCTTGAATGGCGTGGTCTACCGGGATTCTATCCGCGTTGGCGGTGACCGCTTTGACGAATCGATTGTTGCTTATGTGCGCCGGAAATACGGCAGTCTGATTGGTGACGCCACTGCGGAGCGCATCAAGCAGGAAGTGGGCTGCGCCTTCAGCACCAGCGAGTTGCGGGAGATTGATGTTCGTGGCCGTCACCTTGCCGAAGGGGTACCCAAGAGTTTCGCGCTGAACAGCGATGAGATTCACGATGCGCTTGAGGAGCCGCTCGATGCGATCCTGCGTGCCGTGAAAATGGCGCTGGAACAATCTCCGCCCGAGCTGGCAGCAGACATTGCCGAGAGTGGCATTGTGTTAACCGGTGGTGGGGCGTTGCTGCGCGACCTCGACAAGCGCATCGCGACCGAGACTGGCCTGCCGGTGCTGGTGGCTGATGATCCCCTCACCTGTGTGGCCCGTGGTGGCGGCCGCGCCCTGGAGATGATGGACCGTCGCGCGCTCGAGCTGCTCTCGACCGAGTGATGCCCTAAGCGCGGTCTGCTGGAGACGCAACCATCAAACCGCTCTTCCTCAAAGAAAAGCACATTGGCTTCCGGCTGGCGCTGGTGGTGTTGCTGTGCCTCGCCAGCCTGCTGTTCCTGCGCAATGACGACCGCCTCGACAGGGTGCGGGGCTTTGCCACTGATCTGTCTACCGGGGTTTACCAGCTGGCGACTGCGCCGCGGGACGCCTGGCAACAAGCGGGCGCGTTTTTTCGCTCCCGGGCTGAATTGCGTGAGGAGAATGAACGTCTGCGGCAGGAGAATCTCGTTGTCAGTGGCCAGGCGCAGCAACTCGCGGCAGTGCTTGCAGAAAACGCCCGCTATCGAGCACTGCTGAACTCCGCCGAGGATATTGACCAAGCAGTACTTGTCGCACAGGTGATTGCGGTCACCCCCGATCCTGCTCGACATTTACTGGTATTGGACAAGGGCAGCAGTGACGGCGTGGAAGTTGGCCAGCCCCTGCTGGGTGCCGAGGGACTGATGGGGCAGATAGTCCTCACTGGCAGCAGTAGTTCCCGTGCGCTACTGATCACCGACGCCTCCCACGCTTTACCTGTGCAGGTGAACCGCAACGGTGTCCGAGGTATTGCCGAGGGTATTGGCGAGCTCGATCGCATGGTAGTCAGACATATTGCTGCGACCACAGACGTGGCGATTGGTGATTTGCTGGTGTCCTCAGGCCTTGGCGGGCGTTTTCCACCCGGCTATCCGGTTGCCCGTGTCACCGCCGTTGAACTGCTCCCCGGCGCAGCATTTGCGACAGTGATTGCCCAGCCGCTCGCTGCACTCGACCGCGGTAGGCACGTGCTGATCGCCAGCGGCGAGCAGGGCAGCCCGGAGAGTCACTGACCATGGAACGAGCGCACGCCAATTGGGTCATTTATGTGACGCTGGCAGTGGCGCTCGTCCTCCATTTGTTCCCCATACCTTTCGATTGGCGGCCTTTCCGGCCACCGCTCGCAGAACTGGCGTTGTGCTACTGGGTGTTGGCACTTCCCCACCGGGTCGGCATTATTACGTCGGCGACGATGGGGCTGGCACTGGACCTGATGGAAGGCGCGCCGGCCGGCGCTCAGTCTCTGGGCTTAGTGAGCTCTACCTTGATCATCCTGCTTAACTACCAACGTATTCGACAGTTCGATCTACTGCAGCAGACCGCGACGATCGTCATGCTGATTGCGCTGTCCAGAGTGGTTGAACGATGGGCGCACAGTCTCGTAGGCCTGCCACCCACAGGGGGTGAGTTCCTGCTCCCGCTGCTCGGTATTCCATTGCTCTGGCCCCCGGTCCGCTGGCTGCTTCGGGACATCCGTCGTGAGTGGAACGTCGCCTGATGCGACTGGTACTTGCCTCTGCAAGTCCACGACGCCGCGAGTTACTGGCGTTGTTACAGGTTCCCTTCGAGGTTGAACCCGCGGACATTGATGAGACACCGGTCCCCGACGAGGTGCCACGAGACTATGTGCTGCGAATGGCAGAGCAGAAGGCTGCTGCCAGCCACCGCGTGGATGCCGTTGTGCTGGCTGCTGACACCTCGGTTGTGATCGGTAACGACATTCTGGGCAAGCCGGGTTCGCGCGCGGAGGGGCGAGCGATGCTGTCTCGCTTGTCCGGGTGTCACCACCAGGTGCTGACTGCGATTGCTGTGCGTGATGGTGAGCGTCTCGAATCAATTTTGGTCGCCACCGAAGTTAGCTTTACTGTCCTGGGCGATGAGCAGATTGATGACTACCTGGACTCTCCGGAACCCTGGGACAAAGCCGGTGCCTATGGGATACAGGGTTTTGCAGGAAGTTTTGTGAGGTCTATCTCGGGTAGCTACAGCGCGGTGGTTGGACTGCCATTGTGCGAGACGCGCGATTTGCTGGCACGTTTTGGCATTCGGCCGGAGCGTCATGGCTGAGCGTATTCACCGCGGCATTGGCGTACTGCTCTGGCGGGGACTGATGGTGGCCGTCGTGCTGCTTGCAATCTATGTGAGTGGTGCCCGGGTACTGCTCGGTGCCATGCCACGCTACTCGCCCCAGCTTGTCACCGAGCTCAGTCGCATCACTGAAAGCACCATCACGGTTCAGCAACTCTCGGGTCGTATGCGCAGCTTTTCACCCGAGATCGAGGTCACCGGCCTGGCACTGCGCCCGCGCAATGCGCGCAGCGATGTGCTCAGGCTCGAGCGCGCCACACTACGATTGGACGTCTGGGCAAGCCTGCTGGCGCTGGCGCCGCGGTTCGACGCGGTTGAACTCAATCAACCCAAGATCGAGTGGTACTTCGACGACCAGGTGACCGACGATCGACCCGCTGGCGGGGTCACCTTCGATGATTTCAGCGACTTACTGCAGGCATTTACTCGCATCTCGGTGAATGACGGAGAGTTGTTACTGACCCGGGTTGTGGCGGACGGGAGCGAAATCTCGGTCCCCCTGATTGCGCAGATGGCTTTGAGTCGCGTGGGCAGTGAGCGCCGAGTACAGGCCCGGCTACGCAGTGATGAGGGTTTGTTGGTCACGGTGTCCGGGCAGGGAATCGGTAACCCCTTCGATGCACAGGCGTCGCAGGGGGAGATGCACGGGACGGTGCAGGCGTCCAAGCTCGGCGTCATTGCGCAGTTGTTCGATATCGACCTCTCAGGCGCAGGACGCATCAATTTTTGGTATCAGCCGCTGAACGGGCAGCCCAGCTGGGAAATCGTGGGGGACGTCAACGATATCGATCTACGCGTGGGTGAGGAGCATTTCCTTTTCGATGGGGGCGCCGTCAACGCAGCGCTGCGACGGGATGAGACGGGCTGGCAGTTTGATCTGCAAGATACCCGGGCCTCCGCCGGCGAGCATGCGTTCACGATTCCCCGGTTACAGGTGCGTGCAGCCACAGCCGGCTGGGCGGTACATCTTCAAGACTTTGACGCTGGCGCGGCCGTGCATACCTTGCTTGAAGGCGGCGTTTTTTCGGGCGCCCTCGAGCGCTCGCTGACCACGCTTGCGCCATCGGGTGTTGTGGAGCGGCTCGAGGCGAGCTTGCAGCCCGGGGTGACGTTCGAACAGGGGTGGTGGCTGCGCGCAAATGTGCGCGACGCCACGACATTGCCGCTCATGGGGGTGCCGGGGCTCGCGGGCATCGATGCTTATGTGCAGGCCTCCCCCGAGGGAGCCACAGCTTGGATCGATAGCGATGGCTTCAGTCTGGATTTGCCGCGAGTTTATGAGCAGGCGATCGACTTCGATCACGTGATGGGTCGCCTCTCGGCGCGGTGGGGGGCTGACACACTGTTCCTCGAGGACGGTCTGCTTGTTGCGAAAGCTGCCGAGTTCGACGCGGCGGTTCAGTTCGCCATGGATATCCCGCTCACGAAAGCGGCAGATCTGCCGCTGGGCATGTATTTGACCGTGGGTCTCAGCGAGGCGGATGTCGCTGTGCGCCAGTATTTTATTCCAAAGACGGTAAAGCCCGAGCTGCTCGACTGGTTGTCTACGGCCATTGGGCCGGGAACGGCCCGGGATGCGACCTTTGTCTGGCGCGGAGATCTGCAGCGCTGGGATGTGCCCGAGCAGACCATGCAACTCGGTCTTGCTCTCGATGATGCAGCGATTGATTTCCACCCTGAGTGGCCGGGTGTCGAGCAACTCGCTGGCACGGTGCTGCTGGACGATTCCCGGATCAGTGTCTGGTCCGATCGGGGTCAGATGTTGGGAAGTTTGGCCAGAGATACCAGCGTCGAAGTGATGGCGCGACGCAGCGGCACCCAGTTGGAGGTGCAAACGGACATCAGCTCCGATGTGGGTGCCACCTTGCGCTTATTGCGTGAGACGCCGGTAGCGGAGCGTGCCGGTGGCTTGCTGGAGGATCTTTCCGGCGCCGGTGAACTGACGGCAGCGCTGCATGTGGCGATGGATATCGACCGGGTCGATGACTCACTCGTGGTTCAGCTGGAGGGTGACCTCACCGACGCAGCCCTCAGCTCCGCGGCGCTGGATCTCAGTGCGGATTCGCTGACTGGAGGGCTCAACTTTGATCTCGCCCGTGGCTTCGAGAGTGAGGCACTGACAGGCCATGCGCTGGGAACCACCATCGCCGTCGACATTGATCCGCAACTCGCAGGTGACGCGGAAGACGTAGTGTTTGCGGGGCGCTTTAGCGCAACACCGACAGCATCGGCACTGACGGATTGGCTGCAGCCACCATTGCAGTTGCCGGTGCAGGGCGATACCGCGATTGCGGTCGAAGTGCTGGCGGGTGCGGATACCCAGATAACCATTCGCAGCGACTTGGAAGGGCTTGCACTCGAGTTGCCCGCACCGGTGGGTAAGTTGCCGGAGGAGCAGTCACAGTTGTCAGTGAGCTTCAGCCTCGATGACAACGCACCACTGGATTTCTTCTGGCAGGGTCGGGTGAACGGACAGCTCTACCGAAGGGGCGGTACGCTGGTCGGCGGCAGTTTCGATCTGACCCCCAGAGACCAGCCATTTCTGCCACCGGAGCCCGACATCACAGGTGGCTATTACCTGATGGGTCGGCTCGCAACTGTCGATATCGAACAGTGGCTGGGAGTCATCGGCGATCTGCAACTGCCTAATGCCGTCACCGATTCTCGCGCCGATCTGAGTATCGAGGCGATGCAAATCGATGAGGTTTCGCTCGGAGATGTTCAGCTGGGTCCGGTCTCCATTGACCTCACGCCGTTCGTTGGTTGGGAGATGCTCGGCATCAACGCGGAATGGCTCGATGCAGAGCTGGCCCTGCAGCACGATGGCTCCAACAATGCGTTGATCATCAACACCCTCGACCTCGACAGGATGCCGTCTTTTGACACGCCGGAGAGTGAATCCGACATCATGGGTCCGACCGAGCGACGCGACGATATCCGGCCTCCGGATCTCAAGGCACCTGTGGATGTGGTGCTCGCGAACCTCGCCTATCAGGGCAAGCAACTCGGTGCGGCTTCATTCACACTGAAAAGCGATGGCCGCGAACTGTCGCTGGATGGTTTGAGCGGTCGTTTGGCCAACATTTTCTTCAACGACAGCTCTTCATTCCGCTGGCGCTACGAAGAAGGGGAGCACACCAGCACGCTGGCGCTGGACAGTGAGCTCGGGGACGTGGGGGACACCCTCGATCAACTGTCCAGTCCTCGGATATTGGAGACCCGCCGAGGCACCTTGACGGCGGATCTCGGGTGGTTGGATTCGCCGCTCAACGTCGGGCTCGGCAACATCAACGGCACGCTGTCGCTGCAACTACGCGACGGTTCCTTCTTGCCGGTGTCTGGCCAGGCAACCGGTGCCTTGCGGATTCTCACCTTGCTCAATCTGGCGGGCCTGGTTCAGCGCGCGAACATCAATCAGCTCTTTGAACCCGGTGTGGCTTTCGATACCGCGCAGGGTGAACTGCAGTTCGGGAATGGCTTGCTGGCCATTCCTGGGTTCGAAATTGAGGGTTCCGGTGGCAGCTTCTTGTTCGACAGCGACATCGATTTGCTGACTGAAACTATCGATGGTGAGTTGGTGGTGACGCTGCCGCTGGCAAGTAACATTCCCTGGGTGGCCGCGCTGGCGGGAGGGTTGCCGATTGCGGCCGGTGCCTATGTGCTCAGCCAACTGTTCGAAGATCAAGTGAACAGTTTATCCAGCGGGGTCTATTCGGTGAGTGGCGAGTTGGGGTCGCCCAAAGTGCGGTTCGAGCGAATTTTTGACGCCAAGAGTACCCAGTCGAGGGAGCGTCAACAGGCGGCGGAAGCCGGCCGGTAGTTACCCGAGGTTATTCGCTGTCGAAGTCGGACTCTTGCTGTTCGTCGAGTTCTCGCAGATATCGGAACAACGACTTGGCGGCACTTTGAGGCCGCTCGGCTTTGATTTCTCGCTGATGATTGCGCAAGAGCTGCCGGATGTGGGCACGATCTGCGTCTGGATACACCGCCGTGACCTGTTCCAGGGCCTTGTCGCCCTCGCTCAGCAGCGCATCGCGCAAGTGCTCCAGTTGATGGAAGCGGGCCGCGTCCGCCTGTTTGCGGTTGTCGAGCGCTGCGAGCGCTTCAACCAAGGGTTCTGCGTCCACTGTTCGCATCAACTTGCCGATGAACTGCAGTTGCCGACGGCGACCGCTTCGGGCAGTGATGCGTCTCGCGAGCATGATGGCTTCCAGCAAGTTGTCGTCGCTGATAGGCATTTTGTCGAGCTGGCTTTGGGGTAGGGCGACCAATCGTTCGCCGATCTGCTGCAGTGCATGCATCTGCCGTTTGCGTTCGCTTTTGCTGGGGCCATCCCACTCGAATTCTTCTTGCTCGTTATCCATAGAACAGTGTCGCCAGACCAAGGAATGCAAAGAAACCCACCACATCGGTGACGGTGGTGAGGATGACGCCTCCGGCCAGTGCCGGGTCGATCCCGAGCCGTTGCAGCAGCAAGGGCAACATGGCGCCACAGACGCCTGCGGTCACCAGGTTGATGACCATGGCGAGGGCGATGATCATCGCCAGGTTCCAGTCGTTGAACCAGATGGAGGCGGCGAGTGCCACCACGCTCGCCCAGAGTAGCCCGTTGATGGCACCGACGGTGGCCTCACGCCCAACCAACCAGAGTTGGTTGCCCCGGTGGATCTGGCCCATGGCCAGACCTCGGATCAGCACCGTCAGTGTTTGGGTCCCTGCGATTCCGCCCATGGAAGCGACGATCGGCATGAGTACGGCAAGCGCCACAACCTTTTCGATCGTCTCCTGAAACAGGTTGATCACGGACGCCGCCACAAACGCGGTGAGCAGATTGACGCCGAGCCAAACAGCCCGTCGCGGAGCGGACTGGATAACGGGTGAGAACGTATCCTCTTCACCAATGCCACCCAGCGCTGCCAGGGAGTGGTCGGCTTCCTCGCGGATAACATCGACCACGTCGTCAATGGTGATTCGGCCGAGCAGCTTGCCGTCGTCATCGACCACCGGGGCGGAAATCCAGTCGTTCCGTTCAAACCGCCGCGCTACCTCGGCAGCGTCGGTCATAGCGGGTATCGGTTCACGATCGGTAACCATCATCTCGCGCACGGAGATCCCGGGATCTGAAACCAGCAGCGTGCGGATGGGCAGCAGGCCGACGTACTTGTCCTCGCGGTTGACCACCAGCACGCTATCGGTGTTTTCAGGAATTTCGCTGTGGCGGCGCAGATAGCGCAGCACCACGTCGAGCGTCAGATCGGCGCGGATAGTGATCGTGTCGGTACTCATGAGACCGCCAGCGACGTCGTCCGAGTAACTCAGAACGGTTTCGAGTCGGGCGCGGTCCTGGCTGTCCATGATGCGCAGCACACGGCTGGTGATGGCATCAGGCAGGTCTTGCAAAATATCAGCGACATCGTCGTCGTCCAGCTGACCGACGATCGAGGCGAGTGCTTCGGGCTGCAGCTCTACGAGGAAAGCGTTACGCAGGTCCTCGGGTAGCTCGTTGACGACCTCGGCTTCCTGCTCTGACTCCAGCAGGCTCCAGAGAATATGGCGATGCGCGGGGGGAGACGATGCGATCAGGTAGGCGACGTCGCCCGGCGACATCTCAGCGATAATGCCTGCCACATCGGCCAGGGTGCCGGCTCGCAGCGCCCTGTCGACGCGAGTCAGTTGCTGATGGGTGGGGGCAGCGTGGGTCACGGTATCTTCCCTTCGTCTCGGCGCGCATTATCGATCAGCGGCGCGCTTAAGGCACCCTGTGCTTGGGGAATTATTCCGGCTCGCCGAAACGTTGGTTAATCAGCGCTATGACGGCGGTGCGGGCCTCATCTTCGTCGGCGCCATCACAGCGTAGTTGCAGTGTCACTCCCTGCCCGGCTGCCAGCATCATGACCGCCATGATGCTCTTGGCGTCGACCCACTGTGCGTCACGACCCAGTTCTATGCGCGCGGCAAATCTGCCGGCGCACTCTACCAGTTTGGCGGCCGCCCGGGCGTGCAGCCCCAGCTTGTTGATGATGGTGATCTCACATTCAGTCACATTGACTCCGAAACGGGTAGCTCACGGTGACGTAGCTGGACGCCGGGATACTGGGTTCGCATGGCGGACCACAGGCGCTCGGCCACATAAACTGAGCGGTGCTGTCCGCCCGTGCAACCCACCGCTACAGTCATGTAACTACGCTGGCTGTTTTCATAATGGGGTAGCCAGCGTTGTAACAATCCGATCAGGTCTTCGGTGAATGCGGTCGCTTCCGGCTGAGCTTCGAGAAACTCAACCACCTTTGTGTCGCGACCGGTGAGCGCTCTGAGGTCGCGGACCCAGTGGGGGTTGGGCAACATGCGGGCGTCAAACACAAGGTCGGCGTCCCCGGGAACGCCGCGTTTGAATCCAAAGGACTCTATCAGCAGCGACAGACCCTCGTTACTGCGTTCACCGATTCTGCTGGAGATCATCGAACGCAGTTCGTAGAGAGTGAGCTCACTCGTATCGATCACCAGATCGGCGGCCGCCACCAGGGGCTCGAGTAGCTGTCGCTCTACGTGCATCGCCTCAGCCAGCGAACGGTCATCGCGACTCAGGGGGTGGCGCCGACGGGTCTCACTGAATCGCTTGATCAGGACGGGGTCCTTGGCATCGAGATAGATGAGCTGGTGGTGTACCCCCTCGGACAGGGCGCCGAGCTGGTCTTCAAATTGTTCGAGGTCTCGCGTGGAATTGCGAGCGTCGATGCAGACGGCCACACCGGCAAAGCTCTCGTACTGGCCGCTGGCGAACTCGTTGGTCAGCTGGCCCAGCAGGGCGGCGGGCAGGTTATCGACACAGTAATAACCCATGTCTTCCAGTTGGTGCAGCGCAGTACTTTTGCCCGATCCAGAGCGGCCGCTGATGACGACGAGGCGCATGGTCAGGCCGTCGGTTCTTCGAGCGCTGAGCAGACCAGCTCAAGCTCGCTGCGGGCCGCGCGAAGGGCGCTGCAGTAACTTTCACTCGAGAAGCGGCGAGCCAGTTCGGCGAGAATATCGAGATGATCCTGTGTGGCTGCTTCGGGGACCAGCAGCGCGAATACCAGGTCGACGGGATTGCCGTCTGGGGCGTCGTAATCAACGCCATTGGAAAGAGTGAGCAGGGAGCCAACCGGTTGTTGGCACCCTGCGACTCTGCAGTGGGGGATGGCAACGCCTCGTCCCAGTCCAGTGCTGCCCAGTTTTTCCCGGGCCAGCAGCTGGAGGTAGATCTGGTCTTCGTCGATCCCCTGGGTGGATTCCGCGATCTTGTGCGCAACAATCTCGAAGATACGTTTCTTGCTGGCTGCTTCGACCGAGCAGACAGTTCGGGTAGGGCTCAGTAAGTCTTCGAGCGCGGACATCTCCCTCAGTGACCTCGGTGTTTTTCCTTGTGTTTGATGATCTGGCGGTCGAGTTTTTCGGCCAGTGAGTCGATGGCAGCGTACATGTCATCTGACTCGGCAGAGGCGAATAAATCAGCCCCTGAAATATGCAGATTGCCTTCGGCCTTGTGTATTTGTTTCTCCACGATCAGGGTCACCTCGATATTGGTGATGTGATCGATGTGTCGCTGCAACTTCTGGAACTTGTCACTGACGTGGTTGCGGAGCGCGTCGGTGATGTCGATGTGGTGTCCGCTGACGGTAAGTTGCATGGCTGTTCTCCTTCTTCAGCGCCTCATGATACTAGAACAGTCGCTTGCGCTCATTGGAAGGCGCGATCTGCAGCTGTTCACGGTACTTGGCGACGGTGCGGCGGGCGACGATAACGCCCTGTTCTTTGAGCATTTCGCAGAGTTTGGCGTCGCTCAGTGGTTTCTTGGGGTTCTCGCCTCCTACGAGCTTCTTGATCAGTGCCTTGATGGCGGTGGATGAACACTCGCCACCCTCGGAGGTGGCGACGTGGCTCGAGAAAAAATATTTGAGCTCAAAAATCCCGCGGGGGGTGTGCATGTATTTGCGAGTGGTGGCCCGGGAAACTGTTGATTCGTGCATGTCGATTTGGCGGGCGATGTCCGCGAGAATCAACGGGCGCATGGCTTCTTCACCGATGTCCAGGAATGCACGCTGATGCTCGACGATTCGGGTCGCTACCTTGAGCAGCGTCTCGTTGCGACTCTGCAGACTCTTCATGAACCAGCGAGCTTCCTGCAGGTTGTCACGAATGAAATCCCGATCCTTGCCGCCACCGGGCGCGCTGGCCAGTTGCGCATAGACGTCATTGATCTGTAGCCGCGGAGCGATATCGGGGTTCAGTTCAACTCGCCACAGACCGTTGATTTTTCTGACAAAAATATCAGGAATTACATACTCGGTATTGTCATCTCCAACGCTGGCTCCCGGCGTCGGGTCCAGCGAACGGATCAGTTCGAGAGCGGCACGAATATCGGTGTCCTGGACTCGTAGTCGCCGTGCCAGTTGCTTCGGGTCAGCGCTGGGGATCTGTTCCAAAAAGCGGCTGACCAGATTGCCCGCGACGCTGCGAAACGGCGTATCCGCAGGCATCTGGCGCAGCTGCAGTAGCAGGCACTCGCGCAAATCACGAGCGAATACACCAGTGGGCTCGAAATGCTGGAGCCGGTGTAACACTGCCTCGACTTCGTCGAGCTCTATGTCTGCATCACCGAGGCTGTCGAGAATCTCTTCGGGGCTCAGCTGCAGCCTGCCGTCTTCATCGAGGGCATCGATGAGGGCCAGGGCAATGGTGTGGTCGGTGTCAGAGAACCGAGTCAGATTTAACTGCCACAGCAGCTGGGATTGCAGGGACTCCGGGTTGGCATCTCGATCGCCGAACATGCCTTCATCGCCGCTGTCTCCCCCGCCAGAAGGTGGGGCCGAAGATGGCAGCAGGTCTTCCCAGCGAGTATCTACAGGCAGGTCGTCTGCAGGCTGCTCATCGGCGCCTTTGTCGGCGAAATCGACGGTGGCGTCGGCAGATTCGGTTTGGCCGTCGGTGGCGGTTTCTCCGGCGTTGGCCAATTCCTCCTCGCGCTCGAGTAACGGATTGCTCTCGAGGGTTTCTTCGATCGCCTGCTGCAGGTCAAGCGAACTCAGCTGCAGCAGCTTGATTGCCTGCTGAAGCTGAGGTGTCAGCGTCAATTGCTGACCCAGTTTGAGCTGCAGTGCCTGCTTCATATCCCCTCAAAACCCGTTCTTGCGGCCTCAGTTTAGCCCTGCCTACAAGTCACTAGCAAACGATTGGCTCGCAAATTGCATGGTTTTGATGACGCGGTCACATCATGGGGCGAATGACAGCGCGAGGTGGGGCCGGCCGGCCCCGTATCCATCAGAGTCTGAAATCCTCGCCCAGATAGACTGCGCGTACTTTGCTGTCTGCCAGCACTTCTTGGGGCGTGCCCGACGCAATCACCTGGCCCTCACCCACGATATAGGCGCGCTGGCAGATATCGAGTGTCTCGCGGACATTGTGATCGGTAATCAGTACGCCAATTCCCCGGTTCTTGAGGTGCGCAATGATGTCTTTGATGTCGCTGATGGAGATGGGGTCGACGCCCGCGAAGGGTTCGTCGAGCAGGATGAAAGTGGGTTCAGTCGCCAACGCCCGGGCGATCTCCACGCGCCGGCGCTCACCTCCAGAGAGTGCCTGCCCCAGCGAACTGGAAAGATGGCCAATATTGAACTCATCCAGTAATTCATTGCAGATTGTTTTGCGCTGGCTGCGGCTGAGCTCTTTGCGGGTTTCCAGAATGGCCAGCAGATTGTCGCGTACGCTGAGGCGGCGGAATACCGAGGCCTCCTGTGGCAGGTAGCCCAGTCCCGCACGGGCGCGTTCGTGGATGGGCAGCGCTGTCAGGTCGCGATCATCAATCAGGATTTCTCCCGCATCCGCATTGACCAGGCCGACGATCATGTAGAAGCAGGTCGTCTTGCCCGCCCCGTTCGGCCCCAGCAGGCCGACGATTTCCCCGGCAGAGACCTGCATCGACACATCGCGAACGACCTGTCGTCCGCGGTAGGCCTTGGCCAAATGCCGACAGGCGAGCGTGGCGGTCACTGAGTGCCCTCGTTCAGGGCTTCGGGCGGGATGACAACTTCGACGCGTTTCCCGGT
Source organism: uncultured Alteromonadaceae bacterium (assembly GCA_964482195.1). Classification (GTDB taxonomy): domain Bacteria; phylum Pseudomonadota; class Gammaproteobacteria; order Pseudomonadales; family Halieaceae; genus Luminiphilus. The sequence goes on along the minus strand of CAYZWL010000002.1, from coordinate 115,044 downwards.
GTCGGCATCACCGGCACTGGCCAGCACACGCTGCTCACTCACCAGGTAATCAATGGTCTCGCCACTGACAATCGCCCCGTCTTGTTCGATGCGTGCACCTCTCAGCAGCCGCACCAGGTCGTCACTGCGGGAGTACTCGATGCGCTCTGCAGAGGCTTCCACGGGCGCTTCATCGATGGCGGGAAGTTGAGAGAGGTGAGCCGGGCTGCCTTCGGCGACAATCATGGAAGTCTGCTCCCGGTCATGACTCACGCTGATCATGTCGGCGGAAATTCTCAGCGACCCCTGAACCAGTAGCACGTTACCTGTATAGCGAGTCAGGCCCGCCACATCGTCACGGGCCGCGCTATCGGCAGAGATACGAATTTCCTGTTGGCGGTCGTCTGGCAGTGCAGTGGTGGCGCCACTCAGCACGATCAGCAATACGCCAAGCGCGTGGCGTAGCAGGGATTCAAGGCCTGTATGTTGTCTCAACATTGTTCCTTATTGTGACCTTTCCCTGGTCGAGATTCATATCCAGTCCATACCCGGTGGTGCGGCTTTCGGGCGTCGTCAGTTCAATGCGTGACCCGGTCTGCGCCGTGTTGTTGGCGAGACTCAGATTGAGGTCCGGTGTTGTGAGTATGCCGCCATTCGCATCGGATTGGACCCGTACATCCCCGCGGAGGTTCAATTGCTCAGCGCCTTCCCACCAGACACCGCTGCCGGCTGCCACCGACCAGTCGTAACCTTCGTCGTCCCGACCGAGGAAGTCGATGCCTTCAAGCTGGGTATCACCGCGGCCTACCTTGCGTTCCGCATGGTCGATATTGAGCGTGTCCTGGCGTGCGCCAGTCGCATCAAAACGCCAGTGGCTGACCGAGGAGAGATAGGTCTGATTCAGCGACTCAGTGGCGTCTTCCTGGCCACCGAGCGGCTGCGTCGTTTGGTCGAGTGTCAACCACAGGGCAGTCGCACCCACCAGCGCCGCGGCTGAAGATGCGCGTTTCTTCAATGCTCGTATTCCCAAATGACCGCATCCCAGTCACTACGCGCGCGTAACAGGAATTCGCAGAATTCCCGTGCCGCGCCGCGGCCTCCGGGTAGGCGGGCACTCCAGTGTGCCCTGGCCATGACGTCGGGTACCGCATCTGCCGGGCAGGCCCCCACGCCGGAAGCGAGGATGGCGCCCAGATCAGGCAAATCATCACCCATGTAGGCACACTCAGCGAGGCTCATATCCCGGGCAGTGACAACTTCCTTGAGGGCTGCGAGCTTGTCGTCCCGGCCTTGAATCAAAATATCAATGCCCAACTCGGCGGCCCGTCGCGAGACGATGTCTGAGTTCCGCCCGGTGATGAGTGCCACCTCGATGCTGTTTTGCTGCAGCAGCTTGATGCCGAGTCCATCCTTGGTATTGAAGGCCTTGAGCTCTTCGCCGGCGTTCCCGTAAATCACCTCGCCGCCGGTGAGCACACCGTCAACATCGAACGCCACCAGCCGGATCCGGGCTGCCCGGGCGATCAGGTCCTTGTCCATCATGCTATCCCCGCTCGCAATAGGGCGAGCATACTGACCACGCCGCAGACCCGCTGCTGTTCATCGAGAACGACCAGGGTGCTGATACTGTGGTTTTCCATTTCTGTGAGTGCCTCGGCCGCAAGTTGGTGCGGCGTGGCAGACTTGCCGCCTCGAGACATGTAACGGTCGATTTGGTCACTGTTGACGTCGGGGCGGTGTTCCAGTGCCCGACGCAGGTCACCATCGGTAAAAATGCCCAGCAATTGGTCGTGGGCATCAACCACCGTTGTCATGCCGAGACCTTTGGCGGTGATCTCCATGAGCGCCTCAGCCAGCGTCGACTGGGGCGTTACCCGGGGAACTTCCTCACCGCCTATCATCACGTCTTCAACGAGCATCAGCAGTTTGCGACCCAGCGCCCCCCCGGGGTGAGAGAAGGCGAATTCTTCAGCGGTGAAGCCGCGGGCTTCCAGCAATGCGATCGCCAGTGCGTCACCCATGACAAGACTGGTTGTGGTGCTGGAGGTGGGAGCGAGATCGAGCGGGCAGGCCTCGGTCTCAACGCCAGTATCGATATGGGCGTCAGAGGCCAGTGCCAGCGGTGAGGCCGGGTTGCCGGTCATGCTAATCAGGGCGACCCCCAGGCGCTTCAACAGGGGCAGCAGTGTGACCACCTCGGGCGTGCTGCCGCTGTTCGACAGCGCCAGTACCACGTCCTTTTCGGTGATCATGCCCATGTCACCGTGGCTCGCCTCGGCCGGGTGCACGTAAAACGCCGGTGTGCCTGTACTCGCCAGCGTGGCGGCAATCTTGTTGGCGATATGACCCGACTTACCCATGCCCGTGACGATCACGCGGCCGTCCACCTCCAGCATGAGCTGGCAGGCGCGGGCGAAAATAGTGGGGTCAAGTTTTTCAGACATGGCGACCACCGCGTCGCTCTCCATCTGCAGTGTCCGCCGCGCTGATTCAAGAAGCTGTTGTGGCGAAAACGATGTCATGTCGGAGCGCCCCCCGGGGTCGCAAACAACCAAGCGTAGTAAAGCACATATAGCATCAGGAAGACGGCGCCCGACCAGCGGCCGAGATGAGACCGTTGCGATTCGCGATTCCAGCCAATGCGGGTGGCGATCACCAGGGCCAATGTCGTGACCAGCACCGCGGGTAGGTCGCGGGTCACAGCGGCTGACTCCAGGCTCAGCGTGTCGAACAGCCCCGGCAGTGCCAGCACCACCAGCAGATTGAACATGTTCGATCCCACGACTGCACCGATGGCAATGTCCGCATGGCCGCGCATGGCGCTGACGGCGGAGGCGGCGAGCTCGGGCAGGCTCGTGCCCACAGCAACAATAGTGAGCCCAATGACCAGCTCTGAAACGCCAAGGCTGGTGGCGACATTGATGGATGCCCACACCAGAGCACGGGAGGAGGCAATCAGCGCCAGCAGACCAATGAGAAATACCAGCCAGGCACGCCCGATGGGGTAGTCGGGAATCTCTGGTGTCTCATCGTTGATGTCGGGGTGCTTGGCGTGGCGAATCATGCGCATGATGAACACCAACAAACCGCCGAGCAGAATGATCGAGTCCACCCGAGAAAGCTCGCGATCCCAGAGCAGGGCAAAGGCTGCCAGTACCGTCGCGGTCAGCAGGGGGAGATCGTTGACCGCGGTGGTGCGGCCCACCGTGATGGGCGAAATCAGCAGGGTGGCACCCAGTACAAGGCCAATGTTGGCAATGTTGGAGCCAAAAGCATTGCCTACCGCCAGTTCTCCCGACCCGGCCATGGCCGACATCAGGGATACCAGAATCTCTGGCGCAGACGTACCCATCGAGACGATGGTCATGCCGATCAGCAGCGGTGCCATACCCATACGCCGGGCGATGGCGGCAGCGCCATCCACAAAGCGATCGGCGCTCCAGACCAGGCCAATCAGACCCACAGCGATGACGATGAGATCAACAGGCATGGAACTGGTGACAGGGTGCGGCGGTCAGTGAAGGACGCGGAGTGGGTCCGTGATCGGGTATCATAGGGTACACAGGAAGGATTGCGGCTCGCATATTACCCCAGTGAGCGGCACAACGGAGAATTCAATGATGGTCAATACTGGTGGGTGGTCGACGTTTCGGCTGCTGGCGGCGGCGCTGTTGTCGCTGTTTGTGGGTATCAACGCCCAGGCGCAAGAGGCAGCTTCGGCTGAGCCTGGTGAACTGATCGCAGAGGCAACCGATCGCATCATGGCGTTGGTTGCCGACGCCAATAGCTACTTCGACAAGGAGCCTGAGCGTTACTACGACGCGGTCGGCGCAGAGCTCGACGGTTTGGTGGACTTTCGCAGCTTTGCTCGCGGCGTGATGGGGGACGTGGCGTCCGGCGCGACCTATCGCAAACTCGACGACGCGGGCAAGCAGCGATTGCGCACCCAGCTCGACGCCTTTACCGCTGTGATTCGCACCGGGCTGATTCAAACCTATGGCAAAGGGTTGTTGGCGTTCGGCGGTTCCGAGACCAAGGTAGCGAAAGCGGAAATTTCCCCCGATAACGCCCGGGTGGCTTCGGTGACCCAGTCTGTCATGGGTGATGAAGACAAGGTTTACACCCTGCGCTACCAGATGGGGCTGTACCGAGATGGCAGCTGGAAGTTGCGCAATATGATCATTGAGAACGTCAACCTCGGCGAGATCTACCGCAGCCAATTCGCCGATGCCCTCGATGCCGCGAATGGTGACGTGGACAAGGTCATCGCCGGGTGGAACACCGATACCCTGGCTGCGGAGTGAGAGCGGACTGATGCAAGCAAACGAAGTTCAGGCACTGGTTGCCGCCGAATTCCCCGAGGCTGAGGTGACCGTCAGTATCGACGGCGGCCACTACACGGTCACTGTGGTCAGTGAGTCATTTGGTGGCATGCGACCGGTCGCGCGTCAGCAAAAGGTCTACGCGCCGCTGTCGCCGGTGATTGCCGCTGGGACAATCCACGCCGTCAATATTCGCGCGCTCACGCCTGCGGAAGCGGGCTGAGGTCAAGGTTTTGGACAATTTGTTGATCCGAGGCGGGCGTCCGATTGCGGGCACTCTCAAGGTTTCCGGTGCCAAAAATGCGGCACTCCCCATTATTGCTGCGACACTATTAACGGCTGACAAGACCACGCTGCGCAATCTGCCGCACCTGCACGACATCACGACCATGATCGAGTTGTTGGGTTGTCTTGGTGTGGATCTGACCGTCGATGAGCGCATGGCGCTGGAGGTCGACGCGTCGGCGGTGAGCGCCGTGCGGGCCCCCTATGAGTTGGTCAAAACCATGCGTGCCTCCATTTTGGTGCTGGGGCCGCTGGTGGCAAGGTTTGGCAGTGCCGAGGTGTCGTTCCCGGGTGGCTGCGCTATAGGCAGTCGGCCGGTCGATCTTCATCTTAAGGGCTTGGAAGCCATGGGTGCGGAGATTTCGGTCCAGGATGGCTACATCAAGGCGACGGTGGATGGCCGACTGCGCGGAGCGGAAATCAATATGGAGACGGTCACCGTGGGCGGGACCGAAAACCTGCTCATGGCGGCTTGTCTCGCCGACGGAACGACAACCATACGCAATGCTGCCCGCGAACCCGAGGTGGTGGATCTGGCGCTCGCGCTGAAGGCGATGGGTGCCAATATCCGTGGTGAGGGCTCTTCGACCCTGGTGATCGAAGGCGTTGAACGGCTGCATGGCTGCGATTACACGGTGATGCCGGATCGTATCGAGGCGGGTACTTATCTGGTGGCTGCCGCAGCGACCGGCGGGCGTATTCGCCTCGAGGGAGCCAACGCTCACCACCTCGACATCGTGCTGGAAAAACTGCGCGAAGCGGGCGCTGACGTGACGTCCGAAGACGATGTCATCGAACTCGACATGGTGGGTCGCCGCCCTCGCGCTGTGGATATCACCACCGCACCCTACCCGGGTTTTCCGACTGATATGCAGGCGCAGTTCACTGCGTTGAATAGCGTCGCTGAGGGCGTGGGGCGGGTGACCGAGACCGTTTTCGAGAACCGCTTGATCCAAACCCATGAAATGAATCGTATGGGCGCTGACATCGTGATCGAAGGTAATACCGCACTGATCCGGGGCCGTGAAAAGCTCAACGGTGCCCCTGTCATGGCTTCTGACCTCCGCGCTTCGGCATCACTCGTGATTGCCGGGCTGGTGGCGGACGGAGAGACCCTGGTGGATCGCATTTATCATATCGACCGCGGCTACGAGTGTATCGAGGAAAAGCTGCAGTCCCTGGGTGCCGATATCAGGCGCCTGCCCAACTGAAAGGAGAGACCGGGTGGTTTCGCTGCCGGGTGACCAGCTCACCATTGCCCTGACTAAGGGGCGCATTCTCAAGGAAACCCTGCCGCTGCTGGCTGCGGCGGGGGTTGAGCCACTCGAGTCGATCGAGACCAGTCGCAAGTTGTTGTTCCCGACCAATCATCCGGGGGTACAGCTGGTGTTGCTGCGGGGTTCCGACGTCTGCACCTATGTGCGTCATGGCGCAGCCCAGATGGGTGTCGTGGGCAAGGACATGTTGCTTGAATACGGCAGCGACGGGCTCTACGAGCCGCTCGATCTCGGTATCGCCCGCTGTCGGCTGATGACCGCCGGTTTTGCCGATGCGCCCCGGGATCGCCCGCGGCTGCGGGTAGCGAGTAAGTTCGTCAATGTGGCGCGACGTCACTACGCTGCGGAGGGGCGTCAGGCTGATGTCATCGCGCTGTACGGGGCTATGGAGCTGGCACCCCTGATGAACCTCGCAGACGAAATCGTGGATATTGTGGATACCGGCAACACCCTTAGAGCCAACGGCATGGTGCCGCTGACCCATATCGCTGATGTGTCGAGTCGATTGGTGGTGAACAAGGCGGCGATGCGCACGCATCACCAACTGATCACAGAGATTACCGATGCGCTGCGCTCCGCTGTGGGTGTCACCCCTGCTCAGGAGGCGGTGTTGTGATTATCCAGCGTCTCGATAGCGCGGATGCTGATTTTGAGCAACGCTTCGCCGACCTGACTGCGCGGCCTGATGATCGCGACCCGACTCTCGCGTCCCAGGTCGCCGAGATCATTGCCGATGTTCGCGCTCGGGGTGATGCGGCACTGCTGGATTACAGCCGTCGCTTTGACGAGCGTGAGCTGGATGAAATAGGTGACCTCAAACTGGATCGCGCGCAGTTGGAGGCGGCGCTGGCCGCCATTCCCGCGACGCAGCGTGAGGCGCTTGAAACAGCTGCCCAGCGCATTCGCGACTACCACGAGCACCAACTCGCCCACTCCTGGCAGATCACCGACTCGCTCGGGAATCGGTTGGGCCAACGTGTCTCGGCCCTCGGTCGCGCCGGTCTTTATGTGCCCGGTGGCAAAGCGAGTTACCCCTCTTCGGTACTGATGAATGCGATTCCCGCCAAGGTGGCGGGTGTGCCGGAAGTGGTCATGATGGTGCCTGCACCTCGAGGGGAGTTGAATCAATTGGTGCTGGCGGCTGCGGCGATCGCCGGCGTCGATCAGGTGTTCACCGCGGGTGGTGCGCAGGCCGTGGCTGCCTTGGCTTATGGCACCGACAGCGTGCCGCGGGTCGACAAAATTGTAGGCCCGGGCAACCGCTATGTTGCCGAGGCAAAACGCCAGGTGTTCGGCACCGTGGGGATCGATATGGTCGCCGGGCCGTCGGAGATCCTCATTCTCGCGGATGGGTCTGTGGATCCCGCGTGGATGGCGATGGATCTTTTTTCACAGGCGGAGCACGACGAGCAGGCCCAGGCGATTCTGATTTCTCCGGACCATGACTACCTGGAGCGGGTTGAACTCGCATTGCAGCAGGCCTTACCGGCCATGCCCAGGGCTGACATTATTCGAGCATCGCTCGAGCAGCGCGGTGCGCTGATTGCCGTACCGAGCATGGCTGACGCCGTAGCGTTGAGTAATCGTATTGGCCCGGAGCACCTCGAGCTCGCCGCTGAAAATGCCGATGCACTGTTGGAACAGATCAGCATTGCCGGTGCCATCTTCGTGGGGTCAATGAGCTCTGAATCGCTGGGTGATTACTGCGCGGGTCCCAATCACGTGCTGCCTACATCGGGCACGGCACGTTTCTCATCACCGCTTGGCGTCTACGACTTTCAGCGCCGGAGTTCGGTCATTGCCTGCTCAGCAGAGGGTGCCGCTGCACTGGCAAGTGTGGCTTCGACCTTGGCGATGGGTGAGGGGTTGCAGGCGCATGCCCGCAGCGCCGAGCTTCGCAGCGGTTCAGGCGACTGAGTTCAGCCGCCGAGCCCGGGCCGCGAGCCGACTACCGCTTCCAATTCGAGGCGCTCTGCGCCTCGCACAACACCGACTGTGACCACTTCTCCGGGCCGCAATCGGGCGATGCGATGCATGGCAATACGCCCATCATCGATACTCTCGCCATCGAGCGACACGATGATATCGCCAGTTTGAATGCCAGCGCGTTGCGCGGGACCGCCAACGGGCAGTTCGGTGACGACCAATTGTGACGTCGACCGCCCCGATTGCTCTACCGTTCGGAATAAGTCGACACTAACGCCCAGCCAACCTCGCACGACTTTGCCGTAGCTGATCAGGTCTTCCATGACAAAGGTCGCGAGATTACTGGGGGTCGCGAGGTTAATGCCAATGCCAGTGCTTTCCTGGGGAGTATCACCGTTGGCGGTAAATATCAGGGTATTGATGCCGACCAATCGACCGGCTGCATCGACCAGCGCGCCACCAGAGCTGCCGAAGTGAATGCTGGCATCGGTCTGGATGTAGTCCTCGTAGACTGACAGGCGCAAGCCATAGCGCCCCAGGCCAGAGACAATCCCCTGCGACACCGAGTGGCCGAATCCATACGGATTTCCAATCGACAGCACGACGTCGCCCACGCTGATGGCGTCGGAGTCCGCCACTTCAATGGGGGTCAGATTGTCGAGGTCGGTCTTGAGAATGGCCAAATCGGTTTCTGGATCGCTACCGATGACCACCGCGTTGGCGGTGCGCCCATCAGCCAGCACAACCTGAATTTGTTCCGCATCGGCGATGACATGGTTGTTGGTGATGATGTGTCCATCGGCACTCATGATGACGCCGGAGCCAAGCGAGCGCTCGACCCGCTGGCTGGCAGGTGCAGTGCGTAGAAAACGACGCAGCAGTGGGTCGTTGAGAAAGCTGCGGCCCTGGGTGACCACTTTGGCGGTGTAAATGTTCACCACCGAGGGCGTGGCGCGGGCCACGACCGAGCGATAGCTCTCTGGCCCGGTGGCATGCTGGCTGATCAATGGTTCGTGAAGCACCCAGCGATCGAGGATCAGTACCGCTGCGAGCACGCCCGCGAGCGTCGGCCAGACCAGGTTGTAAATCAGATTTCTCAAGCGGTGGCTCCGAACGTGTTTATCAAGTCGCAAGCCCGGTAAGCTCTGCGCTCTGAACTTGTCATGATAAAGGGGTTTTCATGTCTGTCACCCGAGAACAATTACGGGAAGCGCTGGATGAATTGCTCCAGCCGTCACGCTTTCGCGATTACTGCCCCAACGGATTGCAGGTTGAGGGAAAGCCCGAAGTCGCGCGCCTGGTCACTGGGGTGACGGCGAGTCAGGCGTTGATCGACGCCGCTATTGCGTGGGACGCAGATGCGATTTTGGTACACCATGGGTATTTCTGGCGCGGTGAGCCCGAGCCGCTGGTGGGCATGAAAGGGCGTCGTGTGCGTAGTCTGTTTCAGCATGACATCAACCTCTATGCCTATCATTTGCCCCTCGATTGCCACCCTGAGCTCGGCAACAACGCAGGCCTCGGTGATGCGCTCGGCGTGAGCGAGTTTGGCCCGCTGAACCCCGATGACACGACGCTTCCGGTCTTTGTGGGGCAGTACCTGGCGCAACAGCCGCAGTCTGAGATCGCTGCGCGATTGGAGCAGGCCCTGTCTCGCTCGGTGCTGTCAGTTGCCGAGCGCCCGGTGCGGCGAGTGGCTTGGTGCACGGGTGGTGGACAGTCCTACATCGACCTGGCAGCGGATGCCGGGGTCGACCTGTTCGTGTCAGGAGAGATCTCGGAGCAGACGGTGCATGTGGCTCGCGAGCGCGGTATCGGCTTTATTGCGGCGGGACATCATGCCACCGAGCGCTTTGGGGCGCGCTCAGTGGGGGAGTGGATCGCAGATCGCTTTGATATTGCGCACTGTTTTGTCGATATCGATAGCCCGGCCTAGGGCGTTCAGATACTGATGCGGGCGGGCTCTTGTTCCTGCGGCTCGGGGGTTTTTTCCAAGCCAAAGTTCTCTGACAACTGGCCGTGCTCATCGGCGCTCTTACGCGGCGCGTAATCAAGCGGCTGCTGAACATCCACCAACTGAGGCGGAATCTCGCCGACATCCGGACTGGCCAGTGCATCGGCAGGGACAACCACCTCACCGTCGCAGAGTTGGTCGGCACCGTTGGCGATATGCTGGTACACGGACCGGTAATCATCGGTCAGTCGGTTGAGCAACTCTGCCGTCTTCGCAAAATGCTCGCGCACTTCTGATTCGTATTCGCTGCGGTCCTCGACCGCCTGCTCGAGACGGGTTTCCAGGTCCTGTATGGCGTCCCGGTGCGCGGGTCGACGCTGGCTGCCCAGCATCCAACCGATCCCGAGACCTACCACCAGCGCGAGCGCAGCCGCTCCGGCCAATAACGCTGCTGAAAACATAGTTAGTTCCTCCTGTTGATAGTTTAACCCTGTTGTTGGTTCGCTGCGTCATTCCGGCAAAAAATGATGCCGATTGCCGTGACTCTCCGACGTCGCTAGAGTCGCCAACCGAAAACTGTTCCGTTTGGATACGATTGACCCCATGGATCCCGCCCAGCGCTATCAACAAGACCTTGGCCGCGACGATTTCCAGCACGACGAGGCGCAAGCCAACGCCGTCGCTGAATTGCAGGACCTCTGGCAGCGGCTGGTAGTGCGGGAGTCGCAGAGTCATTCGCCCATCGCCCGGCTGCGCTATTGGGTGGGTGGTGCTCGTGAAGCTGAGCGCGGCCTGTACTTTTGGGGTGGGGTCGGGCGCGGAAAAACCTACCTGATGGACACGTTTTTCGACACGCTGCCATTTGAGCGCAAGCTGCGCGTGCACTTTCACCGATTCATGCAGCGTGTCCACCAGCGTTTGACGGCACTGGACGGCGAAAAAAACCCGCTGGAAATCGTCGCCGATGAGTTTGCTCGGGACGCGATCGTGATCTGTTTCGACGAGTTTTTTGTCAGTGATATTGCCGATGCCATGATACTGGGTGGCTTGATGCAGGCCCTGTTCGCCAGGGGGGTCACCCTGGTGGCCACCTCCAACATCGAGCCGGAGAATCTGTACCGGAATGGGCTCCAGCGGGCGCGTTTTTTGCCGGCGATTGCATTAATTGAGAAGCACACCCGGGTCGTCAACGTCGATGCTGGCATCGATTACCGCTTGCGCACGCTCGAACAGGCGGCGCTGTACTACCACCCGAACGATGCCGCGTCTCTCGAGCGGCTCGATGAGCGTTTCAAAGCGCTGACCCACCGGGAGGATGCTCCGGGGGCTGAGATTGAAATCAATCAGCGGGTGGTGGCGCTGGAGCGCCTTTTTGAAGGGGTCGCCTGGATGACTTTCGACACGCTCTGCCGCCAGCCGCGTAGCCCCAGCGATTTCATCGAGTTGGCGCGGGTGTTCCATACCGTACTGTTACAGGACGTACCGGTGATGGATAGCAAGGGCGAAGACGCCGCACGGCGCTTTATCAACCTGGTCGATGAGTTTTACGATCGCAATGTGAAGTTGATTATCTCTGCGGAAGTGCCGGCGGAGGCGCTGTACACAGGCCGATTGTTGGCGTTTGAGTTCCAGCGGACGCTGTCCCGGCTACAAGAAATGCAAAGCCATGCTTATCTCGCCCAGGAGCACCATCCCTGACCGTAAAAATGGCAGTGAAAATCGTGCTTGAAAGGGGGGTGTCCTTCCAGTAATATCCCGCGCTCTTCGAATTCTGCCCTTAAAAGCGACCTTTATGAAAACCTACAGCGCCAAGGCTGGCGACGTTCACCACGATTGGTTCGTCGTTGATGCCGAAAACAAGACTCTCGGGCGCCTCGCTGCTGAGATCGCGCATCGTCTGCGCGGCAAGCACAAGCCCGAATACACCCCCCACATGGACATGGGCGATTACATCGTCGTCGTCAACTGCGAGAAGATCCGGGTCACCGGTGCCAAGCAGACCGACAAGATGTATCACCACCACACCGGTTACCCGGGTGGCCTGAAGTCTTTCACCTTCGAAAAGCTGATCGAGCGCGCGCCTGAGCGTGTTCTGCAGCGCGCCGTTAAAGGCATGCTGCCGCGCAACCCGCTGGGTCGTGCGATGTTCCGCAAGCTGAAGGTGTATGCAGGTCCCGAGCATCCGCATGCTGCGCAACAGCCGCAGACCCTGAATATCTGAGGAGACTGACAATGGCTACTGCACAGTACTACGGCACTGGTCGTCGCAAGACCTCCACTGCACGCGTTTTCCTGAAAACCGGCAGCGGCAAGATCACCATCAATGGCCGTTCCATCGATGAGTACTTTGGTCGCGAAGTTGCCCGCATGATCGTACGCCAGCCGCTCGAGCTGACCGAAAACGTCGAAACTTTCGACGCCAACGTCACCGTTGCAGGTGGCGGCAGCTTTGGTCAGGCGGGTGCGATCCGTCACGGTCTGACCCGCGCCCTGATGGATTACGACGAGTCACTGCGTCCCACGCTGCGCGCAGCGGGCTACGTGACCCGTGATGCCCGTGAGGTTGAGCGTAAGAAGGTCGGTCTGCGCAAGGCGCGTCGTCGTCCGCAGTTCTCGAAGCGCTAATTTGCCAAACCCAGGAAAAAGCCGGCTCGTGCCGGCTTTTTTTTTGCCGTTGAGTTGGCGGTAGTCCGGATTATGTGGCGATAAGCGCACATCTTGTGGGCTTCTGGCCTTGCTGGCAGAGGGGCCGACCTTTAAAATTCGGGCGCCTGAATTAAGCAAGTCAGATCCTTGGTGGTCTGAACCCAACGCAGTGCCTGGCACTGCGAACTGAAAAACTCATCTGGAGATCATCCATGAGCGAAGCAACAGCGCAGGAGCGCGATTCCAACCAGACCCGCCGCCGATTTTTGACCGCGGCGACTTCCGCCGTTGGTGTGGCTGGCGTGGTCGGGGTCGCGGTACCTTTCCTCGGATCCTGGAACCCGTCAGAGAAGGCCAAGGCCGCTGGCGCACCGGTGAAGGCTGATATCAGTAAACTCGAGCCGGGACAGATGGTTGTGGTTGAGTGGCGCGGTAAGCCCGTTTACGTGCTCCGCCGCACCGAGAGCCAGATCGCCGACCTGGATGGCCTCGATGGCCAATTGAAGGATCCGGGCTCAACGACTTCGGACCAGCCCGCCTACATCGATGGCGTCGCCCGGGCGATTAACCCCGAGGTCATGGTGCTGGTTGGTCTGTGTACCCACCTGGGCTGTGCCCCTAAGTTCCGACCCGAAGTGGGCGCTGCTGACCTCGGCGGGGACGATTGGGTAGGCGGTTTCTTCTGCCCCTGTCACGGTTCCAAGTTTGATCTGGCTGGCCGTGTTTATCAGGGCGTGCCGGCATCGGAGAACCTGGTGGTTCCCCCTTATTCCTACGAGAGTGACAACGTTCTCGTGATCGGCGTCGATTCGGAGGTGGCGTAATGGAAAAGGCCCTTCAAGGCTTCATGGGGTGGGTTGATGCCCGACTCCCGGTGACCCGTACCTGGGACACCCACATGGGCAAGTACTATGCGCCCAAGAACTTTAACCTCTGGTACTTCTTTGGCGTTTTCTCGCTGATCGTACTCGTAAACCAGTTGCTGACCGGCATCTGGCTGACCATGAACTACACCGCCAGCGCCGAAGAAGCGTTCGCGTCGGTTGAGTACATCATGCGCGATGTCGATTACGGCTGGTTGCTGCGCTACATGCACTCCACCGGTGCCTCGGCGTTCTTCGTGGTCGTTTACATGCACATGATGCGCGCATTGATGTACGGCTCATACAAGAAACCCCGTGAGTTGATCTGGATCTTCGGCATGCTGATTTTCGTCGTGCTGATGGCTGAGGCTTTCGTAGGTTATGTATTGCCCTGGGGGCAGATGTCCTACTGGGGTGCGCAGGTGATCATTTCGCTGTTTGGTGCGATTCCAGTCGTTGGTGAAGACATCGTCACCTGGATTCGCGGCGATTACCTCATCTCCGGTATCACCCTGAACCGCTTCTTTGCGCTGCACGTGGTGGCGTTGCCCATCGTGTTGCTGGCGTTGGTCGTCCTGCACATTCTGGCGCTGCACGAAGTGGGGTCCAACAACCCCGATGGCGTTGAGATCAAGAAGCACAAGGACGCCAATGGCGTGCCGCTGGATGGCATCAAGTTCCACCCTTACTACTCGGTGCATGACCTGCAAGGCATCGCGGTATTCCTGTTCTTCTTCTGTGGCGTGATTTTCTTCGCCCCAGAGATGGGTGGTTTCTTCCTTGAGTACGCCAACTTTGAAATCGCCAATGGCCTCAAGACCCCTGAGCACATCGCTCCGGTGTGGTACTTCACGCCTTTCTACTCGGTACTGCGTGCGGTACCCGACAAGTTCTGGGGTTTTGTGTTCTTTGCAGCGTCGGTGGCTATTCCGTTTGCACTGCCCTGGCTCGACCGCAACCCGGTCAAGTCTTGGCGCTACCGCAGCAACATTAACCGGGTCATGCTGCTGCTGTTCGTGGCCTCCTTCATCATCCTCGGTGTTCTGGGCGTGAAGTCTCCGACGCCTGCGCGTACCGTACTGGCGCAGATCTGCTCGATCTTCTACTTCCTGTTCTTCCTGGCCATGCCCATCTGGAGCACGATGGGTAAGGACAAGCCTGTACCCGAGCGCGTGACCATGAATGGCGGCATGAATATGTTCCAGAGCCTCGCCATGCTCGCGGTGGTAGCAATCCTGACCGTGATCCCGCTGAAGGTAGTGGGTGCCGAGTCCGCCCACGCCTGTGGCACCATCGATTGCGATGAATTCGTCGCTGACCCCGCGGACCAGGCGTCATTGCAACGCGGCGCGGCGGTTTACACCAGCTACTGCATGGGTTGTCACTCGCTGCAGTACTCGCGTCACAACCGTGTTGCGCGTGACCTGGGTATTCCAGAGGATCTGTACCGGGAAAACCTGATGTTTGACCCGGACATTAAGATCGGTGCGCTGATGGACAACAGCATGGACAAGGCCAATGCCAAAGTCTGGTTCGGTGCGACACCGCCCGACCTGACGCTGGTGTCCCGAGCGCGTCAGCCCGAGTGGCTGTACACCTACCTGCGCAACTTCTACCAGGACGACACTCGCCCCTATGGCGTGAACAACCGTGTCTTCCCGCAGGTGGGCATGCCTCACGTGCTGATGGAGCTGCAGGGTATGCCCGTCTGTGCTGCCGGTCCTGGTGACCACAGTGAAGTGGACCCGCTTTCTGGGGCCCACACCGCGGACGCGGATTGCGGTTCGCTCGAAATTGCCGCTGCCGGTGTGATGAGCACCGCAGAGTTTGATGGTGCGATGTACGACCTGGTGAACTTCCTCGCCTACACCGCCGAGCCCTTCAAGCTGGAGCGCCAGCGAATGGGCATGGGTGTCATGCTCTTCCTTGCGGTATTCTTCGTCTTTGCCTGGCTGCTGAGCCGGGAATACTGGAAAGACGTCCACTGATCAGGCTGCCCGGCTGCGTCAGTGGCCGGGCGATTCCTGTTCTGCCAACACCCCCGTAAACCGGAGCGAGTGAATGAAACTCTCAGATGACGCCTCGGGTGTCGTATCCAAGCGTTCTTCGATGACGCTGTTCTCTGATAACACCAGCCATTACAGCCATCGCGTGCGCATTGTGCTCGCGGAAAAGGGCGTCACAGTCGACCTGGTGGAGTCTGAGAATGGGGTGGCACCGGCTGAACTCGGTGACCTGAACCCCTACAACAGCATGCCGACGCTGGTGGACCGAGACCTGGTGCTCTATGAGTCCAAGGTCATGATGGAATACCTCGATGAGCGTTTTCCCCATCCGCCGCTGCTGCCGGTGTACCCGGTTGCCCGCGCCGAGAGCCGCTTGTTCATGTACCGCATCGAGCGCGACTGGTGTGCACTGGTTGACGCGATCCAGAACTCCCGCAGTGACAACGTGGTGACCCGTTCTGCCAAAGAGCTGCGTGAGAGCCTGATGGCCATCGCGCCGATTTTTGCCGAGAAGCCGTTCTTCATGAGCGACGAATTCACCCTGGTCGATTGCTGCATCGCGCCGATTCTCTGGCGTCTGCCGGCACTGGGCGTGGATATCCGTCCGAGCAAGCAGTCCAAGCCGCTTCTGCAGTACATGGAGAGTCTGTTCGCCCGTGAAGCCTTCCAGGAAAGCCTCACGATCCAGGAGCGCGAGATGCGCGTGTGACACCCAGTCGCCCCTACATCATCCGCGCCATTTACGAGTGGATCGTCGATAACGACTGCACGCCCCATTTACTGGTGAATGCGCGCGCTGATGGTGTCTCTGTCCCCGAGGCCTACGTCTCCGATGGGCAGATTGTGCTCAATGTTTCTCCGAGTGCCGTGATGGGGCTCGAGATTTCCAACGAAGCCATTTGGTTCAACGGCCGATTCGGTGGTACGCCCATCGACATCCACGTGCCAATCAACGCGGTGCTAGGCATCTACACTCGGGAGAATGGTCAGGGCATGGTCTTTGATCCGCCCGAGGATGATCCCGAGCCCACGCCCCCGGAAGATGAGCCGCCCACACCGGAGCGTGGCCGGCCCTCACTCAAGATTGTGAAGTAGGGTCGATCAGCTCAAACAGCTTTTCGACTCTGGCGACGTTCTCAATACCCCTCGCCACCGCTGTGGCACGATCGGCCTCTTCGGACGTCACCAGACCCATCAGATAGACGACGCTGTTTTCGGTGGCGACCTTGATGCGCGAACCCGGGGTATCGCTACGAAACAGCAAAGCCGATTTGACCTGGGTCGTCAGCCATACGTCATTTGTACGCACTCCCGCGGTGGTTGCCGGTCCGATCTCGAGCTCGTTGTAGATGCGACGAACACCCTCGATGTTACGAATGACCTGGGTTGCCTGGTCCTTGAGTGCTTGACTGGGCACTTGGCCGGCGAGCAAAACGTAGCCGTTGTAGGAGACCACCAGCAGGTTAGCATCGTCGTAACCCTCGTCAGCGGCGCGAATGTTGACGATGGTCTTGGTTTCAATGGTCTCGTCTTCCAGCCTTTGGGCGAAGGTGCGTTCTCCGCTGTCTTCTTCGATGGGACCCGAATCAAAGGTGGCCAGCAGGGAGCCGCAGCCCGACAGCATCGCGCTGGCGGCGATGAGGACGCAGATGTTTCTCAGGTTGAGCAAGGTTAATCCTCCAATGGACCAAAGGTATTGATATCGATCAGCTCCGCCAGGCAGCTCGCAGCCGCAAGGTTGAGCAGGTGCCGGGTTGCCGCTGGTGAGTCCGGAAAGTCCAGGCTGGTACCCGGGCCACGACTGCCAAGCCAAACAGGCTCACATCCCCGCATGGCCGCCGCCGTGGCGATACTCTCCATCTCCTCCAGATCCAGCGCTGCGCAAAACACAACCGGCAAGTCGCCGGCCTGACCCAGTGCTTGTAACTGCTCGGCGAGCCATGCAACACCTGCAGACTGTGGTTCCGCCGTGCGTGCAATCAGTTCGACCGTTGGCAGCGCCGGACGTTCCCGGTACCAGCCTTTGCGTAATTGCTCACAAAATGTCATGGCAGTTGCGGCGTCTGCTCCCGCGCCGATCACAATGATCTTGCGTTCATCGAGCAGTGCAGCGGTTGCCAATTCTGCGACGTATTCGGCCGTACTGGCGATGGCGTCCACCGACAAGCTGATGGCTTCGATATGTGTCTGAAACGAGGTGGCGACCCTGTCGAAATGATCCATGACATGTGTCTCCTAAAAGCCGGTCAGTGCGCTGCGAAGCCAGCGTGGCTGTGGCCAGTCCGCGCCTGGCGGGTGTCGGGAATCGATGTCCCAGGCAATGATATCGAAGCGGCAGGGCTTGGCAGAAAGATCGGGCCTGGTAAGGAGGTAGGCCTGTGCAGTGCGCCATAGGCGAGCCTGTTTACGCCCATCGATGCTGGCGGCGGCATGGAGGAATCGCGACCGTTGACGCTTGCGAACCTCCACGAATACGAGAGTTTCCTGCTCCAACATGATCAGGTCGATTTCCCCGCACTTGGCGCGAAAATTCTGCTGGAGAAGACGCAGCCCCTGACTGCGCAGGAAAGCGAGTGCCTGCTGCTCCCAATATTCACCCTCTGTTTTCAATGCCAGTGCCATGGTCAACGGGACGCTCAGGGTAGCGGTGCCTTCTCAATGTTGTCGCCGTCAAAACGGGTCGCAATCAGCTCGCGGCGTACACTGCCGTCTGGTTGACGCGACAGCATGCCACTCTTGCCACTGACGACTGCCGTGGCGCTGGCCTGGGTCTGTTGCCAGTGGTCCATCATCAGTACTGCGTCGTTGCCCAGCGCTCGCAAGCGGGTAAAGCGATCGACCGTAGCGGCTTGGAGTACTGCGGGTGTCTCAACAAATACCAGACCGTTGAGATCTTGGTTACGGGCCTGTTGATTGCCGCTGTAAACGCTGGCAGGACCAAAGACGGGAACATCCCCAGCGTAGTGGTAGACCAGTAGCGGGCGCAGCTCGCGTGCTGTCGCTGGATCGGGGGCCATCAGGAAGATCACATCGAAATCGGCTCGACGTCGCGCTCTGGCCGACACGGGGGCAGCAAAAGCATCTTCGACTGCCGTGATGCGCTGCTCGCTATCGGCGGCGCCCAGGGTGTTGCTCAGCGTCTGGGTGGCAGGCACCTGAGGCTCGATCTCGGCGACGGAAACCAGGCGCCCACCGAGGGACCGCCAGCGGTCCACGAGTGCGGCTTCAAGTCGCCGGCCCCAGTCGCTGTCGGGGCGCACAATCACCGCGCGTCGTCGGCCGTCCCCAAATGCAAGATCAGCCAGTTGCCGAGCCTCATCCTCTGGGGAAAGGCTGATGGCGGCCCATTGTTCGGCCTCGCCGGGCAACAGTGAGGCCGGCCGATTGAGTGCCAGTTGCGGTACCGAGCGCCGGCCCATCATCGAGGCAGCCTCAACCCGCTCTCGGGTCAGCGGGCCAATGACGAAGTCGGCACCCGCCGAGACTGCGCGGCGATAGGCGGTGAGGGCGTCGGACGTCGATGTTGTATCGATAGTGATCAGTTCGGGGCGGGTGCCCGCTTCGCGATAGCGTTCATACAGGGATTGCACAGCGCCCTCGAGTACCGCCTCCCCCGCCTGTTGGAGTCTGCCACTGAGCGGCAACAACAGCGCCACCTTGGCCGGCGGCTGCTGGGTCAGCCAGCGATTGAGCGCGGCGGGCGGGTTGTCGATGGCGGGGTGACCATCGTGGCTGGCAATCCAGCTGAGGACTTGCTCGCGACCGCCACGGTAGGCGAGGGCGAGGTCTACCCAACCCGCCCACTCCGGTGCGCCGCCGGCAAGTTGCGCACGCAGCAGTTGTTGTTCGGTGAGGCGCATGAGGTTTGCAAACAACTCATCGCCCCGGTCGCCGCTCTGGTCGGGCTGCAGTTTGCCGCGTTGCCAAGCAAACTTGGCAGCGGACAGCCACTGCCGCTGCTGGGCGGCGATACTTTGACGTTCAGCCAGCACCAGTTCGCGCCCCTCAACGTTGGCAGTGGCGGCGCTATCCAGTTGCTGCATGGCCATCGAAACGTCGCCATCCAGCCATGCGAGCCGAGCATTGATCAACGCCAGCGTGGTGGCGTCGAGCCCACGGGAGAGAATGTCGTTGCGCTCTATGCGGGCGGCAAGTGTGCCCGTGCTCAACGCAACGTCGGTGACTTGCGACAGCGCATCGGTATCGAAGGCCTGCTCAGGTTCTGCGGGTAAAGCCGGCGGTGGTTGGTTGATGGTGCCGCGATCAACCGGTTCAGGTGGCGGCGGCGGGCTCGCGCAGGCGGCGAGCAGAGACATCACCGCCAGCGGCAGTGACAGCTTGGCAGAGGTCAACATTCGGAGGCAGGCAGCAGCGTTGTTTGCGATCATGGTCAGCAGTATAGATGGGAGCGCTGCGGATGGAACGTGGTTTGTACATAGTCCCGACTCCAATCGGGAATCTCGGTGACATCACGCGGCGGGCGCTTGAAGTGCTCAGTTCGGTTGATGTGATCGCCGCGGAAGATACTCGGCACTGCAGGCAGTTGCTGCAGCACTTTGCCATCGCGACGCCGGTCACGGCTTATCACGAGCATAGCCGCGAGGCTGTGAGTCAGGCGCTGTGTGCCCGTGTCGCCGCGGGGGAGGCGGTCGCTTTGGTCAGTGACGCGGGGACGCCGCTGATCTCCGACCCCGGTTACAGCTTGGTACGTGACGCGCAGGCGCAAGGTTTGCCGGTGGTGCCCTTGCCGGGAGCCTGTGCCGCAGTCGTGGCGCTGTCGGCCAGCGGGCTCGCTACCGATCGTTTTGCTTTTGAAGGCTTTTTGCCGGCCAAGCGCGCCGCCAGACGACAGCGCCTCGAGGCGCTGTCCCAGATATCAATGACACAGATCTTCTACGAGGCCCCGCATCGCATCGCGGCGGTGCTTGAAGATATGTTGTCGATACTGGGGCCTGAGCGGGAAGTCGTGCTCGCGCGCGAGCTCACCAAGACCTTTGAGACGGTAAAGCGTGCGCCGCTGGCGGAACTCTACCCGTGGGTTACGGCGGACGCCGATCAACAGCGTGGAGAGATTGTGTTGGTGGTGGCCGGTGCGACCGTTGCACCGGCCGACACGGTCGATGCTGGGCGCTTATTGCTGCGCTTGGCCGACGAACTGCCGCCCCGTCGGGCGGCGGCGCTGGTTGCCGATCTCACCGGACGCAAGGCCCGGGAGCTGTACCAGGTTCTGCTCGACCGCGCCGATGAGTGACGCGCTTGTATTAAGGGTGATGCCGGTGTTAGCTTCGCCGCCAGAGTTGGTCAGGCGATCGCTGCCGATGTTGTCGGCGGAGGAAAGTCCGGGCTCCAACGGGTCAGAGTGCCAGGTAACGCCTGGGGGGCGCGAGCCCACGGAAAGTGCAGCAGAAAGGAAACCGCCCGACTTCGGTTGGGTAAGGGTGAAAAGGTGCGGTAAGAGCGCACCGCGCGGCTGGTAACAGGCGTGGCGATGGTAAACCCCACTCGGAGCAAGACCAAATAGGGATCCATGTGCCGTGACCCTCGGCGGATCCGGGTAGGTCGCTACAGGCGGATGGTGACGTCCGTCGCAGATGAATGATCGTCCACGACAGAACCCGGCTTATCGACCAACTCTATTTCTAACAAAATAGAATATAAATTATATTCTTTAAGCAAATTTGTGATTTTCTTTAAAGCGCACTCTTTCTGGTTGCGCTAACTTTCTGTTTTTAATCGCCTTGCCCGCCTCGAAATTTTGCGATGGATGCGGCTTGTCGTCCATTCCGAACCCCCTCGTAACACCCTGAAATGCATGGGTTTTTTCCGCGTCTGTCGTTGACCCGATGTCAGTGTGGGCATATAGTGGTGAAAAGTGGAGCAAAGTGGTTTTTTAGGCTCCATCCAATGTTGTTTCGGGAGAAGAGTGGGCGAATCGGGTGTTTCGGGGCGTGCAGCACATCAATATGGATGCGAAGGGTCGTATGGCGATCCCGGCGCGCCAGCGCGAGGCCCTGCTGTCTGAGTGCGAGGGTCAGGTGGTGATTACCATCGATACCCAGACCGCCTGCCTGGCGCTCTATCCATTGCCGGAGTGGGAGCGCATTGAGCGCGAGGTGCAGGGGCTGCCTGCACTGAATCCCGCCGTGAAACGTTTTCAGCGACTGGTGCTGGGCTATGCCAGCGACGTCGAGTTGGACGGTAACGGGCGCATCTTGTTGTCCCAGCCGCTACGCGAATACGCCCAGCTGGAGAAGCGGGTCGTGCTCGTGGGGCAGGGCAACAAGCTCGAGGTTTGGTCAGAGTCCCTCTGGCTGGCCGAGCGGGAGGCTGCGCTGGCTGCCGACGCGGGGGATGAGCTGCCCGCTGACCTGATGACACTCAAACTCTGATGTCTGATGGGCATCAAACGGTACTACTCGAGGAGGCGGTTGCGGCACTGATGACGACGGCGGACGGGGTGTACGTAGACGGCACCTTCGGCAGGGGCGGGCACAGCGCGCGCATCCTTGCCTCACTGTCCCCCGCCGGCCGGCTAATCGCCTTCGACAAGGATCCCGAGGCTGCTCAGGTAGCGCAATCGCTCGCCGAGGAGGACGGCCGCTTCGCTTTCGCCCATCGCAGCTTTGCGGATTTGCGCGACGAAATTGCAGCGCCGGTCGCGGGTGTGTTGCTCGATCTGGGGGTGTCATCTCCTCAAATCGACGTAGCGGGCCGTGGGTTCAGCTTTGTGGATGACGGCCCGCTGGATATGCGCATGGATACCCGTTCCGGTTTGACTGCCGCCGAGTGGCTTAACAGCGTCGATGAGGCAGACCTTGCGACGGTGCTCAAGGAGTACGGCGAGGAGCGCTTTGCACGCCGCATCGCGGGGGCAATCGTTGCCCAGCGGCCCTTTGCTACCACCGGTGAGCTGGCGCGAGTCGTCAGCGAGGCTAATCCGCGCTGGGAAAAGCACAAGCATCCGGCCACGCGGGTGTTTCAGGCTATTCGCATTTATATCAATCGAGAGCTCGAAGACCTGGAGCGCCTGCTTGGTGACGTGCTGCAGTGCCTTGAAATCGGTGGTCGTTTGGTGGTCATCAGTTTTCATTCGCTGGAGGATCGCATCGTCAAGCGTTTCATGCGCGATGCCAGTCGCGGTGAGCAGTTGCCCCGAGGTGTGCCGGTGATGGATGCCGATCGCGGGCAGACCATGCGCCTGATCGGCAAGGCGGTGCGTGCCAGCGACGATGAGGTGGCTGCCAATCCGCGCGCCCGCTCGGCGATCATGCGTGTTGCGGAGCGGATCGCATGAGCCTGCCTTTGGATCGGCCGGGCCGTGTCGTGCTGTTGCTCGCGCTCGTGTGCATGGTGTCTGCCATGGGGCTGGTAAGCAGTACCCATCGCAGTCGGGTTCACTACGCCCGCCTTCAACAGCTCGAGCTCCAGCGCTGGGCCCTGCAGGAGGACTACAGCCGTCTGTTATTGCAGCACTCGACGCTGGCGGCGCCCCATCGGGTCGACGAGCTTGCGCGGGAGTCGCTGAACATGACGCCGCCCAGTTTTGAGCGGTATCGGGTGGTGGGACGATGAAGAAGGCCCGTCGATCCGCAGCTAACCCGCCAATGTGGCGGGTTTACACCGTCGCAGGCTTGCTGGCGGTGTTGCCTTGCCTGTTGGTGGGGCGGTTGATCGATCTGCAGTTACTGGATACCGATAAAGGGGTCGAGTTTCTCAAGACGCAGGGTGCCAAGCGAGCCGTCCGCAGCGCGGTCATACCGGCGTATCGCGGCAAGATCACTGACCGACGCGGCACGCCGTTGGCGGTGAGCACGCCAGTAGTGTCGTTGGTGGCTAATCCTCAGCAGTTAGGTGACAGCAGCCAGCTCGGTGCCTTGAGTGATGCGCTGGGAATGCCGGTCGAGGACCTCGCGGCGCGGGTTGAAAGCTACGCTGACAAACAATTCATGTATTTGGCGCGCCGCCGCACACCGGCCGAGGCCCGTGAGGTTTTGTCCCTGGGAGTGGCTGGCGTCAGCGGCGAGCGCGAGTACCGGCGCTTCTATCCCGCCGGTGAGGTGGCTGCACAATTGGTAGGCCTGACCAATGTTGACGGTCAGGGTATCTCCGGTTTGGAAATGGCCTTCGAGGAGTGGCTGCGCGGGACGCCGGGCAAAAAGCGTTTCATCAAGGATCTGCGTGGCAAGGCAGTGCGTGATATCGGTGTGATCGACCCTGCGGTACCGGGTAAGGATCTCGCGTTGAGTATCGATTTGCGGCTGCAGTACCTGCAGCATCGTGAGTTGCAGCGCTCGATCGCGGAGACGGGTGCAGCCGCCGGCGCCGCGGTCACCATTGATGCGTGGACCGGTGAGGTGCTCGCGATCACCAATCATCCCGTATTCAACCCCAACAGTCGGCGTTCTATTACGCCGGCCGCGACGCGTAATCGCGTTTTGACTGACAGTTTTGAGCCGGGATCAACGGTTAAGCCGTTGACGCTGGTGGCGGCACTGGAGAGTGGCGAGTTTACGGCGGATTCGCTGATTGATACGCATCCTGGCCGGGTGCTGGTGGGTAGCAAGTGGATCAGCGACCCGGTGCCCTACGGGGAGCTCACAGTGTCGGGTGTCATCGAGAAGTCCAGCCAGGTCGGCGTCGTCAAGATTGCCCGCGAGATCGGGCACGAGGCCTTTCTCGATGTGTTCGCCCGCTTTGGGCTTGGCGCGCCAACGGGTATTGGTTTCCCGGGTGAGCGGGCGGGTAGCCTGCCGGCGCACGACTACTGGAGCGAAATTGACAAGGTGACGCCAGCCTATGGCTACGGGCTCGAGGCCACGCCTCTGCAGCTTGCGCAGGCCTATGGCGTGTTTGCCAACAAGGGCAAGCGCATGCCGCTGACTTTCTTGCGGCGAGATGCCGATTCGGCGGTCAGTGCGGAGCGAGTCATCGACCCCGCGATTGCCGATGAAGTGTTGGCGATGCTCAACCAGGTGACGGGCCCGAACGGTACGGGCAAGCGTGCCCGGGTGGCGGGTTTTGAGGTCGGCGGTAAAACCGGCACCGTGCACAAAGTGGGGCCTGGCGGCTACGCCAGTGACCAATACGTGGCGCTGTTTGTCGGTGTGGCGCCCATGGACCGGCCGCGTTACGTAACGGCATTGGTGATTGATCGGCCGCGGGGCGACAACTACGGCGGCGGGCTGGCGGCTGCGCCGCTTTACGGTCGCATCACCGAAGGGGTTATGCGTATTCAGAATGAGGTGCCCAATCTCGGCGCAGTGACCGCAAACGGTGGCGAGTTGGCATCAATTGGTGGTGGCCAATGACTGCGCTGGCGACGCTGACGGACGCGCTGTCATTGGCAGACCTGGTGCCGGGTCTGGACACCACAGCCGCGCGGATAGTGCCTGTGGATATCACGCTTGATAGTCGTGAGGTTCGTCAGGGTAGCCTGTTTCTTGCGCTGCCTGGCACGGCAGGTGATGGCCGGGCCTACATCGAAGCCGCACTCGCGGCGGGTGCCGGTGCGGTGCTTGCCGAGGCAGAGGGTCTGCAAAGGATCGACAATTCTCGCGTCTTTGCGCTGTCGGGCTTGCGCGAGCTGGTGCCCGGGCTTGCGCGTCGCTTTTTTGCAGATCCTTCGGCTCACATGGGTCTGGTCGCAGTCACGGGTACAAACGGCAAAACCTCGGTCGCAGATTTTGTGTCGCAGCTGTTGCGTCAGATCGGTGTGGCGGCAGGCTCGATCGGTACGCTGGGTGCCCGCACTGGCGGCCCCGCATTGGCCGCGCGAAACACCACGCCAGATATCGTCACACTGAACCGGCAGTTGGCCGCCTGGTTGCAGGTCGGGGTCGACCACGTGGCCCTTGAAGCGTCGAGCCACGCCTTGGATCAGCAACGGCTCGCCGGACTGTCGATGCATACGGCGATCTTCACCAATATCTCTCGCGATCACTTTGATTACCACGGAGACGAAGAGTCTTACGTCCGCGCCAAGCTGCGTTTGTTTTCGGAGTTTGCGCTAAAGCGGGCGATCTTCAACGCCGATGACCCACAGGCCTCCCGTGCCCGGGAGGTGGCGAATTGTCCTGCGATGGGTATCTCGCTTGAATCCGCCGAAGCCGATGTCTTCGTGCAGGTTTTGGATCTCGCGGGCGGATTGCGGCTGCGCATGCATACGCCCTGGGGAACGCGAGAACTGTTTGCGCCGCTGAGCGGTACGTTCAATGCCTTCAACGTTGTGGCGGCGGTCATGGCGGTTGTGGGTATGGGGTATCCGCTGGGTGATGTGATTGATGCGGCTGAGCGTTTGGCCCCCGTGCCAGGTCGCATGCAGACGATCGACAACGATCTTGGTTTCCGCGTCTTGCTGGATTACGCCCACACTCCCGACGCGCTCGCGCGAGCACTGACGGCGGTCAAGCCGCAAACCACGGGCCAACTCTGGGTGGTGTTTGGGTGCGGTGGTGATCGCGATCCCGGCAAGCGAGCAGAGATGGGCGCTATCGCCGGCCAGCTCGCAGACCGTGTAGTCGTTACCAGCGACAACCCGCGCAGCGAGGATCCCGCCTCGATTACCGACGATGTTATCGCTGGCATTCGCGGCGACCACCTGTTGGTGCTCGATCGGGCGCAGGCTATTGCAACCGCCATTCAGGGGGCCGCTCCCGGGGATACGGTATTGATAGCTGGCAAGGGCCATGAGGACTATCAAGAGGTCGCCGGGCAGCGTCTGCCTTTCTCCGATCGCGATCACGCGGTCGCGCAGCTCAGCAGCAGAGGCGGCCATGATTGAGCGTATCAGTATGAGTCGGTTGGCTCGTGCCGCCCACGGTGAGCTGGGTGGCCCTGACGCCCAGTTTGGGCGTATCGCCATTGACAGCCGCACGGTATCCGAAGGTGACCTGTTCGTCGCGATACCGGGTGAGCGGGTGGATGGTCACGACTTTGTGGTTCAGGCCGCAAGCGCTGGCGCCAGCGGTGTGCTGGTGCAACGCGAAGTCTCGGCGGGGGACGTCGCTTCTCTGCGAGTGGATGACACCGTATTGGCCCTGGGCGCGTTGGGACAGTTGCTGCGCGATGACTACGAAGGAGTGCTGGTTGGTGTTACCGGGAGTGCGGGCAAGACCACGGCCAAAAACATGATCGCTGCGGTGCTCGCACAAGCGGGTCCGACGGTGGCAACCGAAGGCAACCAGAACAATGAAATCGGCGTGCCGCTGACGCTACAGCGATTGGATCGAGATACCGAATTTGCTGTTGTGGAGATGGGGGCAGCCAAGCCTGACGACATCGCCTATCTGTGCGGCATTGCCCGCCCCAACGTCTCTGTCTTGCTCAACGCCGGCACTGCCCACTTGGAGGCCTATCGGGATGAGGCTGAGCTGGCGGCGACCAAAGGGCAGATCGTTGCAGGTATGGATGCCGATGAACTCGCCGTCATCAATGCAGATCAGTCCTGGAGTGATGGCTGGAAACAGCGCGCAGAGCCCGCACGCTGCGTCACATTCGGCCTGTCGGATAGCGCAGATTATCGGGCAGTCGACATTCAGCAGCGCGGCTTCGCTGGTAGTCGTTTTTCACTCGTAGGGCGTCAGGGCCCGCGAGTCTTCGAGACAATGATCCCGGGCTTGCCAGGTATTTATAACGCGCTGGCTGCCATTGCCGTGGGCAGCGAGTTGGGTGTGAGTGATGCGGCGATCCAGCGAGGGCTGGTCACGGTGCTGCCCGCCGCTGGGCGCGGTGCGGTCGTGGCCGGGCGCAATGACACCCATGTGATAGACGACTGCTACAACGCCAACCCGGAGGCGTTGCGCGCTGCACTGTTGCTGCTTTCGCAGGTGGATGGTCCTCGCGCCCTGATTCTCGGTGCAATGGCTGAGCTGGGACCGCGATCGGCGGAGTTGCATCGGGAGATCGCTGGCATTGCGGCAGAGGCGGGGGTTGGTGAGTTAATCACGGTAGGCGCGGAGGCGCTGCCCGCCGCTGACGCATTCCCGGGGAATGCGACACACTTTGAAAACACCACCGCTTTGTTGCAGTCCCGGCCTCAATTTGCCCCTGGGTCCACCGTGTTAGTGAAAGGTTCGCGAAGTATCGGGCTGGAAAGTGTGGTGGAGGCATTGCGCTCCCGAGAGGAGGGCATTGCATGTTGAAGTGGCTACTCGGTCAGCTGGTGGTGGTCGACAGTGGATTTGCTGTTTTCCAGTACATCACTCTCAGAGGTATTCTCGCCGCCGCCACCGCACTGGCCGTGTCCCTCTTGGTGGGCCCCTGGATGATCCGTCGTCTGGATCGCTTGCAAATTGGCCAGGCGGTGCGCAGTGACGGACCCGAATCCCATCTTGCCAAGTCCGGCACGCCCACCATGGGCGGAACACTGATTCTGGTGGCGATCGCCGTGGCTACCTTGCTGTGGGGTAGCCTCGATAGCCGCTATCTCTGGGTGGCACTGCTGACCACATTGGCCTTCGGCGCCGTTGGCTGGGTGGATGACTATCGCAAGGTCGTGGAGAAGAATTCCCGTGGTTTGCCGGCTCGCTGGAAGTACCTGTGGCAGTCGCTGATTGGGCTTGCCGCCGCGGCGTACTTGCTGGCCACTGCGGTCAGCCCACCCGAAACCACGCTCTACATTCCGTTCTTTAAGGACGTGGCGCTATCAATGGGCATTCTTTTTGTGCCCTTTGCCTATTTTGTCATTGTCGGGTCCAGCAACGCCGTCAACCTGACCGATGGTCTGGACGGATTGGCGATACTGCCAACGGTGATGGTTGCCACTGGACTGGGCACCATTGCCTATCTCACCGGCCATGTGGACTTCGCCGAGTATCTGAACATTCCCTATCTCGCGGGCAGTGGGGAGCTGGTGATTTTCTGCGGCGCCATTGCCGGTGCCGGGCTGGGATTTCTGTGGTTCAACACTTATCCAGCGATGGTTTTCATGGGGGATGTGGGTGCGCTGGCCTTGGGTGCTGCGCTCGGTGTGGTGGCGGTGATTATCCGTCACGAAGTGGTGCTGTTCATCATGGGCGGCATCTTCGTGCTGGAAACCGTATCGGTGATGATCCAGGTCGCTTCGTTCAAGCTGACCGGTAAGCGGGTGTTCCGTATGGCGCCCATTCATCACCACTTTGAACTCAAGGGTTGGCCCGAGCCTCGGGTGATTGTTCGTTTCTGGATTATCACCGTGATGCTTGTGTTGTTCGGCCTGGCCACGTTGAAGCTGCGCTGAGGAATGGCCGTGATGAATGCCAATCTGATCGCATCAAGTCACCGCCGGTTGGTTCTTGGGCTCGGCGAGTCCGGACGCTCGGTGCTGCGTTTCTGGCAGGCCAGGGGGGTTCATTGTATTGCCGCTGACAGTCGCGCAGCGTTGGCGGACGACCCGGCGCTCGCCGCGCAGCTCGAGGGTGTGGAGCACGTCCTCGGTGAGTTGCCTTTGGATCTCGTGGATGGCGTCGAAGAAGTGATCGCCAGTCCGGGTGTGCCGATGGATCACCCACTGTTGCTGCGCGCTCGTGAGAATGGCGCGCGTATCCGCGGTGACATCGATCTGTTTATGGAGGCCGCGGCAGCGCCTGTAGTTGGTATCACCGGCTCCAATGGCAAATCGACCGTAACGGCGTTGCTGGGTGACTTGCTGGATGCGGCCGGGCACCGTGTCGCGGTCGGCGGGAATCTCGGCAAGCCGGCGCTCGATCTGCTGGACGATACCGTTGACTACTACGTGATTGAGCTGTCCAGCTTTCAGTTGGAGCGGGCGGAACCGCTGGGGCTCGCCGCGGCAGCTGTGCTCAATATCACCCCCGACCATCTGGATCGCCACGGCACCATGGCGAGTTACCAACAAGCCAAGCATCGGATTTTCCGCGGCGCCAAAGCGGTGGTTTGTCACGCCGAGGACCCGCTGACGACACCGCTGTTGGCGGTCGATACCCAGCTGATGAGTTGGCGAGTCGGTGAGCCCGATATCAAGGAGTTTGGGCTGCGCCAGATTGAGGGTGAGTGGTGGTTCTGCCGTGGCTTTGAGCCAATCGCCCGGCGTGCTGATTTGCAGCTGGCCGGTGCTCACAATACCGCCAATGGGCTCGCAGCGCTGGCTTTGGGAGCCGCGCTTGGTCTTGAACCCCAGTCGCTGGCCATTGGCCTGCGACAGTTCTCCGGGCTCGCCCATCGAACGACGGTGGTGGCGCATCACGACGGGCTGCGGTTCGTCGATGACAGCAAGGCGACGAATGTCGGTGCCACCGTGGCTGCGCTCGAGGGTCTCGGGCCGGAAGGCCCGATTGTTTTGATCGCTGGCGGCCAGGGGAAGGGGCAAGACTTCCGTGTCCTGCGGCCCGCACTCCTGCGCCACTGTGCCGCTCTGGTGGTTCTTGGCGAGGCCGGTAGTGAAATCGCTACGCTGATGGGAGATGAGAAGCCCGTCCGCCATGCCGAAGACATGGTTCAGGCCGTCCGTTTCGCCACTGAGCTGGCCGGTCCTGGGGCGACCGTTTTGCTGTCGCCCGCCTGCGCAAGCTTTGATCAATTCAGCGGTTTTGCCGAGCGGGGAGATGCCTTCGCGGCGGCGGTCACCCGTTTGACCGGGGGTGCCGCATGAGCCGCATCGCTTCTCGTGTCAGCAGCGCTCCGGATGCAACACTGTTGATGTTGGCGGTGGGGCTCACTGCGATTGGTTTGGTAGCCATCAGTTCGGCTGGCGTGTCTTTTGGGGATCACCACTACGGTAATCCATGGCACCTGACACTCCGTCATCTCGCCTACATGCTGGTGGCCTGCACGACCGCGACGCTGGCCTACATGGTGCCGACCGAGGTTTGGGCGCGGACGTCTCCCTGGTGGCTGCTCGGGTCAATCGCGCTGTTGTTGCTGGTGCTGGTTCCCGGTATTGGTCGCGAGGTGAACGGCAGTCAGCGCTGGATCCCGGTGGGCCCGATTGCGGTCCAGCC
>CAYZWL010000002.1:39382-84750 GCA_964482195.1 uncultured Alteromonadaceae bacterium | reverse complement strand
GCCAGCCTCGTTGTCAGCGCCAATATGCTGGCGCTGGTTCTGCGAATTGAGCGCACCGTAGAGCCACTGTCCGGAGGCAGACGATGAAGCCCGGGCGAGTACTGATCATGGCCGGAGGCACCGGCGGTCACGTCTACCCGGCGTTGGCGGTGGCCCAGTGCATGGCCGAACGCGGCTGGCAGGTGGATTGGGTGGGTACCGAGCGCGGCATCGAGGCGCGCGTCGTGCCGGGGGCTGGTTTTGTCTTGCACACGCTGTCAGTGCTGGGGATTCGCGGCAAGGGAATCGTGGCGCGATTGCGCGGCCTGGGGCATTTGTTGCTGTCTGGTGTGCAGGCGCTGCGCTTGGTGGCGCGGGTCAAGCCCGATGTGGTGCTGGGCATGGGTGGCTACGCAGCGGGGCCGGCGGGAATCGCTGCCGTGATCCAGCGGCGTCCACTGGTGATCCACGAACAGAACGCAGTCGCTGGCACGACCAATCGCATGCTGTCGCCTTTTGCGACCCAGGTGCTCACCGGCCTGCCCGGCGCCTTCAATCGCCGTCGCGCGGTGCAGGTCGTCGGCAATCCGGTACGCCCTGAGATTGCCGCGGTTTACTTTGCTGAGGTGCGGCATATTGACCGTTTTGATGCCCAGCGCCCGATGCGATTGTTGGTGTTGGGGGGCAGTCTTGGTTCCGCGCCGCTCAATCAAGGCGTGCCTGCGGCCGTGGCTGCGCTGGCGGAGGCCGGCCCTGTCGATCATCTGAGCATCCGCCACCAATGCGGTAACAACCACGTTGACGCTACGCGGGCAGCCTGGGCGACGACGGGGAT
Organism: uncultured Alteromonadaceae bacterium; assembly: GCA_964482195.1. Taxonomy (GTDB): domain Bacteria; phylum Pseudomonadota; class Gammaproteobacteria; order Pseudomonadales; family Halieaceae; genus Luminiphilus. Next base: position 83,936 of record CAYZWL010000002.1, on the reverse strand, counting down.
CGAGCAGGTCGAGGTGTTGCCGTTCATCGAGGATATGGCGGCGGCTTATGACTGGGCTGATCTGGTGATCTGTCGGTCGGGAGCGCTGACGGTGTCGGAACTGGCTGCCACGGCAACGCCGGCGATTCTCGTGCCATTGCCGCATGCCATTGATGACCACCAGACTCGCAATGCCGAGACACTGAGTCAGCATGACGCAGGGGTGCTGCTGCGCCAGTCAGAAATGACGGCGACCCGTTTGGCGCGTCTTATCGATGCGTTTGCCAGTGAGCCAGCTCGGCTGCGAAAGGCGGCACAGGCCGCCCGCGGTGTCGCGCGAATCAGCGCGACCGAGGCAGTCGCCGATGTGCTCGAGGAGGTTGCCCGCAATGCTTGAGACCTCACAGCGCATGGGGCGCTTGCGCAACATTTTCATGGTGGGAATTGGCGGCTCCGGCATGAGCGGCATTGCCGAGGTGTTGGCAGGTCTGGGCTATCAGGTTTCGGGGTCGGACGTGCACGAAGGTAGTGTCGTGGACCGTCTGCGCGATATGGGTGTGTCGGTTCACATTGGTCACCACTCAGATCATGTGGCAGAAGCCGATGTCTTGGTGGTGTCCTCGGCCATCGACCCCCAGAACCCCGAGCTGGTCGCAGCCCGGGAGCGCCGCATCCCGATTGTGCCGCGTGCCGAGATGCTGGCTGAGTTGATGCGGTACCGCTTTGGTCTGGCGGTGGCAGGTACCCACGGTAAGACCACGACCACCAGTTTGATTGCATCGATTCTCGGTGAGGCCGGAGAGGACCCCACTTTTGTGATCGGCGGTTTGCTGAACAAAGCGGGTAGCAACGCCCAGTTGGGTGCTGGCGATTACCTGGTCGTCGAGGCGGACGAGAGCGACGCCTCCTTCCTGCACCTGCTTCCCATGATGGCGGTGGTCACCAATGTTGAAGCGGATCACATGGATCACTACGAGGGTGATTACGAGCACTACGAGCGTGCCTTCGTCGAGTTTTTGCACAATCTGCCCTTCTACGGCATGGCAGTGATGTGCATCGATGACGCCGGTGTGCGAGCCCTGCTGCCGCGGGTGACGCGGCAGGTTGTTACCTATGGCAGCAACAGCGACGCGGACTATCGGGTTGTTGAAGAAACGGCGGAAGGTTTGCAGACGCGATTCGCATTGGAGCGGCCCGGTGACAAGCCACCGCTAGCTCTGACCCTGAATATGCCAGGGCACCACAATGTTCTGAACGCCGCTGCTGCTGCCGCCATTTGTTCTGAACTCGATGTCGCCGACGACGCCATTCACAAGGGGCTGGCCACCTTTGCAGGTGTGGGTCGTCGGTTCAGCTGTTTGGGCCCGTTGCGCTGGGCCGGTGGCGAAGTGCTCTTGATCGACGACTATGGCCACCATCCTACCGAAGTGGCGGCTACCCTCGATGCTGCTGCACAGGCGTTCCCTGATCGCAGGGTGGTGCTCTTGTTCCAGCCGCACCGCTTCAGTCGCACTCGTGATCTTTACGAGGATTTTGTTTCAGTACTGTCGCGACCGGAGATGCTATTGCTGCTGGAGGTGTATCCCGCGGGTGAGGCACCGGTTGCCGGGGCAGATTCAAGGGCTCTGAGCCGATCCCTGCGCCAGCGTGGGGCCGTCGACCCCGTTTACATTGAGGATGCCGCAGCGCTGCCATCCGTACTCATCGACGTGCTTCAGCCCGACGATCTGCTCATCGTGCAGGGAGCGGGCAATGTTGGACGCATCGCCCGTCAACTGGCCTCAACCGACACGCTGGAGGCGCTGCTATGAGTTCGCTGGCATTGCGCAAGGTGGCGGTACTGCTGGGTGGCACTGCAGCCGAGCGGTCGGTCTCGCTGGAAAGCGGCGCTGCGGTAGCAGCCGCACTTCGCGCTGCGGGTGCCCGGGTCTCCGAAGTCGATACCGCAGAGGCGGGTTGGCTGGAAAAACTGGCGGGCGTGGAGTTTGTCTTCAACCTGTTGCATGGCCCCGGCGGAGAGGACGGCTGTGTGCAGGGTTTGTGCGAAATGCTCGGTATTGCCTACAGCGGTTCCGGCGTCGCTGGCGCTGCACTGACCATGGACAAGGTCAATACCAAAAGAATCTGGCAACAGCTCGGGCTGCCCACGGCGCCTTTCGCCGTCCTCGACGCCGACAGCGATTGGCAGGGGCTGATTGACACGCATCGCTGCCTGTTCGTGAAGCCGGCTAAAGAAGGCTCGTCGTTGGGTATGTCCAAAGCGGACACCGCTGAGGCGCTCGAGGCGGCCTGGCGGGAAGCGTCAGCCTTCGGACATACGGTGCTCGCTGAAGCCTTCATCGCGGGGGACGAATACACCGTGGCGATTCTCGGCGGGCGCGCCTTGCCGTCGATTCGCATCGAGCCAAAAAGCGCTTTCTACGACTTTGATGCCAAGTATGTCTCTGAGGAGACCGGTTTCCATTGCCCATCAGGCTTGAACGCTGAGCAGGAGACCGAGCTTGGTCGGTTGGCCGAGCGAGCCTTCGCGGTCACCGGTGCCCAGGTGTGGGGTCGGGTTGACTTGATTCGTGATGCGCGCGGCGACTGGCAGCTGCTCGAGGTCAACACCGTGCCCGGGATGACATCGCACAGTCTGGTGCCCATGGCAGCGCGCGCTGCCGGTATGGATATGGAAGCGCTGCTGCAAGCCATCTGGCAACACAGTCTGGAGGTGCGTCGCAATGAGCAGTAAGCGCGTGCAGAAGCCCAGGGGTGCTCAGCGCCGCGCGGCGCGACCTTCGGCGTCGCGGACGCGCAGTGTGCTGTCGGTGTGGACCAACCGCCTGCTGGTCGGCGCTGCGTGCTTGATGGTGCTGGCGGGCACCGGGCATGCGGCAGCCTACCTGTATGCAATGCAGGTCGAACGGATCGCAGTGAGCGGCGGGCTCGATCAAGTGAGTACCGCAGACATCGAGGCGCAGGTTGCGACAGAGCTGGGGCAGGGCTTTTTGCTGGCAGATCTCGATCAGATTCGGGTGCGACTTGAGCGTATGCCGTGGGTACACACGGCGCAGGTGCGTCGCCACTGGCCGAACACCATTGGTATTCAAGTGATTGAACAGCAGCCGATCGCCCGTTGGGCGGATACCGGATACCTCAACCACGAGGGTGACTACTTCCCGGGTGACGCTGCTGACGGCTTTGCGGATCTGCCATTGCTCGAGGGACCGCCGGGTAGCACCCAGTTGCTGATGCAGCGTTACTTGCGGCTGGAGCAGATGCTGGCACCGCTGGGTCTGGAGGTGGTGAACCTTGCAGTAGATGAGGTTGATCAGCTTGAAGTGACTCTCGACAACGGTACTCGGCTGATGCTGGGCAACCGGGAGTTCGCCCAGCGTCTGCAGCGTTTCGGACGGCTATGGCGACAGGCACTGCAGGGCCGGCAAGTGGCCAGTATTGATATGCGTTACGAGCACGGTGCCGCGGTGCGCGAGGACGATCGACAACTGACGGCAATGACCGGCGTGGCCGGAGGAGACATCTGATGGCGGGTGCGGCGGATCGACGCATGATCGTTGGACTGGATATTGGCACTTCCAAAGTGGTCGCTGTGGTCGGTGAAGTGGATGTGGACGGCGGTCTGGAGATCGTTGGCATCGGATCCCATCCCAGTCGCGGTATGAAGAAAGGGGTCGTGGTTGATATCGAGTCGACTGTGAATGCGATCCAGCGAGCGGTTGAGGAAGCTGAGCTGATGGCGGGCTGCCAGATTCACTCGGTGTATGTCGGTATCGCCGGCAGCCACATCCGCTCAATGAACTCCCACGGCATCGTGGCAGTGAAAGACAAAGAAGTTCAGGGCCATGATGTGGACCGGGTCATTGACGCGGCGCAGGCGGTGGCGATTCCCGCCGACCAGAAAGTCCTGCATGTGCTGCCCCAGGAATACGTGATCGACAACCAGGGAGGTATTCGTGAGCCGCTCGGTATGTCGGGGGTGCGACTCGAGGCCAAAGTGCACCTGGTGACTTGCGCGGTGAACGCGGCGCAGAACATCGAGAAGTGTATTCAGCGTTGTGGTCTCGAAGTCGACGGCATCATCCTCGAGCAGCTTGCCTCCAGTTATTCGGTGGTCACGGACGATGAGCGGGATCTCGGCGTCTGCATGGTGGATATCGGTGGCGGAACCTCTGACATCGCCATCTTCACCGACGGTTCGATTCGCCATACCGGCGTCATACCCATCGCTGGCGACCAGGTCACCAACGACATCGCTATGGCGCTGCGTACGCCGACTCAGCACGCAGAGGAAATCAAGATTCGCTATGCCTGTGCGCTGACACAACTGGCCGGGCCCGAAGAGACCATCAAAGTGCCCAGTGTCGGCGATCGTCCGCCCCGAGACTTGTCGCGACAGTCGCTGGCCGAGGTCGTCGAGCCTCGCTATGACGAGTTGTTCACCTTGATTCAGGCGGAGCTCCGACGCTCCGGTTTCGAGGAGTTGATTCCTGCGGGAGTCGTGCTGACCGGCGGCACTTCGAAGATGGAAGGCGCCGTGGATCTGGCCGAAGAAATTTTCCATATGCCGGTGCGCCTGGGGTCACCCCAACGCACCCATGGGCTCAACGACATTATCCGTAATCCGATTTACGCCACCGCTGTTGGATTGTTGCTGTACGGCGCCGAACAGGAAGAGGTCGCAACGTCGCGCCTCGAACTGCGGCTGCCCAGCGCTGGATGGCTGGAGTCGATGCGGCAATGGTTGGGCAAACATTTTTGATCGTAGTTTTTAGACCGGTGTGACCGGGTATCGCAAAAGGGGAGAAAGACATGTTTGAACTGGTAGACAACGCGCCGCAGAACGCGGTGATCAAGGTCATCGGTGTCGGCGGTGGGGGCGGCAATGCCGTTCGTCACATGATCGACAACGACGTCGATGGTGTGGACTTTATCTGTGCAAATACCGATGCACAGGCGCTGGCCGACATCAGCTCAAGGACGGTGCTGCAGTTGGGTACGGGTATCACCAAGGGATTGGGTGCAGGCGCCAACCCTGACATCGGTCGTGCGGCTGCGCTTGAAGATCGCGACCGTATCGCCGACGCCCTGCACGGCGCCGATATGGTGTTTGTGACCGCCGGCATGGGTGGCGGTACCGGCACCGGTGGTGCGCCGATCGTCGCTGAAGTGGCGCGTGAACTGGGCATTCTGACGGTTGCGGTCGTGACTCGACCGTTCAGTTTCGAGGGCCGAAAGCGCCTGAAAATTGCCGATCAGGGTTTGTCGGAACTTGCGGCCCACTGCGACAGTCTGATCACCATTCCCAACGAAAAACTGCTCGAGGTCCTCGGGAAAAATACCAGCCTCTTGCATGCCTTCAAGGAAGCCAATGATGTACTGTTGGGGGCTGTTCAGGGCATCGCAGACCTGATCATCCGTCCAGGGATGATCAACGTCGATTTCGCTGACGTGCGAACCGTGATGTCTGAAATGGGCTCCGCGATGATGGGGACCGGTGTTGCCAGTGGTGAAGATCGTGCTCGTGAGGCCGCAGAACGTGCGGTCAACAGCCCGCTTCTGGACGATATCGATCTCAGCGGTGCCCGCGGGATTCTGGTGAACATCACCGCCGGACAGGACCTCTCGCTGGGAGAGTTCTCTGAAGTCGGTGAGATTGTAGAAGACATCGCATCAGATGATGCGACGGTGGTCGTAGGTACTGTGATCGACCCCAGCGTAACCGACACACTGAAGGTTACGGTGGTGGCAACCGGTCTGAACTGTGCTGAAGAGCGGCCCACGCTGACGCCTGTTGAGCCGGTCCGTAAGCCGGTCGCGGCGACAAGCAGCGCGGCGCCGGACTACGACCAGTATGAGAGGCATCCGGCGCACCGTGAGCGTGTGGCGTCGGGGCGCAGCCAGGTCGCTGCTGCGGTTGAACCTGGTGGTGAGGAGTATTTCGATATTCCCGCCTTTTTGCGCCGCCAGGCGGACTGACACACTCGACGTCGTCCGCCGTCAGGGTTGGTTGGCTCCTCAGGGAGGACCAGCCGGAACGCGATACCCGGCTGGTGCCCCAGGGCCTGGCAGGACGACATAAGGGTGTGTAAATGATTAGACAGAGGACGCTGCGCAATCCGATCAAAGCGACCGGAGTGGGCCTGCACACAGGTGAAAAAGTTTTTTTGACCTTGAGCCCCGCGCCAGTCGACAACGGCATCGTCTTCCGTCGCACCGACCTCTCTCCGGTTCAGGAGATCCCCGCCCGAGCGGAGATGGTCGGTGACACCACGCTGTCTACCAGCCTTGGCCTCGACGAGGTCAAGGTCTCTACCGTCGAACACCTGCTGTCCGCCATGGCCGGTCTGGGTATCGACAATGCTTACATCGATGTGACCGCGCCCGAAGTGCCGATCATGGATGGCAGTGCAGGCCCGTTTGTGTTCCTGCTCCAGTCCGCCGGTATCGAGGAGCAGCCCGCTGCAAAAAAGTTCATCCGCATCAAGCGTCCGGTTACCGTGACCGATGGCGACAAAGAGGCCAGCCTGCTGCCCTTTGATGGCTTCAAGGTGGCGTTTTCCATTGATTTTGACCACCCCGTCTTCCACGACCGGGCGGCATATGCAGAGATCGATTTCTCGGCGACCTCTTTCGTGAAGGAAGTGAGCCGCGCGCGGACCTTTGGCTTCATGCACGAAATCGAACATTTGCGATCCAAGGGGCTCGCCCGTGGCGGCAGCGTCGACAACGCTATCGTGGTTGATGAGTTCCGCATCCTCAACGAGGATGGTCTCCGCTACGAGGACGAATTCGTCAAGCACAAGGTGCTCGACGCCATCGGTGACCTCTACCTGCTGGGTCACAGCCTCATTGGCGAGTTCCGCGCTCACAAATCGGGTCATGCACTCAACAATCGCGTGCTGCGCACCTTGATTGCTGAGACCGACGCCTGGGAGATGGTGACCTTCGAGGACGCCGACGAATCACCAATTTCCTACGGCCTGGGTGGCGCACTGGCCACCGCCTGAGGCCGCTGAGGCCCCAACAGGGCCCTGATACGATCTCTTCCCCAATTTCCCCAGTCGTGGCATAGTTCCGAGCCCTTTGTCTGGCGGTCACCTAGCTTGAAGCTGATTCTTGTCCAACGCGCAGCCGCATCGCGAACGATTGAGTTCGGGAAGTGGTCGTGGGCGTTGCTGTCGGTCTGCTTTATTGGCTTGCCTTTGGGCTTGATTGCCGCCAGTTATGAGCTGGGCAGCCGCCACGGTGCGGAATCAGCCACCGCTGCGAGGGTGGCCGCCGCCGAGCAGGAGGCCAGCGAGCAGGCAGAGGCATTGGCCCAGTTGAGCGCCGACGCCCGCCGCCAGTTGCAGTCCATGACCGTGACTCTGGCGGAATTGCAGGCAAGGGTGACACGCCTTGACGCGTTGGGTACCCATCTCACCGAAGTGGCCGGTATCGACAGTGGCGAGTTCAATTTCGACGCATGGCCGGCGGTGGGTGGCCCTAGCCCCATGCCCGAGGCATCGACGTTTCTTGGGCCGGAGGCTGTGCAGAGCGAGTTTGACGCCCTCGCCATGGCCCTGGCGGATCGCGATACCCAACTGGATGTGCTTTCTGAATTGTTAACCGAGCGTCAGACCCGTGAGGAGTCTCGCCCGGCGGGTCGGCCGATTAACGCGGGTTGGTTGTCATCGCATTACGGTTACCGCAACGACCCCTTCAATGGTCGCCGGTCCTGGCATCAGGGCGTCGATTTCGCGGGCCGAGAGGGGGCGGACATCGTCGCTGTGGCCAGTGGTGTGGTGAGTTGGAGCGGTGAACGCTCCGGTTACGGCACCATGGTTGAGGTGTCCCACGGTGATGGCTTGATGACCCGCTATGCCCACAATCAGGAAAACCTGGTTGAGGTGGGTGATTTGGTGCGTCGTGGTGAAACCATCGCCCTGATGGGGAATACGGGCCGCTCCACAGGTCCTCACGTTCATTTCGAAGTGTTCAAGCACGGCCGTCCGGTCGACCCCGCGAGCTATATCCGCCGTACCCGGCGTTGATTTTCGACACTATGCCCCCATTTCAGGGGTAGCCACACCTTGATCGCCCGGGCCAATGGCCATGGTGCAGTCCATTCCCAAGCAACACCGTCACTGAAGACACCGCAATGATTGTTAATACTCTTAAGAAGATTTTTGGCACCCGCAATGACCGGGAGCTCAAGCGAATCCGGCGTATCGTCAAAAGGGTCAACGCCCTCGAAGAGGACATGAAGGCCCTCGACGACACCGCACTGCGGGCGAAAACCGACGAGTTTCGCGGCCGTTTGAAGGATGGCGAGACCCTTGACCAGATTCTGCCCGAGGCCTTTGCGGTAGCCCGAGAAGCTGGATCCCGGGTGATGGGCATGCGCCACTTTGACGTGCAGTTGATTGGCGGTATTGCCCTGCACGAGGGCAAGATCGCCGAGATGCGCACCGGTGAGGGTAAGACCCTGGTGGCGACTCTGCCTGCTTACTTGAACGCCCTGGCGGATCACAGCGTGCATCTGGTGACGGTTAACGATTACCTCGCAACCCGGGACGCAGGCTGGATGGGGCCGCTGTACGAGTTTCTTGGACTTACCGTGGGTGTTGTCCGTGCCGGACAGGGCCCCCAGGAAAAGCGTGCTGCCTACGGCTGCGATGTCGTTTACGGCACCAACAATGAATTCGGTTTCGACTACCTGCGCGACAACATGGCGTTTGCCATGGCTGACAAGGCCCAGGGCAAACTCGCGTTTGCGATTGTCGACGAGGTGGACTCGATCCTGATCGACGAAGCGCGGACGCCGCTCATCATTTCCGGTGCGGCTGAAGACAGTTCCGAGCTCTATCGTCAGGTGAACAAGCTGATTCCCTCGCTTAAGATTGAGACCGAGGACGAGCCGGGCGATTTTACTGTCGATGAAAAGCAACGGCAGATCGAGCTCACCGAGGCAGGCCACGAAAAGATCGAGGACATGTTGATTTCTGCCGGTCTGCTCGGCGAAGAGGACAGCCTGTACGCGGCCACCAACCTCGGCCTGCTGCACCACGTGCACTCGGGACTGCGCGCCCACGTGCTGTTCCAGCGCGATGTGGAGTACATCATTCAGGATGGCCAGGTGGTGTTGATTGACGAGCACACCGGCCGAACCATGCCGGGGCGTCGTCTCTCTGAAGGCCTGCACCAGGCGATTGAAGCGAAGGAGGGCGTACGTATCCAGAGCGAGAGTCAGACCCTCGCATCGACTACCTTCCAGAACTACTTCCGCATCTACGACAAACTGGCTGGCATGACCGGTACAGCGGATACCGAGGCTTTCGAATTCCGCCAGATTTATGGGCTCGAAGTGCTGGTGATTCCCACCAACAAGTCGATGCTGCGCAAAGACCTCAATGATCTCGTTTACCTCACCAACGAGGAAAAGATGGACGCGATCGTGGCGGACGTACGCAGCTGCATTGAGCAGCAGTCGCCGGTATTGGTGGGTACGGCGTCGGTGGAGACTTCCGAGGCCCTGTCTGCGCGCTTCAAGGCCGAGAAGATCGAGCACAAGGTGCTCAACGCCAAATACCACGAACAGGAAGCTGAGATTATTGCCCAGGCCGGACGCCCGGGTGTGGTGACCATCGCCACCAACATGGCCGGTCGGGGTACCGATATTGTCCTGGGCGGCAATTTTGAGGCGGAGATCGCTCAGGCGGGCGAGCTGTCTGAGGCTGAGATCGAACAGCGCCGCGCCGAGTGGCAGGCGCGCCAGGATCTGGTGCTCGAGGCCGGGGGCCTGCACATTCTTGGCACTGAGCGCCACGAGTCCCGCCGTATCGACAACCAGTTGCGTGGTCGTGCGGGCCGCCAGGGCGACCCGGGCGTGTCGCGCTTCTACCTGTCGCTTGAAGACAACCTGATGCGCATCTTTGCCTCAGACCGGGTGAAGGGTTTCATGCAGGCTTTGGGCATGGAGAAGGGCGAGGCGATCGAGCACCGTATGGTGACCAACGCGATCGAGAAGGCCCAGCGCAAGGTCGAAGGGCGCAACTTCGATATCCGCAAGAACCTGCTCGAATACGATGATGTCGCCAACGACCAGCGGCAGGTGATTTACAAGCAGCGTGATCAGCTGCTGGGTGAAGAAGAGATTGGCGAGATGATCACCAACATCCGCGAGGATGTGGTGATGGAGGCCATCGATGGTTTCGTGCCACCCATGAGCGTGGAAGAGCAGTGGGACATCCCCGGGCTCGAGCGACAGCTTGAAGCTGAGTTCGGGATCGCGCTCAAGGTGTCGGAGTGGCTCGAGGCTGATGACAACCTGCATGAAGAAACCCTTCGTGAGCGCATTCTTGGGGAAATTCAGGGTGCGTACGATGCTAAGGCCGCGACCGTGGGTGAGGGCATGCGCCAGCTTGAACGGCAGATCATGCTGCAGGTTCTCGATACCCTGTGGAAAGAGCACCTGCAGACCATGGACCAACTGCGCCAGGGGATTCACCTGCGTGCTTATGCGAACAAGAACCCCAAGCAGGAGTACAAGCGCGAGAGTTTCGAGCTGTTTCAGGACATGCTGCGTCGCCTTAAGTATGAGGTAATTCGTTTCCTGAGCCATGTACAAATCCAACGCCAGGACGAGGCTGAGGAGATGGAGCGCCAGCGTCGTGAGCAAGCGGCGAAGCAGAAGATGGCCTTCGAGCATGCAGAGGCCTCTGCGGTGGCAGCCGCCGCCGAGGGCGAGGCTCAAGCGGCATCGCCCCAAGAGGAGGGCGCGCGCCCGCAAACGGTGGTTCGCGATACGCCGAAGGTGGGCCGCAATGATCCCTGCCCCTGTGGTAGTGGCAAGAAGTACAAGCAGTGCCATGGGGCGCTCAAGTGAGTGATTCGGCGTCCACCACCGCGCAGGTGTTGCCGGTTGACGGCATGCGCCTCGGTGTCGCCCAGGCAGGCATCAAAAAATCTGACCACGACGATGTGACGGTGATCGAGCTCGCTGCGGGCACGGTCACCAGTGCGATGTTCACCCAGAACGCATTTCGCGCGGCACCGGTCTTGCTGGCCGAGGCCAATCTCGCTGCCAGTGGCGGTGCACCCGGTTACCTGGTGATTAACACCGGCAATGCCAACGCCGGGACCGGCAGCCAGGGTATGGCTGACGCGCAGCGCATCAGTGCTGCGGTTGCGTCGCTCGGTGAAACTGACGATGACCGTGTTTTGCCATTCTCCACGGGCGTCATCGGTGAGCTGTTACCTACCGATCGCATTGTGAGTGCATTGGATGCGGCGTTCACTGACCTGTCTGCCTCGGGATGGGCGCGGGCTTCGGCTGCGATTCTCACGACTGACACCCGGCCGAAGCTGCGCAGCGTGCGCGTCGAGGTCGATGGCCAGGGCTGCGTGATCACCGGTATGTCCAAGGGCGCGGGCATGATCTGCCCCAATATGGCGACCATGCTGGGCTTTGTGGGCACCGATGCTCAGATTGAGCGGCCGCTACTGGATGAGCTGTGGCGGGAGGCGGTAACCCTGTCTTTCAATCGCATTTCTATCGATGGCGATACTTCCACGAATGATGCCGCGGTCCTCTGTGCGACCGGGCGCGGGGCATTGCGGATCTGTGACACCCAGGATGCGGCCTATGGGCCCTTCCGCGCTGCACTGATCGAAATTGCCACGCTGCTCGCCCAGGATATCGTCCGTGACGGTGAGGGTGCGACCAAGTTTGTTGAGGTGCGCGTGTCCGGTGGGGTCTCGAGCGAGGAGTGTGAACAGGTGGGGCGCACGATTGCGCATTCGCCGTTGGTCAAGACTGCCTTGTTTGCCAAGGACCCCAATTGGGGGCGTTTGTTGGCTGCTATCGGGCGGGCCGGCCTGCCCGACCTGGATGTCGAGGGTGTCACCCTGCGCATCAACGGTGTATTGATCGCCGAACAGGGAGCTCGCGCAGCGAGCTATACCGAGGCACAGGGCAATCGCGCGATGGCGCCAGCGGATCTATTGATTGAGATCGGTCTTGGCCGTGGTGATGCCGTGGGTACTATTTGGACGTCGGATCTTTCCTACGATTACGTGCGCATCAACGCTGAGTACCGTACCTGAAGGGCGCTCCCGGAATGAAAGTAGTGGAAGTCGCAGTCGGTGTCTTGGTTGACGCTGACGACCGCGTACTCATTACCAAGCGTCCCGAGTCCAGCCACCAGGGCGGATTGTGGGAGTTCCCGGGTGGCAAGCTCGAGTCCGGTGAGAGCGTCACAGAGGCTCTCGGTCGCGAACTTGCAGAAGAGCTGGGCACCCGCATTGGCGGCGCTACGCCTCTGATCGATATCGAGCACGACTACGGCGACAAGATGGTGCGGTTGCGGGTCATGCAGGTCACTGACTGGACGGGGGAGCCCTATGGGGCGGAGGGTCAACCGATGGCCTGGGTAGCACGGTCGGGCCTGGCGGCTTACGACTTCCCTGAAGCCAACGGCTCAATCGTTGCGCTGCTGGTCGGCGAGGGTGAGTAAGGTCTGGTGAAGCGCATCTGCGGCGCTATGCAGTGCCTCCAGCGAGCCTGAATTGTCGATGACCCAATCGGCGCGGGCGAGCCGCTGCTCGCGCGGGAGCTGCGCGGCCATAATCTGTCGAACCAGTGCCTCATCGTTGTTGTCGCGGGCCATGGTACGACTCAGCTGCACCGATTCCGGCACATCCACGACGACGATTTTTTCTACCATGGCCACCTGGCCAGACTCCAGCAGCAGTGGTGAGCTCAGCACTACATAGGGTGACTGCGCACGGGTCAACTGGTCGATGAGTTCGTCACGTATTCGTGGGTGGGTGATGGCTTCCAGATCTTTCCGCGCACTCTCGTCTGCGAACACCACCTTCCGCAAGGCGGCGCGGTCCAGTGCGCCATCCGACTGGATGATTTCGGCACCGAAGCGCTCGCGAATCTCTGCAAGTGCGGGTTTGCCGGGCTCTACAACGACCCGAGCGGCGAGGTCGGCATCAACGACCACAATGCCGTGTTCTTCAAGTCTGGCCGTCAGGGCCGACTTGCCGCTGCCAATGCCACCGGTAATGCCAACACGCAGTGCCATCAGAGGGCGAAGGCCTCGAGGTAGCGGGCGTTGATGACGTCGCCAAAGAACAGCCACAGGGCGCCAGCACCGGCGAGATAAGGCCCGAATGGCATGGGCACCTCGCGGCCGCGCCGGGCCAGGATGATCAGTGCGATGCCGATGACTGCGCCCACCAGCGATGACAACAGAATGATCAGTGGCAGCGACTGCCAGCCGAACCAGGCGCCCAGTGCGGCGAGCAATTTGAAGTCGCCATAGCCCATGCCTTCCTTGCCGGTGGCGAGTTTGAAGGCCCAGTAAACGCTCCACAGCGATAGATAGCCGATGACTGCACCCATCACCGCTGAGTTCAGGTCAGTAAAGACGCCATTCATATTGAGCAGCAGGCCCAGCCACAAAAGCGGCAGCGTGATGCTGTCGGGCAGTAGTTGGGTGTCGATATCGATACCTGTCAGTGCTACCAATGACCAAAGCAATACCAGCGCTGCGAGCATCTGGGTGGAGGCGCCAAAAGCCAGTACTGCAGCCAGCGACAACAGTCCCGTCGCCAGTTCAACGATCGGGTAGCGGACCGAAATGCTCACACCGCAGGCGGCGCAGCGACCGCGCAGCAACAGGAAACTGATCACCGGGATGTTGTGCCAGGGCTTGATGGCGGTGCCGCAGCTTGGACAGCGAGAATTTGGCACTGCGAGTCCCAGTGGCTGCTCATCGGGCGCGGGCTGCTCCAGCAACTCGCAGCACTCGCGCCGCCAGGTCTGCTGCATCATCAGCGGCAGGCGATAGATGACGACGTTAAGGAAGCTACCGACCAACAGGCCAACAATCGGTACAAGGACCGCGAGCACGCTCGGATCAGAGAGCAGGTTTTCCAGTGGGTTCATGGTGATCGGTTTGCTTAGATCGCTGAACCCAGCATGAAGATGGGCAGGTACATCGCCACCATCAGTCCGCCAATCAAAACTCCCAAGACTGACATGATGATGGGTTCCATCAGGGAGCTTAAGCCGTCGACTGCGTTGTCGACTTGCGCTTCGTACTGGTCTGCAACCTTACCGAGCATGTCATCGAGTGCGCCGGATTCTTCCCCGATGGATACCATTTGCAGCAGCATCGTGGGAAACAGCCCGGTGGACTTGATCGACTGATACAGTGAAGTACCCGAGGTCACGTCGTCGCGAATCTGGCGGATACCATTGGCATAGATGGAGTTACCTGCAGCGCCGGCGGTTGACTCAAGTGCCTCAACCAGCGGTACACCTGCAGCAAACGTTGTGGACAGGGTACGCGAGAAACGCGCGACGACCGCATCGTGAGTGATGCCTCCAACAACGGGTAACTTCAGCGCAACGCTGTCGAGCCAGTCTGAAAAACGTTGAGAGCGCTGTTTCGCCTGACCGAAGACGTAGCCGGCCGCGACCATGATGCCGAAAAAGATATACCACCAGGCCTGCATGAACTCAGAAATGCTGAGCACGAACAGCGTGAAGCCAGGCAGATCTGAACCGAAGCTCTGAAAAGTCTCTGCAAACTGAGGTACCACTTTTACCAGCAGAATGCCCGTCACGATAATGGCGACGACCACGACGGCAATGGGGTAGGTCATAGCCTTCTTGATCTTGGCTTTGAGTGCCTCGGTCTTCTCTTTGTAGGTGGCGATGCGGTCCAGCATCACCTCGAGCGTACCTGAGTTTTCCCCGGATGCGACCAAACTACAAAACAACTCGTCGAAGTATTTCGGGTGCTTCGACAAAGAAGGCGCGAGGCCTCCACCGGCGGAGACTTCGGTCTTAATCTCTTCAACGAGACCGCGCATAGTGTCGTGGTCGGTGCCTTCTGCCACGATCTCGAAGCTTTGTACCAATGGCACGCCCGCCTTGATCATGGTCGCCAGCTGACGGGTGAAGATCGCAATATCAGCAGGTTTAATCTTCTTGGCACTGCCCGAAAGCAGTGGTTTGGCCTTTTTCTTGACCGTTTTGGCCATGACGCCCTGCTTTCGCAGTTGGGCCTTGGCCAGCGCCAGACTTGGGGCGGTGATCTCACCGCTGTTCTGCCTGCCGTTGCGATCGATCCCTTTCCAGGTGAAGGTCGTAGCGGTTGCCATGAGCGCTGCTCCAGGAAGCGGTTAGTCGGTGGTGACGCGGTTGACTTCTTCGAGGCTCAACAGCCCCTGGGCGCACTTGACCAGGGCAGAGCGTCGAAGGTCGTTAAAGCCAGCAGCACGGGCTGCCTTGTCGAGCTCGAGGGAGTTGGCGCCATCCATGATGGCACTGGCGATTTCCTTGTTGATTTTGACGACCTCGTAGATGCCAACACGCCCTTTGTAGCCATCACCGCATTTCTCACAGCCCACGGGTTTGCGGATGTCGGCGTTCTCTAGCAATTCGTCATCAAAGCCCATCTCCAGCAGGGCTTCTCGCGGCACGTCACTGGCCGGCTCCGCGCAGTGTTTGCAAAGCCGACGACCCAGCCGCTGGGCGATGATCAATGAAACCGAGGCGGCGATGTTGAAGGCCGGGACGCCCATGTTGAGCATGCGAGTCACGGTTTCAGCAGCGCTATTGGTGTGCAGGGTGGACAATACCAGGTGGCCGGTTTGGGCCGCCTTGATGGCGATCTCCGCGGTTTCGAGGTCCCGGATCTCCCCTACCATGATGATGTCGGGATCCTGACGCAGGAAGGAGCGCAGGGCTTCAGCAAAATTGAGGCCGACCTTGGGGTTCACCAGTACCTGATTGACCCCTTGCATGTTGATTTCGACCGGATCTTCCGCAGTTGAGATATTGCGCTCGGGCTCGTTGAGAATCCCGAGTCCGGTGTACAGCGATACGGTCTTGCCTGAGCCCGTGGGACCCGTGACCAGAATCATGCCCTGGGGCCGGCTCAGTGCCTCCATGTACAGATCTTTCTGGTCGGGCTCGTAACCCAGCGCGTCAATGCCCATCTGCGCCGAGCTTGGGTCGAGAATCCGCAGCACGATCTTCTCGCCAAACATCGTCGGCAGCGTATTGACCCGGAAATCGATCGCCCGGGTCTTGGAGAGCTTCATCTGAATACGCCCATCTTGTGGCACGCGGCGTTCGGAAATGTCCATTTGGGACATCACTTTTAAGCGAGCGGCGAGACGAGGCGCCAGGTTCTTGGGCGGGCGGACGACTTCTCGCAGAATGCCGTCAGCACGGAAGCGCACCCGGTAGTCTTTTTCGTAGGGTTCAAAGTGTATGTCCGACGCACCCTGCTTGATGGCATCGAGCAGTACCTTGTTTACAAAGCGAACAATTGGCGTGTCGTCGGCGCCGTCACGACCATCATCTTCGGACTCCTGATCACCCCCCTCGGCGATTTCGAGATCAAATTCACCGTCGGCACCGAGGTCGTCCATGCCGGCGTCGAGTGCGTCTTGCTCCTCGACCAGCCCCGCAAGTACTTCCGAGAGCGCGAGCTCTTCGACCAGTACGGCATCGGTACTGAGCCCCGTCGCAAACTTGATTTCATCCAGTGCAGCGAGATTGGTTGGGTCGGATACTGCAATGAACAGTCGGTTGCCTCGCTGAAACAGCGGTACGGCGTGGTGTTTGTTCATCAGGTCCGCATCGACAACCCGGTCTGGCAGGCTCTCGCGGTTTAGCGTTGTGATGTCGAACAGAGGAACGCCAAACTCCTGCGACGCCAGGCTTGCGAGCAATGCGCTGTCGACTTCCAGGGTGTCGACGAGATAGCGCACGAACGACATCTTCAGTTCACCCGCTTCCCGGACGGCTTCCAGCGCTTGCTCTTCGGTAAGTATGCCCTCTTCGGTAATACGACGGGGCAGGCCGGTGAGCTTACTGTTCAGGGTATTGACGCTGATATTCATCGCTGGTCGCGCGCTGCTCCACCTGGGTTGAATTGCCGGTCCGGGGCGCCACTTTCGGCGGCGCAGGAATATCGACCAGCAGTGACCCAAAAGGGTACAACACCACCGTAGGCCTGTCAGTCGTCAATGTCGATGGTTTTCAGGCAGTTGGACGGCGGGGCAACTCAGGTGTGGCGGAACGTTTGACGGGCATCGCGAATCACTTCCCGGATCCCGATGGGAATTGGCGTCGGACGCCAATCGGTTGGCAGTGAACCGGCCTGAAAAGTGATATCGCTCGTATTGTCACCCAGCGCGTAACGAACGTAGGGAGGGCGTTGAACAATGGCGCCAATGTTGTGGACGATTTCTCTCAGCGCGGTTGGTTTACCCGAGCCGAGTAGTTCAATACCCCGGCTGCTGGTGTCGCTGGTGACGACTCGCCGGCAGATGTGCTGGCCAATGTCATTGGCGAACACATAGTCGCGTAAGGTGTCGGCGTGACCCGAAATGTGTGTGACCCGATGCAGCAGTAGATTTCGGACCACTGCGGAGATCAGTCCCATGCGCCTACCCGGTCGTATGTGGCCGTAAACACTTGTGGGGCGGTAGATACGATGGTCTTGGAAACGCTCCTGAACCAAAGACTCCATCCGTAGTTTCCCGTGTCCATAGGGGCGGTTGGGTGACTCAAGGCTGTCACGGGTGATGTGTGATTGGCCCTCATAAACGCCACCGGCTGAGCTCACCAAATGAAACTGCCGCGTTCGCGGTCCGTAAGCACTGCCAATGTGGTCGACGAAGGCGCTGAAAAAAGCCAATTCGCGCGCTATTTCGTCTTGGTCCGCACCGAAACCCGCTCTGCCGGCTGCCCAGATCCAGTCGATGTCGGCATCGGCTGTGAGCGTCTTCAGGGCGGCCTCCAGTGCCTGGAAGACCGGTTTGAGGTCATCGACCCTGTAGCTTGTTTTGGCCAGGCTTACGCATTCGCTGGTCTGCCGCAGCAAGGCGTTCAGTATTGCCGAGCCAATGAGTCCTTCGCCCACCAGAATCGCAAGTCGGGATGATGATTCGCCTACTAGTTGGAGTACTTTCACTGGAAGTTGGGGTGCTCCGCCAGCCAGCGGGCGACGTCTGCATCCGCCTCACGATCTACTGCGAAGAACACCGGCCGACCGCGCATGTGCTGGGCAACAAAGTAGACCTGATCTAAGGTCAGGCCCAGTAAGAAAGCGGACGCGCCGCCGAAGAACACTGTTGAAACAAACACCGAAGTCCAACCTGGCAAGTCAATGATCTCGGGCGCAAACAATCGAACAGCAACCGCGTAGAGCCCCACAACACCAGCAATCATCATCAGACCCAGTCCGCCGAGGGAGGAGAGCTGGAGTAGTTTGATCTCAGAGCTTTGGAATAACTGCCGGGCGTGACGGGCAAGACTGCGTAGGTTGTAGCTGCTGCGCTTCTCCTGTTTTTGACGCTCGTCGTGCAAATCGAGCTCTCTGAAGCAGACACGCTTGGTGAACCAACTCAGTGCGACATCGAAGTAGGTTTGATGCGCCACAACCGATGCCGCCGCACGGGCTATCGGGCCACGGATGACACGAAAACTATTGAAGTGAGGGATAGCGCTGTTACCTGACAACATCGCGATGGCCTGCTTGGTCAGCCGGGAGCTGAGGTTGCGCCACATCGCATGTGAGGGTGTCCGTGACTTGGCATAACAGACGTCTTGCTCGGACTGCGTGGCCTCCAGGAGTAACAGCGTTATGTCTGAGGGCTGATGCTGCATGTCCTCATCTAGCGTGCAAACCCAGTCACCAGCGCTGTGCAAGATACCCGCTACGGTGGCGGGGTGCTGGCCGTAGTTCCGTGACATGTGCAGGACTCTTACCCAGTCAGACTGAGCAGCGAGCTCACGCAAAATTTGTGGTGAGTCGTCTTGCGCATCATCATTCACGAAGATCAGTTCAGCGATAGCAATAGGAGCCCCAGCGTCATGGAGTGCAGCGCGTAGCCTGCCGACTTCTGCATGTAGCTTATGAAGGTAGGGTGCGCCACGGTAAACCGGCACAACCAGTGAGACGGACTGGGTATTTAGGTTACTCATACTTCAAGAGGCCTCAACAAAGTACTGGGCACCAAGCGGCATTGATGAGAGTAGTTTTTCCATCCGACTGAGCCATGTCCAGTCAGGTGGCCCCAAGAGGGTGTATTCGCGTCTGGTTTGGTTGAATCCAGCCTTTCGAGCTCGCTGCACGACCTCTCCGACCTTGAGCAGTATCGCGTTTTCATCGAGCGGGCTGTTCCGCACGATCCATTGTGTACCCGGATTCCAGGGATTGTGCTCGAAAACCCATAGCTTGCCCCCAGGTGCAATGACTCGACGTAGTTCGGCAAACCAGTGATCGCGTTCATCGGGAGCGATATGATGGAACACGCAAGCTGCTAGCGCTAATTGCACGCTGTCTGTGGCGAGGTTCGTCATGGCATCTGACAATTGCACGGTTGATACCATCGGATCCTCGCCGGTATCGATTTGGGCCAGGCTTTCCAAGGAGGGATCGGCACAGATCACCTGCATCGCGGGAAAGTGTGATCGGATGTGGGGCACGCTGAGCCCGATGCCAGATCCAAAATCCAGAAAAATACCTTCTAGCGGGCCCGGGATTGCTTCCGCCATCAAGGCAACTTTCTGCAGGGCGAATCGGTCGACGTTACCCGCAACGCCGGGCATAGAGTTGCCCAGCTTTTTTCGATAGTCGCTACTATGTCGGTCAAATTCCGCCACGGGTTCCTCGTTGCTCAGTCGCTGCTGGTCATCGAATCGCAATGGCCTCGATAAACAAACCCGCCTTGGGTGAATTCTTCGGGGATGTCAGGTATCTCACGAGCGGCAAAAAATTCGTCGGCCAAGCCGTCCGTTGCCGGATTTGAACCGCCCTGAGTCACCAGGCGTTCATAGAGTGCCTCGATCTTCAAAACCTGTGGAGGGAGGATCTTTCGCTTGGGGTTTTCCCAGGCGCCGGAGATCAGTTGTACCAACAAACTCCGCGCCTCGTCCGTCTCGTCTGCGAGCAAGTGGGAGTGGATGGCGTAAAGCGCGTCCAACGTGTCCGGTTGACTGATGGTCGCAAAAGTCTTTGCCGCTAAGGAGGGCGCGTCATCCAGTATTAAGCGATGAGCGATCAATCTCAGTATCGGATCGGTTGATCGCCACACCCCGGCCGCGTGTTTTTCGCCAAAGGCTGCGACAGCCTCGACGGTAATGGCGTCATTGCCAATCAGCCTAAAGCCGTCGATGAGCGCAGTGTTCACAGGTGCCTGGCTACTCATGACGGTGAGCGCAGATTGCAGGTCAGCGGCGTTCAGCGATTGCTGACATGCCGGGAATAACAGAGCCTCCGATATAGCTTGTAGTCGGCCGGATGCTGAATAGAGGACGTTGTCTGTGCCGATGTATTCCGCCTTGAAACCCAGTTCCCGCGGGATCGACTTGTTCATCGCTTTTTCGAACGGCCAGATTGCATAGTCAATGTCATAGCGCGCATTGAGTTGGTCAAAGGCTTGCCTGTCACCTCGCGCCAGTGCGGTGTAAAAGGCGTAGAAATGATCTGGATAAAGAATCTCGGTACGTCCGTCGATGAAGATGCGGTAATCATCGTTGAGGTAGTTGAGTAGATAGCCGCCCTGCCGGTAAATGTTGAAGACATTGCCACCACTCTCGCTCGCATTGAGGTACTGCACAATATCTGCAGGGAATTCACGCTGATAATCGGCGCTGACATTGGCAACCCAGGTCAGCGCAGACATGAGCGCAACTACCGCGCTAACTGTAAATACGCTAATCAATGTGCGCACACTGACTTTCAGCGACTGAAACAACTGGCGGCTCCGTTCGTCCGCAGCCAACAGGATGAAGGCGCAGGCGATCGCGACCCCGCTGAGGCTGAGCATGCGGACCCGATCAAAGGAGGCGTAAAGGAAGACTGCCGCCACGGCAGCCAATCCCCAGTTGCGTGTCAGCAGCGACCACCCCACCACTGAAAACCCTGACAACCAATACGCCACCAGCAGTTGGTGAGTGTCCAGCTTGTTGATGCTGGGTTGGTGTTCAGCAATGTTGTCCCAGACCGGTGAAAAGTTGAGCGCATAAACCAGTGGATGCTGTAGGTCCTTGTTGGCAAAGCCCAGGCCGACAATGATGAATCCCGATATCCAAAACGTGAGCCAGTCGCTTCTTGTCGCTTGCTTGAGCAACTGTACGAAGCGGTCCAGATACAAGCCGAAGAAGATGACAAAAGGTAAAATGCCTGCGTGGTAATTGATCCACACGACGCAGAACAGACATATCTGCAGCATTCGGCTCGGAGAGAATTGCTGGTTGGCTCGCCAATAAAGCGTAAATGCTGTGATAACGAAGGCGTAATCGATTAACTCGGGTCTCGCCACCAGCCGTTGCTGTACGAAGTAAGCCGTGAGCAGTATGCCGAGCAGTGTAGGCGCCAGCGGTGGCCGGCAAGTCAGCAGTAGCCAGCCCAGTGTCGCGAGTATCAGCACCGACAGTACAAGTTTCAGGTAGACAGTGCCTACGCCGTAGTCACTGACTTGAACGAGTTTGGCAAACAGCAACTGAAACAAGTACGGTTGCTGCTTGATGGCCTGGCCTTCATGCGAAAAACTGTAGTGATCTACCAGCGGCGACAGGTTGCGTTCGAGTAAGTCTGTACCAGTCTTGAGATGCCAGTACTGGTCGTAAGTTTCTGGAACAGAAATTGCGCTCACGAAGAACGTGTAGATAACCGCACCAATGACAAGAGCTGCGACGAAGAGGCCGAGTTTCGAGAAGAGCAGGTTGTTCATTTTTTGTGCGGTGACCCCAAAAAAAACGGCGCCGTTGTGGCGCCGTTTTCACATCCCAAACAGGATCTTAGCAGTAACCGACGTTGATGCAGCTACCTTCCTCGGTCCAGCGAACAGTGTCGTTGGTCGCATCGAGCGTTGCGTTCAACTGGTAAGTCTGGCTATCCACGTCACCGGTACCGGTGGCGGTGATGACCGCGCCAGACCATGCAACTGAGGCCACATAGGCACCTGAGTCCGCGCCGTTGGTGGCGATCTGGGCAGTAGCGGGCAGTGCGCCACGCTTCTGAACCCATACTTCTACCGCAGTTTTGATGGATGAAGTCGCCAGGATGACCTCAGAGAACTTGGCCTTCTTGGTGTACTGCTGATACGCCGGCAGCGCAACGGCAGCCAGAATACCGATGATCGCGATAACGATCATGAGTTCGATCAAGGTAAAACCTTTTTGGTTGGTTTTCATCGTGCTCACTCCCAGTGTGATGAATGCATTCTTTTGTCACAGCAGATGGTTTCGCGTGGCCACGCTGCCGCCATCTGAAGTGGGTCAAGCAGGCGGCGTGCCAAAATTGGTTAGTTCGGGAAAATACTCGTAAAAACAGCTGGCTAGCCATCATTTTCGGTCGCTCAGATTTTCCATCAGCTGCCCAATGAAGCAATTTCTGAGGCAAGAAGTGACAAAAATTGTCACATGCTGGCCCGTAAGGGCTATCGCACCCTATGGGACAGGTAACGCTACCCCCACCGTGTAGCAGACAATCCGGGGTGTGGGCGACTACTGTCGCAGCCCTCAATAACAGCACCTCACGCCCGGAGCGTTCCAATGATCATCGGCATTCCCAAAGAGATCAAAAATCACGAGTACCGCATCGGTATGACCCCCGCCGGGGTGCGTGAGCTGGTCAACCATGGCCATGAAGTTTTCGTTGAGCACAACGGTGGCGCTGGCATTGGTTTTGAGGACGAGGACTACACCCGCGCCGGTGCGTCGATCCTCGACACGGCGGCTGAAGTGTTCGAGCGGGCCGAAATGATCATCAAGGTCAAAGAGCCCCAGCCCGATGAGTGCCGCATGCTGCGCAAGGGCCAACTGCTGTTTACTTACCTGCACCTCGCGCCCGATCCACAGCAGGCCGAGCTGCTGGTGGCCTCCGGTTGTACGGCGATCGCCTACGAGACCGTTACCGGCCGCAATGGCGGTTTGCCGTTGCTGGCGCCCATGTCCGAAGTGGCGGGCCGCATGTCGGTTCAGGCCGGTGCCCACCATCTGGAAAAAGCCCAGGGTGGTAACGGCATGTTACTCGGCGGCGTGCCAGGCGTGGAAGCCGCCAAAGTGCTGGTCATTGGGGGTGGTGTTGTCGGTACCAACGCGGCGCGCATGGCGGTGGGTATGGGGGCTCAGGTCACCATCCTCGACCGTTCCCAGCCACGGCTGCAGTACCTGGACGACATGTTCCAAGGTCGGGTTGCGACGATCTACTCCACCCAGGATGCGGTTGAGCGTTATGCACTCGAGGCAGACCTGGTCGTGGGTGCGGTGCTGATCCCCGGCGCCTCAGCACCCAAACTGATTTCCCGCGATCTGATCTCCCGTATGAAGCGCGGTGCAGTGCTGGTGGATGTGGCCATTGATCAGGGCGGTTGTTTCGAGACCTCCAAGGCCACCACCCACCAGGATCCGACCTACGTCATCGACGACGTCGTTCACTACTGCGTGGCCAACATGCCCGGTGGTGTGGCGCGTACTTCTACCATGGCACTGACCAATGCCACGCTGCCCTACGCCCTGCAGATTGCCGACCACGGCCTCGATGCCCTGCGTCTTGATGAGCACCTGCGCAATGGCCTGAACGTACACGCGGGTCACGTCACCTACGAAGCGGTCGCCACGGCGCTCGATATGCCTTACGTGACCGCTGAGACCGCATTGGCTCAAAGCCAGCAGCAGGTCGCCTGAGCCCTCTAAATCGTTCGTACTCCGTAGCCCGAGCTCGCGCCACACACCGGCGCCCCTCGGGACACGCCGCGAGTACTTCCATGTAGGCTCGGTTGCGGCCGTCCTGGCCGCAAACGGTCCCGAGTGACGCCGCTGTGCGGCCCAAGCTCTCGTTCGATGCAGCGTCTCGCTAATGCTTGAATACTGAACTGAAGGTAGCTGGCAAGCGCCGGGGGCGTCGTGCCAGACCTTCTTGGGCCATGGATGGCCCAAGCAGAGCGCCCACGGACGGCTTGAGCGTGTCTGGCACGATGTCACCGGTGGTTGCCAGCGGCATCAAGGCGACAGTGCTGGCAGGCGGCATCAAAGCCACAGCGCCGGCAGATTAAATGCCACAGAGCGCCGGACCTGGAGCCCCGTAGCCTACGGTGGGAGACTTAGGCCGCCTGAGCAGCCTTGTAGACCTTGCGCCACGAGTGCAGCAGCGGCTCGGTGTAGCCGCTCGGTTGTGTGGTGCCGAGGAACACGAGGTCCGACGCTGCCTTAAACGCGATGTTGTTTTCGAGGTCCGCCGCCATGGCAACGTAGTCGGGGTCGCCGGCATTCTGCTCGTCCACTACCGCGGCCATGCGCGCGAGCGTTTCCCTCACCTGGGCTTCGGTGACGACGCCGTGGCGCAGCCAGTTGGCAATGTGTTGGCTGGAGATACGCAGGGTCGCACGGTCTTCCATGAGGCCCACGTTGTTGATATCGGGTACTTTCGAGCAACCGACCCCATGGTCGATCCAGCGCACTACGTAACCCAGAATGCCCTGGGCGTTGTTGTCGAGCTCGCGCTGGATGTCCTGCTCGGACATGCCTGCGGCACCCTTGAGCGGGATCTCGAGGATTTCTTCGATACCCCGACGATGCTTGCCCACCAGGTCTGCCTGAACGCCCATGACATTCACCGTGTGGTAGTGGGTGACGTGCAGTGTCGCGGCGGTGGGTGAGGGCACCCAGGCGCAGTTGGCGCCCGACTTCGGGTGGCCGATTTTCTGCTCGAGCATGCCGGACATCAGGTCGGGCATGGCCCACATCCCCTTGCCAATCTGGGCGCGACCCTGCAGGCCGCAGGCGAGTCCCACATCCACATTCCAGTCTTCGTAGGCATTGATCCAGGTCTCGGCCTTCATCGCGGTCTTGGCGGTGACGGGGCCGGCTTCCATACTGGTGTGGATCTCATCACCGGTGCGGTCGAGGAATCCGGTGTTGATGAACACCACGCGCTCGCTGGCGCGGTTGATGCACTCGGCGAGGTTGACCGTCGTGCGGCGCTCCTCGTCCATGATGCCCATCTTGATGGTATTGGCTGGCAGTCCCAGCGCCTGCTCGACGCGGCTGAACAACTCGACCGCAAAGCTCACTTCATCGGGGCCATGCATCTTGGGCTTCACAATGTAGACACTACCGGTGCGCGAGTTGCGCTTGTCACCCTCGCCCTTGAGGTCGTGTATCGCACAGAGCACAGTGAACATGGCGTCCATGATGCCCTCGGGAATCTCGTTGCCCTCGGCGTCGATGATGGCGTCGTTGGTCATCAGGTGGCCCACGTTGCGCACGAACATCAGGCTGCGGCCCGGTAGGGTTAGCGCGCTGCCATCGGGCGCGGTGAAGGCGCGGTCGGCGTTCATGGTGCGGGTCATAGATTGCCCGCCCTTGGTGAAGCTCTCTGACAGGTCGCCCTTCATCAGACCCAGCCAGTTACGGTAGACCACAGTCTTGTCCGCCGCATCGACGGCAGCCACCGAGTCCTCGCAGTCCTGGATGGTGGTCAGCGCCGACTCGAGGCACAAGTCCTTGATGCCCGCCGCATCGGTCTGGCCAATGGCATGTTCACGATCGATCTGAATCTCGACGTGCAGCCCGTTGTGGACCAGCAGCACGCCATCTGGCGTGGTCTCGCTACCCGTGTAGCCAACGAACTGAGTGGCGTCCGCGAGCGTGGCGACCCCGCCACGCTGGGCAACCTTGAGCTCACCGCCGACAACGCTGTAACCCAGGGCGTCGGTGTGATTGCCACCTTCCAGCGGGAAGTGGGTGTCGAGGAAGTTGCGCGCCCAGGCGATCACCCGCTCACCGCGGATGGGGTTGTAGCCGCCGGCGCGCTCCGCGCCATCGTCCTCGCTGATGACATCCGTGCCGTAGAGCGCGTCGTACAGGCTGCCCCAGCGGGCATTCGCGGCGTTCAGTGCGTAACGGGCGTTCATCACCGGTACCACCAGTTGCGGGCCGGCAATGTGGGCAATCTCCGCGTCGACATTGTCGGTGGTTACCTGCACTTCAGCGGGCTGCGGCAGCAGGTAACCGATGTCTTGCAGATACTGCTGATAGGCCGCGGCATCGAGTGGTGCTTCACCTTGCTGGCGATGCCAGTCATCGAGCTTGGCTTGCAGATCCTCGCGGATGGCGAGCAGTTCGCGATTGCGCGGTGCCAGGTCTTTCACGATGTCCGCCAGGGCTTCCCAGAAGGCGGTGGCTTCCACGCCGGTGCCGGGGGCAATGTCGTTCACCAGGAGGCTGTGCAGTTCGGCGTCGACGTCGAGCCCGGCGCAATGTACTCGCTCAGTCATGGGGGAGGGTCTCCAATCCACTAAATAGTCAGTCGGCGATATTGTGATCGCCGACCACTATAAGATCCAGAAATGAACTTGATGGGTGTTATTTAGGCCGTGTATGCCTGCTCAGCCTTCAGGTTCTTCGAGGCTGCGTGCCACCTGGGTAATCAGCTGGCGCACCCAGCGGTGTCCGGGATTGTGTTGCAGCAGCGGACTCCACGCCATTTTCAGTTCCAGCGGCGGGATGTCGAAGGGGGCAGGCCGCACCACGACCCGTGGATTGTCGCGCTTCAGCCAGGTTGCCCGGGTCGGCAGCGTGACGATCAGGTCGTTTTGCTCCGCGAGCGTCATGGCCGCCTGGTAATGGCGGGTGAAGACCCGGATGCGCCGTTTGCGGTCGAGTTCGGCGAGGGCCAGATCCACCCAGCCGAGGCGCTGCACGTCATCAGGGTCCATACCCACGCCGACGCCCATACCCGTTTTGCTCACCCAAATGTGGTTGGCTTCGAGGTAGGACTCGAGGCTGAAATCACTGAGGATCGGGTTTTCCGGACTCAGCAGGCAGGAGAAGCTATCCGACCACAAGGTGATCTGGTGAAAGGACTGGGGCATCTGGTCAAAGCGGTTGATGACCAGGTCGACTTTGCCGCGCTCGACGTCGAGAAAGCTCACGTCCGACGGGGTCATGATGTCCAGGGTGATGCCGGGCGCCAGTTCGCGCAGTTGCTGCATAACCCCCGGGAACAGGGTTGACTCGGCGTAGTCGCTGGCCATGATGCGGATCACCTGATCTGCACTGCCGGGTTCGAAGTCGGCCGTCGGTTGGACCGCGCGGTCCACACCCATGAGAATTTCCCGAACCAGGGGCTCCAGTTCCAGCGCCCGGGCCGTGGGAGACATGCCGTCGGAGGTACGCACCAGCAGCGGGTCGTTGAACAGGTCACGCAGGCGACGCAGGCCGTTGCTCATGGCCGGCTGGGACAACCCCAGTTGATTGGCAGCCTGAGTCACGTTGCGCTCGCGCAGCAGCGCCTCCAGATAAACCAGCAGGTTGAGGTCAATTCGATTAAGATTTTTCACGGTCATTCCCTCTATAAATGACGCTTTAAGCCATCATAGCAATCGTGAATTATACTCCGCCACGGCCCGAAGGGGCATCCGTTGTTAACAAGAGGCAGTTCCATGTACACCGCACCCGTTGAAGACATGCAATTTCTGATCGATGACGTCATCGATGTGGGCAGCACGTTGGGGTCGCTGCCGCGCTTTGCCGAGCACGGCTTGGGGAATGACCTCACCACGGCACTGCTCGATGAGGCCGCCAAGTTTGCCAAGGACGAGCTGTCGCCGCTGCGCCGGGTCGGTGATACCCAGCCCGCGAGCTGTGCCGATGGTGCTGTCAGTATTTCCCCTGGCTATGCCGAAGCCATCCAGCGTTTGGGTGAGGGCGGTTGGGTTGGCATTGCCGCCGATGCTGAGGCCGGTGGTCAGGGTCTGCCCGAACTCTACGGCACGGCCGCCTGTGAAATGTGGAACAGCGCCGATATGGCATTTGCACTCGAGCCCTTCCTCAGCAGCGGTGCGGCACTGGCGATCAGCGCCCACGGCAGCGATGCCATCAAGTCGGTGTATCTCGAAAAGATCAACACCGGAGAATGGGCGGGCACTATGAACCTCACCGAATCCGGTGCCGGTTCGGACCTCGGCCCCATGAAGACCCGTGCCGAGCGTGAGGGCGACCACTATCGGATTTTCGGTCAGAAGATATACATTACCTGGGGCGATCACAGCGCCACCGACAATATCGTGCACCTGGTGCTGGCGCGTCTGCCCGAGGCGCCCGAGGGCAGCCGCGGTATCTCGCTGTTTGTGGTGCCCAAGTTCCTGGTGAACGAGGACGGCAGTCTGGGCGAGCGCAACGACGTCTACCCGGTGTCCGTCGAGCACAAGCTCGGTATCCATGGCAGTCCGACCTGTGTCATGGCCTACGGCGACAACGGCGGCGCGATCGGTTATCTGGTCGGCGAGGAGAATCAGGGCCTGGCGTGCATGTTCACGATGATGAACGAGGCGCGGCTCAAGGTGGGCCTGCAGGGGCTGGGTGCGTCCGAGGGGGCCTACCAGCAGGCGGTGTCCTATGCACGCGAGCGTGTGCAGGGCGGCGTGCCCATCATCGAGCACGCCGACGTCAAGCGCATGCTGCTGACCATGCGCTCGCTCAATGAAGCCATGCGAGCCCTCGCCTACAGCGAGGCCGTCACCATGGATCTCGCACACTATGGTGAGGCCGAGTCGCGTCCTGAGGCGCAGCGCCGCATCGACCTGATGATCCCGGTGATCAAAGGTTGGTTGACCGAGGTGGGGCAGGAGGTTGCCTCGCTGGGTGTGCAGGTACACGGCGGCATGGGGTATGTCGAAGAAACCGGTGCTGCGCAATATCTGCGCGACGTGCGCATTACCTCAATCTACGAGGGCACCAACGGCATTCAAGCGGCAGATTTGCTGAACCGCAAGTTGGCTCGGGATGGCGGTGCCACCATGCAGGCGCTGCAGGCGCAGATTCGTGCGCTGGCCGAGTCACTGGCGAAGGCCGAGGATCCGGCCTTGGTGGAAATCGGGCGGCATCTTGGCGATGCGCTCGCCAGCCACGAGCTAACAACCCAACACTTGCTGCAAACCTACGGTGATGCGCGATTCGCCGCACTCAGCGGGTCCTTCGACTACATGATGCAAACGGGCTACCTGTTTGGTGGATGGCAGCTGGCCCGCGCCGCTGCCGCTGCGGCACGTAAGCGAGACGGCGGCGACAACAACAGTTTTTTGCCGCGCAAAATCACGACGGCGCGCTTCTACATGCAGCGGGTGCTGCCGCGCACTCGCGCGCACGCAGCAGCGGTACTCGATGCCGCCGAGAGTTTGTCCGCCTTCAACAATGACTGGTTCTGAGGGGGCAATTGTGCGGGAATTCACGACGCCTGATCTCTGCGACGATTTCGACGCTGAGGTCGCTGTACTGGCGTATCAGTTCCAAGGCTTTGGTCAGCGCGAGCGCTTCGCCGGTCCGGTGTCCACCGTTGCCTGTTTCGAAGACAACTCCCGGGTCGGTGAAGCGGTTGCAGAACCCGGTAATGGGCGTGTCTTGCTGGTTGATGGTCAGGGATCGCTCGATCGCTCCCTACTCGGAGACAGGCTCGCTGAAAAAGCCAGCCAGAACGGATGGGCCGGGGTCGTGGTCATTGGTGCCATCCGCGACGTTGAGGTTATCGACGCCATCGACATTGGTGTGCGATCGCTGGGCACTTGCCCGCGCAAAACCGAGAAACTCGGTAAAGGCGACCGGGATGTCATCCTCAGCCTGCGTGAAGTCGTGGTTAACCCCGGCGACTGGCTCTATGCCGATCGCAACGGTGTGGTCGTGGCGGGGCGCGAACTGGGCTGAGTTCAGCGCTGCTCAAATCGCATCGATAGATCCAGCGGTTCGACGCCTTTGGTCAAGGCGCCAATCGAAATGTAGTCCACGCCGGTTTCGGCAATCCCGCGTAGCGTGGCCTCGCTGACATTGCCCGAGGCCTCGAGTTCGGCGCGCCCTTGGTTGATGGCTACCGCTTCGGCCAGCAGTCCATTGTCGAAGTTGTCCAACATGACCCGGTCCGCACCGGCATCCAGCGCCTCATGTAGTTCGCCGAGGGATTCGACTTCGACTTCGACGGGTTTGCCCGGTGCCTGGCGGTTTGCCTCAGCGACTGCAGCCGCAATGCCACCACAGGCTTCGATATGGTTTTCCTTGATCAAGAAAGCATCGAACAGCCCGATACGGTGATTGTGGCAGCCACCACAGGTCACGGCGTACTTCTGGGCCAGACGTAGTCCAGGGATAGTTTTGCGGGTGTCGAGTAGTTTCACCCCCGTGTCTGCCACAATGTCTGCGTAGGCTCGGCAGCGGGTGGCTGTGCCCGACAGTAGTTGCAGGAAATTGAGCGCGGCGCGTTCTCCGGTCAGGATGGCGCGAGCCTGTCCCGACACAGTGAACAGCAAATCGTTGCCGTGGATGCGATCGCCGTCCCGGCAATGCCAGACGATGCTCAGATCAGGGTCGAGCGCCCTGAATACTTCGTTCACCAGCGCTGTGCCGCACAGTACGCCGTCCTCCCGGGTGATGACGCGGGCCGTCGCTTGCGTGTCCGCCGCCACCAGTCCTGCTGTCAGGTCTCCGCTGCCAACATCTTCTTCGAGGGCGAGCGCAACAAGTTGGTTGATGTGGGCCTGACTGAGCATATTGGGGGTCCGATGGTGAGCGTGTATGGGGTGAAACCGTGTGGGCTAAGATAACAGGGTGAACAAAGCACTGGCACAATCGCAAATGACGGGAGGGTGGCTGCACGCCGCCCGCTGTGTGGCATCTCCCAATTTTGGAGAACGGCCGGCGGGCATGGTCCCTGAGCTGGTGGTGATTCACAACATTTCCTTGCCAGCGGGTCAGTTCGGTGGCGTGGCCATTGAGCACTTTTTCTGCAACTGCCTCGATACCCGCATCGATGACAGCCTGTCATTGCTGCAGGGCCTGCGGGTTTCGGCACATTTCCTGATCCGTCGGGATGGAGAAGTGCTGCAGTTCGTCCCCACGCATCGACGGGCCTGGCACGCCGGCATCTCGTCCTGGGCCGGTCGCAGTAACTGTAATGACTTCAGCGTCGGAATTGAGCTGGAGGGCACTGATAGCACTGCCTATACTGACGCCCAATATTTGGCTTTGACGAAGCTCATCTGCGTATTGCGGGCGCAATATCCCACCATTCGCGCGGATGCTATTGTCGGGCACAGCGATATCGCGCCGGGGCGTAAAACCGACCCCGGTGCGGCGTTTGATTGGAAGCGATTGCAGCGCTTGCTCGATGCCGCTTCCTCAGAAGGAGAAAACCGGTGACATATCTCGCATTCATTCTGGCGACCGGGCTTTACTATCTGTTGGGTAGTGGCGGCCCCCTGCATAGCGATGGCTGGTTCACCACGCTGCAGAAGCGGGTCGATGCCACCGCGCCGCCATTCTGGCTAGGGCTGTTTCTGCTGGTCATCATGCCCTGCCTCGTACTGGGTGCGGTCTACCTGATGCTCGAGGGCATTTTCGGTGCCGCAGCCATGCTGCTGCTGGGCACGGCGTTCTTGTTCTTTGCCTTTGGTCGCGCTGATTTTCCCACGTTGACCCAGCGTTTTATGGCCCGTGCGCGCGCGGGTGACGACGCCGGTGCTGCACTGGTGCTTGAGCAAGCGGGGGGTGAATCCGAGGCGGAGGATCGCGATGCCTTTGCTCGGCTTGCTGCGCGCGATTTTCTATACGAGGGTTTTCAGCGCTGGTTTCCGGCTGTCTTCTATTTTCTGATGCTGGGGCCATTGTGGGCCGTGGCGTACCGATTGGTGCAACTCAGTGCCACCGATCGCCGGGTGCCTGTTGGGTCACTGCGTCACCTGGTTGACTGGCTGCCGTCGCGTTTGCTGCTGTTTACTTTCGCCCTCACCGGGGACTTTGAGCGCACCTGGAAAGTGATCACCAAGCGCGCGCTCGATCCTGACGTGGAAACCGACGAGTTGCTGCTCGAGGGGGTTGAAGCAGCGTTCGGTGATGATGGTATGACCGAGCCCGCCAGTGCAGTTGAGCGCGTGACTCAGATTTTGACCCGTGCCACAGTCGTTTGGCTCATCGCCACCTCCCTGCTGGCGATGCTGTAGCGCCCAGGCGGACGATGCCCCTGTCGTGAGCAGACCCCGGAGCGGTCAGCGGCGTGCCGGTTGAGACGCTCCCTTCGCTGATCACCGTCGATACACTGACGGCACAGCAGTATGCGCTGCGTGCCACCATCGTTTTCCACCCAGAGCTCGCGAGAATTGGCTGTCACGTCGACCTGACGACCTGGTCGCGTGATGCATCACGCCCACTTGTCGATTTGATCCTGGGCAGGCATCAGGGGCAGTTCAGCGATGGCCGCCCTCTCGATGAGCCCCATGTCAGTCGTCGTGCCTTATGGCTGCGCTCCGAGCGGGGAGGCATCACCGTCGCGGCCGCAGCGCCTGGTGTCAAATGCCGCATCGGCGCCCACGAGACCGATAAACTGTGGCTCGGCGATGACCATTTGAAAGCAGGCGTGCCGGTGCGGCTTGGCCATGGGGTGGTGCTCTATCTTCGTGAGGTAGAGGTGCCAGCGGTGGCGCCTGAAGTGCCTGCCGATGCCTTTCCCGGATGTGCGGTGGAAACCGTTCGTCTGCGACAGCTGATCGCCGCTGCGGCGGCGACCGATTTGCCCGTGCTGGTTTTGGGCGACTCGGGTGCCGGTAAGGAGATGGTCGCCCGGGCGATCCACTATCACAGTGCGCGCCGTGATCAGCGCATGGTGTCGGTGAACATTGCAGCGATCGCGGAAAGTCTGGCGGCCGCGGAGTTGTTTGGTACCGCCAAGGGCGCCTACACCGGCGCCGAGTCTCGCGCAGGTTTTTTTCAACAGGCCCACCGGGGCAGTTTGTTTCTCGACGAGATAGGAGACACACCCGCCCAGGTACAGGTGCAGTTGTTGCGAGTGCTGCAGGAGGGTGAAGTTCAGGTCGTCGGTGGCCCTGCTTTGCCGGTCGATGTCCGGGTGATTGCTGCCACTGACGCGTCGGTAGAGGCCGAGAGTGGCTTTCGTCACGCTTTGCGGCAACGCCTGGCCGGCATGACGCTGCAGTTGCGTCCACTGCGCTCGCGGCCTGAGGACGTGGGTCCGCAGGTTTTGCGAATGCTGGCTGGCGCCGGCGTGGCCAGCGATGAATTGCTGGCCGCGGGATTGCGCGATGACCCGAACACCGCTGCCTGGTGGGCGCGGGTGTTTTATGACTTCACCCTCGTCGATTGGTCGGGGAATAGCCGGGAGCTGCAACATGCGGTGACCCGCAGCCTGGTGATGGAGGACCGTGCGTGGGCCTATGCTCCTGAGGGCGATCACGCAACGCATCAAACCGACATCTCTGATGCGGCACTCGAGCAGGTCTATGAAGCCAACGGTTTTGAAGTATCTTCGACCGCCGCCGCCTTGGGGTTGAGCCGTACTGCGACCTATCGCCGCATCGACAAAAATCCGAATTGTCGGGTGGCCAATCAGGTCAGCGAGGATGAGCTCGATGCCGCCATCTCAGCGGTGGGTGCCGATGCTGAGAGGCTGAGTGTGCGTCTGCGCGTGTCAGCCCGGGGGCTGTTGCCGCGTTTGGCCCAACGTCAGCTGCGACTGACCTGATTCCAATGCTGGGTACACCTGCAAAGCCTGCGTTTCCGGCACCGTTTGAGGGTCTGCGACCGTTGGTCAGTCGTGGTGCGCGTGAAGTTTGGCTCGCACGTGATACTCGGTTGAACCGATTGGTGGTGGCAAAGCGCTTACCCCGCTCCTGTGATACATCGAATGGTGAGGCGCGCCTTGCGGGCCTGCGGCATCCCACACTGGTCGATATCTATGGGGTGGTGAGCGTACAAGGGCGGGACTGGTTGGTCAGCGAATATGTGGACGGCCGCTCGCTGGACAGTGGTGATCAGCTCTGGTCGGTGTCTGCCGTGCTGCACACGCTGGATGACCTTTGTGGCGGTCTGGTGGCAATGGCCGGGGCGGGGTTGGTACACGGTGACCTGTCTCCCGGCAATGTGATGGTTGGTGTGGGCGGCCAGCTGCGTTTGATCGACTTCACCCAAACGCAGGGGATCGGTGAGCGCGCCGGTGGTGCGGGTACACCGGGTTTCGCCGCACCCGAGGTGGTGAATGGGTGTCCGGTGGGCTCGGAGACGGATGTTTGGTCGTTGGCCGCCTTGGGTGTGTGGATGATGTCAGGTCAGGGCCCTGCCTGGATTGCTGACGATCGTGGGCTGGGTTCGCTGGTGGTGCCTGTCTGGCGACCGCCGGATCCCGCCAGTGAGCAGTTGCGTGCCTGGCTTGTTGCTGCGCTGCGCGCTGATTCGGCCAACAGGCCCGATGCGCGAATGATGGCTGCAGAGGTGCGGCGTATACGCCATTTGTTTGCGCTGGATGACCGCAGTGAACTACGCGCGTTTGCTCGGGTCGGTGTTGAGAGCAGCGACGCCCGTGGTGCTCAACACTGAATGTGGCTGGGTGAGTTACTCGGCAGTGCGGGTCGCTTCATAGTCCCGGAGTTGCTGCAGCCATTCATCAAGTAGCGGTGTTGCCGGAGGGTGTGCGCCGCGTTGCTTCAGTGTGTCGAGCAGATAGCCAAGAATGGCTTCAACTTCGGTAGCTCTCTTGGCCTGCAGGTCGGCGCGCATTGAGGAGGTGTTGGCAGCCGTTGCGGCGGCGACGGACCACACGCGCTGCTGCACTGTCGTCGACAACTCGTCGAGCCCCGCTTGTGCGAGCACCGCGCCAACCTCTGCGCAGGCCTGCTGGCTAAGCTTCTCCAGTGGTGGTTCGATGATGGCGCCATTGCTGACGTCCCACAGGGCGGTGGCGGGATTGATCACTGCATTCACGGCCAGTTTCGCCAGCAGTTTTTCCTCGATGTCTTCTTGCCAGCCGAATCCTGAAACAGCCGCTTGCCAGAGTTCGATCCAATCGGGCAGCGCTGTGCGGCGTTGGTCCATCCAGCCCAGGTACGTCTCTCCCGCTGCAACCGGATTCCAGGCCCCGTTTTGGTCGCGAAAGCAGGCGGCGGTAGTGGTGCCGATGGCAATGGCGTTATTGGGGAACTGCGCGCGTACGCGCTCGCCGATCCCCATACCATTGACCAGCAGTATCAACTGGGTGTCGGTGCTGATGCGAGAAGCCATGCTGGTTAAGGCCGGCAGTACGCCAGGTGCTTTGGTGCAGACCAGCAGGCGGGAAACGGGAGGACCCTCGGTGAAAGGTTCGCAGGGCAGTGCAATGTTGGATGTCTGGCCGTGGTCAATGAAGTGCAGGGTGCGGGTCTTCTCTGCAGCGTGTCGGCTCAACACCACTACGGTGGCACCGGCAAGTTGCAGTCGGCGGGCAAACAATCCGCCGATGGCGCCTGCGCCAAGAATGTGCCATTCACCACTCACGACTCAGTAAGCCTGTATCCATAGTCGCTGGCCGCGCGCCATGCGCGTGCCATGGCGTCGTAAACGATGTTGGCACTCGCCAGTACTTCTGACGCATAGCCTTGCGGGAAGACTGCCGCCAGGAAGGTCCCGTGTTCGCCTGCTTCAAGGTTGGCCAGCGCTGCGGCTGCATCGAAATAGGGTGAACCCATCGCCGCATATTCCCAATCGATAACCCGGTAATTCGACGGTTCGCCGAGTACGTTGTCGGCGAGTAAGTCATTGTGGCACAGGCATGCGGGCATCGTGCCCAGGGTTGCCAATGCTGCGGCGATTGAATGCTCGCGTCGGTCTGGTAACAGCGAAGGGTCGTGCCCGCGGGCGATGGCGCCTTGAACGTACTGGTCAAACTGTGCGCTGAGGTTCAGTCGCCATGAAACTGCCGGGAGTTGGTGAATGTCATGCATGAGTCTGCCGAGTTGGTCCGCGCGCAACGGGCTGCCGCGAGGGGTGACGAAGTCGCTGATCCACAGAGCGCCGTCGTTGGTGACGTGGTGTAACGGCGGTGCGAGTCGGGCGCGAGCTGCCAGGGTCCAGATATGTTGCTCGCGTTGATGGTCGGCCACATAGCCGAGCGGCTTCGCTACCCGCAGGCGAAACACCCAGTCGCCGCCAGCAGCCTGTACTCGCCAGGCCTGGTGCCCAGAGCCACTCGGCAATGCTTCCCACCGGGGGGGCTCAGTAATCCGTCGCGTCTGTAGCCACTGGTCAACCACTGCGCTGAGTCTTGGCGAAACGCCATGTGGACGGGTATCGCTCAAACGGAGGGCATCTCACGTTGGTGCTGGCGCCATGCCGAATAGCCGGCAAACGCGAGAACGGTGTACAGCGCGAACAGGCCTGCGGTCAGCCAGAGTTCGCGCTCGATGTACATGCCCGCCGCCACTAGGTCGATCACGATCCAGTAGAGCCAGTTTTCCAATACCTTGCGCGCTACCATCCAAGAGGTGAGCAGCGCGGCTACGGTGGTAAAGCTATCCACGAAGGGTAGTGCAGCGTCGGTGTATTGGCGCAGCAACAGTCCCAGTACTGCGGTCAGCGCGAAGATGGCAGTGATGGCGGCGGCGTGCTGCTGCCAGCGCCAGCTGACAATGACCTGTCCATCACTGCTGTTCGATCGCCAATAAACCCAGCCGTAGACCGACAAGCCGATGTAAAACAGCTGCAGCAACGCCTCCATGTAGAGCTGTACCTGCCAGAAGATATGCAGGTACAGCGCTGCGCTGATGGCGCCGGCGACAAAACATATTCGTCGCTCCCGGATCGCCAGAACAACGTAGGCGAGTGCCAGCAGGGTGGCGCAGATCTCGAGTGCTGAGGTCATGCCTGCCCGTCTGGAGCGATAGCGATTTGGTGGCCGGGAATGAACTTGGCGACCAATACCTGTTTTCCAAACGTCGAATAGCTGTGCGCCAGCGCTTTTTGAATCACGGCAAATACCTCGCTGGCTTCGCCGTGAATCTGAGTGCTCATGGAGTTGGTCACCGAACTCACCGAGCCTTCGGCCACGATGGTGTCGATAAACGCCAGTACGATGTTTTCGTAGTCGGCATCCAGGGGATACAAACTCAATTCGGCAGAGAGTTGCATGCGCTCAGCGTCCTTTGCTGAAGTTATAGGCCAGGCTCAGCCCCACTACCCGGGGTTCGCCGAACTGGAAGTAGGGCTCGGTGACGTAACCCTTGCGCGGATCGTTGCCAAACGAGCCGAAGCCACGGACGAATGTGTCTTCATCGGCGAGATTGCGCGCCCACAGTGTCGCGCGCCAGGGGCCCTGGCGCCAGTTTGCGCTGGCGTTGATCAGGTTGCGCTCGGGTGACCGGGTGTCGTGGCGGTCAGAGAAGAAATAGCTGTCCATCCCCGTGAACTCGACACTCAGGTCCAGCGTCGAGGTCAGCTGGAAGCTGCCGCGCAGCGCGTACTGCCAATTGGGGGCCTGGGGCTGGTCGCGACCACTGAGGTCATCACCGGTGGCGGCGACGTACTCATCAAAATCAGCTTCAAGGAAGCCCGCCGCCCCCGAGAGCATCAGCCGTTCGCTCACCGCCCACTGGCCCTGCCACTCGATACCGCGGTTGTTGCCTCGGGCGGCGTTGTCGGTGTAGTCGATAAAGGAGGTGCTTCCGTCTTCGCGGGGGATCACCAGTGAGCCTCGAACCTGTTGGTCGCTGCGGCGCATGTTAAACAGTGCCAGTCTGGAGCTGATGGCGCCATCGCGACTGTTGAACTGCCAGCCAGCCTCGATACTGATCAAAGACTCGCCGTCAAAGAAGCGTAGCGGCGCGAGGTCACCTCCCAGAGAGCCCGGTAGGGCTTCGAGGCTGGCCAGCAGCGAGGCATTGAATCCACCGGCACGAACCCCACGGGATACCGTGGTGTAGAGCCGATGCTGTTCGCTGGCCATCCACCCCAGTCCCAGGCGGCCACTCCAGTAGTCCTCCCGGAAAGATTCGCCGACGGCCGCGCTGTCGCGATAATCGCTGTCGCGCTGCTCGACCCTCAGGCCAACGAAGCCGTCGAGCTTGTCAGAGAATGCTGTGTCGACTTGGCCAAACAGGGCTGCGGTCTGAATCTCGAGATCGCTGCTGAATGGCGCGGGCAGGAAGGTGTATTCACGTTGCAGACTTTCGTCTTCGCGTCGTAGGTAGGTGCCGACCGTCCAGTGAAAAGTGTCGGCGGCGTCGGCAGGCTGCAAGCGCCACTCGAGACTCTGCATTTCCCGGTCGCGCGCGTAACTGTCAAAGCTGGAGTACTCGAGGTCCGGCGCAATCCCCACGAAGGCCCAGTCTTCGTCGTAGCTGTACTCACTGTCGGCATCGGTGGCGCTGAGTTGCAGCGTCGACAGCAGTCGGTCGCCGGTTCGCTGCCAGCGCGCCATCACTGCGTTCATGTCGAGCTCGTCGCTGCCGGGTTCGTCGGAGAGGGTCTCACGGGTGTTGTCCAGCGAAAACGCGTCATAGCCGTTGTTGATATCTAAGTGTTGCCACATCAGCGTCAGCGCATTCTGGCCCCAGCGACTCGCCAACTGGCCGCGCAGTTGGGTTTCGTCGCGATGTCCGGTGTCGTCCCGGCCGAGGAAGGTGTTGTCGGTAAAGCCGTCGCTGCGGTAGCGCTGGGCGGCCAGTCTGCCGTGTAGCGTGTCGGAGAGCTCGCCACCCACCCGAAGGCCCGCTTGCCAGCCGCCGTATTGCTCAATGCCGGTGCTCACCTCGCTGATGGCGCCGGAATCCGCGGCGGCAGGCTTGAGGTTGATCAGTCCGGCGAGCGCGTTGGCGCCGAATAGGGTGCCTTGCGGGCCGCGAAGGACTTCGACCTGGTCGAGGTCAAACAACAGGCCTGCAGCCCCGATACCGGTGAGATCGATGCCATCGAGCAGCATGGCTACCGAGGCGTTGATGGGCTCGACAAACTGGCTACGCTCGCCGATACCGCGAATCTGGAAGAAACGCCCGCGGGAAGCGCCGCTGGCCGTGGTGACATTCGGCGCCGCAGACAGCAGGTCTTCCAAGTGCTGGGCATTGCGCGCCGTACTGAGGCTCGCGTCCAGCACTGCGTGGCTG
The DNA here is from genome assembly GCA_964482195.1 of uncultured Alteromonadaceae bacterium. Classification (GTDB taxonomy): domain Bacteria; phylum Pseudomonadota; class Gammaproteobacteria; order Pseudomonadales; family Halieaceae; genus Luminiphilus. Next base: position 45,023 of record CAYZWL010000002.1, on the reverse strand, counting down.
GTGTAGTTGACGTCGTCGGGGGTCAGTGTCGCACTCACCACCACCTCTTCAAGCGTGGCGGTTGTCTGGGCGTGCGCCGGTGTGGCGAGTGCAAGGGGAAGCAGTGCGAACACTGCTGCGGCTGGATGTCGGTATGTAATGGTCATGTCTCTTCCAACCGACAAAGAGCGCAGCGGCCGTGCACAGCACGACTACCCTGTCCCTCCGCCGGTATTATCCGGTTCAGGTTCAACGGGTTCGCAGTGCGTCTCAGGCCGAAGCCACCCCGCAGGATCTAAAGGAAAGTCTAGCAGATGTTGACCCGATCCGTTATGTTGGCGTCAATGAGTGGGGGCATAAACCCGGGGGACACCGGAGACCGTGCAAGACAACGTTGGAGATGAAGCTGTCGAGGAGATCGTAGTCGGTCTGCCTGCTGACGCGCCTTCACCGGGACCGATTGACGAGGTCTCCACCATTAATCGCACCTTGTTGTCAGAGCTGCGTGCCAAAGAGCGCGAGCTGCTCGAATGCGACAACGTTGAAGTGTTTTTCATGATTGTGCTGAGCGCGCTGCGCCGCTCGCTGGGCTGTCGCCATGTGGAAATCTGGTTGCATGACCCGGTGGGCGAGCTCGAAATGTCCACCGCCAATCGCGGTGACTACAGCGGTAGCGTCAAATTGATTGCCGATTCATCGCGCATTCACTCCCTCTACGAAGCTGGGCTCAAGCCCTATGTGGCCGATGCGGTTCGCGCGGTGGCTTTGGAGGCTGTCCCCGACGACAGCCAGTTGGAACGGGTTTGGATGGTGCCGATGCTCCAGCAGGGGCAGCTGGTTGGTTCGCTACATGTCGCTGACTGCCGTTTGGAGGTCGATCCCGGCACGCTCGATGCCGAAATTGTTGACGACTTTATCCAGATGGTGCCCAGCATGCTGCAGCGGGTGATCGAGTACGAGCGACTCAACAGCCTGATGCTGCTCGATCCGGTCACGCAATGCGCCAATCGCGCTGGACTTCACCGTGAAATTCAGCGAGAGATACTCCGCTGCCGCCGCACCAACAAGGTGTTGGCGCTGGTCGCCCTCAACATCTGCGGCCTGGAGGCCATGGACAATCTCTCCCAGCGCCATATTCGGGCGCGGGTTTTGCGGCAGGTTGCCAGCCACATCGAGTCGGCCCTGCGGGCCACTGATTACATGGGTAGGCTCACTGACTCAGCCTTTGCGATGTTAATTGTGGACGTACCCGCGGGAGTGGTTCCGGCCGTTGCCCGGCGGGTCCAGCAGGAACTCAATGGCACCACGGTAGAGGATGGGATCGGCGGCGTCATTGAACTCGAAGTCTCGCTTGGCCATGCCGAGCTATTGCCCGAGTCACATACCCATATCGACTCCAGCCAGCTGGCAGATTTGCTGCTAGAGGCCTGCGTCGGCGCCGCGGATTGCAGTCTCGGCACCGAGGAACCCCGGGCGACCACCGTTTCAGTCCCCTGAGCTTCGCCAAATCCGCCCGTTGAATGTCGGTGGATGGCTGAAGCCGTCATGGTGTTCTGCTAGTCTTCGCTGCTTCATTCAGTAAACCAGACAACAGGGCATCTCATGACCGAGCAGAAAGCCACCAACGTGCACTGGCACGAGGGTGATATCGAGCGCGCTGACCGCGCCAAACTCAATGGCCACCGCGGTGCCACACTGTGGTTCACCGGCCTGTCGGGCTCGGGAAAGAGCACGATTGCGGTGGCGCTCGAGGGTGTTCTGTTCGATGCGGGGATCCGTTGCTACCGTCTTGACGGCGACAACGTTCGTTTGGGTATTAACCGCAACCTGGGCTTCAGCGCCGAAGACCGAGCTGAGAACATCCGTCGAGTTGGGGAAGTCTCGAAACTTTTTGTCGATGCAGGCGTCGTAGTGCTGAGCAGCTTCATCAGCCCTTATCGCGAAGACCGCGATCTCGTGCGCGCCATGCACGAGGAGTCGGGCATGGACTTCATCGAGGTCTTTGTTGACTGCAGCCTTGAGGCCGCTGAAGAGCGAGACCCCAAGGGTCTGTACAAAAAGGCGCGTGCCGGCGAAATCAAGAACTTCACCGGTATCGATGATCCCTACGAGGCGCCGTCCTCGCCGGAATTACACCTGCATACTGATCGTCAAACTTTGGAGCAGGAAGTTGAAGCCATTTTGGCGCTTCTGAAAGAACGTGGAATTACTGCGCTGGAGGACAACGCGTGAGTCTGATCAAGCCCCATGGTGCCGATGCACTCAAGCCCCGAATCGTCACGGGCGAAGCCGCCGCAGAATTGCAGGCTGAAGCGGCATCGCTGCCCTCGATGGTTGTGAGCTCCGCCGCCGCGGCGAACGCCGTGATGCTGGCAGCGGGTTATTTCACCCCGCTCGAGGGCTACATGAATCGTGCCGATACGCTTGCCGTGGCAGAGCGTATGCAAACCGAGTCGGGTCTGTTCTGGCCAGTGCCGATTGTCAATCTGGTTGAGCAGTTTGAGGGCGCCGTCGGTGACCGTGTCGCGCTGCTGGACCCCAACGTCGATGGCAATCCGCTGCTCGCGGTCATGACCGTCACTGGTATCGAGACCCTCAGCGACGATGATATGGCGTTGGTCACCGAGCAGGTGTTCCGCACCAGCGATCCGGCTCACCCCGGCGTGGCCACGTTCAACGGACAAGGACGCATACTGCTCTCCGGCCCCGTCGAAGTGCTCAACTATTCCTACTTCGAACAGGACTTCCCCGACACCTTCCGCACCGCGGTACAGATTCGGGATGAAATCGCAGAGCGGGGCTGGTCAAAGGTCGTGGCTTTCCAGACCCGCAATCCCATGCACCGAGCTCATGAAGAGCTTTGCCGCATGGCGATGGAGGATCTCGATGCGGACGGCGTACTGATCCACATGCTGCTGGGCAAGCTGAAGCCCGGTGATATTCCGGCCGACGTGCGCGATGCCTCCATCCGCAAAATGGTTGATCTGTACTTCCCACCCAACACTGTGATGGTCACCGGATATGGATTTGACATGCTGTATGCCGGCCCACGGGAAGCTGTGCTCCACGCCGTGTTCCGTCAGAACGCTGGCTGCAGCCACTTGATTGTCGGGCGCGATCACGCGGGCGTCGGTGACTACTATGGTGGTTTCGATGCCCAGACTATTTTCGACGAGGTGCCTGATGGGGCGCTGGCACTCGAGATCTATCGTGCCGACCACACCGCGTTCAGCAAGAAGCTGGGCAAGGTGGTCATGATGCGCGACGCACCGGATCACAGCAAAGAGGACTTCATTTTGCTGTCGGGTACCAAAGTTCGTGAAATGTTGGGGCAGGGTATTGCCCCGCCGCCTGAGTTCTCGCGTCCGGAAGTCGCGCAGATTCTCATGGACTATTACCGATCTCTGGCGGATGCCTGATCTCGGTCATCTGCCGGTAACCTGCGTGTCGTTAACTGCACGCTTCCCGTTATGGCAGGTAGTGGCGACGGCGTGCGCAGCTTAATCAACCCAGATCAGTTGCAGGGGGTTGAGGCTCGCCTTACCCGCGGCGCGGCGGCGTTGTCGCGCCCCGAGCGGCTGGGTCGTCTGCAGTTGGTTCTGCTGGTGCTGTTGCTGCTGTGGTCGATCAACAGTCTTGCCCAGTTGTTCTGGGTGGTCTGGCCAACACCGACTAACGAGGCTGCGGCAGGTGGCATTGTCAATCCGGCGACCAGTGGTGGTCCCTCGGGCGTCAGCCGCGGGCCGATCAGTCTCGAAGGCGCGCTGGGCCTAGGTTTGTTTGGCAATCCTGCGGAGAATCTCGCTGCTGAAGCACTCGCTGAATCGGCGGCCGAGGAGTCGTCAAGGGATGGCATCGAAGATGGTGCCCGCGAGACCCGACTCGCGCTGCGGCTCACAGGCATCGTGGCTTCGACTAACGATGGTTTGGGCAGTGCTGTGATCGAGGCCAAAAACGAAGAGCAAATCTATGCGGTTGGCGATGAGCTGCCAGTCTCTGGTGATGTGACCCTCGCCAAGGTCATGCCTACCCAGGTGGTGCTCAACAATGGCGGCACCTATGAACTGCTGAAGCTATTCGAGGACAACCCCTTGTCGCTGATGGCGGCTTCAGCCACACCGGCCCCCGACGTCAGTCGCACGGTGAATGCCCGCCGGGAAGCTGCGACCTCGCAGGACCCCGAGTCCGACGAGGACGTGACGGCCGCTGAGGTGGCACGGGTCGCCCAGGACCTGCGCCAACAGTTTTACGACGATCCGCAATCACTGGCGCAGTTGGTGAGCGTGGCCGCAGTCAGGGACAACGCGGGTATTCGCGGTTATCGGGTTTCACCTGGCCGTAACCCCGAACAATTCAGGGCGCTGGGTTTTCGCGCTGGTGATGTTATTACCGCGGTAAATGGCTTGTCGTTGAACGATCCAGCCAATACGGTGCGTCTGTATCAAATGATGCGTGAGGCGACCGACGCGACCTTTGAAATTGAGCGAGATGGTGCATCGACTTCGCTCAGCGTCAGCATCGGCGCGCTGCCCTAGGAGCGACTCCCAATAATGCTCAGCAAAGACCACATTCATCATCCGGCCGGGCTTCATCGGCGACTGTCGCGCTGGCTGAGCGCGACGTTGGTGGCAGTGTTGCTGCCGCTGGCGGGTGGCAGTTATGCCCAGGATTACACGGTGAATCTCAAAGACACCGATATTCAGGAGTTCATCAAGTTCGTCGCCGATGTGACTGGCTCGACGATTGTGATCGACCCCAACGTCAAGGGTAAGGTTAAGGTCATCTCATCCAAGCCCGTTTCCAAGGCGGAGCTCTACGATCTGTTTTTGTCGATCCTCGATGTGCACGGGTTTACCGCGGTGCGCAGCGGTGGTGTGATCCGCGTGATCCCCAACAAGGATGCGCGCTCATCACCCGTTGAGGTGATGTCTGGGGAAGACTCAGCTGACACCGATGAATACGTCACCCAGGTCATTCGGCTCGACAACATCTCTGCCGCCAAGCTGATTCCTGTGCTGCGACCGCTGGTGCCTCAACAGGCCCATATGGCTGCCTACGCGCCGAGCAATGCCATTCTGATTTCAGATATCCGCTCCAACATCAACCGCATTATCGAAATCATTCAGCGCATGGACCGCTCGGCCGTGCAGACCACCGAGATCATCAAGCTTCGCTATGGTGTTGCCGAAGATGTGGTCGAGATGTTGCGTACTCTCGAGAAATCCCAGCAAGGGGATGGCGCTGACGCGACCAAGGAAGTCATTCTCGTTGCCGACAAACGGACCAATAGCGTGGTGATCACCGCCGACGAACTGAGCGTCGATCGGATTCGTGAACTGATCACCTATTTGGATACCCCGCTCGAGCAGAGCGGCAACGTGCGGGTGATTTATCTCGAATACGCCAACGCGACGGAGGTGGCCGAGGTACTGACGCGGGTGATGCAAAGCATTACCAGTATGGATGGCGAGGGCAATCGCCAGCGCTCACAGAATTCGAACTCGACCATTGAAGCGGATGAGGGCACGAATTCGCTGATCATCACCGCTGACGCCGACGACATGGCAGCGCTGGAAGCCGTCATTGCCCGGCTCGACATTCGTCGTGCGCAGGTGTTAGTCGAGGCCATCATCGTGGAGATGGACATTCAGGAAGGGCAGGA
>CAYZWL010000002.1:0-39282 GCA_964482195.1 uncultured Alteromonadaceae bacterium | reverse complement strand
ACCGACATCAACACGCAAAACCTGGCGGGCGCGCTCGCGGGTGTTCCGGGCACCACCCTGGGTTGGGGGGTGCTCGATGATTCCCTGTCAATGACGGTCATCCTCAATGCGCTCGAGTCCCAGAGCAACACCAACATCCTGTCGACCCCGAGCCTGTTGACGCTGGATAACGAAGAGGCATCGATTGCGGTGGGTCAGGAAGTCCCCTTCGTCACCGGTTCCTTCACCAATACCGGTGGCAATAATGGTGCCCAGAACCCCTTTCAGACCATTCAGCGCCAAAGCGTGGGTATCAACTTGACCGTCACTCCGCAGGTCAACGAAGGTGATTCGGTGGTGCTGGAAATCAGTCAGGAGGTCTCCAGCCTTGCGCCTTCCGCGGTCGCGTCCGACGTGATTACCAATGAACGCAAGATTGAGACCAAGGTGCTGGCCAAAGACCGGGACGTGATCGTGCTCGGCGGTCTGGTTCGCGATGACGTGCAGGATACCGAGCAACGGGTACCGCTGTTGGGTGACATTCCTTTCCTCGGTCGCTTGTTCCGCAGCGACACGGTGGAAGTGACCAAGCAGAATCTGCTGATTTTTATCAGGCCAACGATCATCCGCGATGACGCCCAACTCGCTGGTGCCACGGCTGAGAAGTACCGCTATATCCGCGAAGAGCAAATGGAGCGGAAGGCGCGTGGCCTGCTGTTTATTGACGACGACCGCATTCCGGTGATCCCTTCCTGGGAAGAGCAGATTCGCCAGTTGCCCGAGCAGCCGGTCGAAGAGGACAACGAGGGCTGATCAGCCGTGTCTGTTGATCCTGAAGCAGTCATCGAAGAGGCGCCCACGCCAGAGGACGGCGGCATGGCGCTCGCAGGTCTGCTGCCCTTCGGTTTTGCCCAGCGCAATCGTGTTCTGCTGGAGCAGGATGGTGAGCGAGCCCGGCTGACCTATGTGGCACCGTTGAGCCTCGAGAGCCTGCTGGAAGTCAGACGCTTCGCCGGTGATGACCTGGCCTTGGAACCCGTCACCGCGGAGGCTTTTGCCCTGCGCCTGACCGGGGCCTATCAGCGCACTAACAACGAAGCGGCACAGATGGCTGAAGATATTTCCGCCGATGTGGATCTGAGCCGTTTGGTCGACGAAATGCCCGACCTCGGTGACCTGATGGACGCCGAAGACGATGCGCCGATCATCCGGCTCATCAATGCGATCTTGTCCCAGGCAATCAAAGAGCAGGCGTCGGATATCCACATTGAAACCTTTGAGGATCGCCTCAGCGTGCGCTATCGCGTTGACGGTGTGCTCACCGAGGTGTTGTCACCTAACCGCATGCTGGCGCCGTTGCTGGTGTCTCGCCTCAAGGTCATGGCAAAGCTCGATATCGCCGAGAAACGGATTCCACAGGATGGCCGAATCTCGGTGCGGATTGCGGGACACGCCGTCGATATCCGTATGTCGACCATCCCCTCCGCGCACGGCGAGCGCGTGGTATTGCGACTGCTCGACAAGGCAGCCGGTCAGCTGGATCTGGCGCAGTTGCAGATGAACGAGCAGGTGTTGGCGGGATATCGACGTGGGCTGGCCAGCCCCCACGGCATCATCCTTGTGACCGGACCCACGGGTTCCGGTAAGACGACAACCCTCTACGCAGGTTTGTCGAGTATCAACCAGAGTTCGCGCAACATCATGACGATCGAGGACCCGATCGAATATATGTTGCCCGGCGTGGGTCAGACCCAGGTAAATACCAAGGTGGACATGACCTTCGCGCGCGGGTTGCGGGCCATTCTCCGTCAGGACCCCGACGTGGTGATGGTGGGGGAGATTCGTGATCTGGAGACCGCAGAGATTGCCGTGCAGGCGTCGCTCACCGGCCACATGGTGTTATCCACCTTGCATACCAATACGGCCATCGGCGCTGTGACCCGTTTGCAAGATATGGGTGTTGAACCCTTCCTGTTGTCCTCGAGTTTGCTGGCGGTGATGGCGCAGCGCCTGGTTCGTCTGCTGTGCAGCGATTGCAAAGAGGCCCACGAGCCTTCTGCGAGCGAACGGGCGTTGTTGGGTCTTGCTGACGATGCCGACGTCACGATTTATCGGGGCAAGGGCTGTGCGAAGTGTAATGGTACGGGCTATCGCGGACGGACTGGCATCTACGAGTTGATTGAAATCGATGACGTGCTGCGTACGGCGATTCATGATGGCGTCGGTGAGCAAGAGATGCTGGCACTGGCTCGCGAGCGTGCTGCGGGCATTGACGCCGATGGACGTGAACGGATTCTGGCGGGCCAGACCAGCATCGAGGAAGTCCTCCGCGTGACTGCGGTGAAGTAATCCGTGCCCGCTTATCGCTACAAGGCCCTCGACGCCCAGGGCAAGTTGGTCAAGGGAATTCTCGAGGCAGATTCACCGCGGTCGATTCGCAGTCAATTGCGAGGCAAACAGCTCAAGCCCGTTGAGGTGGTCGAGACTTCAGGCGTGCGCAGCAACAGTGGTCAAGGTGCCCTGCGCTTCAACCTGTTCAAGCCCCGGCTCAGCGCTGCTGAACTATCGCTGGTTACCCGGCAGCTGGCGACCCTGGTCGCCTCGGCGTTACCGCTGGATGAATGTTTGAAGGCGGCGGCAGAGCAGACACGGCGGGGCTCGACCAAGGCCTTACTGCTCCAGGTGCGTTCCAAGGTGGCCGAGGGTTACACGCTGGCGAGTGCGATGGGTCTGTTCCCGCAAGCGTTCGGTGACATGTACCGGGCCATGGTCCACGCGGGCGAGCAGGCGGGGCAGCTGGCGCCGGTCTTGGAGCAGTTGGCGGATTACACCGAATCGCGCCAGCACACAGCGCAGAAGCTGCAGATGGCGCTGATTTACCCTTTCGTTCTGGTCGGGGTGGCGATTGCTGTGGTGACCGCTCTGATGGTGTTTGTGGTACCCGAGCTGGTGGGTATTTTTGCCCATACCGACAAAGCATTGCCGCCACTGACAGTCGCGCTGATCGCGACCAGTGATTTTTTGCGCGAGGATGGACTCTGGTTGTTTGTAGGGCTGGCGTTGCTGTCAGTCGGTTTTCAGCAGTTATTGAAGCAGCCCTCGCGTCGACGCCACTGGCACCGATTACTGCTGCGCCTGCCCGGTATCCGAGGCCTGGTGGTGAGCATGGACACGGCGCGTTTTGCGTCGACCCTGAGTATCCTCATGGCGAGCGGCGTGCCGCTACTCGATGCGCTGCGGATCGCCACCGCGGTGATGTCGAACCTGGTCCTGCGCGAGACTGCCGAGTCGGTTGCGGTCCGCGTACAGGAGGGAGCCAGCTTGAACCGGGCGCTGTCACAGGAAGCATTTTTTCCACCGATGATGGTCCACATGGTGGCGTCGGGGGAGGCGAGTGGTGATCTCGAAACCATGTTGGCGCGCTCTGCAGCCAATCAGGAGCGCGAGCTCGAGATGACGCTCGGTACGGTGATGGGGCTATTCGAGCCTCTGATGGTAGTGGTGATGGGAGGATTGGTGCTGCTGATCGTGCTCGCCATCCTGCTGCCGATTTTTGATCTCAACACGATGGTGAGGTAAGGCAATCATGAGTAATCAACGCGGCTTCTCGCTGATCGAAATTCTGGTGGTACTGGTCATTATGGGTCTGTTGATCAGTGTTGTGGCGCCAACGGTGCTCAATAGTGCGGACGATGCCCGACTGCAGAAAGTCCAGGCGGACTTCAAGTCCATCGAAACGGCGCTGAAGATCTACCGTCTCGACAACTATGTGTATCCGACGACGGAGCAAGGCCTCGTTGCATTGATCGAGCCCAGCACCCTGACCCCTGAGCCACGCAACTTCAAAACCGGTGGCTACCTCTCTGAAATGCCCGTTGACCCCTGGGGGCGAGAGTATCTATACCTGTCCCCCGGAGAGTATGGCGAGGTGGATATCTACTCCCTGGGCGCCGATGGATTGCCCGGGGGTGAGGGTCAGAATGCGGATCAAGGCAACTGGAATCAGGACGAGAACTGATCACGCCTGGCTCTGACGAGCATTGATGCTCGCTGACGATGAATGCGGCCCCGAGTCTGATGCGCCCTCGAGTCTTGCCGTCCGACAATCCGTCGAAAGCGGCGGGATTCAGCCTGATCGAGCTGCTGGTCGCGGTGCTGATTATCGTCTTGCTGACGACGGTGGTCGGCCTCAATGTTGGCACGGGTGGCAAGGACATCCTGCTCGAGAACGAGGTCGAGGACCTGGCTGCCACGCTGTCCTTTGTGCAGGCCGAGGCCGAACTCAGCGGTGCTGATCACGGGCTGTTGATTGAGTTTGATGGTCTGGGTCGTGACGCTCGTTACCACGGCCGCTGGCGCCGTCTTTACGATCAAGGTTGGGCGCCACCACAGGGGGGTGGAGACACACTCGCCGATATCACCTTTTTTGAAGATATCGAGTTGGTGCTGTTGTTGGATGGTCAGCCCGAAGTCCTGCTCGAGCCCGATCCGGATGTCACCAATCCGCCGCCGCAGCTGCAGTTGTATGCGGGCGGCGAAATGACTCCCGGAGCGCTGGAGTGGCTTGACCGTCAAACTGGTGAGTTGCTTTGGCGACTGGAGTGGGACTTGTTTGGGCGGATGACACTGATGCGACGCGGCGAGCTCGATGAAGAGTCCTAGGCGCATACGCGGCTTTACCCTGGTTGAGGTCATGGTGGCGTTAGCGGTGGTTGCCGTTGCCCTGCCAGCACTGCTGTTCACATTGGATCAGCAGATCGATGGCACCGGGTATCTTCGCGAACGGTCCCGTGCCCAGTGGGTCGCTGCCAATCGGCTGGCGGAGATTCGTCTGTTGGCCGTGCGATCGGGGACCCTGGATACAGGGCGCGCTAACGGCGAAACCGAAATGGCGGGGCAGGTCTGGTATTGGTCCACGAATACCGAAGAGACCCAGGTGCCCGGCTTTTTCCGCATTGACATCAAAGTCGCCAGCGAACCGGGTGAAAACGTCAACTCGCTCACGACTTTGAGTGCTTTCCTGTCGCCGGAGCAGTCCCTTGCGACGCCCTGACCGTCGCGCCGCCGGTTTCACGCTGGTTGAGGTGCTGATCGCCATGGCGATCACTGCCTTCGTGGCAGTGGTGGCGTACAACACGCTGTCGACGGTCATGAACGGTGTTGAACGGACCCGGGCGCAAGCGGCGCGCATGCACGAGATCAATCGGGCCTTCGGTGTGTTGTCGCGGGATCTTCGACTATTGGTCAATCGCCCGGTACGCGACGAGTTTGGGCAACTCGCCCCCGCTTTGACAGGTGGCCCACTGGCCCGGGAGCTGCTGAGTTTCACTCGTGCAGGCTGGCACAACACCACCGGTGCGCCCCGCGGCACACTGCAGCGAGTCGCCTATCGCTACGACGGTGAGTCACTGTTTCGCCTGACTTTCCCGGTCTTGGATCGAACCCCGGTCGCGGAACCCGATGAGGTCTTGCTGCTCGAAGATGTAGAGAATCTTCGATTTACCTTCCTGGCGGGTATTGGACTTGCCAGCTTTGATCGTGACGGTCAGCTTGATCGTCGCTTGTGGGCTGAAAACTGGGTGCAGGATTTGTCACAACCCGATACCGTCCAGGCTCCGCCGGTCGCGATTGCGATCGAGCTGGAGTTGGCCGATGTCGGTGAATTGGAGCGTGTCTATGTCTTACCGCTCCTCTGAACGGGGTGCCGCCCTGGTGGTGGCTTTGCTGGTGTTTGCGCTCGCAGCCGCGCTGATGGTGGGGCTACAGCGGGATTTTCAATTACAACTGCAGCGGGCATCGAACAGCACGGTCAGCGAACAGATATGGGCGTATCTGCTCGGTGCGGAAGCGCTGGCTGCAACCGCGCTGCGGCTCGATGCCGATGCCGACGCTCAGGTGACCGACCCTATCGACGATCTCAACGAAGTCTGGGCCCAGCCAGCTCAGCCCTACCCGCTGGATGAAGGGGGATGGTTGTCCGGTGCGCTGGAGGACCTGCAGGGCAGGATTTCCATTGCTGAGCTCGGTCAGAGCTCGGGACAGGGCGGCGGGCAGGGTGAGGGGCAGGGCGCGCGCTTCTCGGTGCACCAAAAACTGATGATTCGCCTGTTGCAATCGTTCGAAGAACCAAGCCTGTCCCAACCTGAGGCGATCGCCCTGACCGAGGCGATTAGTGACTTTGTGGATGCCGATGATCAGCCGCGACCTGACGGCGCCGAGGACAGTGTGTATCGCAGTGGCGATTTTCCTTACCTGGCAGCCAATCAGCCGCTCGCCAGCGTCAGCGAGCTGCGGGCGGTGCAGGGCATGACGCCGGAGATCTATCGCGCGCTGGCGCCTCTGGTGACGGTCTGGCCCCAGGAGAACGGCGGTCTCAACTGGCGGACGGCACCCGCGGGCGTGCTGCGCGCCCTCAACGCCGACGACAGTCTCGAGCCCATGCCTTCTGGCGAAGCCGAACGCCTGGCTGAACTGCGTTCACAGGGGGCGTTCGAGAGTCTCGATGCTTTTTTTGAGGACGCTTTCTTCTCTGGTCGCAATACGAGTGAACTACGCCAGGTGATGACGGAGCGCAGTGACTGGTTCCTGCTGTCTTCAGAGGTCCAGATTGCCGACCGGGTAAGGCGCCTGTACAGTGTGATCCAACGCGAAGGGCGCGCCATCAACGTGTTGTACCGCACCGATGGAGAGCTCTGATGCATTCTTCTTTTTTTCTTGTCCTGACGATCCAGCCATGACGCACGTTGCCGAGAACCTCAGTGTCCTTAGGGTGGTGGGTGGCCAGCTACAACTGTGGCGGGCGGGTACCAGCGCGTTTCAAGCGGTCGGTGCTGATACGCAGCTGCCCGACAATACGGTGTTTGCAGTGCCTGCGGAGCTGGTGCGTCTGCACGAGCTGTCAGTGACGGCGGCCGAGGCCAAACACATCGCCAAATCCCTGCCGTTCCTTCTTGAAGAGGAGGTGGCTGAGGACATCGATGGACTGCACTTCGCGCACGCGCCACTGGGTGAGCAGCGTTTTGCGGTGGGTATTGTCGCCGCCGAGACAATGACTGAACTCAATACCTACTTTGACGACGTGATGAGTCCCGCCCGTTGGTTGCCAGAGTCCTTGTTGCTTCCCTGGCGCCCGGGTGAGTGTGTCGCCGTGGTGGAGGATGATCGGGTGCTGCTGCGCTGGGGCGCGAATGCTGGCACTGCCGTATCGCACCAGTGGCTGCCCCTGTTGCTCGAGTCATTGGGTGAACTGGCAGAGCAGTGGGTGATTTACGGTGAGCAGGCTGAGTCACTCGAGGAATACCTGCCCGATGGGGCGAGGATCGATCGGCGGCAGGGGCATTTTGGCAACGCCCTGATGCTCGCTGAGGTACCCGCTGACGCGCTGAACCTGCGTCAGGGTGAATATGCCCCGCGACTGCCATTGGCGCGCTGGTGGACGCTCTGGCGCCCCTTGGCGGTGGCTGCGTCCATAGCGGTGGTGTTGCAATTCGGTAGTGACGTTGCCCAATGGCAGCGGCTAAAAGCGGAAAACGCGGCGCTTTATCAAGCGATTACCGACAGTTACCGCCGGGCGAACCCGCGCGGGTCACTGCTGATAGACCGGGTTGAAAAGCAACTCGATGACCAGATACGCGGACTGCGCGGCGCCGGCGCCGGTGGCCGGCCCTTTACCCCCTTGCTCACCCAGGTTGTACGGGCGCTGGCAGCGAGCGGCGATATCGATTTGAGCACACTCAATTACAGCACCAGCGGTGACCTGAGAATGACAATGACAGCACCGGATTTTGCCTCGGTGGAAGCGTTGCGCGGGCGTCTGGATAGCGCCGGTTTCGATGCCACGCTCGAGGGCACGTCGGCCCGGGGTGAACGCATCAGCGCGCGTTTGGTGGTGGCAGCAAGATGATCAAGCAGTGGTTTCAAACGCTCAGCCAGCGCGATCAACTGGCGTTGCTGGTCCTGACTGTTGTGCTTGGCATTTGGGTCGTGTTCTCGCTGCTGCTGGGTCCTGCGGCGGAGCGCCGGGAGCAAATGGCTGAGAACAACCGCAACACCTCCGAGTTGCTCGCCCGGGTGGATGCCAAGGTCACTGAACTGATGGCGCTGCGCGTCGAGGATAGCGGCGGCACGAGCGGCAACCTGACCGCGCTGGTCAGTCGCTCCAGCGAAGCGGCGGGCCTGACGATCAGTCGCTTGCAGCCGAACAGCCGCGGCGAGGTTCAGGTCCGTTTCGAAGGTGTGGATTTTGACGCGTTGTTGGGCTGGCTTGCTCAAATCGAGGGTGATCAACAACTGACGGTGATCGACGCCTCTCTGGCCCAGGCGGGTCGCACCGGTGGTGTCAACGCCACCCTGAGATTGTCAGGCGGCGAATGATGTTAAACACCGTCAAACGCTACTGGCCGTTGTGGCTGGCGATTGGGTTGCTGCTGGTCGTGACCTACCTGCCCGCACGTCTGCTGCCTATTCTGCTGCCTCCGACGGTACAGCTAGATGGCGTCACGGGGACCCTGTGGCATGGCCGTGCGGCCCGCGCCTCAGTCAATACCAATGGTCAGGTATTCATGTTGGGCGGCCTGGATTGGCAGTTGCGGCCCTGGTCGCTGCTGGTCGCTCAGCCAACCGCCCAGGTGAGCAGTCGTTGGGGCGCACAAGAAATCGATGCATTGGTTGGCACTAACTGGCGGGGCGACATTGTACTCAGCGATCTCTCTGCCGCAGTGGATATCGCATGGACACGCCAGATGTTGCCGCTCTACGTAGAGGGTCTGGTGCGAATGGCGTTCTCGCGTCTTGAGGTGCGCGGTGGCAGTCTGTGGGCCGCGGATGGCCAGTTGGTTTGGGAGCGTGCAGCCTGGGCGGCGCGTGCGGGTAGTTTGCCGCTCGGCGCCTACGCGGTTGAACTCGCGGGCGACGACGGCAATGTGCGTGGCGAGGTGGTGACCATCAATGGCGGCCTGCAGGTTTCCGGAGAGGTCGGCCTCACTGCCAATGACTATGTGGTCAACCTGCGGCTGTCGGGTCCGGCGATGCAAAACGACGGCTTGCGCCAATCGATGGCCTTGTTTGCGGTACCCGAGGGCGACGGCTACATCGTGGATCTGCGCGGCAGCCTGTAGTCCTGTACTCTACGCAGCTTCATCCAATAACAGAGGCTCATGACGGCGACGTACGCGGTCACAGGGCCAAACAGGTAGCACCGGTGCGGTTGACCGGTGATCACAGTTGAAGGAGTAACAAACATGGCCGCAGCGTCTCCCGCTCATTGGTCGAGTCGTTTCGCATTTGTCATGGCATCGGTGGGTTTCGCCGTTGGTTTGGGCAACATTTGGCGCTTCCCCTACATCACTGGTGAGAACGGCGGTGGTGCTTTTGTGTTGGTCTACCTGCTGTGTGCCTTCGCAATCGGCGTGCCGTGCCTGATTGCTGAGTTGATGATTGGCCGTCGCGGTGCCCAGAGCCCGCCTCGAGCCATGGCCGCCTTGGCCGAGGAGTCCGGCCGTTCCCGACACTGGAGCATTGTCGGTGGCATGGGTGTCTTCACGGCATTCCTGATTTCGGTGACCTACGCCGTGGTGGTGGGCTGGGTGCTTTGGTACCTGTTCAAGGCTATTAGCACCGGCTTTGCCGGCGTCGATGCCATGGCGGCGGAAGCGACGTTCGCTGGTGTGCTCGCGGACACCGGCGGCATGGTGTTCTGGACTGTGGTGGGCAGCTTGATCACGGGCGGGATTATCTTTGCCGGCGTCAAGGGCGGTATTGAGCGAGCGGTCACTATCATGATGCCGCTGATGTTTGTGCTGCTCATTCTGCTCGGCGTCTATAACGCCTTCACTGGCGGGTTTCAGGAAACGCTGGTCTGGCTGTTTACACCTGATTTCAGCAAGATCGATGGTGACACCTTGCTGGCTGCGGTGGGTCAGGCATTCTTCTCGATCAGCGTCGGCATGGGCGGCATGATGACCTACGGTTCCTATCTGCCCAAGGACTACTCGATTACCCGCGGTGCGGCGACGGTGGTGTTTGCCGACACCCTTGTGGCACTGCTGGCGGGCTTTGTTATTTTCCCGGCGGTTTTCCACAACGGACTGGACATGAACAGTGGTCCGGGACTGATCTTTGAAACGCTGCCGGTGGCTTTTGCCCAGATGCCCGGAGGGCAACTCTTTGCGGTGCTCTTCTTCGTCATGCTGGCAGTGGCGGGCATCACTTCTCTCGTGGGGCTGCTTGAATCCGTCACCAATTGGGTGGACGAGCGCTTCAATATGAGTCGTCATGCAGGCACTGGCCTGGTGGTTGGCGTCGTGACTTTTTGCAGTCTCGCCAGCGTGCTGAGTTACAACGTTTGGGCGGAGGTACGCATCGCCGGCCTCAATTTCAATGATGTCGCCGGAAGCCTGCCCGATAAATTGATGCTGCCACTCACCGGTTTGCTGGTGGCGTTCTTCGCGGGCTGGTTGGTGATTCGTCATAACAGCGAGGAAGAGCTCGCGACGACACCTGCGGTCTATAGCCTGTGGCGCAATTTAACCCGCTTTCTGGTGGTGCCGGCCCTGATCGTCATTCTTATCAGCGGCCTGATCTGAGGAGATTCCCGTGCTCGCGACTGTTACTGACTGGCTTTGGTCCTATGTACTGATTGTTGTCCTGCTGGCGGTGGGCATTCGCTTTACCCTGGGGTCAGGGTTTGTGCAGCTGCGGCTGTTCGGCGCCATGTTCACTGGCCTGTTGCACAGCCACCTCGCTGGCACCGAGCGGGGCATCAGTAGCTTTCAGGCGCTGGTCGTCAGCGTCGCTGGCCGGGTTGGGGGTGGCAATATCGCCGGGGTGGCTGTGGCCATTACTCTCGGTGGTCCGGGTGCGCTGTTTTGGATGTGGCTGATCGCTCTTCTGGGCATGGCTACCAGCCTGTTCGAGTGTGCGTTTGCGCAGCTCTACAAGCAGCGCAATGAAGGCGATGACTTTCGCGGTGGTCCCGCCTACTTTATGCGGCACGGCCTGGGTTGGACTCGCTTGCCTGTGGTCTACTCGCTGTTGCTGATGATTACGATCGGCTTCGGATTCAACGCCGTCCAGACCTATGCGGTGACCAATTCCATTGAGTCTGCCTTCGGCGTGCCCACCCATTACAGCGGTATCGTGCTGACGGTCGTTATGGCGGCAGTACTGTTCGGCGGCATTCGTCGACTGGCGCTGTTTGCAGAAGTATTGGTCCCGCTGATGGTCATCGGCTATTTCCTGATGGCGCTGACGGTTTTGGCCCTGAACATCACCGAGGTACCCGCGGCGCTGATGTTGATCTTCAAGGCTGCCTTCGGACTGGAACAGGTGGTGAGCGGGGGTGTCGCGGCAGCAATCATGCAGGGAGCTCGCCGCGGGCTGTTCTCGAACGAGGCGGGACTCGGCACCGTGCCCAATGTCGCCGCCGCCGCAGACGTTCCTCACCCTATGTCCCAGGGACTGGTGCAGTCGCTGAGTGTGTTTATCGATACTATCGTGCTGTGCACCTGCACGGCGCTGATGATTCTGTTGGCCGATGTTTACCAGCCCGACGCGGGTACCGCCGGCGTTACTCTGACCCAGCTCGCAGTCGCAGAGCATCTGGGCCCCATCGGCGAGCCGTTGGTGAGCATTGCGCTGGTGTTGTTTGCGGTGACAACCATCGCCTACAACGCGTATCTGGGTGAAAACTCGATCGCCTATTTTGAGCGACTGCCCAAGGCCTCGATCAACATCTTCCGATGCATGGTGCTGGCACTGATTGCCTGGGCCTCGATGCAGGATCTCGGCACCGTATTCAGCTTTTCAGACCTGACTATGGCCTTGCTGGCGCTGGTCAATCTGGCCGCTATGTGGAAGCTTTATCCGATTGGTATCCGCTTGCTCAAGGATTTTGAGGCGCAGCGTCGGGCGGGTCAGACGCCGGTGTTTGTGATGTCTCAGATGCCGGAGGAAGATCTTGATCCGGCGAGCTGGGGGGAGCCTGCGGATCTGGAACAAACTGGATGAGCATGATGACGATCAGGCCCAGTGCCAGTGCAACATAGCGCCAATTGATCGTCATCGACTTTCCGAAAGCGACACATCAAATCGTCGCTCACGCCCCTCTCTTAGTGTGCGAATTTCAATTTCATCGCCGATCTTGAGCCGCTCCATGGCGGTCAGGTATTCGTCGTTGTTGCGCACCCGGGTGCCGTCCACGTGGGTGATCACATCGCCCAGAATGACTTCTCCGCGATAACCCCGGCGAGCACCAACCATCCCGGCTTCGTCAGCGGGAAAGCCGCGGAACACACGCACAATCGGCACGCCTTCCACCTTCCAGCGGCGCAGCCACTTGTCGCTCGCCAACTCCACGCCAATGACCGGGCGCATGATCTTGCCGTAAGCGATCAGCTGGGGCACGACCTCGCGAACGGTGTTGACCGGGATGGCAAAGCCGATGCCAGCGCTACCGCCGCTGGGGGAGTAGATCGCGGTATTGACCCCGACCAATTGTCCGAGTGAATTCAGCAGCGGACCGCCGGAGTTTCCAGGGTTGATCGCCGCGTCAGTCTGGATGACACCGCGGATCTGTCGACCACTGGGGGAGCGAATCTCGCGGTCCAGCGCGCTCACCACACCCACAGTCAGGGTGGTATCAAGCCCGAAAGGGTTGCCGATCGCGAGTACTTTGCGGCCCACACTGAGCTCTGACGAGTCCCCAAGCGGTAGCGGAGTCAGCTCATCGGGTGGATCGGTTAGCCGCAAAACGGCGAGGTCACGTTCCGGTGCGACGCCGACGACTTCCGCTGGATGTTCAGTCTGGTCTTGCAGGGTAACCGTGAGCCGGTCTGCGCCCGCGATAACGTGAAAATTGGTCACGATCAGCCCCTGGGCGTCCCAGACAAAGCCTGAGCCTGCACCCCGTGGGATTTCCATGACGTTGAGCGAAAAGCGCTGTCGGCGCAGGGCACTCGACGTGACATAAACAACACTGGGGCTGGCAGCACTGAAAATTTCGGCCGAATTGGCCTCGTCCTCAGTGGCAAAGCTCAGGTAGTCACTGGGCGCCTTGTCCGCCGCGGGCAGCGGCTCGCTGTTATCCGCGCTGCAGGCTGAACCAAAAGCGACAACCGTGACGGCGGCGATGAGTTTCTGAAGCACGCTCATCGCTGACCCTGCAATGCGCGAATACGATCTTCGAGCGGCGGATGGGAGCGGAGCAGGTCCAGCATGCCAGACTTGCCGGGCTTGATACCGAAGGCGGTCATTTCTCCCGGCAACTCGCTCGGTTGTCCCTGTTCCAGTTGCAGACGCTGCAGCGCAGCGATCATATCCCCTGATGTGGTCAGGCTGGCGCCGGCGGCATCGGCTCGATATTCCCGGAAACGGGAGAACCACATGACGATCATGCTGGCGAAGAAGCCCAGCACCAGCTCCGCGACGATGGTGACAACGTAGTAACCAATGCCAAAGCCGCGCTCGGTCTTGAAGACAACCCGGTCGATGGTGTGGCCAATGATGCGGGCAAAGAACATCACAAAGGTATTCACGACACCCTGCACGAGAGTGAGCGTCACCATGTCACCGTTGGCGACGTGGCCAATTTCATGAGCCAGTACTGCCCGGACTTCGTTGGGACTGAAGCGACGCAACAGGCCTGCGCTCACCGCAACCAGCGCATCGTTTCGGTTCCAGCCTGTGGCGAACGCATTGGCCGCTTCTGATGGAAAAACACCGACCTCAGGCATCTTGATGCCCGCGTCTTTGGCCAATTCCTCGACCGTGGACAGTAACCACTGCTCATCGCGGTTACGCGGCTGCTCGATGATCATCGTGCCAGTGCCGCGCTTGGCCATCCACTTGGACAGGAGCAGGGACACGAAGGCGCCGCCAAAGCCAAACAGGGCGCAAAACACCAACAGGGCGCTCAGGTTCAGGTCGACACCATTGGCTTGCAGGATGCTTTCAAATCCCAGCAGGTTGAATACCAGACTCACCAGCATCAACACGGCCAGGTTAGTGGCCAGGAACAGCAATATGCGCACGATCAGGACTCCGTGGTCAGTGTGGGCTCTTCACTATCAGTTGGGTCATTGACCGGGTTTTCAAGAGGGAGTTCCTCATTGTCGGAGTCGTCGGGCACGGGAATGGTGCTGATTTCGAGCTTTGGCAGTTGTCCGTTATTGAGTTCCAGTTCGATAATTTCGCCCCGCAGCCCAAAGTCCTGGGAGCTCAGTTCGAACAGGGTATTGGCGACTTCGTCACGGTGTGCCCAGTGGGCAACGCGGGCAAGTTCTCTGCCGTCCACCCAGCGTTTGCCCCGTCCCCACCAGTGTCCAAGTTGGTTGCGAATCAGGTATGTCGTGCTCATGGGTCTTCCGTCTGTGCTGAGTGGTGGGTTGGCGCGGGAAGTTGCTCAGTGCTTGAGCAGAAAATCCTTCGCTTCGTTGATCTTGGCGGCGAGATAATCGTTGCCGCCGCGATCCGGATGCAGTTTCTGGATCAGGCTGCGGTGCGCTTGAACGATCTCGTCGTCGCTGGGCTCACCGTCGAGACCCAGCACGGCGAGCGCTTCAGAACGCGTCATACCACCACTGGTCTCTGCCGCGGCGCCCGGCGTTTCGCTGTCGGCATCCTGATCGGGAAAGCGCTGAGCCAGGTAGGAGGTCAGCAGCTGGCGTGAATCCTCGTCGTTGTTCTCGCAGTACTCGAGCAGTTCCATGAGTTGCTCGCGATTCATTTCGTTGAGAAACCAGTCTTTGAACGGGCCGTCGATGACCTGGCCGTCGAGCTCCCCCGAGCTGTGATCCAGGGTCATTTTCAGAATCGCCGAACTGACTTCAGAGTGCTGACCCCGGGCCTGGGCCTGACGGTGTTGCAGCCACTGGCTCAACAGGGGGAAGGCGCGCACAAGCAGGGGCAGCGACTGGCGCAGTGCAACCACGGTGCCGGTCAGCGCGGCGCCCAGCCAGTGCATTTTGCCGGCGAGTACAAGAATGACCGCCACCACGGCCGCGCCACCGAAGATCAGCTGCATGTAGGCAGCGCGGCGCTTGTGCGGGGGCTGCGCCTGCGCTTGTCGAACGAGGATGAGGACGGTGAAAACCACCGCCGCCAGTAGTATTAGCCTTGGCACGGTTTGTCAGCTCGGTGGCAGTTGGGAGAGCAGCAGTTTATCACTCTCGCGGCCGGAACTGGTCAGTGCCTTACGACCACCGCTGGCATAGCGCACGACGGCTCCCAGCAGTTCGCGCAGTCGGTCTGGGCTGGTTTGGTCAAACCGCGCATAGGCGCCGCCGCTGAGTTGCGCGACTTTTTCAAAAGTACTGGCCGCACCGGGGTCGCCACCCTCCTGGAAAACGAAGACCGGCTGGTTACGCAGTCGGCACTGCCCGGCAAGCGAGCAGATTTCCGCTGCTGACTCCTCCACCGCATCGCCGACAAAAACCATGGCGCGGACTGGCGTTGCCGGCGTACCTGCGTCGAGATAGTGGCGCAGCAGCCGCACGATCTGGGTGGGGCCGCCGAGACACTGCACCGCTGCCATGTGTGCCAGTAGTTCCTCTGCCCGGGTCAGCCAGGGACTGGCATTGAATTCGTCGAATCCTCGGTAGTAGGCCATTTGGATGGCCAGTGAGCCACCGCTGGCCACTTTGAACAGCTCTTCATGGAGCTTGCGAGCCTGCGCCCAGGTCGGCTCTCGGCTGGCTGTGGCATCCAGCGCAAACAGCAGCCTCGGCTGTCGATTGACAACCTGACGGATGGCCTTGGACTTGTTGAGAAACGCCGCGACCTCATTGGATCGGGGTTTGAGTGCTTTGGCGATGAAAGTGGTTCCGGTACGGGCTTGGCAGGCATCACACCTCGGGTGGCGCAGCGCGTCAAGCGTGGAGGTGATGGATTGCCGGCTTTTGGCTCAACCGATTGCCCGGAGTTCTCGTACAATCGCCACATGACTGACAATTGCTGGGCACGGCAGCGCCAAGTGTCCAGCCACCACGGAGTAGACTGACCATGGATCTTTTTGCCATTCGCAAGAAACACGCTTTACCCGACGCCGATCAGGCACTACCGGGTCGTGAGCAGGCAATGCCGGTCACGCATCCACACACGATTTTGGGCAATCCCATGACGCCACCTTTTCCAGAGGGGTTTGAGCAGGCGGTGTTCGCCATGGGCTGTTTTTGGGGCGTGGAGCGCAAGTTCTGGCAGGTTGAGGGTGTTTACACCACGGCTGCAGGTTATGCCGGAGGTATGACCCCCAATCCGACGTACAAAGAGGTATGCACGGGACAGACCGGCCACACTGAGGTGGTATTGGTGGTCTATGACCCCGCCAAAGTGAGTTTTGACGATCTCTTGGTGGTGTTCTGGGAGAACCACGATCCGACCCAGGGCATGCGGCAGGGCAACGACGTGGGTACTCAGTACCGCTCTGCGATTTACTGTGCCACCGACGCCCAATTGGCTGCGGCCGAGAGCAGCCGGGATGCTTATCAAGCCCGTCTGGGCGCACAAGGTTATGGCGACATCACCACCGAAATTGCACCGGCACCGACCTTCTACTATGCCGAGGAATACCACCAGCAGTATTTGGATAAGAACCCTGCTGGCTACTGCGGGATTGGTGGCACCGGAGTCACCTGCGCCATCGGCACGGGCGTCAGCGCTTAATCGCTCTTCAGTCGGCGCTCAGCGCGAGTGCCGCATTGACTGCAGTATCCACGCTCAGAATGCGACCACCCAGTGAGACTGGCGTCGCACCGTTGGCTTGGGCCAACTCCAATTCGAAGGGAATAAACCCACCTTCGGGGCCGATTAACAGCACGGCGGGTCCGCGCTGGTCCCGCAGGTGAGTGGCATGGCCGGGGTGGGCGATCAAACACTGTCGGCCCTCACGGAGTCCGGGTAACTGATCCTCGATGAAGGGGCGGAAACGATGGTGCAAGTGGACCTCGGGCATCAGCGTGTCGCCCGAACGCTCCAGGCCGGCGAGCAGCGCTGCCTCGATACGGTCAGGCGCCAGCAGTGGGCTCTGCCAGTAGCTTTTTTCCACCCGGTAGCTGTGGATCAGATGCACCTGACTGACACCAAACTCAGCGGCGGTGCGCAGCACCCGGCGCAGCATTTTGGGGCGTGGCAAGGCAAGCACCAGCAGTGTGTCGTGGCGCGGTGGCGGTGATGTGGTCAGTGCGACATCCATGGCAACACCCGCGGCATTCACCGAGGTCACGATGCCGACACCCAACTCGCCGTTGAGCACGCCGACCCGGACCTTGTCGCCCTGCTTGACGCCGAGCACCCTGCGCATGTGATCGGCGCGGTGATCGGCCAGTTCAACACGGCCTTCGCTGATCCAGTCGCCGGGGGTGAGCAGGATGACGTTCATGTCAGCCCACCCAGAGATCGTACTCGTCGGCACCGGTGACAGTGCCCTCGACAAAATCTCCGGGGCTGAGGTCGGTGGCACCTGGCAGGTGAACCAGCCCGTCGATCTCCGGCGCGTCGCCACGGGAGCGACCCACGGCGCCCTCTGCATTGACTTCATCGATCAAGACTTCGATCGTATCGCCGATTTTGCGTTGCAGTTTGTCGGCGCTGATCGCCTGCTGGAGTGACATAAAGGTCTCCCAGCGTTCCTGTTTGACCTGCTCGCTGACCGGATCCGGCAAGTCGTTGGCGGCGGCACCGGTTACCGGGGAGTATTTAAAACATCCCACCCGATCAAGTTCGGCTTGCTCGATAAACTCGAGCAACTGTTCAAACTCGGCTTCGGTCTCACCGGGGAACCCGACGATGAAGGTGGAGCGCAGCGTGAGCTCGGGGCAGATATCCCGCCAGGCTTTGATCCGATCGAGGGTTTTTTCTGTGGCGGCGGGCCGGCGCATACGCGCCAAAACCGAGGGGCTGCCATGCTGGAGCGGTATGTCGAGATAGGGAAGGATCTTGCCCTCTGCC
Source organism: uncultured Alteromonadaceae bacterium (assembly GCA_964482195.1). Taxonomy (GTDB): domain Bacteria; phylum Pseudomonadota; class Gammaproteobacteria; order Pseudomonadales; family Halieaceae; genus Luminiphilus. The sequence continues at coordinate 21,363 of CAYZWL010000002.1, read as the reverse complement.
ATCAGCGGAATCAGATGGTCCACATGGGGATAAGGGTAGACGTAATGCAATCTGACCCAAATGCCAAACTCCCCCAGAGTCTCGGCCAGCGTCTGCAGGTTGGATTTGAGTGGCCGCCCCTGCCAAAAATCTGTGCGGTACTTGATATCGACGCCATAGGCACTCGTATCCTGGGAGATGACCAGCAGTTCCCGAACCCCCGCCCGTGCCAGGCCTTCGGCCTCAGTCATCACGTCGCCGATGGGTCTGCTCACCAGGTCACCGCGCATGCTGGGGATGATGCAGAATTTGCAGCGGTGGTTGCAGCCCTCTGAAATCTTCAGGTAGGCGTAATGACGGGGTGTCAGCTTGACGCCCTGAGCGGGCACCAGGTCTATCAGGGGGTCGGGAGTACGGGTGTTGGGTAGCACCCGGCGTACTTCTCCCAGGACTTCCTCGTAGGCGGCGGGCCCCGTAATACCGAGTACCTTGGGGTGAGCCTCGAGGATACGCTCGGCGTCAGCGCCTTTGCCCATGCAGCCGGTGACGAGTACCCGGCCGTTCTCGCGAATCGCTTCGCCGATTGCCTCGAGAGACTCCGCCTTGGCGCTGTCAATAAAGCCACAGGTGTTGACGATCACCACCCCCGCGTCTTCGTAGCTGGGGCTGACTTCGTAACCGTCCAGGCGCAATTGGGTGAGGATGCGTTCCGAGTCCACCAGCGCCTTGGGGCAGCCCAGGGAGACGAAACCAACTTTTTGGGGGGTGGATGCGCTCATGCGAAACCCGGTATGTCGACAGGGGCGCCCATGCTACTCCCGGTCAGGCTGGGTGCAAGTGACGGATTGCTCAGATCCTGATCTGGCCGCGGGCGCTGTGTGTTCCAGTTCGCAGTTCTTTGCGCAGCAGCGCCAGTAGGTGGTTGGCGTCGTCCTTGTTCAGAAACTCTCCTATGACCACGTGTTCCTCGCGGCTGTGGACGGCGAGCTTTGGCCCTTCCCAGGGGTGTGCTTCGGGGGTAACCGCGAGCGATGCTTCCTGCCGAGGGAATGTCCAGGTCTTGCGCGGCGCGTAGTGGCCTTTATCGATGCGAACCCGCTCTTCACTGAGCGTGATGACATGACGATACTGGAGCTTCCAGTTGACGTAGTACATGGCCGCCGCGAGCGCCCCGAGTTCCGCACCGGCAAAGGGCAGGATGGGCCAGGCCCCCAGCAGCGTGAAAGCGATGGCCGCGCCCATCGATGGCACGGAGATCAGCGCCAGCGCCCACAAATTCTGGCGCCAGGTCGAGGAATGGTTGGGCTTGGCGACGATGACGTGCCGGCCGTTGTTGTCAGTGCTGGTGATCAAGAGCCAGGTATCCGCAATGCACTCGGCAATGCTAGAGGATACGCAGCAGTGCCCCAAGCTGGACCAGCGAAATCAGGGGGTCATCAGCGCGAATGCAGCCCGAAGGGGGGCGGGCAGGCGGCGCTGATCCAGTGTCCGGTCCGCGGGTGGTGAAAGCCCAGTCGAGTAGCGTGTAATAGCAATCTGGATGAGGCCGCCAGTGCATCCGCGTGGGCATACATGTCGCAGCCGAGAATCGGATGGCCGAGTTCGCGCATGTGAATGCGCAACTGGTGCGAGCGGCCGGTCACCGGATAGAGCGCCAGCAGTGTGCGCTGTTCATCCCGCTCAAGAACTCGCCAGCGGGTGAGCGAAGGTTTGCCGGTCTCAGCGCAGATTTTCTGCCGGGGCCGGTTGTGCCAGTCCCGTGCGATGGGCAGGTTGATCTCGCCGCGGTCTTCAGCAACCCGTCCCCAGACGACCGCGGTATACATTTTTTCAACGCGTCGCGCCTGGAATTCCCGGCTGAGCGCCGCGAGTGCTTCCCGATGACGAGGTACGACCAACAGGCCCGACGTGTCCAGATCCAGACGATGCACTGCGGCCACACCCGGATAGCGGTGCGCCAGACGGCCGATCAGACTGTCCCGGTTCACGGGGTGTCGACCCGGTACGCTGAGCAACAGATGGGGCTTGTCCACCAGCAGCACATCCTCATCCTGGTACAGGACGGGGATGGGCGACTGGCTATGGGGTACCACGTAAGGTGGCGGCTGTTGAAACTCCTGCAAAGTCAGTGCGGCCGCGTGTCTATTGACCCGCGGTGAGGACCTGTCGGTAACGATGAATGCTCTCGGTGACTCCGTAGCGCAGGGCATCGATAGTGAATGCATGTCCGATCGATACCTCGAGCAATTCAGGCAGCCGAAAATCGGGCAGGTTGTCGAGGTTCAGATCGTGGCCGGCGTTGACGCCGAGACCAGCGGCAATCGCGGCGCTCGCTGACTGTTGGAAGGCCTGCAGCACGGCCTCGTGATCACCACGCTCGTGGGCGCGGGCGTAGCTTTCGGTATAGAGCTCGATACGGTCCGCACCGATGGCCGCAGCCGTTGCCATCGACTCGGGCGTGGGATCCATGAACAAGCTGACGCGACAACCCCAGTCTTTAAGTTGGGCAATGATAGGCTCAAGCCGCTCGGCGTCCCGCGTCAGATCAAAGCCGTGATCGGAGGTCAGTTGTGCATCGCCGTCGGGTACCAGTGTGGCCTGGGCGGGGCGCACGGCCTCCACCAGCGCCATGAAGCCGGGATAATCTGTGACTCCCTCGCGATCACTGGCTCGGGCCGGCGCAAAGGGATTGCCCTCGATATTCAGTTCAACATCGATCGAATCCTTGAGCTGCTGGCAGTCCTGGGCGCGGATATGTCGTTGATCCGGCCGTGGGTGCACGGTGATCCCCTGGGCACCTGCTTCGATGACCAACTGCGCAAACTCGACAATGTCCGGGACGGTGGTATCCCGTGAATTGCGGATCAGCGCAATCTTGTTGAGGTTGATGCTGAGCTGGGTCATCACTCGGTCACGCGATAAGCGCGCTTCAGAATCACCGGTTCGACCGGAACGTCGCTCATGGGGCTGGCGCCGCGCGGGGTCGTGGCGATGGCATTTTGGGTTTCGGCTGTCGCGATGAAATCCACGACAGGCATGCCGTCCGTCACCTCGGCAAACACCGTGTAGCCCGGTTTGCCGGGGGCCCAGTCGAGGCGCAGGTTGCTGCGCTGGTTAATGAAAAACTGGGCGCTGGCGGTGTCGGGGTCGTTCTGCCGCGCCATCGCCACGCTGCCCCTCACATTGTGCAATCGGTTGCGGGACTCATTGACGATGGTTTCCCGGGTTTCCTTTTGCACCAGCGCCTCGGTGAAGCCGCCGCCCTGGATCATGAAGTTGCGAATCACGCGATGAAAAATCGTATCGTCGTAAAAACCATCGTCGACGTACTGGAGGAAATTGGCCACTGTGATAGGTGCTTTCTCGGGCAGCATCTTGATCGTAATGTCGCCGTAGTTGGTCTCCAGGCGGACAATCGCCGCCTCTGGTTTGGCGATAATTTCCTCAGTGACGGTGTCCTGGCCATAGGCGGGGACAAAACTCACAGCGATGAGCAGGGCCAGTGCGCGGCCCAGTCGCAGGGGATTCAACATGGGATTACTCCGTAGGTTCAGGTCCAGCCGTCATTGCGGCGACGGCGCGGCCACAGACGTGGCGCGATAACAGCAATAATAACGCCCAAGAGAACAGCCAGTGCGCCGTCAATGAGTTGGGCGTTATCAATACGTTCTTGCAGTCGCACGTTCTCCAGATAGAGCAGCTCTCGCTGCGTGCGCTCCTCCTCCAGTGCTGTGGTCAGGCGGCGATTGCGTTCGTCGAGTTCCAGCGCCGCACCGGACACCGCCTTGATCTCGGCGAGCTCCGCACGCGTTGATTCAAGGTCGCTCACCAGCGTTTCGATTTCGCCACCGGCCTCGGTCGCCTGCGACTCACTGGCCGATAGCTGGTTGCGCAGTTGATCGCGCGCAGAGCGGGCTTCCTGAAGCTGGGTTTCCATGTCCGCCAACTGCAGGGCCGCCGGTGGCTCTTGCTGCAGGTACTGCGAGCGCACCCAGCCCCGGGTGCCACCGCGGGTTTCGACCTCGGTCCAGACGCCGTCCTCACTGACCTCAAATGCAGTGAGCGCGGTTCCCGAAGGCAATCCGCGGTGCAGAATACGGAACTGACCACCAGCCCCCGAGCGCACCGGCACCAGCAGGCGGTCGCTGATGTACTGGGTCTCTTGTGCGCGAGCAGTGTCGGACAGGCAAAGCGTCACCAACAGCAGGCAACAGCCGGCAATGAGCAGACCGTTCTGGATTTGAAGGGCGCGGGTAGCAATGATGGGGCGGTTCACGGGTTTTCCTCGGTTGCCATCTGGCGTTTCAGGTGTGGGCCGATCAGTACGGCGGTGAGGGTCATCAACAAAATCGAGAAGCCGAGCGCTGACCATAGCTTGTAAGACACCCAGAATGATTCGCTATAGCGGTATGCAACCACAATGTTGAGCGTTCCCACTGTGAAAAAGTGAGCACTCCACAACCAGCAGACCCGCGACCACACCCGTGAGGGTAGATCGATCTGTGAGCCCATCAGCCGCTCGACCAAGTTGATCTTGCCAACGAACTGGGAGCCGGCGAAGACGACCATCAGTGCCCAGTTGAGTACCGTGGGCTTCCACTGGATGAAGCGTTGGTCGCGCAGTAACAGCGTCGCTGCACCGAAAACCATCACAGCAGCGGCGGTCCACAGTAACCGTTTGTCGAGCTCGCCGGTGAAAATACGGGTCAGGATGACCTGCACGGTGGTGGCGGCCATCATGACGGCCGTCGCCGAAAAGATGCCGTCCACGGTGTACTGCCAATCTCCGAGGGTGAGCACTTTGCCGTCCAATTGATAGACGACGAAGAACAACACCAGCGGCAGCAGTTCCAGGAGTTGTTTCATGGTTGTTCCGAGTTCTGTTGGGGGGCTGGCGCCGGGTTCTGCGGCATCGTGCTAAGGTTCGCGCCCCACTGACTTTCATGCAGAGTGTAGAGACTGTGCTGGTTGACTTCCACACACACACCACCGCATCGGACGGCGCCCTGACCCCGTCTGAACTGGTGGCGCGCGCCGCCGACCGAGGTGTGAGTGTCATGGCCATCACCGATCACGACACGATGGCCGGTTTCGAGGCGGTGCGCAGCGAGGTCCCCGATGGACTGACGCTACATGCCGGTGTGGAGCTCAGCTGTGTTTGGGGTAGCGTTAACATCCATATCGTCGGCCTGGGCGTCAGCGCCGAGCAGCCCGCGTTGCAGGACATACTTACAACGCTCGATACTGCCCGGCGTGAGCGCGCCCGCACGATTGCCGAGCGCCTTGAGAAGGTGGGCATGCCCGGCGCGCTGTCGGGGGCCATGGCAATCGCCGGTGACAGTCAAATCGGCCGTCCCCATTTCGCAGCCTGGATGGTGCAGGCAGGCCATGCCAGCGATGAAAGCCAGGCATTTGATAAATGGCTGGGTCGCGGTAAGCGCGGCGACGTCAAGACTTTTTGGCCGCATCTGAGTGAGGTGGTTGCCGCGATCGTGCAGGCTGGGGGCGTGCCAGTCTTGGCTCACCCGCTCAAGTACGGCATGACCGGTATGAAGCTCACCGCGCTGGTGCGCGATTTTGTCGCTGCAGGCGGCCTCGGTTTGGAGATCGCCAGTGGCCGCCAAACCGGTGATGAAACTGCGAGACTGCGCCGTCTGGCGCTCGAGCACGGTTTGTCGGTATCCCTGGGCAGCGATTTTCATCGCGATTGGACCTATGGGCCTGAATTGGGTGTCGATGCCACGGTGGCGGGAGCGGCCCCTGGTGTCTGGGAGTTATTGTCATGAGCCAGTTTTTCGCCATTCATCCCGAAACGCCACAGCGGCGTTTGGTGACGCAGGCAATCGAGATTCTCAACAAAGGTGGTGTGATCGCCTATCCCACTGACTCGGCTTATGCGCTGGGGTGTGTGATCGGTGACAAGCGCGCTCTGGAGCGTATTCGGCGAATACGCCAGCTCGAAGATGATCACAACTTTACGCTGGTCTGCCGGGATCTCTCGGAACTGGGCACCTACGCCCGCGTCGATAATGGCGCCTATCGCATGCTGCGCAACGCCACGCCAGGTGCCTACACCTTTATTTTGGAGGCAACCAGTGAGGTGCCGCGACGTTTGATGCACCCGAAGCGCAAGACTGTGGGACTTCGGGTGCCCGACAATGCCATCGCGCAGGCGCTGCTCGCGGAACTGGGAGAGCCGCTGATGAGTGTCACCCTGATCATGCCGGGTGATGAGTATCCGCTGACTGACCCCTACGACATTCGCGAGACCCTCGAGCACGAGGTGGACCTGGTGATCGATGGTGGCTATTGCGGTCTCGAGCCCACCAGCGTTATCGATATGACCGCTGAGCCCCCTCAGGTGGTCCGTCAGGGTCTTGGTGACGTCGCCGATTTCGAATTCGCCTGACGGCGCCGCTGGCGTATACTCCCCCGGTGAGCGAGACACCTGCCGAAAACCCAACCCCAGACGACGCCCCACTGCACCCTTCTGCAGCGGTAGAAGCGCGTGTCAGTCAACCCCAGCAGGGCGAAATGCCGTTCGCTGTGGTCATGGGCGAGGCAATGACCGAACTGCCCAAGGATCTGTACATTCCGCCGCAGGCGCTAGAGGTGATTCTCGAAGCCTTCGAAGGTCCGCTGGACCTGCTGCTCTACCTGATACGCCGACAAAACCTGGATATCCTTGATATCGATGTCTCGGCGATCACCGAGCAGTACATGCAGTACGTCGAATTGATGGATGCCATGCAGTTCGAGCTGGCTGCGGAGTATCTCGTCATGGCCGCCACGCTGGCCGAGATTAAATCGCGGTTGCTGCTCCCGCGCACCTCGGTAGATGACGACGAGGAAGAAGATCCGCGTGCCAATCTGGTTCGTCGCCTGCAGGAGTACGAGCGCTTCAAGAAAGCCGCCGAAGATATCGAAAACCTGCCCAGGATGGAGCGGGACCACTGGCAGGCGCAGGTTTCCCCGCCGGATATCAAGCGTGATCGGCCATTACCGGACGTTGATATGAAGGAGTTGCTGCTGGCGCTGGGCGAGGTACTCAAACGAGCCGACATGTACGAAAGCCACCACATACAGCGGGAGTCATTGTCGACTCGCGAGCGTATGTCGGACGTGCTGGAAACCCTCAAAAGCGAAAATTTCGTGCCCTTTGTGTCGTTGTTTCGGGCAGAAGAAGGGCGTCTCGGGGTGGTTGTCACCTTCCTGGCCATCATGGAGCTCATCAAGGAATCACTGGTGGAAATCGTACAGACCGAGGGCTTCGGTCCAATCCACGTCAAGGCGAGGACCGAGTAAATGTCAGACACCGGATTGGTGCAGATCATTGAAGCCGCTTTAATGGCGGCGGGTGAGCCGCTGCCTGTGCAGCGACTGGCTCAGCTATTCGATGAGCTCGAGCGGCCGGCGAATGAAGATATCCGTGCCGCATTGGCTGAAGTCGCTGAGCGCTGTGAAGGTCACGGCTTTGAATTGGTCGAGGTTGCCAGTGGCTGGCGATTCCAGGTTCGCCAGAATCTTGCCACCTGGGTAGCCCGTCTTTGGCAGGAGCGCCCCCAGCGCTACTCCCGCGCATTGCTGGAGACGCTGTCACTGATTGCTTACCGGCAGCCAATCACCCGGGGTGAGATCGAAGAGATTCGCGGTGTGGCGGTGAGTTCCAATATCGTCAAGACGCTGCAGGAGCGTGATTGGATTCGCGTGGTTGGCCATCGAGATGTGCCCGGACGGCCCGCGATGTACGCGACCACCAAGCAGTTCCTTGATTATTTCAATCTCAAGTCCCTCGAAGACTTACCTCCGCTCGCCGAGATCAAAGAGCTCGATAACCTGTCGGGCAACTTGTTGCTGGAGGAGGTTGTCGCAGCAGGTGCTGGAGACGAAGAGAGCCAGGATGAGACTGGCGCAACTGAAGCCTCGGATTCAGCGGCGTCCGACGAGGACGCACTGGTGGACAACAGCGATGAAGCCCCGCAGGATGCGACCCACGAGGCTGTGTCCGAGGACGACACGGTATATACCACAGAGCAGAATGAGGACAGCGGCGACGCAGCGCAGGAAGCGGTGGCTCAGCCGGTGACCCAAAGTGATAGTGAAACGGGTGGGGGAGCCCTCGACGGTGCCGGCGAAGAAGACCAAGAAAGACAGTAAACCTGCGGTTGAGGAACGGGTCGAAGAGGATCGCGGCGAAAAGCTGCAAAAGGTCCTCGCGCGCACAGGTATTGCCTCCCGCCGGGAAATCGAGCGCTGGATTGAGGAAGGCCGCATTGCCGTAGACGGCAAGACCGCCAAACTTGGCGATCGGATTTCCCTTGACCAGCAGGTCAAGGTCGATGACAAGCCCGTGGCGTTGGGGGAGGCGGACGCTGTTCGTTGTCTGCTTTATCACAAGCCTGTCGGCGAAGTGTGCAGCCGAAAGGATCCCGAGGGACGGGCAACGGTTTTTGACAGTCTGCCCAAACTCAATAGCGGACGCTGGATCGTCATTGGCCGTCTCGATTACAACACCTCCGGTCTGTTGCTCTTCACCACCGATGGCGAGTTGGCGAACCGACTGATGCACCCGTCCAGCCAGATCGAACGGGAGTATCTGGTCCGTGTCATGGGGGAGGTCGACGACGAGACGCTCGAGCGTCTGAAAAAAGGCGTCGAGCTCGACGATGGACCGGCGCGTTTCACGGATATCCAGGAGGGCGGTGGCGACGGTATCAATCGCTTCTTCTATGTTGTGCTGATGGAAGGCCGCAACCGTGAAGTGCGCAGGCTTTGGGAATCCCAGGGATTGACCGTGTCACGCCTCAAGCGCGTGCGCTACGGGCACGTGTTTATTCCGTCCAAGCTCAAGAAAGGGCAGTGGATGGAATTGCCCCAAAAGGACATCGACGTTCTCTACGAAATGGGCGGACTGAACCCAAAATCAGCGACCCAGCTCACCGACAAGCAGCGAGACAAGCAGGAGCGACTCGCCAAGCGGGCCGGGCGCCGGGCCGCGCGCCCGAGCAGCGGGAAGACTGTCAAAAAACGCAAGGATTGACCCTATTGCGCGTTGAGTGCCTGGCCGTTGACGCCGCTGCTGGCGTCACTCATCAGCCAAACCCACATCGCCATCAGTGAGTCCGGAGACGGATTGTTGGTGGGGGGTTCTCCTGGGTACGCCGCGCGTCGCATCGCTGTATTGACCGCTCCCGGATTGAGCGAGTTGACGCGAATGCCACTGGTTTCTCCCAGCTCATCTGCCCAGACCTGCATCATGCCTTCTGTTGCAAATTTCGAGACGGCGTAGCCACCCCAGTAGGCGCGCCCGCGGCGTCCGACACTGGAACTGGTGAAGACAATCGATGCCTCGCCGGCTTGCGCGAGCAGCGGCAGCAGGGTTTGGGTCAGCATGAAGGCCGCATTGACATTGACCTGCATGATCTCGTGCCAGCCCGCTGCGCGAGTCTGGGCGAGCGGTTTGCGATCACCCAGAATACTGGCGTTGTGCAGCAGCCCGTCCAGTTTGGGCAGCGAGCCTGCAAGCTCGCCGGCCAACTCGCAGAGCGCATCGTGGCTGACTTTGGCCAGATCCGCGGGGATGATGCCGGGAGTGGGACCGCCGGCAGCGACAATGTCGTCGTACACGGCCTCCAGCTTGGCTTCGGTTCGCCCCAACAGCAAGACCTCCGCGCCGTGTTGGGCATAGGCCATTGCAGCCGCGCGGCCAATGCCATCGCCCGCGCCCGTCACGAGTACGGTCTTGCCTGCCAGTTCGTTCTCGGCGGGTTGCCAGTCCTGCGGCAAGTCGCTCATGCAATCATCTCCCTGATCATGTCGGCCAGCGCCTCGCTGCTGGCCGCGCTGGCATCAGCACCCCAGTCCTCGGGATCGTCGCCATCTTCGATGTATCCGTAGGTTGCAGCGATCGAATAGCAGCCCGCTGATTTGCCAGCCAGGATGTCACGCTGGTGGTCGCCGATGTAAACACTCTGCTCGGGGTCGCTGCCGAGTTGTTGACACCCGAGATAAATCGCCTCGGGGTGCGGTTTGCTGTGGGTCACATCGCAGGGGGTAACGAGGACGCCCGCGGGTGGTTCAAAGGGCATTTTTGCCATGAGTGGCTCGGCGAAACGGCGCGGCTTGTTGGTGACCACACCCCACGGCACGTTGGCAGCATTGAGGTCACGGACCAGCTCGATCAAACCCGGGTAGGGTGCTGCGGTCTCGCCCAGTACCTGTTCATACAGATCCAGGAATGCCTGCCGGTGGCGTTCGTAGCGTCGGCTGCCGGGTTCGATACCCAGCGCAACAGTGACCAGTCGGCCCGAGCCATTGGACACCGATTTACGCACATCCTCTGCGGCCAGGGGGGCGAGACCGTGCTGGGCTCGCAGCTTCTGCACCACCACAATGAATTCTTCTGCGGTATCTACCAGGGTGCCGTCCAGGTCAAAAATAACAGCGGCAGGGCGACGGTTCATCACGCCGGCTTGCTCGCGCGAATCATATAGTTGACCGACACGTCTCTGGGGTCGAGTCGATAGCGCTGCGTGATCGGGTTGTAGGTGAGTCCTGTCATTTCCTTCATGTCCAGACCGGCGGCCCGAATCCATCGCGCCAGCTCCGAAGGCTTGATGAATTTTTCGTACTCGTGGGTGCCGCGTGGCAGCAGGTTGAGCACGTACTCGGCACCCACGACCGCGAACAGAAAGGCTTTCGGGTTGCGGTTGATGGTTGAGAAGTAGAGATCGGCGCCCGGCACGGCCAGCTCGGCGCAGGCCGAGACGACAGAGCTCGGGTCGGGAACATGCTCCAGCATTTCGAGACAGGTCACCACGTCGTAGCTCTCTGGCTGCGCTTCGGCGAGTGCTTCGGCGGTCGTTTGTTGGTAGTCGATGTCGAGCTTGCTTTCCAGCCGATGAATCTTGGCGACCGCCAGCGGCGCTTCTCCCATATCGATGCCGGTGACAGCGGCACCCCGCCAGGCCATGGCCTCGGCGAGTAAACCGCCGCCACAACCAACATCTACCAGTTTCTTGTCGCGCACGGTCGAGAGGTCATCGATCCAGTTGGCCCGCAGGGGGTTGATGTCGTGCAGGGGTTTGAACTCGCTCGCGGGATCCCACCAGCGAGAGGCCAGTGCTTCAAATTTGGCGATTTCGTCGGGGTCGACGTTGCTGTGCGACATGATGATCTACTGCTCTCGGGATTGGGCAAAGTCGGCGAGTGTAGCGCTCCAGCGGTCGGCACGCTCGCGCAGTTCGTCGAGGTTGATGGTTGTCAGGCTGCCCTCGCGGACCAGGCACTGGCCATTCACCCAGCTCCAGCGCAGCTCACTTCCTGAGGTGGCATAAACAACCTGCGAGATCAGGTTGTTGACGGGCAAGGTGGCTGGGCGCCCCATGTCGAGTGCGATCAGGTCGGCCTGCTTGCCGACCTCAATGCTGCCGAGCTTGTCCTCATAGCCCAGGGCGCGGGCGCCGCGTAGGGTGGCCATTTCCAGCGCATCCATGGCAGAGAGTGCCGTGGGCTCCAGCTTGTCGAGTTTCGCGAGCAGTGCCGCGGTCTGCATTTCATTCAGCATGTTCAGCCGATTATTGCTGGCCGCGCCGTCAGTGCCCAGGGCCACATTGATACCCCGGTCGAGCAATGCTTGTACCGGACAGATACCCGAGGCCAGCTTCATGTTTGAGCGAGGGCAATGAATCACGTGGGCGCCAAAGCGTTGCACGGTGTCGATATCTTCGGGTGCCAGTGCAGTCATGTGCACGCACTGGGTTCGTGGCCCGAGCATGCCGATCCGGGCGAGTTGGTCGATGGGGCGTTCGCCGAGATTTTCGACGGACATCAACACTTCGCCTTTGGTCTCGTGCAGGTGGATCTGCACGGGAATGTCGAGTTCTTCGGCGTAGGTGACAACTTTTTTGAGCGTCTCTTCACTGACGGTGTAGTTGGAGTGCGGGCCGAGGCCGATATCAATGCGCTCCGAATGTCGATACTCGTGATACAGCGCAAGCCCTTTCTCGAGATACTCCTCGGGTGTCTGGGCCCAGGCCGTGGGCACGTCGATTACCGGGAAAGTCAGCTGCGCGCGAATGCCGGCTTGCTCAGCGCGCTGGGCTGTGATGTTGGGGAAGAAGTACTGATCGCTGAAGGTGGTCGTGCCGCCCAACAGTAAATCGGCGATAGCGATATCCACCCCGTCAGCCACGAATGCTTCGCTGACAAATTTGGTCTCGGTTGGCCAGATATGGTCGTTTAGCCAGGTCATCAGTGGCTGATCATCGGCGTAGCCGCGCAGCAGTGACATGGCTGAGTGCCCGTGGCTGTTGACCATACCCGGCAGCAGTACCTGGCGCGGTAACTGCACATGCTCGCAGTCATTGAGCGCCGCGGCTTCGGTTCGCGGTAGCAGGGCTGAAATTTCGCCATCGCTGATCACGACGCTGTGATCGGTCAGAACGGTATCGCGGGGTACAACAGGAATGATCCACTCGGGGTGGAGGACGAGGTTGTGGGTCGTCATGAGGGTGTATCCATGCAGCAGTTACCAAAGTATAGCGCCGGGCGCGGCGTGCGGTCTTTGCCACCGGTAATTTGGACGCGAACAGGGGGTAAACGTGGCGAAAATGCGCGGATCTTGATAGTATTTGCCGGTTGATTGGCGGGCCATCAGTGGCCGCCGCTCATGCCCCCGAAGTCGAGATCAAGAAGTAGCCCGAATGGCAGAAAATCCCCAGGAAATCGCGCGCGAAATTCTCCCAGTCAACATCGAGGATGAGCTGAAACAGTCCTATATGGACTACGCCATGAGCGTCATTGTGGGGCGGGCTCTACCCGACGTCCGCGATGGCTTGAAGCCTGTTCATCGTCGCGTGCTGTTCGCGATGAACGAGCTCAACAATGACTGGAACAAGGCCTACAAAAAGTCGGCCCGTGTTGTCGGTGACGTGATCGGTAAGTATCACCCGCACGGTGACTCTGCGGTCTATGACACGATTGTGCGCATGGCCCAGGATTTCTCCCTGCGCTATCCGCTGGTGGATGGCCAGGGTAACTTCGGGTCGATCGATGGCGATTCCGCGGCGGCGATGCGATACACCGAAATTCGCATGAGTAAGTTGGCTCACGCGCTACTTGCTGACCTCGACAAAGAAACCGTCGATTTTGCCGAAAACTACGACGGCACCGAGAAAATTCCGGTGGTCCTGCCGACCCGTGTGCCCAATCTGCTGGTCAACGGCTCCTCGGGCATCGCTGTGGGCATGGCCACCAACATCCCGCCGCACAATATGCGCGAGGTGGTGGCCGGCTGTATCGCGACACTCGAAAATCCGGAAATCAGCATCGACGAGCTGATGAACTACATCCCCGGACCCGACTTCCCTACCGGTGCCATCATCAATGGGCGCGCCGGTATTTTGCAGGCCTACCGCACCGGTCGCGGTCGTATCTATGTGCGCGCCAAGGCTGAAATCATCCACGATGAGTCCCGCGGCAAGGACATCATCATTGTCCACGAGATTCCCTATCAGCTGAACAAGGCGCGCCTGATCGAACGGATTGCCGAGCTGGTCAAGGAAAAGAAAATCGAGGGCATTACCGAGTTGCGCGACGAGTCCGATAAGGACGGCCTGCGCGTCGTCATCGAACTGCGTCGTGGCGAGTCCGGAGAGGTGGTGCTCAACAATCTCTACTCTCAGACCCAGCTGCAGTCGGTTGTCGGCATCAACATGGTGGCGCTGGTCGATGGCCAACCCAAGGTGCTCAACCTCAAGGAGATGCTTGAGGCATTTGTGCGCCATCGCCGCGAGGTGGTGACCCGTCGCACGGTGTACCTGTTGCGCAAGGCCCGCGAGCGCGGCCATGTGCTCGAAGGTCTGGCCGTCGCACTGGCCAACATCGACGAGGTGATCGAGATGATCAAGACCTCGCCGACCGCCGCCGATGCCCGAGAGCGCTTGGTAGAGCGCGCCTGGTTGCCCGGTGACGTCACCGCCATGCTTGAGCGTGCGGGTGCGGATGCCTGTCGTCCCGATGGGCTCGCCCCCGAATACGGACTGGTCGACGGTGAATACCGCCTGTCGCCCACCCAGGCGCAGGCTATTCTCGATCTGAGACTGCACCGGCTGACGGGTCTTGAACACGAAAAGCTGCTGCAGGAATACGCGGATAAGATCGCAGAGATTGCCGATTACCTGGATATTCTGGGTGATCCGGAGCGACTGAAGCTAGTGATCCGCGAGGAACTGCAGGAGTTGGTGGAGGAGTTTGGCGACGATCGCCAGACCGAGATCACCGATTCGCCCCATGACCTCAAGGTTGAGGACCTCATCGCCGAAGAAGACCGCGTGGTGACCATTTCGCATGGCGGTTACGCGAAGACTCAGTCACTCAGTGATTATCAGGCTCAGCGTCGCGGCGGAACGGGCAAGAGTGCGGTGGCGGTCAAGGACGAGGATTTTGTTGAGCACCTGTTGGTGGCGAGTACCCACGCCACCATTTTGTGTTTCTCGAATGTCGGCAAGGTCTATTGGCTCAAAGTGTTCCACATTCCCCTCGCCAGCCGTAACTCCCGTGGTCGCCCCATGGTTAACCTGCTGCCGCTCGATGAAGGAGAGCGCATCACCTCGATTCTGCCGATCGACAACTACGAAGACGACGCCTTTATCTTTATGGCGACTCGCAACGGCACGGTGAAGAAGACGGCGATGAGTCAGTTTTCGCGCCCACGCAGTGTGGGTCTGCGTGCCATCGAACTTGACGAGGAAGATGTACTGGTCGGGACAGCCATCACCGATGGCGACTGCGACATCATGTTGTTCTCCAGCGAGGGCAAAGCCGTGCGCTTCAGTGAGTCTGCGGTGCGAGCCATGGGGCGAACCGCCCGGGGTGTTCGCGGTATCAACCTTGCGGCCGGGCACCAGCTGATTTCACTGATTATTCCCAAAGCCGAGGGTCGTATTCTCACCGTCAGCGAGAACGGCTACGGCAAGCGCACCGAATGCGGTGAGTTCCCGGTTAAGGGTCGAGGTACCAAGGGCATCATCGCAATGGCGACTACTGCCCGAAATGGCCCGCTGGTGGGCGCCGAGCAGGTCTGGGACGACGATGAAATCATGCTGATTTCCAACCAGGGTACAGCGGTCCGGACTCGGGTAGACGAGGTCAGTCTGCTGGGGCGTAATACCCAGGGTGTGCGCGTGATCCGAACCCGCGATGGCGAGGCGCTGGTCAATGTCAGCCGCATTGCCGAAGACGACGATGCGACTGAGTCGGCGGCACCGGTGCAGGCGGCTGAGGCTGGACCTGAAGCCGACGCAGAAGAGAACTAACCGTGACCCGGGCCCATAACTTCTCCGCGGGCCCAGCGGCGCTTCCCACGCCTGTACTCGAGCGTGCTCGCGAGGAAATGCTCGACTGGCACGGGGTCGGTGCGTCCATCATGGAGCTCAGCCACCGGGGAGCCGCGTTTACCGCGGTGATCGAGGGGGCAGAAGCTGCCTTGCGTCGGCTGCTGGAAATCAGTGATGACTATGCGGTGCTGTTCACACAAGGTGGCGCAACCCTGCAGTTTTCGGCAGTGCCGCTGAACCTTGCCGCCAGTGGTCAGCGCACTGACTATGTCGTGACTGGCGCCTGGTCGCGCAAAGCGCTGGCTGAGGGAGCGCGTCACAGCGACGCCCGGCAGATTGCCAGCAGTGCAGAGGTCAACTTCAGCACAGTCCCGCCGACCGACACCTGGCAAGTCGGTGCCGATGCCGCCTACCTGCACTATTGCCCCAATGAAACCATCGGCGGGCTCGAATTTCCGGATGTCCCCAGTGTGGATGCGCCGCTGGTTGCGGATATGTCCTCCACGATTCTTTCCCGACCTATCGATGTTTCCCGATTTGGTGTGATCTACGCTGGGGCTCAGAAGAACATCGGCCCTGCGGGACTGACGGTGGTGATCGTGCGGCGAAGTTTGCTGGGGCGGGTGCGGGAGAACGTGCCGCAACTGCTCGATTGGCAGCACGCCGCGGAGAACGGCTCGATGGCCAATACACCGCCCACCTATTCGATTTATCTGGCGGGGCTGGTGTTTGAGTGGCTCGAAGCCCAGGGGGGGCTTGGCGCGATGGCGGCAGTGAATCGGCGTAAAGCCGAGACGCTGTATGGCGTGATTGATCAAAGCGAGTTTTACGCCAATCCCATCGACCCTGGCTGTCGCTCCTGGATGAACGTGCCCTTTACCCTGCGCGACCCCAAACTGGACGCCACCTTTCTTGCCGAGGCGGAGCAGGCGCAGTTGCTGAATCTAAAGGGGCACCGCTCCGTTGGTGGTATGCGTGCCAGCCTTTATAACGCCATCAGCGAGGCCTCTGTGGCTGCCCTGTGTGACTTTATGAGTGATTTCGAGAAACGGTACGGTTGAGATATGGCTAGTGACGAGGCCCTCGCGGCGATACGCGCCCGAATCGACAGCATCGACAGCGAACTGCTGACGCTGATCAACGACCGCGCCCGCTGTGCCCAGGAAGTGGCTGAAATCAAACTCGCCGCTGTCGGCAGTGATGATGAAGCGCCGCTGTTTTACCGCCCGGAGCGTGAGGCGCAGATTCTGCGCGCTATTCAGGAACGCAACCCCGGGCCGTTGCCGGCGGATTACATCGCCCGAATCTTTCGCGAGATCATGTCGAGTTGTCTGGCGCTTGAGCAGCCGCTCACCGTGGCCTACCTGGGCCCTGCCGGGACGTTTACCCAGGCCGCAGCGCGCAAGCACTTTGGGCAGTCTGCGGTTCCAGAGGCGGTTGGCTCGATTCGCGAGGTGTTTCGTCGTGTCGAGGACCGGCACTGTGATTTCGGCGTGGTGCCCGTGGAGAACTCCACCGAAGGCATGGTTGGGCAGACACTCGACTGTTTCCTGGAGTCGCCCCTGCACATTGCAGGGGAAGTTGAGCTACCGGTTGTGCATCACCTGCTGGCGACCAGCCAGACCAGCATCGAGAGCATTCAAAGGATTTGCGGGCACGAGCAGGCATTGGCGCAGTGCCGCAACTGGCTGGACGCGCAGCTGCCACTGGTCGCCCGGGAGGCTGTCACCAGTAATGGTGAGGCTGCCCGACGCGCTGCCGAAGAGCCCGGTACCGTGGCGATCGCCGGCGACCTCGCGGCCGAAACTTATGGTCTCGCGAAGTTGTTTGAATCGATTCAGGACAGCGCCAGCAACACCACCCGTTTTCTCGTATTGGGGCGTGAGCCGGTGCCGCCCTCGGGTCGCGACAAGGCGTCGATCCTGGTGGCCAGTCGCAACCGGCCCGGCGCGCTGCTGAGTCTGCTGCGCCCATTCGAGGAAAAGGGCGTCAGTTTGACTCGTATCGACTCGCGGCCTTCCAAGACTGAAAAGTGGACCTACCTTTTCTACATTGAGTTTGAGGGGCACCTTCAGGAGCCGTTGATCGACGGCATTATGTCCGAGCTCGAAGAACACTCGATCCTGCTGAAGCGGTTGGGTGCGTACCCCAAGGCTCCCATCTGATGACCCAGCCAGTGTTACCCCGCCGCGTCGGCTTTGTGGGGCTTGGGCTGATTGCGGGTTCCCTGGCGCGGGCACTGCGGGCTTCTGACTGGCAGGGCGATGTGATCGCCTGGGACCCGGATCACCGTGCCCTGGATCAGGGTTTGTCACTTGAGGTCATCGACAGGGCAGCGGCGAGTGTCGATGACCTGCTTGAGCAGGCTGATTTCATTGTTGTGGGAGCGCCACCGATGGCCACGGCCACCGTGCTGGCTGAGCTGCTGCCACGATGC
This sequence comes from uncultured Alteromonadaceae bacterium, assembly GCA_964482195.1. Lineage (GTDB taxonomy): Bacteria > Pseudomonadota > Gammaproteobacteria > Pseudomonadales > Halieaceae > Luminiphilus. The sequence goes on along the minus strand of CAYZWL010000002.1, from coordinate 3,609 downwards.
GCTGAGAGGGCCGAGCCGCCGACTGTGACTGACCTCGCCAGTATTAAAGGTTATGTATCAGATGCCATCCGCGGCGAGTATCCCTTCTTCGTGCCCGGGCATCCGATTGCCGGTTCTGAAGACAGCGGTGTTGCGGCGGGTAGGGCGGACTTGTTTGCGGGTCGAGAGATTATTTTGACCCCACGTCCCGAGACCAGCGACCATGCGCTCGCCCGAGTGGAGGCTGTGTGGCGGCTGACGGGTGCGTGGATTAGCCGGATGTCACTGGCGGATCACGACGGTGCGCTGGCGGCCAGCAGTCACTCGCCGCATATGGTCGCCTATGCGCTGACCAAGGCACTGGGCGCTAACAGCTACGACCCCATGCGTCACGGTGGCGGCGCGCTGCGCGATATGACCCGTATTGCCGGATCCGATCCGGTGATGTGGCGGGACGTGGCCCTGACCAATCGCGAGGCCTTGTTGGGCGCGATCGACGAGTTCGGTCAAGCCATGGCCGAGTTGCGTGACTTGGTTGACGCAGGCGACGCCGAAGGCCTGCATGACTACTTTTTGCAGTGCCGGCATATCCGGCGTGAGCACGATCGAATTCTCAACCCACTGTTGTCCGATGTGACCAGCAAGGATCAATCATCATGAAGTTCACCGTCACCTCTGGGGGTGCCCTGAGGGGCAAGCTGCGTGTCCCCGGTGATAAGTCCATGTCCCATCGCTCTGTCATGTTGGGTGCGCTCGCTGAGGGCACCACCGAAGTGACGGGCTTTCTGGAGGGGGAGGACGCGCTGGCCACAGTGGCGGCGTTTCGTGCCATGGGTGTCGAGATTGAGGGACCCACCGATGGGCAACTGCGTATCCACGGAGTGGGGCTCAATGGCTTGCGGGCACCGGACGCGCCGCTGGATATGGGGAATTCGGGGACCAGCATGCGCCTGCTGAGTGGCATCGCCGCCGGGCAGCCCTTCGCGACCACGCTAACCGGTGACGCCTCACTCACCCAGCGGCCCATGGGGCGGGTGATCACGCCATTGGAAATGATGGGTGCGGACATTACTTCCAACGACGGCAAGCCACCCCTGCAAATCGCCGGCAGTGATTCCCTGAGCAGTCTGCATTACGACTTGCCGATGGCGAGCGCCCAGGTGAAATCCTGTGTGTTGCTGGCTGGGCTGTTCGCCGAGGGACGTACCTCGGTGACCGAGCCGGCGCCGACTCGCGATCACACCGAGCGTATGCTGCGGGGCTTTGGGTATGAGGTGCGTCGCGAGAACGACGTCATCTCACTGGAAGGCGGTGGTCGTTTGACGGCGACCCAGCTGGATATTCCTGCGGATATCTCCTCGGCTGCTTTCTTCCTCGTCGCGGCCAGCATCACGCCGGATTCAGACCTGACTCTGGAGCACGTGGGGATGAACCCTACTCGCACAGGCATTGTGACGCTGCTGACCTTGATGGGGGCTGACATCGAAGTGCTCAACGAGCGCGAGGTTGGTGGCGAGCCAGTGGCCGACCTGCGGGTGCGTTACGCACCGCTGAGCGGTATCGATGTACCCGAAGAGGAAGTGCCACTGGCTATTGATGAGTTCCCTGCGCTGTTTGTGGCCGCCGCCTGCGCCGAGGGGCGTACTGTCTTGCGCGGTGCCGAAGAGCTCCGGGTCAAAGAGAGCGATCGCATTGCCAGCATGGCCGAGGGGCTGACAACGCTGGGTGTGCGCAACGAGCCCACTCCCGACGGCATTATTATCGAGGGGGGCGGCATCGGTGGTGGCACCATTCACACCTATCACGACCACCGCATTGCCATGAGCTTCGCGGTGGCGGGTCTGCGCGCGAGCGCGCCGGTTGAAATTCTTGACTGCGATCACGTGGCGACTTCGTTCCCGGGATTCGCTGAACTGGCCGTGGGTGTTGGTATGCAGCTGGAGGTGTCTTGAGTATTCCTGTCATCACCGTTGATGGCCCCAGCGGTGCCGGCAAAGGCACCCTGAGTCGGCTGCTCGCAGACTGGCTCGGCTGGCACTTGTTGGATAGTGGTGCGCTCTATCGTGTGGTGGGGCAAGCTTGTGTTCAGGCACGCGTAGATTGGTCCGATGAGCCGGCAGTGGCGGCGATTGCCCGCGAACTCGATGTCAGCTTCCGCCTCACCGACGCGGGTGTTGCCGTCGATCTCGCGGGCCAGGACGTCACCCGGGCAGTGCGGTCCGAAGAGGGCGGGCGAGGCGCATCCGCTGTGGCGGCTTTGCCCGCGGTGCGCGAGGCGCTGCTTGAGCGTCAGCGTGAACTCGCACGCGCCCCGGGCCTGGTAGCCGATGGCCGGGATATGGGTACCGCCGTGTTCCCAAATGCGCCCCTGAAAATCTTCCTGACAGCCTCCGCAGAAGCTCGTGCAAAGCGCCGTCAAAGCCAGTTGCAGGCACAGGGTGAGAGTGTTAGTCTGCCGCGCCTTCTTGAAGCCATCCAGGAGCGTGACGCGCGTGATTCAAGTCGATCCGTGTCGCCATTGGTCGCCGCGGAAGACGCCGTCACCATCGACAGCACCTCGCTGTCTATCGACGAAGTCCTCGCTAACGTCCGTGCCCTGGCCTCCGAGAGGGGATTAGTGCGGCGCGCCGATTGAACGGCCAGCACCCCCGGCAAGCCGCTTATTGTTGATCGACCCGATCAGGTCTGGTGATCGGTGCAGCGTATGCTGCTTCTTATACAGGACCACATTAATGAGCGAATCGTTCGCCGAGCTGTTTGAAGAGAGCCTTAAAACAGTAGAAATGGAGCCGGGTGCCATCGTAACCGGCGTCGTTATCGACATCGATAACGAGTGGGTTACCGTTCACGCGGGCCTCAAGTCAGAGGGTGTTATCCCCCTCGATCAGTTCACCAACGCCAACGGCGAATGCACCCTCAACGTGGGTGACGAGGTGCAGGTTGCCCTCGAAACCGTCGAGGATGGATTTGGTGAAACCAAGCTTTCTCGTGAAAAAGCCAAGCGCGCCGAGGCCTGGAAGCGTCTCGAAGCTGCGCATCTTGCCGATGAGCCGGTTACCGGTGTGATCAATGGCAAGGTCAAGGGCGGCTTCACTGTCGACGTCGACTCGATCCGTGCGTTCCTGCCGGGTTCACTGATCGACGTTCGTCCGATCCGCGAGACCGCGCACCTCGAAGGCAAAGAGCTCGAGTTCAAGGTCATCAAGCTCGACCAGAAGCGCAACAACGTGGTTGTTTCACGTCGTGCGGTTATGGAAGCAGCGAACAGCGCCGAGCGCGAAGAACTGCTGGCCAGCCTGCAGGAAGGCATGTCCGTGAAGGGTGTAGTCAAGAACCTCACCGACTACGGTGCCTTTGTGGACCTGGGTGGCGTCGATGGCCTGTTGCACATCACCGATATGGCCTGGAAGCGCATCAAGCACCCGAGCGAGATCGTCGAAGTCGGCCAGGAAATGGACGTCAAGATCCTCAAGTTCGATCGCGAGCGCAACCGTGTTTCTCTGGGTCTCAAGCAACTGGGTGAAGATCCCTGGGTTGAGATCACCAAGCGTTACCCCGAAGGCAGCCGCGTCAACGCGCGTGTTACCAACCTCACCGACTACGGCTGCTTTGCCGAGCTCGAAGAGGGTG
>CAYZWL010000001.1:169541-190411 GCA_964482195.1 uncultured Alteromonadaceae bacterium | reverse complement strand
TCAGCTGAATTCGCGAATCAGGTGACCGATGGTCTCCTTGGCATCGCCGAACAGCATGCGTGTGTTCTCTTTGTAGAACAGCGGGTTTTCGATACCGGCGAAACCCGAGGCCATTGATCGCTTGAGCACAAACACCGTGCGCGCGTCGGCAACGTTGATCACCGGCATTCCGTAGATGGGTGACGACTCGACTTCCCGCGCGGCGGGGTTCACCACGTCGTTGGCGCCGATCACAATGGCTACATCGACCGTCTCCATGCGCGGGTTGATGTCGTCCATCTCGAGCAACTGGTCGTAGGGAACGTCCGCTTCGGCGAGCAGCACGTTCATGTGCCCGGGCATACGGCCAGCTACCGGGTGAATACCAAAGTTGACCTCGGCGCCGTTCTCTTCCATCAACTCGCACAACTCTTTAACCACGTGTTGCGCCTGAGCCACCGCCATACCGTAACCCGGGATGATCGCAACAGAGCTCGCCGCCTCGAGGATGTAGTAGGCATCCTCGGCCACGATGGGCTTGATCTCACCCTCGACTTCGGTGGTCTCGTTGGAAACGCTGGCGAAGCCGGAAAACAGCACGTTGCTCAGCGAGCGATTCATCGCCTTGCACATAATCTGGGTGAGGATGATGCCCGAAGCGCCCACCAGTGAACCGGCCACAATCAACGCATTGTTGTTGATCGCAAAGCCCGCCGCACAGGCCGCGAGACCCGAGTAAGAGTTGAGCAGTGAGATCACTACTGGCATGTCAGCGCCACCGATCGGGATCACGGCCATCACACCGAACAGCAATGAAAGACCAATCACCGCGTACAGCCAGGTGGGATCTGCGGGATTGAGAATGAACATCACCGCGCTGCCGAGCACACCCAAGATCACCAGGGAGTTGAAGATCTGCTGACCCGAGAACTGGATCGGCGCACCATTGATCCGCTCAGACAGCTTGCCCCAGGCGATCAGCGATCCGGTCAGGGTCACGCCGCCAATCAAAATCGACAGCACGATGGTCACCAGGGTGAAGGTATAAGCCTCCGGGGTCAGTGCAGACCAGCCCACCAGCAGCGACGCGGCACCGCCAAGACCGTTGAACAGCGCCACCATTTCCGGCATCGACGTCATGGCGACGGCGCGAGCAGCAACGGCGCCGATGGCACCACCCACCAACATGCCGCCGACAATCCAGGTGTAATCGACGATGCCCTGGTCAAGCAGTGCAGCAACAATAGCCACCAACATACCGACCGCAGAGGTCAGGTTGCCCTTGCGGGCAGTGGCCGGTGAACCCAGCATCTTGAGGCCGAAAATGAACAGGGCCGCCGCAATGACGTAACCCAATTGAATCAGGAGAGACAGTTCCACGATCAGCCCTCCTTCTTCTTGAAGAAACCAAGCATACGGTCGGTCACCATGTAGCCACCGACCACGTTGATCGATGCGAGTGCCACCGCGCCCGCACCCAGCCACTGGGCGAGGTCTTCCTTACCGGTTCCCGCCAGAGCGATCGCACCCACCACGGTAATGCCCGAGATGGCGTTGGCTCCGGACATCAAGGGGGTATGCAGGGTTGCCGGTACCTTGTGGATCAGTTCGAAGCCGAGGAAAACCGACAGCATCAGGATAAACAGCAGATATTCAGCGCCAGTCATCTCAGCTCGCTCCTTCAATCATTTCTTTGAAAGTCGGGTGCACGACTGCGCCCCCGTGGGTAATGACACAGCCAGGCAGGATGTCGTTATCCAGGTCGAGTACGAACTGGCCAGCTTCCTTGTCCCAGGTGTCTTCCACCAGATTGAAAACATTGTTGGCGTACATCTGTGTGGCGTCTCGCGCCACCAGATTGGCGAGGTTGCCTGTGCCCACAATGGTCACACCATTCACCTCAACCACCTCGTTGGCGACCGAACCCACGACGTTGCCACCGGTTTCAGCAGCCATATCGACGATGACTGAACCCGGGGCCATGCCCGCGACCATGTCTTCGGTGACCAGCACAGGGGCTTTGCGCCCAAACACCTGGGCCGTGGTGATGACGATATCAGAGTCAGCGATTACCTCTTTCTGGGCCTGACGCTGCTTCTCGACCTGCTCAGGGGTCAGCTCTTTGGCATAGCCCTGCTCGGTCTGGCCGGTATCGCCCAAATCGATTTCGAGGAATTTCGCACCCAGCGACTGCACCTGCTCGGCCACCACCGGACGGGTATCGAACGCCGTGACCTTGGCACCGAGACGTTTGGCAGTAGCAATGGCCTGTAGACCCGCCACACCCGCACCCAGAATGAAAACCTTGGCGGGCTTCAGGGTACCGGCCGGCGTCATCATCATCGGCAGAATGCGAGGCAGGCGGGCCGCCGCGAGCATCACAGCAACATAGCCCGCCAGGTTGGCCTGAGAACTCAGGGCATCCATTTTCTGACTGCGAGTAGAGCGGGGAATCATCTCCATGCTGATTGCAGTGACCTGCTGCTTGGCGAAGGTACGGATCAGCTCGTGCTCATTGAACGGGTCGAGATAAGAAACGTGGATGCAGCCAGGCTTGAGCAGGCTGATGTCTTCAGGTTCGGGTTTGCGCAGCCGCATCACCATGTCGGCACTGCCAAGCAGGGCCGCGCGGTCACTCTCGATGACAGCGCCCTGTTCAGCATAGTCGCTGTCGGGGATGCCGGCGGCAGCGCCAGTGCCGGTTTCGACAACAACCTCGGCACCAAGACGGACCAGTTTTTTTACGGTTTCGGGGGTCGCGGAAGCGCGATGCTCACCGGGGTGAGTCTCTTTGGGTATGCCAAGACGCATAGGCTTTTCACCTTGCTCCAGATCAAGTCGGCCCGCCACTCTACCCCATTGGGGGAGTGATGGCCCCACGTGTGATGGGGGATATGGGAAGTATTACGGCCGTCAATACCCGGCCGGATCAGCTCAACTGGCGTTGAGCTGAAGGAAGGGGTTCATCCAGCGATACTTCCAGCCAGTGAACTTGAGCGGTGCATCAAGCACAGCCAGACAAATGCATTCTTCGTCGTCGAGGGCGTGGGGACGATGGGCTTCGTGGGCCTGTCGATAGATGAAATCACCGGGGTGATACTCACCTTCTGCATCAGCAAAACCGCCCTTCAGTACCAGGGTCATCTCAGAGCCGGAGTGATCGTGGTCGGGAATCGCCCCGCCCGCAGCAATTTTGTACAACGCAAACTCGTAACCCGCGTCACCAGTGCGCAGGTAGCTGACGCTCAGTGACTTGGTGACACGCTTCCAAACCAGTTGGGAGAAGTCACCGTTGATGATTCGGGCCAGCAAGCCCGGGATAGCCGGTGTTTCGTCGCGCCGGGGCTCAAAGGCCAGTGGTGCAGGCTCGTCAAGGCGAGCAAGCACGCTGTCGAGAACCCGCTCGGAGACACTAACGGGCTCCATGGATTCCATCAGTGCAGCGCCCACCTCCTGCAGTTGCTCCGACGCGCGGCGGCACTGGGGACAGTAGCTGATGTGGGCGGAGACGCAGGCAGCCTGGGCGACGGGGAGGGTGCCCGCGGCATATTCGATCAGGAAATCGCTGCTTGGGTGATGCTTGGCCATAGTATGTTGCCTCTGTCCCGCATGGCTCCTATGCGGGGGTATTTGCCGGTGTTGAGTGTCAGGTGTGGGGCTTACGACCCGTTCTATTGTTTAGTTCACCCGGTTTCCGGGCTTTGTGACCGCGTCGACAATTATTACCAATAAAGTTGTCTTTTGGATCACTGTTTATCCATCTGGACCTGTAGCTTCTGTATGGCCAAACGAACCCGCGACTTAACGGTGCCCAGTGGCAAGTCCAGCTCCGCGGCCGCTTCGGAATGGGATTTGCCCTCCATATAGACTTTGGCGAGGATTTGCGCCTGGTCTGGAGGGAGCTGACCCATGAGCTCCCGCACCCGGTCAGAACCACGGCGGGTGTGCAAGACGGTGAAAGGCTCTTCTTCTTCGACCTCGATATTGAGATCGTCGGCCGCCAACGGCGTGTCGAATTTCTGAAGGCGGCGGAACATGTCTGTGCGGCAGTTCCGGGCAATCGTATAGACCCAGGTGCTGGCGGCTGCTTTCTCGGGGTTGAACCCAGCGGCCTTCTGCCAGACCTTGAGCATGACTTCCTGCACCAACTCGTCGGCATGGTTGGCCGACAGCGTTGAACCCGCCAGGGCGAAGGCCTTGATGAGCGGTGCGAAGTGCCGGAAAAAGCGGCTAAACGCAGCTCGATCCTGGTTGCTGCCGATAAGGACCAGCGTTTCACTCCACTCGTCAGTGCGTCGACCCGTCGGTATAGACCAACTGGAATTCGCAGCCTCCGTTGGCGTCCCGTCCTGCTTTTCGACCATCTGCATCATCCCTGAGGCCCACCCTTGAACTGCGCAGCATACACCTGCCGCGACTGGCTAACAGTTTGACTAGTGCACGGTATACGGATGATCCAGCCAGTCGGCCCACTCGTAACTCCGGCATCAAGCCCAGCTAAGTGGTATCCAGAGTGAAAATTGCAGTCATCGGCGCCGGCATTTCAGGATTGGGGTGCGCACACCGCCTCCACCATGAACATCACGACGTCCACGTGTTCGAAGCCGCCGAGCGAATCGGCGGCCATACCGCTACCTACGACGTCAAACTTGGCGCCCGGCGCTATGCGATCGACACGGGCTTTATCGTCTACAACGAGAACACCTATCCCAATTTCATCGCTCTGATGGATCAACTGGGCGTCGCCAGCAAACCCACGTCGATGGGCTTCTCGGTCAGCGATGACGTATCGGGCCTCGAATACGCCGGCAACAATCTCAACACCCTGTTTGCCCAGCGCCGCAATCTGCTATCTCCGCGCTTTCTGGGCATGGTCAGCCAAATCCTCCGCTTCAATAAAGAGTCAGTCGCCGACCTGGAATCCGGCGCACTGCCGGCAGACGAAACACTCGGCAGCTATCTGGACCGCAAAGGCTATGGTGAAGCGTTTGCCCGGGAGTATCTGCTGGCGATGACCTCAGCGATCTGGTCGGCGGACTTCAGCGACGCCAGGGAGTTTCCTGCAAGCTTTTTTGTTCGCTTCTTCCGCAACCATGGCCTGCTCCAGATCAAGGATCGCCCCCAATGGCGCGTCATCGAGGGGGGTAGCCGTGAGTACCTCGCACCGCTGACCCACGCTTTTGAGCACAAGATTCATACTGGCATGCCGGTTAAAGAAATTCTGCGGCCCCCGGGCCGGGGCGCGCTGATTCGGTTCGCCAATGGCAGCGAACAACATTTTGATCAGGTAGTGATCGCCACCCACTCGGACCAGGCGCTGACGATGTTGGGCGATGCCAGCGACAGCGAGAAGTCGATCCTCGGGGCACTGCCTTACCGCGACAACGACGTAGTACTGCACACCGATGAACGCCTGCTGCCACGCAACCGCAAAACCTGGTCGAGCTGGAACTATCGGCTCAAACCCGATTCGGACCGCGCCGTCGTCACCTACAACATGAACATTCTGCAGGGCATCTCCGCACCGGAAGTGTTCTGCGTGACACTCAACGACACCGATTCAATCAATCCTCACCGCATACTGGGACGCTTCAATTACGCGCATCCCCAGTTCACGGTAGCGGGTATCGCTGCCCAGCAGCGTTGGGCAGAAATCAATGGTACCCGCAACACCTGGTTCTGCGGCGCGTATTGGCACAATGGCTTCCATGAGGATGGCCTCAGCAGTGGCCTGCGGGTCGCTGAGAACATCGGCCGCCTCGATCTCGCTGCCGCCTGATCTTGACTTCGAAGCTGTACATCGGCGAGCTCCGCCACGCCAGGCACACGCCCAAGGCACACCGCTTCGCCTACCGGGTCTTCATGCCCTACGTGAAGCTGCAGGACCTACCGGCACTGGTGGACAAAGTGCCCTTCTGGTCTTGCCGGCGCTGGGCGCCCGCGCGCTTTGATCGCCGGGATTTTCTCGGCGACCCGGCAAAGCCGCTCATTGACGAAGTACGACGACGAATCCACGAAGAAACCGGCCAACAACACCGGGGCCCAATCTATCTGCTGGCAAATTGGCGATACTTCGGCTTCCAGACCAACCCCATCGCCTGCTACTACTGCTTCGACGAGGCGGGAGATCAGCTCGAATATTTGGTCGCCGAAGTGACCAACACCCCCTGGGGCGAGCGACACAGCTACGTGCTCGAGGCGCCGGCTGACAACGCGCCGATGAACACCGACTTCGCCAAGACACTTCACGTATCGCCGTTCAACCCGATGGACATGGTGTACCGCTGGCGCAGCAATGTGCCCGGAGAGCGCTTGTCCATTCAGCTGAGCAACCTGCAAGGCAGCGAACGGGTGTTTGACGCCACACTCGCGCTCGAGGCAGTCCCCTGGACACGGGGCAATCTGGCGCGAGCGATCGGCCGCTACCCCGTGATGACCCTGAAGGTGTTTGCCGGCATTTACTGGCAGGCCCTACTGCTGTTTTTGAAGCGCATCCCCTTGCAGCCTCATCCGAACCGCAGTTGAAAACGTAATCCCCAAGCCCCCGCAAGAATAAGGAACACAGGATGAGCGACGTTAGCGTCAAGGACATCGCCAAGCTTCCCAGCTTCACCGGTTTCAAGCGTTATGACCTGGCCAGGGAGTTGTTGTTCAAGCTGCTGAGCGGCGTTTCTGTTGGCACGTTCACCGTCCACGATAACGGCGAGACCTACGTGATCGGCGACGACGCGCAGCCCGACTCCCCCCACGCAGAAGTCACCATTCACAACCCGCGCGCCTACCGCCGTGTACTGACCGGGGGCACCATTGCCTCAGGCGAGGCCTTTATTGATGGCGACTGGTCGAGCCGGGACCTCACCGAAGTGACCCGTTTTTTCAGCGCCAACATCGACACCATGAATTCGATGAAGGGTCGTCAAAGTCTCTGGCTGCGCATTGCGCTGAAACTGTCGCATCTGGCCAACCGCAATACCGTGTCCGGTTCGCGCAAGAACATCTCAGCCCACTATGACCTGGGTAATGAGTTCTTCCAGCTATTCCTGGATCCCACCATGATGTACTCGGCGGCAGTGTTTCCCCATCGGGAAGCAGGGCTGGAAGAGGCGTCAAAACACAAACTCGACTTGATTTGCCAAGACCTTGAACTCAAGCCCGGTGAAGAACTGATCGAAATCGGCACGGGCTGGGGTGGCATGGCGATTCATGCGGCCGAGAACTACGGCTGCAACGTGACCACCACCACCATCTCCGAGGAGCAGTACCAGCATGCTGTCGCGGAAGTGAAGGCCCGCGGACTCGAAGATCGCATCACGGTGCTCAAGCAGGACTACCGCAAGCTCGAAGGCAAATTCGACAAGCTGGTGTCGGTGGAAATGATCGAAGCCGTGGGCCACGAGTTCTACGAGAGCTACTTCCGCTGCCTCAACAAGCTGCTCAAGCCCCACGGTAAAGCGGTAGTGCAAGCGATCACGATCCCTGAGCAGCGCTACGATCAGGCCCGCCACTCGGTGGACTTTATCAAGCGCTATATCTTCCCCGGGGGCTGCCTGCCGTCGCTTGCAGTCATTAGCGATCACCTCGGTCGCTACACTGATATGCAACTCAGCGGGCTGCGCGACATCACCCAGGACTACGCACGCACCCTCGAAGCATGGCACCATGCATTCCTTGAAGAATTGGACAAGGTACGTGACATGGGCTTCGACGACCGTTTTATTCGTATGTGGCGCTTCTATCTGAGCTACTGTGAAGGCGGCTTCCACGAGCGAATCATTGGCACTTTCCAGATCACGATGACCAAGCCCGGCTACCGCCCGGCCTGATTCCATGTTGTTGTCTCTTGCGCCCATCGCTCTGCTGGTGGGCATGCTCGCGTCGGCTGTCTATTTGTTCGGCGCCGACTCCTCCTATGGTCCCAACCAGATTGCGATGGTCATCGCCACCGGTGCTGCAGCGCTGGTGGGCATCTACCGCGGCCTCAAGTGGGAAGAAATCCAGGATGGTATGGCCGCAGGGATCCGCGTCGGCCTCAATGCCATTCTCATCCTGCTCGCAGTCGGGGCGCTGATCGGCAGTTGGATTCTGTCGGGCACGGTACCCGCGATGATTTACTACGGCGTCGCGATGCTGGATCCGAGCATTTTCTACGCCGCCTGCGCGGTCATATGCGCGCTGGCATCGGTCAGCATCGGCAGCTCCTGGACTGTTGCAGGCACTATCGGTATCGGCCTCATCGGCATTTCCAATACCTATGGACTGTCACCGGCGATCACCGCCGGCGCGATCATTTCCGGTGCGTACTTCGGAGACAAATTGTCGCCGCTGTCAGACACCACCAATCTGGCGGCCGCCTGCGCGGGTGTGGACCTTTTCTCGCACATCAAGCACATGCTGTGGACCACGGTGCCGGCCTTTACCATTGCGCTGTTGTTCTTTTTCTTCCAAAGCACCGAGGGTGCCGCCGAGCCCGAACAGATTGCCGCACTGCGCTCGGCAATCGCCCAGGAATTCGACGTGGGGCTCTACGTACTGCTGCCGCTGGTCGGCATGCTGGCACTGGTCAGTGCCAAAGTACCGGCCTATCCCGCCATCCTGATTTCAACTGGCATTGGCGCCCTGTTCGCCGTGGGCTTCCAGGCGGAAGCTGTGCGCGCCTTCGCGCAAGCGTCATTTCCGGATTCACCCTACCCCCTGCTGCAGGGTGTCTGGGTGGCGCTCTTTGACGGCTATCAAGCCAATAGCCCCGATGCCGACCTGAACAAGCTACTCAGCAAAGGCGGCATGTCGAGCATGCTGAATACGGTGTGGTTGATCGTGACAGCGCTGGCCTTTGGCGGCGTGCTCGAACGCACCGGTATTCTCAAGCACCTGCTGGATGCAGTCCTGCGCAAAGTCCGGAGCACGGGTGACCTGGTACTGGCCACCATCACCAGCGGCGTGGTGACCAATATGTTGGCCGCCGACCAGTTCCTTGCCATTGCCTTGCCCGGCCGATTGTTCACCATTGCCTACGACGATCGCGGGCTCAGCCGCCTGAATCTGTCGCGCACGCTGGAAGATTCGGCAACGATCACCAGCGTACTGATTCCCTGGAATACCTGTGGTGCTTACATGGCAGCAACGCTCGGTGTGGCCACGTTTGAGTACGGCCCGTACGCCGTATTCAACCTGGTTTGCCCGCTCATCGCCGTAGGCCTCGGTTATGCGTTGATCGCCCAAAAGCGTGTGGAGTTGGTACCGGCGTGAACTGGGACTACCCCGACCCTTTCACCGAGCAAGTTGAGGTCCTGCCCGAGCACATCGATGCCCTCGAGCACGCCAACAACACCGTCTACGTCAATTGGTGCATGGCCACCGCCTGGGCCCACACCACAGCACTGGGCCTCGGGCCCGATGACTACCGAAGACTTGATCGGGCCATGGCGCTCACTCGAGCGGAATACGACTACCAGCGCGCTGCGCGCCTGGGCGACCGCTTGATGGTGGGTACCTGGATAACCCGCTGGGACCGTCGAATGACCATGGAAAGGCGATTGCAGATCATCGATATCGCCAGCGGCGAGACTGCCTTGCGCGCCCGCCTGCAATTCGTCTGTATCGAGATTTCGAGCGGCAAACCCAAACGTCCACCCAAAGCCTTTATCGAGGGCTACGGCCCCGTCGTGATCGACTCGAACAGCTAGCTGCGCTGCCAATCGAAGGCCAGCACCTTGCGAATATCGTCGCCACCGACCGCGAGCGCGAGCAGGCGGTCCACCCCGAGGGCAACGCCCGCACAATCCGGCAGGCCAGCCGCGTGGGCTGCCAACATTGCCTCATCGAGGGGTAACACTGGCGCACCACGCCCAGCCCGAACGACGTTGTCGTGTTCAAAGCGACGCCGCAACTCGGCGACGTCTCCCAGCTCCCAATACCCGTTGGCCAATTCGACACCATCGGCGTAGCACTCGAAACGGCAGCCCACCACGACGCCATTGACCGTATCAGTGCGGGCCAACGCCGCCTGACTGGGTGGGTAGTCGGTGACAATGACCACGCCCCAATCGGCGAGACGAGGTTCGATGGCGTGACTCATTAGCAGGTCGAGCAGACTGTCCCGGTCCAGTGCTTCGGGGATGTCGCCCGCCACCCGACGTGCCACGGCCTCGATGCGCGGCTGTGGGTCGGTGAAGGGATTCACGTCAAGCAGCTGCGCGAACAGGGCCTGGTATGACCACACCTGCCAACCGGGACGATCGAGTACCTGACAAACAAGCCGTGCGACCTCTCGCGCCAATTCACGGTGGTCAAGCCCAAGCCGATACCACTCGAGAATGCTGTACTCGGGATTGTGACGCCGCCCGATTTCGTCAGCGCGAAAGGCCTTGCAGATCTGGAAGATGTCGCCCGAACCCGCCGCCAACAGACGCTTCATGGCGTACTCGGGTGATGTCTGCAGGTATCGGGTGCCACCACTGTGCGGCACGGTCAGCGGTGCCAGCGAGGGATCGGTGATCCCGCAGCTCGCCAACAGAGGGGTTTCAACCTCGAGCACTCGACATTCGGCAAAAAACTGCCGCAGTTGTCCGAGCAGCTTGGCGCGCGCAGTCAGCGCCCCGAGAGGGGCGCCGGGACGCCAGTCAGTCACAGCATCAGCTCTTGCTGGCGCGACTCACATATTCACCGGTACGGGTGTCGATACGGATGACCTCACCCTGGGAGATAAACAGCGGCACGCGAACCACGGCACCGGTGGTGAGCGTGGCGGGCTTGCTGCCGCCCTGAGCCGTATCGCCTTTGAGACCCGGGTCGGTTTCGGTGATCTCGAGCTCGATGAAATTGGGCGGGGCAACTGACAACGGCGAGCCGTTGTAGAGGGTCACTTCGTAACGCTCCTGCTCCTTGAGCCACTTTTCGGTCTCGCCCACGGCGGCGCGGTCGGCAGAGTGCTGCTCAAAACTACTTGGGTCCATGAAGTACCAGAATTCACCGTCGGTGTAGCTGTACTCGAGTTCGTAATCCATCACGTCAGCACCCTCGAGGGAATCACCCGACTTGAAAGTCCGCTCCCAGACCCGGCCACTCTTGAGATTACGCAGCTTGACGCGGTTGAACGCCTGCCCTTTCCCGGGTTTGACGTACTCGTTCTCGAGGATGGAACAGGGGTCGCCATCGAGCATGACTTTGAGCCCGGGCTTGAATTCATTGGTAGAGAAATTGGCCATGGTGTTGTCCAGGAATTCTGAAAAGGTGGCGATGATACCCCAGCTGCCTGCCCCGGTCAGGGCCGGCGCGAGTCAACCTCACTGGGGGCGCCCAACAGGCAGGTAATGCCATCGAGCCCGACGTGACGGATGTTGTAATCGGCCTGGGCGCGCACAATGGGCTTGGCGCGGTAGGCGATGCCCATGCCGGCGCGCGACAGCATAGGCAGGTCGTTGGCGCCATCCCCCACCGCTATCACCTGTGATGGATCGAGCCCATGCTGCTCGCGGATCTGCGCCATCAGTTCTGCCTTACGCGCGCCGTTAACGATGGGCGGGACAACGACCCCGGTCAGCCGGCCGTTCTTCATGTCGAGCCGGTTGGCATGGATCTCATCGAAGCCCAGTTCCTCTTGCAGCCGGCGGGCAAATGGTTCGAAGCCACCCGACAGTATGGCCGTGCGAATACCCCGGGCGCGCAAGGTCGGAATCAGTTCTCGCACACCGTCGGTGAAGGGCAAATTGGCCGCAATATCCGCGACCACTTCGCCGTCCAGCCCCTCGAGGCGGGCGAGCCGCTCCGCGAAACTGGCATTGAAATCCAATTCACCGCGCATAGCGCGCTCAGTTACCGCGGCGACCTGCTCGCCCACCCCATGGCGACTGGCGAGTTCGTCAATGACCTCGCAGTCAATCAGGGTCGAATCCATGTCGAAGACCGCCAGCCTGTAATCCGCCTGCCGCACGGCCTGGGACTGCAGCACCAGATCCACCTGTAACTCGCCGCCGAGCTGGTCCAGAAGCGGTGCCAGCGTCGCCCGGTCAACCGAGCCTGCAAGCGTCAACACCTGGCAGCTTCGCCGGCTGGCAAGCCGTCTCGGCACTGGCAATACCCGATGATCGGTTGGTTCAAGGCCCTGGCCGGCCAAAAATTCGACAACAGGCGCCAAGCCATCGAAGCTCGCATCACCCGCAAGTACAAGCAGGGCGTGGGTCGCAGCAGTCATTCAGGTCTCTCATCCAACATAGTGCAGCCCCCTAGCGTAGCAGGCCCGGTTTATACTGCACCCCGAACCCGCGAATGAATGTTGTTGATCTTGCAAGCCCTCCTCGAGCGACTGAAAAGCCTGCCTCTCAGCCAGCAGTTGGCGTTAACCGCCGCAACCTGCTGTTTCGTGGTCACCATGATTCTGGTTGCGGTCGCCGCACGCTCCAATCAGTTTGTCCAGGAACAGTTGCTCAATGAATACGGCGAGGCCGTGGCCCAGGAACTGGCTCGACGACTGTCAGAAGAGCTCGCCAATGGTGATCGACTCGGTGTCAGTGCCGAGCTCGATCGGGTGATCGGGCTCGAAGCCATCTCCGGCGCCACGGCTGAAGGTATCGATGGCACCGTTTTCGCGGGTGTGGGCAGACCGGTACCGGGGTATCTGCGCTCCACCGCGCCCATTCTCATCGACGGCAACATTGCCGGACAGGTCAACATCGATGTCGACGTCAGCCGCCAGAGCGAGGCCCGGCGGCAGATGGTGTTTGCGCTGGCAGGGCTCGCCGCACTGCTCAGCATTGTCATTTACAGCATTACGCGTCCCCTGGGACAGCAACTGGCGCGACGCATCAACCGGGTCACCGACCAGCTTGCCGAGGTTGTTGACGGCAGCCAGCCCGCAAGCAATGAGCTGGCGCGCTTGCAACAACGCATGTCCGAACTGCCACTGGACCTGCTCAAACCCAGCACCGCCAGCGAAACCAAGGACGAACACTACAACGACACCGCCGTCCTGCTGATTTCACTGAAGAGTTTGCCCGCCTACGTCGACACCCTCGACGCGCCGCGCCTGCACCGCTATGTCGCGCTGATCCACCGCCTGGTCTATGGTGCGGCGGGGTTCTACGGCGGTGAGCTGCAAGTCGTCAGGCAGTTTGGACTGGCAGTGTATTTCAACGGCGAGCACAAGATCGGCTCTCCGGCCCTGCGTGCGGCGAGTTGTGGCTGGTTACTACAACAAGCGGCACCCGCAGCAGAAGAAGTCATCCGGCTATCGATGCGTCAGGGACTGGCCATCGGCCTGAGCGAGCTGGGTCCTGGGGACGGTCGCGATATTTACCCGGGTCTCTACACCCAGGCGACCCTCGATGAACTGGTGGCGCTGGCAGCGAACGATGAAGACGCGCTGCTGCTCAACCGCACCGCCGCCCGGGACGTCGATTTGGGCACACGCATGAAGATCAGCGCCAGCGGTAACGACGCATGGCTGATCAACGATCTTGCCGATGGCCACCGGGACCTGCTCGAGCGCCAATTGCAGATTATGCTGTCTGCGGTACTGCCCGAAGCAGAGGCCCAGGAGCCCCCCAGCGGCGGCGCGTCAGTCGACGACCGCTAGCCCCGCCACGCGCTGGTAGCCCTTGGGTAGACGGTTACCGCGCCGGCCACGCTCGCCGCGATAATTGGCCAGATCGGCGGCTTTGAGCTTGAGATGCTGCCGACCGGCAGTGACCTGCAGGGTCTGATCCGGGCGAAGCACCTGCACGGCAACCACCCATTCCTCCCGGGCCTTGGCACGCGCCGAGGGAATACCAATGATCTTGTTGCCTTTGCCACGCGCCATTTCCGGCAAGTCGGCCAGCGGGAAGACCAGCAGACGTCCCTCGTTGCTCACGGCAGCAACCAGCAACGCTTCGCCCTCAGGCAAAGACGCGGGCGCCAACACCCGACTACCCGCGGGCAGGGTCAATACGGCCTTACCGGCCTTGTTCTTGGCCTGCAGGTCACTGAAGCGCGCCACAAATCCATAACCGGCGTCGCTGGCCAACAGGAAGCGGTCATCCGCCGCGCCCGTCAAAAGTGCTGTGAACACCGCACCCGAAGGCGGATTGATACGTCCGGTCAGCGGCTCACCCTGGCCTCGGGCTGAAGGCAGAGTATGCGTCGCCAACGAGTAGGACCGGCCGGTGGAATCGAACACCACCGTCGGTTGGTTGGATCGACCGCGGGCAGCAAAAGCAAAGCTGTCCCCCGACTTGTAACTGAGCGTCGCCGCATCGATGTCGTGGCCTTTGGCAGCGCGTATCCATCCTTTCTCAGACAACACCACCGTCATGGGGTCTGAAGACGTCAGCTCAAGCTCGGTGAAGGCCTTGGCCTCATCGCGCACCATGAGCGGTGAACGGCGGTCATCACCATAGGCCTCGGCTACCGCCAGCAGCTCTTTCTTGATGAGGGTCTTCATCCTGGCTTCGGATCCGAGCGTCTTCTCAAGGCTGTCGCGCTCGGCTGCGAGCTCGTCCTGCTCGCCCCTGATCTTCATCTCCTCGAGCTTGGCCAGATTGCGCAGCCGCAAGTCGAGAATGGCATCGGCTTGGATCTCGCTGAGGCCGAAACGGGCCATCAGCTCAGCTTTGGGGTCATCCTCCTCGCGGATAATCCGAATGACCTCGTCAATATTGAGGTAAGCGATCAAATAGCCTTCGAGGATATGCAGGCGTCGCTGCACCCGCTCCAACCGATAACTCAACCGGCGGCGCACGGTTTCACGGCGAAACTCGAGCCACTCCCGCAAGATGCGATCCAGGGACTTGACCCCGGGCCGGCCATCGATGCCGATGACGTTGAGATTGACCCGGTAGTTGCGCTCAAGATCGGTCGTGGCGAACAGATGGCTCATCAGTCCCTGCAAATCAACCCGGTTGGAACGTGGTACCACGACCAGCCGGGTGGGGTGTTCATGATCCGATTCATCGCGCAGATCAGCCACCATGGGCAGTTTTTTGGCCTGCATCTGGGCAGCCACCTGCTCCAGCACCTTGGCACCCGACACTTGGTGGGGCAGCGCGTGAATCACCACCGCCCCGTCCTCAACCTGCCAGGCAGCTCGCATCTTCAGACTGCCACGGCCAGTTTCGTACATGGCACGGATGTCTTCCCGGGGGGTGACGATCTCGGCATCAGTGGGGAAGTCCGGACCCTCGATATGCTCGCAGAGCTCCGCCACGGTCGACTTGGGCGACTCCAACAACCGCACGGTCGCGGTGACCACTTCGCGCAGATTGTGCGGCGGAATATCTGTGGCCATCCCCACCGCGATGCCAGTCGTCCCGTTCAGCAGCAGATTGGGCACCTGTGCTGGGAGCACGACAGGTTCGTCGAGCGTGCCATCAAAGTTCGGTTGCCAGTCGACCGTTCCCTGCCCCAGCTCGCCGAGCAGCACCTCGGCGTAGCGTGCCAGGCGCGACTCGGTATAGCGCATCGCAGCAAAGGACTTGGGATCATCCGGAGAACCCCAGTTGCCCTGACCATCGATCAGCGGGTAACGGTAGGAGAAGTCCTGGGCCATCAGCACCATGGCCTCGTAGGCCGCACTGTCACCGTGGGGGTGAAACTTACCGATCACGTCGCCGACCGTACGGGCGGACTTCTTGTACTTGGCACTGGCCTTGAGGCCTAGCTCGCTCATCGCGTAGACAATGCGACGCTGAACCGGCTTCAGCCCATCGCCAATATGGGGCAATGCCCGGTCGAGAATGACGTACATCGAGTAGTCGAGGTAAGCCTTCTCTGCATAGTCGCGCAGCGACAATGTCTCAACGCCGGGTACGCCCGGGGTCAATTCACTCATAAGGTGGTTCCAACTGCTTGAATCAGCGCTCGAGGTTGCGACGCCGGAGGGTCACGACTTCCTCATTGAGCTCGGTAATCGATTTGGCCATGTCGACCAGCAAGCCCTGGATGGCTGCTGGCCGGGAGCGAATCAGCTCAAAGAACCGATCGCGGGGTACACGTGCCAGTGTACAGGTTTCCACCGCACGAACGGTGGCATTGCGATGACCGCCGGTCAGCGCAGCCATCGTGCCGAACAGCTCACCCGGACGAATCTTGGCCACGGGCATGTCGTTGACGGTCACCTCTGCCAACCCCTCGGTCATCGAGAAGATGTCGTCAGCCGGATCACCCTGCTGGATGATCACCGCACCCGCGGGGTAAACCTCGGGCGAGCCACCCATCCCCACAGCCTCACGGATGTGCAAGGCATTGAGCCTGAGCTGCAAGGACACCTGCAGGCTGCAGAGTGCATCCCACTGGCGACTGGTCTCGCTGCTACCACGCACGTACTCCACCAACAGGCTGCGTGGATACAGGGACAACTTGGCGCCACCTTCAGAACCGTACTGCAGGGCGTCCACACCGTCTGGTAACAAATCGGTGTCAGGGAGGATCAGGTCACCCGCTTCCAGCACACCGACGACCGTCGTGCCATGCAGAATCGATACCAAACCACTCTCAACCAAAGCCACGGTATCGACAGGCAGCGGTCGAAACTGAGCTGCCGGGGCCGCCGACAAGTGCAATTCGCGGGAATCCACCGGCACCTGGGAAAAAAGGTCTCGCGCCATCTGTTTGGCGGATTCGTTCAGTGCCTTGAAATCTGCACCGGACTGGGAGGTCGCGAGCATGGTGCGGTGTCCTGTCCAAAACTAATGCGGTTATCTTATCGTAGCGCAGAGAAGGCATGCGCGAATACTCTTGTTGCCGCCCAACCCAAAGCAGTGAGGATCCATTGACCACCGCACGTGATATCACCTGGCGCTGGCGCCACTTTGACCTGTTCTCCGCTCGAGAATGGCACGAGGTCATCAAGCTACGTTGTGAGGTTTTTGTCGTCGAACAGGACTGCCCGTACTGCGACCCCGACGACAAAGACCCCCAGAGCTACCATCTGGAAGCACTACTGGACGGCAAACTGGTCGGTACGACACGAGCCGTCCCCCCGGGCGTCAGTTACGACCACGAGAGCTCGATCGGACGGGTATGCATCGCCAAGAGTGCCAGGGGACTGCAATTAGGCAGAGCCATGATGGAACGCGGCGTCGACTTTTGCTTCGACCAGTGGAACACCGGCATCCGGATCAGCGGCCAGGCCTATCTTCAAGGCTTTTACGAATCATTGGGATTCGCGACGGTGCAGGGCCCCTATGACGAGGACGGTATTCCCCACTATGAAATGCTGCGCCCGGCTTCCAAGACCGAATAGCTCGGTCTGGCCGGTCGAGCGCGGACCGCACGGATTACAGGTGCTCGGAGAAGTGATAGCTGGCTCGCGTCATACCCTCTCGCTCGTAGAAGCGATGAGCATCATGACGTTGCACCCCCGAATCCAGGTGCATCATGTCGCAACGCTGGCTGCGGGCGTGGTCGCGCAGCCAGTTGAGCAGGGCCGCGCCGTGGCCACCCGAACGAGCCTCTGAGGCCGTTACCAGGTCATCCACGTACAGCTGCTTGCCCCAGGCGAGGTTCTCCAGGAACCGAAAGCCCGCCACCGCCTGCACACTGCCATCCACCGTCAGAAAAACCAGGTGATAACCGCTTTGCTGCTGGTAGCGAACCCGGGACAAGAAGTCTGCCTCAGCGATATGTGGCCGTAGCTCACGAATGACCGGGGCACAGGCGACGATATCGGCGTCAGACTCAGCCAATTGGATCGAGCGCTTCATCTCACAAAACCTCACTGCAATACCGTCAGAGGCTTGCAGGATACAACGCCCAGAGTGGGTGTGACCCCCAGCGTCGCCGTTATTAGGCGGCGTTTCGCGACGCGCGCTTGCGCTCGTGTTCCTTGAGCAATTTCTTGCGCAGGCGGATGCTGTCCGGCGTTACTTCAACCAGCTCATCTTCTTCAATGAATTCAAGAGCTTGCTCAAGCGTGTGCCTAACGGGAGGCGTCAGCGTGAGGGCTTCGTCGGTACCCGACGCTCGCACGTTGGTCAGCTGCTTACCCTTGGTCGGGTTGACCACCAGATCATTGCCGCGGCTGTGCAGGCCGACAATCTGGCCCTCGTAGACATCGATATTGGGGTCAATGAACAGACGACCACGGTCCTGCAGGGTAAACAGCGCGTAAGCCAGTGTCTTGCCATTGACCATCGATACCAGCACACCGTTGTTGCGGCTGGCGAGCTCCGATTTGGCCACAGGGCCGTAGTGGTCGAACACGTGAGTCATGATGCCGCTACCAGAAGTCAGGGTCATGAACAGCGAGCGGAAACCAATCAGGCCACGAGCGGGCACGATGAATTCCAAACGAGTACGACCGTTTCCGTCCGGGGTCATATTCTTCATCTCGGCGCGACGCATGCCGAGCTCTTCCATCACGCCGCCCTGGTGCGCGTCTTCGCAGTCGATGACCAGGTGCTCGTAAGGCTCGCTCAGCACCCCGTCGATTTCTTTTTGAATGACCTCGGGCCGGGATACGCCCAGCTCGAAGCCTTCGCGACGCATGCTCTCGATCAGCACCGACAGATGCAACTCGCCACGACCTGACACCTTGAACTTGTCCGGTGAATCGCCCGGCTCGACTCGCAACGCCACGTTGTGGACCAGTTCGCGATCGAGTCGCTCCTTGATGTTACGCGACGTGACGTACTTGCCCTCGCGTCCGGCGAAGGGTGAATCGTTCACCTGGAAAGTCATGCTGACGGTGGGCTCGTCCACCGACAGGGGTGGCAATGCTTCGGGAGTGTCCGGACTGCACAGCGTATCGGAGATGTTCAGCGCATCGATGCCCGTCACACAAACGATGTCTCCGGCCTCTGCCTGCTCGACCTCAACCCGCTCTAGGCCGTGGTATCCCATCACCTGCAAAATGCGGCCGTTGCGGCTGTTGCCTTCGCGGTCTACCACCGACACGGGGGTATTCGGGGAAAGCATACCCCGGGTGATGCGACCCACTCCGATGACACCGACATAGCTGTTGTAGTCGAGGGCACTAACCTGCAGTTGCAGCGGTCCCTCGGAGTTCACCTCTGGTGGAGACACCTTGTCGACGATGGCTTCGAACAGCGGCGTCATGTCGCTGCCCATGTCCTCGTGGTCGAGGCCGGCAATGCCGTTCAGCGCCGAGGCGTAGATGATTGGGAAATCGAGCTGCTCTTCGGTCGCACCCAGGGTGTCAAACAGGTCGAACACCTGATCGATGACCCAATCCGGTCGCGCGCCGGGACGGTCCACCTTATTGACGACGACGATGGGGTTCAAACCGCGCTCGAAGGCCTTCGAGGTCACGAAACGGGTCTGGGGCATGGGTCCGTCGACGGCGTCGACCAATAGGAGCACCGAGTCCACCATCGACAACACCCGCTCCACCTCACCACCAAAATCGGCGTGTCCAGGAGTGTCAACGATATTGATGCGGTAGTCGTTCCAACGAATTGCCGTGTTCTTGGCCAGAATAGTGATCCCGCGCTCTCGCTCCTGATCATTGGAATCCATGATCCGCTCGGCACCGGCATTTTTGCGATCGAGGGTGCCCGATTGCTGCAAAAGGCAGTCGACCAGGGTGGTTTTGCCATGGTCAACGTGGGCGATGATGGCGATGTTTCTCAGTTGGCTGATCACGATGGAGTCTCGTTGGCTGGAGGAGATTTGGCGCAGGACTGGCTGCGACTGAGCTGGTACGGGTGCAAAAAGCGCGCGGATCTTACCAGAGCACCGCCCATATTCCCCTGCTCTCGGGTGTGTGAATAAGTCCGCGCGGCCGGACGCAGACCACCCTCAAGCGCGCCCACACCCCAGAAAACGCACCAAAATGGGGCCCCAAAGAGAGGCGCGCACCAATGAAGGGCATTTTTGCATCGCGGCGCGCTCTGCAAGACCACCCAATATCCCTTAAATATGCATTTAAAACAGTAGCTTAAATACCCACCCAATCATTGCTCGCGTTTGGCACAGTGATTGCACTAAGGTGAACACACACTGTCCCGTCGCTCGCCCCAGTGGCGCGCGGCGCGACCAACTCCCGGCAATAAACACCCTCTCAAGGAGGCACCAATGTCCGAGCGCACGCTCAACCTGATCAAAGATAACGACGTCCGCTGGGTCGACCTGCGATTCACCGACACCCGCGGCAAGGAGCAGCACGTCTCGATCCCCGCCACCGAAGTTGACGAAGACTTCTTCGAAGACGGCAAGATGTTCGACGGCTCGTCCATCGCCGGCTGGAAGGGCATTAACGAGTCCGACATGATCCTCATGCCGGATGACAGCTCATCAGTACTCGACCCGTTTACCGACGATGCCACCGTGATCCTGCGCTGCGACATCGTTGAGCCTTCCACCATGCAGGGCTATGAGCGTGATCCGCGCAGCGTGGCCAAGCGTGCTGAGGAATATCTCGCCTCTACGGGTATTGGTGACACCGCCTTCTTTGGCCCCGAGCCCGAATTCTTTGTCTTCGATGACGTGAAGTGGCACTCGGATATGAGTGGTGCGGGTTACACCATCAATTCTGAAGAAGCGGCCTGGTCCTCCAGCCACTCCTACGACGACGGCAACATCGGTCACCGCCCCAAGGTTAAAGGTGGCTACTTCCCCGTGCCTCCGGTTGATTCGCTGCACGACATCCGTGCCGCCATGTGTTCAGCCATGGAGCAGATGGGCCTCGAGGTTGAAGTACACCACCACGAAGTCGGCACCGCCGGTCAGTGTGAGATTGGCGTACGCTTCAACACCCTCGTCGCCAAGGCTGACGAAGTACAGATTCTGAAGTACTGCGTACACAACGTCGCCCACGCCTACGGCAAGACGGCCACTTTCATGCCCAAGCCCCTCGTTGGTGATAACGGTTCCGGCATGCACGTCCACCAGTCCATCGCCAACGGCGACGACAACACTTTTGCGGGCGACGGCTACGCAGGCCTGTCGGATACCGCGCT
>CAYZWL010000001.1:0-169441 GCA_964482195.1 uncultured Alteromonadaceae bacterium | reverse complement strand
AGAACAAGATCCATCCGGGCGAGGCCGCCGACAAGGATCTCTACGATCTGCCCGCTGAAGAAGCCGCGGACATTCCCACCGTATCGTCCAGCCTCGAAATGTCCCTCGAAGCACTGGACAAGGATCGCGAGTTCCTGACCGCCGGTGGCGTTTTCACCGACGACATGATCGACGCCTACATCGAACTCAAGCAGGAAGAAGTCGAGACACTGAACATGACCACTCACCCGGTCGAGTTCGATCTGTACTACTCGGTCTGATCGCTTCAGCAAACCCCGAAAAAGCCCGCAACTGCGGGCTTTTTTCGTTTTTACAAAGGGTGAGAGAGGGCAGCAATGTGACCATGGCATTTTGCACCAAAATGGTGCAGGCTCGATGCAAACCCTCTGGAGACTGACAGATATGATTCGGCGTAAACGCACAGGGACAGCATTGATCGGGACGGCAGTACTGCTGCTGGCCGCCGCCGCCCACGCTCAGGTCTACAAGGTGACCGACGAGGAAGGCAATGTCACCTTCACCGACCGACCACCCAGCGACGACAGTGGCGCCACGGTTGAACAGGTCCAGATCAAAGGCGTCAACACCGCTGAGCCACCGCCCGTCATTTCGGCGCCGGTTAACCGGGCGCCCAAGAAAGAGAAGATCAACTACAACACCGAAGTGACCAGCCCCGCGGATGGCACCACCATTCCCATGGGTGGCGGTAACTTTGGCGTGGGCGCGCGCATCAGCCCACCCCTATCGCCCGGCGAAAAACTCCAGCTTAAGCTCGATGGCAGTGCACTGGGCGATCCACAGATCAGTGCCACCTGGCAGTTAACCAACGTATTCCGCGGCGAGCACAGCGTCTCGATCGACCGACTCAGCGCCGGCGGCAAGGTGCTGCACAGTTCCACGCCGATCACCGTCTTTGTCTTGAGGCCCGGCCTGCGTCGATGACTCCAGAGATCCAGCGACAGGCCCAGTCCGCCCATTACGACGCCATCAGCAGCGGGTTACCGCTGTCCATGGACCTGTTGTCGACGGGAGTCCTGTTGCTGGATGCCAACTGGCAGATTCTGGAAATCAACATGGCGGCGGAAACCCTGCTGGAAGTCTCGGCCTCTCGCGCCTGCAAGACCCGTTTTACCGACCTGCTTGCCAACGCCGATGAGTGGCAGACCACACTGCAGCAAGCGCTCGGTGAAAACTTGCCCATGGTCCAGCGCAACATGACCCTAACCCTGCGCAATGGCACCGACCACGCGCTGGATACCACGCTGAGTCCACTGCTGCACCCGGACAGCCGTCGACTGCTGATCGAATTGACTGCGGTGGATCGCCTCAACGCGATTACCGCCGGAGAGGACCTGTGGCAGTCGCAACTGACCATGCGCACCGTGGTGCGCGGTCTGGCCCACGAGATCAAAAACCCGCTGGGCGGCATTCGTGGCGCCGCGCAGTTGTTGTCACAGGAACTGCCGGACCCGGATTTGCGGGAGTACACCGATGTCATCATGGCCGAGGCCGACCGATTGCGAGCGCTGGTGGATCGCCTGCTCGGTCCTCGTGAACAGCTCAACGCACGGCTGATGAACATTCACGAGGTGCTGCACCGGGTACAGAAACTGCTGCGGGTGGAAGCTGGAGAAGGGCTCACCCTGCGCTTTGATTACGACCCCAGCTTGCCCGAATTTTTGGCAGACCCCGACCAGATCACCCAGGCCCTGCTCAACATTGTCAGAAATGCCTGGCAGGCCATTGGCAGTGGCGGAACGATCGTGCTGCGCACACGGGTTCGCCGCAAATTCACCATTGGGCGGCGGCAACACCGGTTGCTCTGTGCCGTGGAAGTCATCGATGACGGCCCCGGCATTCCCGAAGACATGATTAACCAGGTATTTCTGCCGGCAGTCAGCGGTCGCAGCGACGGCTCTGGCCTCGGACTGTCCATCTCCCAGATGATCGCCAACCGCCATGGCGGCCTCATCCAGTGCACCAGCGTGCCGGGCAACACCTGCTTCACCCTACTTCTGCCAATGGAGGCCGATGCCAATGACCGCGGCCAATAACATCTGGGTCGTCGACGACGACCGCTCAATCCGTTGGGTGGTCGAACGCGCACTAACGCGCGCCGGGTTCGACTGCCGCACCTTCCAGAGTGCCGACAGCCTGCTCAGCGCCATTCACAGTGAATCGCCCGACATTGTGATCAGCGATATCCGCATGCCCGGCACCGATGGTCTGGCGCTACTCGGCCGACTGCGCGAGAGTCACCCGGAACTACCGGTGATCATCACCACCGCACACTCCGACCTCGACAGTGCCGTGTCCTCCTATGAAGAGGGCGCGTTCGAGTACCTTCCCAAGCCCTTTGATGTCGACGAAATGGTCGCCACCGTGACCCGGGCCCAGGCGCAGCTCGCCGACCACGCCCAGACCGAGCCCAGTAGCAGTAGCGACAGCCAGGAAATCATCGGCAACGCCCCGGCCATGCAGGAGGTGTTTCGCGCCATCGGCCGGCTGGCCCAGAGCAATATCACCGTACTGATCAACGGTGAGTCCGGCACCGGCAAGGAATTGGTGGCTCGGGCCTTGCACCGCCATAGCCCCCGCCAGGATGCGCCGTTTATTGCGCTCAACATGGCCGCGATCCCGCGTGAACTGATGGAATCAGAACTGTTCGGACATGAAAAAGGCGCTTTCACGGGAGCCACCACCCGACGGGAAGGCCGATTCGAGCAGGCCGACGGTGGCACACTGTTCCTCGACGAAATCGGCGACATGCCCGCAGAGACCCAAACCCGTCTGTTACGAGTACTCGCCGACGGAGAGTTCTTTCGGGTCGGTGGACTGTCCCCGGTCAAGGCCGACGTGCGTATCATTGCCGCCACCCACCAGAATCTCGAAAGACTGGTCAACGAAGGTGTGTTCCGCGAGGACCTGTTTCACCGCCTCAACGTGATTCGGGTTCACCTACCCAGTCTCGCCGAACGCCGGGAGGACATTCCCCAGCTGATGCGCCACTTCCTCGAACGGGCGGGCAAAGAGCTGGGCACCGAAACCAAGACCCTGTCCAAAGATGCAGAAAATTTCCTCGTGCAACTGCCCTGGCCAGGCAATGTCCGGCAGCTGGAAAATACCTGCAGATGGCTGACCGTCATGGCCGCGGGCCGGGAGATCCTGGTCAGCGACTTGCCGCCCGAGTTGTCCGCATCGATCGCCACACCGCGCACTGACGAGCGGGATGACTGGTCGACGTCGATGGCGCGCTGGGCGCAAAGCAAGCTGGCAGCAGGAGAAACCGGGGTACTGCGTCAGGCAGCGCCGGTCATGGAGGCGATTCTGATTGAGGCCGCCCTCGGGCATACCGCAGGACGCCGGGCCGAAGCCGCGGCGTTGCTGGGGTGGGGGCGCAATACCCTCACCCGCAAAATCAAAGAACTGGAGACGGCGGGGTACCGTATCGACGGTACCTGACGCCGGATCGTTCAGTGGGTGGCGTTGTCGCTCTCGACAGCGGCCGCCTGCTGGGCTTCCTGCTGTGCAACCGCCTGACGGTAGAGGCCTTCGAAGTTGACCGGTGCCAGTGCCAGGGGCGGGAAACCACCTTTGATGACCAGCGCGTCAATGCTCTCGCGAGCGTAGGGGAACAGGATGTTCGGCGCCATGATGGCCAGCAGCTGACGCAGGGGCTCACCTTCGACACCAGTAACCAGGAAGATACCGGCCTGCTGAACTTCGCAGAGGAAAGCGGTTTCGTCGTCGACCTTGGCAGTCACGGTGATGGTCAGCACGACCTCGAAGTTGCCTTCTTCATCCACCTTGTTGCTGCGGGTATTCAGATCGACGCTGATCGCCGGCTGCCACTGCTTACGGAAGATATTCGGGGTCGCCGGTGATTCGAAGGACACATCTTTGGTGTAGATGCGCTGGATGGTGAACTGCTGCTGCACCGGTTGTTCCGCTGCTGCGGCCTGCTCGTCTGCCATGGTATTGGCTCCTTTACTGAGTGAATTCGAAGATGTGCTTATTGGGCCAGCAGCGTGTCCAGCTCGCCGCGGCGCTCTAGCGCAAAGAGATCGTCACAGCCACCGACATGGCGCTCGCCGATCCAGATCTGGGGCACGCTGGTGCGTCCCGCCTTGCGTGCCATCTCCTCACGGAGTGCTCGCTTACCGTCGACCTTGATCTCCTCAAAATCGACGCCTTTTTGGTTCAGCAATGACTTGGCACGAATGCAGAAGGGGCACCAGTCCGAGCTGTAAATGACCACCGACTGGGTCATCCGCTCACCACCGGCAGCTTTTGTGCGTTCCATTCCATCATGCCACCCGTCATTTTTTGTGCGCCGCTAAAGCCTTGAGCGCGTAGCCGCTTGGTCGCACTGGATGCAGACTGGCCCAGACGACACACCACAATGATGGGCTTTTCCCGGTGGGCTTCCAGCTCACCGCTACGGCCTTCGAGGCTGGCCAGCGGAATGTGGATGGCATCGGCGATATGGCCTTTTTTGAACTCGCCACCGTCGCGAATATCCAGGAAAACACCACCCTCGCTGTTGACGAGATTGATGGCCTGCTGAGTAGACACTGCAGGGCCTGCTTTTCTGGACTCGTGATAGAACAGCAGGCCGAGGGTGCTGGCGAGCGCACCGGCCAAGATCCACTGCTCTGCGAGGAATTGCAAAAATAGGTCGAACTGCACGGAAGGTTTCCCGGGTGAGGCGCCGGCCAAGGACCTGTCGCCACTTGCTGATAGGTGGCGGAGTATAAGGCCTCCACTGGCCAGTCGGAAGCCTCAGGAATGCTGCTTTTCGCCACCCTCCGCCAATCCATTGATCGCTGCATCACGTCGATATTCAGCAACTCCCTGGGGATCGTGGTGTGTAGTGACGTCAGCACCGGGCCAGCGCCCCAGCAGGCGCTGCTCCACCCGCTCGCTGATGGCGTGGACATCGATCAGTGGTAACTGCGGATCCAGCTCCAGGTGGAGCTCGAAGAACAGGGTCCGACCCGACCGACGAGTCCGAAGATCGTGCACACCCAGCACCAGGGGCTCTTCCAGGGCGGTGGCGACCACCGCTTTACGGGTCTGCTCGTCGAGCTCGCGGTCCAGCAGCTCATCCAGCGACGCCCACAGGATGCCGCGCACTGCGAACAGGGTATAGATGGCGATCAACAGCGCGAGTAATGGATCCACCCAGTGGACGCCAACAGTCGCCAGCACCAAGACCAGCAACACAGCCGCATTACTGAGTAGGTCCATGCGGTAGTGCATGGCGTCCGCCTGAATCGCGGTGGATTGGGTCTGACGCACCACCCAGCTCTGGAGCAACACCAATCCCAGTGTCGTCGCCATGCTGAACACCATGACCGCCATGCCGACGCCGAGCTGATCGGGAATCCGGGGGTCAGTGAACCGATGGGCGGTCTCAAACAACAGAAAACCCGCCGAGACCACAACCAGCAGGCTTTGTCCCAGGCCTGCAAGCGCCTCCGCCTTGCCATGGCCGAAACGATGATTGCTGTCAGCGGGGGTGAGCGCATAGCGCACAGCCAGCAGATTTACCGCAGAGGCACCCACGTCCATCAGTGAATCCAGCAGGGATGCGAGCATGGCCACGGAATCCGTGAGCCACCAGGCGACTGCCTTCGCGACCACTAAGGCCAACGCCACCCCAACCGCCGCGGCCGTGGCGAGTCGAAGCATTCGCGCTTCCTGCGGGCTGGCGGCCAAGACAACCTCCTTGATCAATGGACAGCAATGATTCGGCCTGCAACGAAACGGCCGCCGCTACTATAATGTGCTGCCAACCCATTCACGAATACCGATGAGGCGCCCCGCCGTGGACCGCAGCACAACCCTGCTCGTCATTCTCGATGGCTTCGGCCACCGCACCGATTCACAGGACAACGCGATCGCCGCAGCCAAGACCCCCGTCTGGGATCGCTGGTGGCAGGAATCGCCCCATACCCTGATTTCGGGTTCGGGGCTTGATGTGGGCCTGCCTGAGGGCCAGATGGGCAACTCTGAAGTCGGACACATGAGCCTCGGCTCTGGACGGATCGTGTACCAGTCGATCACCCGCATCGACAAAGCAGTGGCGGACGGCGAATTTGCCCGTAACCCCGCCTACGTGACCGCGATTGACGCCGCTGTGGCGGCTGACCGGGCGGTACACATCATGGGCCTGCTGTCGCCGGGTGGCGTGCACAGCCATGAGGCACACATTTTCGCCGCCATGCGCCTGGCTGCGGAACGGGGCGCCAAAGCGGTGTATCTGCACGCCTTCCTCGATGGCCGCGATACGCCCCCACAGAGCGCCCAACCGTCTCTCGAAGCCGCCGAGGCGGTTTGCGCGAAGATTGGCGTGGGCAAGATTGCTTCGCTCCATGGGCGGTACTGGGCCATGGACCGAGACCAGCGCTGGGACCGGATTGAAAAGAGCTACCGCCTGTTAACTGAGGGTGTGGCGCAACACAGCGCCGACGACGCGGTCAGTGGCCTTCAGGCAGCCTATGCCCGCGGTGAGAATGACGAGTTCGTCGAACCGACCCGCATCGGTGACGGCGCCGCTTTTGCCGATGGTGACGCCGTGCTGTTCATGAATTTCCGCGCGGACCGGGCCCGACAGTTGTCCCGGGCGCTGATCAACGACGATTTCGACGGCTTTGTGCGACAGGCACGCCCGGCCATTCAACTGGTGACTACCAGCGAATATGCCAGCGATATCTCCTGCCCCGTGGCCTTTCCCCCCGAGAAGATCGAAGACAGCCTCGGTGCCGTCGTTGCGGCACAGGGTATGAGCCAGCTACGCATCGCCGAAACCGAGAAATACGCCCACGTTACCTTCTTTTTCAGCGGCGGTCGTGAGCAGGAGTTTCCCAACGAAACCCGCCAGCTGATCCCCTCGCCGGACGTGGCGACTTACGATCTGCAACCGGAAATGAGCGCCGGTGAAGTCACCGACGCACTGGTCAGCGCGCTGGATGAGCGGCGCTATGATCTGATCGTAGTGAACTTCGCCAACGGCGATATGGTCGGCCATACCGGTGTCTACGACGCCGCGATCAAGGCGGTGGAAACCCTCGACGCCTGCCTGGGCAGACTGGAGACCGCGATCCTGGCCAACGGGGGCCAGGCGCTGGTCACTGCAGATCACGGCAATTGCGAGCAGATGGTCGACTACGACAGCGGCCAGCCCCATACCCAGCACACCACTGAACCTGTGCCTCTGGTCTATGTCGGTGCCAAGCCTGTGGCACTGGCAAGCGAGGGTGGCATTCTCGCCGATGTTGCCCCTACCCTACTGGACATGATGAATCTCGATCAGCCGGCAGCGATGAGCGGCAGGAGCCTGTTGCGCACTTGAAATACCCGGCGGTTACCCGGTGGCTGGGACTGGCGCTGTTGCTGCCAGGGCTGACTTTCGGCCAGGCCGGCGACCGGGAGGCGGAAACTGAGGCGGAACTCGAGCAACTACGCGCCGAGATCGCAGCGATCCAGCGTCGGGTTGAGAAAAAGACTGTCGAGCGGGACGACCTGCAGGCGGCACTGCGTGATATCGACGTGCGCGTCGCCGATAACGACCGACAACTGGCGCGTCTGCAGCGTCGTATCCGTAATATTCTCGACCAACTGCGCGAACTCGACAGCGAAGCCCAGTCCCTCGAGGGCGAGCGCCGCGACCTTGAAGCGCAGCTGATCGAAGAGTTGCGCCACCTGTGGGGACTGCGCCAGGGGGGTGGACTCAAAGTACTGCTCGGGGACCAGGGCCCGGATCGAACCGCTCGCAATCTCGCCTATTACCAGCAATTGATGTCAGCGCGCACCGAGGCCATCGCCGAGTACGAAAACCTGATCGTCGGCATCGAGCGCAATCGCAAGCAACAGCGCGAGGCCCAACAGGCACTCGCCGAACAACGCGCGGGTCTTGAAAAAGAGCGCGATGCCGCCGTCAAACTGCAGTCTGATCGAAAGACCACACTTGCCGCCATCGAGTCGTCACTCAGCAAAGACAGCGATCGTATCGCCAAACTCGAGGCGGACAGCGAGCGCCTGGCTACCCTGCTCGACGAACTGCGCAGCTCGCTCGCGGCCATGGAAACACCGCCCAGCTACCGGCCCTTTGCTACCGCCAAGGAAGCACTGGCGTTTCCGGTCAATGGACGCCCTAGCAATCGCTTTGGGGCCAAACGTAACGCCGGCAACCTTCGCTGGGGTGGCTGGTTGATACCGGCGCGAGAGGGCAGCGATGTCCGCGCTATTCATCACGGACGAGTGGTCTACTCCGACTGGCTGCGAGGCCAGGGGCTGTTGATGATTCTCGACCACGGTGATGGCTGGCTCAGCCTCTATGGACACAATCGCAGCCTGAGCGCCGAAGTCGGTGACTGGGTTGCCCCCGGCGACGTGATCGCCCAAGTGGGTGCCAGCGGCGGTGCCACCATGCCGGCGCTCTACTTCGAGATTCGTAAAGACGGCAGTCCGGTTGATCCGGGACGCTGGCTAAACCGCTGAAGTGCCCGCCAATCGGGTAAGATCAGGGGATCTGCCCGCATGAGACTCAGGCTCCCCCAATGACCGCGATCACCCAACGCCTGTCGGCCGCCCTGCTTTGCGGCGTGCTCAGCACCGCGACTTTTGCCCAGGACAACAGCGCCGGCGCCACTGGCGCCGCGCCGCACCCGGCACCCACTCAGGAGGCGCTGCCGCTCGATGAGCTGCGCCTGTTCGCCGACGTGTTCAACCAGATCCGTAGCGCTTACGTCGAAGAGATCGACGACCGCGAACTGTTTGAACTGGCAGTCCAGGGCATGCTCTCGGGGCTGGACCCGCACTCGGTATACCTGTCCAAAGAAGACTACAGCGACCTGCAAACCTCCACCGAGGGGCAGTTTTCTGGCATCGGCATCGAAGTGGGTCGCGAGGGCAGCTTCATCAAGGTGATCGCGCCGATCGACGGTTCTCCCGCGGAGGCTGCCGGGCTCGAAGCTGGCGACGTGATTCTCAAGATCGACGGCGAGGCGCTCGATGACATGACCCTCGACGATTCGATCGAGATGCTACGTGGGCCCATAGGCAGCGAGGTCACACTTGAAGTGGGCAGACCCGGCGATTCACAACCCTTCGACGTCACATTGACTCGTGATGCCATCAAAGTTGCCAGCGTGCGCACTCGTGAACTCGCGCCCGGGTATCTGTGGCTGCGCATCGCCCAGTTCCAACGCAATACCGGCGCCGATGTGGTCGCAATGATGGAGGAAGCACTCGAAAAGGGCGAGATCCGGGGGCTGGTTATCGACTTGCGCAACAACCCCGGCGGTGTCTTGAGCGCCAGTGTCGACGTAGCAGGCGCTTTCCTCGACGGTGGTCTGGTGGTTTACACCGAAGGCCGACACCCGGCAGCTGAAGACCGCTTTGAGGCGGACCCGGGCGACATGCTCAAAGGTGCGCCAATTGCGGTTCTTATCAACGGAGGCTCAGCCAGCGCCTCGGAAATTGTCGCCGGTGCCCTACAAGACCGCCGCCGCGCCGTCGTGCTGGGATCTCGCAGCTTTGGCAAAGGCTCGGTACAGACCGTGATGCCCGTTTCCGAGACGCGCGCCGTGAAACTCACCACCGCCCTTTACTTCACGCCCTCGGGCCGCTCGATCCAGGCCGAGGGTATTGTCCCGGACGTGACTGTTGAGCGCGGCGGCTACGTGCGCGACGAGTCCCGCCGCCGACTGAGCGAGGCGGACCTGGCCGGCAGCCTCGAAGCACGTTCACCCCACCAAGAAAGTGCCGAGAGCGAGGCCGTCAAGCAACTGCGCGAAGACGACCATCAGCTGTACGAAGCACTGACACTACTGCGCGGCTACAATTTGCTGTCCCGCGGTGAGGCTACCGAGTCGCTGCACTGATGCTCAGGCTATTGGCCTGCGCGGGGCTTTGGCTCGCATTCAGCAGCAACGCGATGGCGGCTTGCCCGCGGCCGGGGGAAACCTGGCTCGCGATCATCATCGATGATCTGGGTTACGCCCGTACCCGTGGTATCGAACTCGCCACCCTGCCCGCGCCGCTGACCTTATCCATTATCCCCGGCACGCCGTACGCCGCCGAGCTTGCGGCACTCGGTGAACAATGGGGTAAGGAATTGATGGTGCACCTGCCGATGAGTTCTGCCGCCACCCCGGTGACGGATCCGATTGTGCTCACCGAGGGGCTCACCGAGGGAGAGTTTGCCGAACGCATCACCCGAGCGCTGGCCGCAGTGCCTGCGGCCCGAGGACTCAATAATCATATGGGCAGTGCGCTGACCACCGACCCCGCTGCCATGGATCGGCTGATGGCTTTGCTCAAACAGCAAGACATGTACTTCATCGATTCACGGACAACCGCAGAGACAGTGGCCGCAGCCGCCGCCTGGAAAGCCGGCATACCCCACGCCTCCCGGACGGTGTTTCTCGACCACATGCGAGGTGCAGATGCCGTGGCGAAACGGCTGTCGCTGGCCATCAGCAAGGCACAGAAAACCGGTGCCGCGATTGCCATTGGCCACCCGCACCGGGA
The DNA here is from genome assembly GCA_964482195.1 of uncultured Alteromonadaceae bacterium. GTDB lineage: Bacteria > Pseudomonadota > Gammaproteobacteria > Pseudomonadales > Halieaceae > Luminiphilus. The sequence goes on along the minus strand of CAYZWL010000001.1, from coordinate 158,902 downwards.
AACCATCGAGGTATTGCAGTTGGCACTGCCCCAGCTACCCGAGGACGTCACCCTGGTGCCGGCCTCGCATATCGTTGCTTGCCCGGAGGCTCAGCGCCTGACTTCGATTCCCCTGGACGCCATGTAATCCTTGGCCTCAGGGATCGAATAGTCCCCGAAGTGGAAAATGCTCGCCGCCAGCACCGCGTCAGCACCGCCTTCGCTAACACCTTCGGCGAGGTGTTCAAGGTTACCCACGCCACCCGAGGCGATGACCGGGATATTGACTGCATCACAAATAGCGCGGGTAATCGTGAGCTCAAAACCGTCGCGGGTACCGTCACGGTCCATGCTGGTCAGCAGTAACTCTCCGGCACCCAGCGACTCCATGCGGCGCGCCCATTCGATGGCCTCGATGCCGGTGGGTTTGCGACCCCCATGGGTAAAGAGCTCGTAGCGCGGCGGCTCGCCGTCTGCGGATACCCGCTTCACATCAATGGCCACCACAATGCACTGGCTGCCAAACCGCGCCGCGGCGTCAGCCACCAATTGTGGATTGTGAATCGCAGCGGTGTTGATGCTCACCTTGTCGGCACCGGCATTGAGCATGGTGCGAATGTCGTCGAGGCTGCGAATACCGCCGCCCACGGTCAGCGGGATGAATACCTGCCGGGCGATGGCTTCCACCGTATGCACGGTCGTGTCGCGCCCTTCATGGCTGGCGGTGATATCGAGAAAGGTCACCTCATCGGCACCTTCCTCGTTGTAACGGCGAGCGACTTCAACGGGGTCACCGGCGTCACGGATACCAACGAAATTGACGCCTTTGACGACGCGGCCTTTGTCGACATCCAAACAGGGGATGATGCGCTTGGCGAGGGTCATCAGTCGAAGCTCAGGAAATCGTCGACCATGCGCTGGGCTTCAGCGAAGTCGAGGGTCCCTTCGTAGATGGCCCGACCCGTGATAGCGCCGACCACCCCTTCGCGGGCGAAGTTCATCAGCTTGCGAATATCGTCAATGTGGCTGACCCCACCGGAGGCAATCACCGGGATGCCGGCTTTCTGGGCCAGCTCAACAGTGGCCTCGATGTTGACCCCCTGCATCATGCCGTCCCGGGCGATATCGGTGTACACCACCGCCTCAACGCCGGCGTCGGCAAATCGCTTGCCCACTTCGATGGCGGACACTTCGCTGACCTCGGCCCAACCGTCGGTGGCAACCAACCCATCGCGGGCATCAACGCCGACGATGACCTTGCCCGGAAACTCCCGGCAAGCGACGTTGACGAACGCGGGCTGGCGCACCGCCATCGTGCCGATAATCACGTAACTCACACCCGCCTGCAGATAGCGCTCGATGGTCTGCAGGTCGCGGATTCCGCCCCCAATCTGGATGGGCAACTCCGGGTAGGCCTTGGCGATTGCCTCGATGGCACCACCGTTGACGGGCTCGCCGGCAAAGGCACCGTTCAGGTCAACGATATGTAGCCGTCGGGCGCCGCCCGCTGCCCACTTACCCGCCATGGCTACCGGGTCGTCGGAGAACACCGTGCTGTCCTCCATGGCACCCTGGCGCAAGCGAACGCACTGGCCGTCTTTAAGATCAATCGCGGGGATAACTAGCATGTTCCGTCCCAGTTGAGGAAGTTGCGCAGCAGCGCGAGCCCATGGGTGTGGCTCTTTTCCGGGTGGAACTGCACTGCAAAAAGGTTATCGCGGGCCAGGGCGGCACAGCCCTGAACCCCATAGTCAAAGGTGGCCGCCGTCAAAGCAGCGTCCTCGGGTTGCACGTAGTAGCTGTGCACGAAATAAAAGCGCGCCCCGTCAGGAATGCCTTGCCACAACGGGTGGCTGCCGACTTGGTTGACGTGATTCCAGCCCATGTGCGGCACTTTGAGCCGCTGCCCATCGGCATCCATGGGCGCGTCGAAGAAACGCACAGCGCCGGGCACAAGGTTTAAGCAATCGACGCCGCCATTTTCCTCGGAACGCGACAACAGGGCCTGCATACCCACGCAGATGGCCAGGACCGGCTTGTGGCCATCTTCCAGCGCGCGCAGCAACAGCTCATCTGCCTTGAGGCGGCGAATTTCGGACATGCAGTCACGGATCGCGCCCACACCCGGGAAAACCACGTGATCGGCACGTTCAATGTCAGCCACATCGTGGGTGACCAAAACTTCGCCGGCACCGGCGTGTTCCAGCGCACTCGCCACCGAGTGCAAATTACCCATGCCGTAATCAATCACGGCAACCTGCGGTTTCATGACCTTAGAGCACACCCTTGGTTGACGGTGTACCACCGGCCAGTGCCGGGTCACGGGTGGCCGCCATACGCAGTGCACGGCCAAAGGCTTTGAAGACTGTTTCAGCCTGGTGATGCGCATTGTGGCCGCGCAGGTTGTCGACGTGCAGGGTCACTAGCGCGTGATTCACAAAGCCCTGGAAAAACTCGATGAACAGGTCGACATCGAAGCTGCCAATCACCGCTCGGGTAAAGGGCACCTCGAAAGTAAGCCCCGGTCGGCCGGAGAAGTCGATCACCACCCGCGACAGGGCCTCATCCAGCGGCACATAGGCGTGGCCGTAACGATTGATACCCGATTTGTCACCGATCGCCTTGGAAAAGGCCTGACCGAGGGTAATGCCGATATCTTCCACCGTGTGGTGCGCATCGATGTGCAGGTCACCCTTGGCGACGATCTTGAGATCCACCATGCCGTGGCGTGCCACCTGGTCGAGCATGTGCTCGAGGAAGGGAACACCGGTATCGAGTTCACATTTACCGGACCCGTCGAGGTTCAGCTCGACAGAAATCTGGGTCTCCAGCGTGTCGCGATTGACGCTGGCGCTGCGTGCGGTATCGGTCATTTCAGGCTCCGGGCTTGGCGGCTGCCACTGGGAGTGTCGGCAGGCACGCTACAATAGGCGGCGTATTGTATCGAAAACCCCCCGCCTGATTCACAGCGCAAATACCATGACCGATTTCGCAAACCGGCTGCTCGACTGGTTCGACCATTCCGGGCGCAAACACCTGCCCTGGCAGCAAGACATCACCCCCTATCGGGTTTGGGTGTCGGAAATCATGCTGCAGCAGACCCAGGTGAGCACGGTCATCCCCTATTTCGAACGCTTCATGGCGACCTTCCCGACCGTCGAGCATCTGGCGGCGGCACCGGTAGACCAGGTGCTCAACCTGTGGACCGGGCTCGGCTACTACGCGAGGGCCCGCAACCTGCACCGCAGCGCCCAACAGGTTGTCGAGAGCCTTGACGGCGAATTCCCGACCACTGTTGAAGCACTGGAGCAATTGCCGGGTATTGGGCGCTCTACCGCCGGCGCCATCGTCAGCATTGCCTGTGGCGGACGGGCGCCGATACTCGATGGCAACGTCAAACGGGTGCTGGCCCGCCACCGCGCCATCGATGGCTGGCCGGGCAAGACCGATGTGCTCAAGCAGTTGTGGTCGGTGGCTGAGGCCACTACGCCCGATCAACGGGTCGCCGATTACACCCAGGCCATCATGGATCTTGGCGCCACCGTCTGCACGCGTAGCCGACCCAGCTGTGTGATCTGCCCGGTGATGTCTGACTGTCGCGGGCGGATCGAGGGCGAAGCCGAGCGCTATCCGGGTAAAAAACCGCGCAAAACCATTCCCGAGCGCACCCGCTATTACCTGCAAGCCATCAACAGCGCGGGCGAGTTGCTGCTTGAGCGACGGCCCGATACCGGGATCTGGGGAGGGCTCTGGTGTTTTCCGGAATTCGACGACAGCACAGCCCTGGCAGACTGGTGGGCTGACCACCTCGGGGTACCGCCCCCGACCTTTGCCCCCCAGCCCGTCATCCAACACACTTTTACCCACTTTAAGCTCGAACTGCGGCCGCTATACGCCGCACTGGCAACACCAGCACCGGACTCGGTAGCGGACGGTGCAACGTTACGCTGGTTTTCACTGGACCAGGACATCGACGTCGGGTTGCCGGCGCCGGTTGCGACTGCAATCGAACGCTTGAGACACTTGCGCCCCGCTGACACAGGAGAAACACCATGAGCCGAACCGTATTCTGCCGCCGCTACCAGCAGGAACTGGAAGGGCTGGATCGCCCGCCCCTGCCCGGCCCCAAAGGACAGGAGATCATGGAGAACATCTCCAAGAAGGCCTGGACCGAGTGGCAAGCCCAGCAAACCATGCTGATTAACGAAAAACACCTGAGCCTGATGGACCCTGAAGCACGTAAGTACCTGCAGGCTGAGATGGAAAAGTTTTTTGCGGGTGAGGCCCACGACACCGCCGAGGGCTACGTACCTCCCAGCGAGTAATCCAGCGGCGGTGCCACGCGCCGCCCACGACCAACAACGGGGAGACCCATGCGTATTATTCCCTGGCTGACCACCGCAGTCGGCTGCATTGCCATCACCGCCGCACTGGCGGGCATCAAGTACCAACAAATCCAGGCAGCCATGGCGATGGCGGCGAACTTCCCGCCGCCCTCTGAGTTCGTTGCAGCAACCCAGATCCAGGCGCAGGCCTGGACGCCGATTCGCCGCCTGACCGGCACGGTGCGCGCGCCCCAGTTCATCAACATCGCCACCGAGGCCGCGGGACGGGTAGTCGACCTGCCCTACGCCGCCGGTGAGCTGGTGCCGGCGGGGGACGTCGTACTGCGCCTGTTCGATGAGGACATCAAAGCCCAGGGCGAAGCACTGCGCGCCGACCTTGCGCTGACCGAAACCCAACTCAAGCGCGTGCAGGAACTCAAGCGGGATGCGCTGGCCTCCCAGGATCAACTCGACACCCTGCTCGCCCGATTACAGTCACTGCGCGCCCAAATTGGCGCGATCGATGCGCAAATCAGCCGCCTGACCGTGCGCGCGCCCTTCGAAGGACGGCTGGGTATCTATAACCAGGCCGTTGGCGATCTCATGCAAATGGGCGAGACACTCACCACCTTCACGGGTAGCACCAGCACGCGCTGGGTCGACTTCAAAGTGCCCCAGGGACTGGCCGAAGTCGCCGTCGGCGACGCCGTGCGCCTGCGCGCGATCGACGGTGAAGAACTAGGCAGCGCCGAAATCATTGCTGTTTCGGACGCCTACAACAGCACCATCCGCGCCTACGATGTGCGCGCCATCGTGGACGATGCGCGCCTGCGCCACGGCGAAATGCTACAGGTGGAAGTCCAGACCGGCCGGCGTCGGGAAGCTCTGCAGGTGCCCAACCAAGCCGTGCGCTGGGATGTCGAGGGGCCCCACGTCTTTGTACTGAACCCCGCCCCCGAGGGACACCACACCCCCTGGATTGCCGAGCTGCGCCGGGTCGATCTGCTCGATGAACGCGATGGCATCGCCATGCTAACCGGTAATCTCGCGGTGGGAGAGCAAATTGCCACGGCGGGTGCCTTCAAACTGTCAGACCAAGCCAGCGTGGTCATCACCGCGCCAGGACAGGGCCAATGAAACACCCGGAGACACAACCTCGCTGGACTGACCTGTTCGTCAATCGACCGGTTGTTGCGATCATTCTGTCGCTCGGTCTGCTGCTGACCGGGCTGCGCTCGGCCTTTGATCTGCCGGTCATCCAGTTTCCGGTGATCGAGAGCACATCGATCGAAATCCGCACCTATTACCCAGGCGCCAGCGCCCAGACGGTACGCGGCTTTGTCACCGAGCCCGTCGAGCGGGTGGCCAACGCCATTCCCGGGGTCGACTACGTGGAATCGGTGACCACCGCCGGTAGCAGCCTGGTTACCGTCTGGCTGCGCCTCAACGAGGACAGCACGGCGGCCATCGCCGAGTTGTCGACCCGCTTGAGCCAGATCCGCTTCGAATTACCCCAGGGCGCGGAAGATCCTTCGATTGAAATGCGCCGGGCCGATAGCCCTTACGCCAGTTTTTATCTCGCGGTGGATGTCGACGAGGGGCGCCAGAGCCATGAAATCAGCGACCTCGTCCAACGCGACCTGGTGCCGCGACTCACCGCCATCACCAACGTACAGCGGGTGGAGAACTCAGGTACCCAGCCGGCCATGCGTATCTGGCTCGACACCTGGCGCATGGCGGCGCTCGGGGTTGACGCCAACGAAGTGCGATCGGCGCTGGAACGCAACAACGTCATCGGCACCCTCGGCCGTGCCCAAAACGATACCCAGCAGATCGACCTGCAGGTGAACACCACCGCCCGCGAAGCGGAGGACTTCGCGAACATGCTGATCCGCAGCGAAGACGGTATCGACCTGCGCCTGGGCGACATCGCCCGCATTCAGCCGGGCTCGATGGAGATTGCGCGAAAGAGCCGCTACAACCAATCCGAAGTCGTCTTCATGGGTATTTACCCGGTGCCCGGGGCGAGCGAAATCCAGGTGGCCGACGCGCTCTATGAAGAGGTAGCCTCCATCAACGAGAGCCTGCCCGAGGACCTCGAGCTTTACATCGCCTATGACGTGACCAACTACATGCGCGACGCCCTGCGGGAAATCTTCACCACGCTGGGTGAGACCGTCTTGCTGGTTGGACTGGTCGTCGTCGCGCTGATGGGCTCGATGCGCACCGCCGCGGTTCCGCTGCTGACGATCCCCATCTCGCTGCTGGGCGCGACCGCCGCGATGTCAGTAACCGGTTTCTCGCTCAACCTGCTCACCATTCTCGCCATCGTGCTGTCGGTCGGGCTGGTGGTCGACGACGCCATCGTGGTGGTAGAGAACGTCGCCCGCAACCTGCGCGAGGGCATGACGCGCAAACAGGCGGCACTGGCCTCCTCCCGCCGGTTGTTGTCACCGATCATCGCCATGACCATCACCCTCGCGGTCGTGTATGCGCCGATTGGCTTCCTGTCTGGATTATCGGGCGTGTTGTTTAGGGAATTTGCCTTCACCCTGGCGATTGCCGTCCTGATTTCAGGGCTGGTGGCAATCACCCTGTCTCCGATCATGAGTGCCTGGGTCTGTCCGGACCGCGGCCACGAAAACTGGGCCACCCGCTGGGTGAACCGCCGCTTTGACCACACGGCCAGTCTGTATGAAAAGGTGGTGGCGTTCTCGCTGCGCTTCCGATGGCAGTTGATCAGCGCGGGCCTGTTTCTGAGTCTGCTGACGGTGCCGCTGTACCTGTTTTCGCTCAAGGAACTGGCCCCCACCGAAGACCAGAGTGGTTTTGCGGTGGTGGTCGACGCCGCCCCCGAGTCCACCGTGCCCGATACCATCGCAGGCTTTTATGAGGTGGTCTCTACCCTGCACGCGCGCCCAGAGGCGACCGACACCTGGCAGATTGTGCTGCCCTCGGGTGGTTTTGGTGGCCAGGAGTACATTGACCCCGACGAGCGCGACCAGTCGATCGACGACATGATGTTGGGCATCTACGGCGAGCTCAAAGCCATCGCCACGGTCAACGCCTTCCCCGTCGCCGAGTCTGGCCTGCCAACCGCGGGCCAGTTCGATGTGGAGCTGGTAGTCACTGCCAGTGATTCGCCCGAAAACATGCTCATCTATGCCGAGCAGTTGGTGAGCGCCGCCGAGCAGTCGGGCATGTTCCTGTTTGCCGACACCGACCTGCGCATCGACCTCGTGCAGGGTGAATACAAAATCGACAAACAGAAGCTCGCCGACCTGGGCATGGACCTGGGTGAAGTGAGCAGCCAACTCGGCCTGTTGGTGTCGGAGGGTTACGTGACCCGGTACGACGACCGCGGCCGGGCCTACCGGGTGATCCCAATGATGGAGAAGTCGCTGAGTGCTTCCCCTGAAGCCCTGCTCGACGTGCCTGTGCGCATCGCTACCGGCGAACTGGTGCCCTTTGGTGCCATTGCCACGCTCGAGCGCCGCACTGCACCGCGCGCTCTGACCCGCTTCCAGCAGAAGGATGGCTTCAAGGTTTTCGGTGGTCTGATACCCGGCACGACCAAGTCACAGGGGCTTGAATTCCTCGAGGCCAAGGCGGCTGAAATTCTGCCCAAGGGCTATGTGCTCGACTATACCGGCGAATCCCGCGAACTGCGCAGCGAGGGCAACACCCTGCTGGGCGTACTGGCTATCGCCATGGTGCTGGTGTTCTTCGTGCTGGCCGTACAGTTCAACAGCTTCCGGGACCCGCTGATCATTCTGATGGGCTCGATCCCGCTGGCGCTGTTTGCGGCGCTGGTGATCACCTTTGTGGGCCTGAGCACCATCAACATCTACTCCCAGGTGGGGCTCATCACCTTGGTCGGGTTGGTGACCAAGAACGCGATCCTGATCGTGGAATTCGCCAACCAGGCCCAGAAGGACGGCCTCGACAAGATCGCTGCGATCGAATCGGCAGCCCTGTCGCGATTGCGCCCGGTCCTGATGACCACCGGCGCCACCGTGCTCGGCCACTTCCCGCTGGTACTGGTGAGTGGTGCCGGCGCCGAGGCGCGCAACAGCATCGGCTTTATTCTGGTGGTGGGCATGATGATCGGCACGCTGTTCACACTGGTGCTGCTGCCGGCGATCTACGCAGCCTTTGCCTCAGACCACAGCCAGGATGAGCAACCCGCCGAGGCGGTACCCGAACAGGCGCCAGTCGTGGCGAGCAGTCGGGCGCCAACAACCGCTTGACGCATCGCGGCCACAAAGGTTTAATGCGCACCCTTCGCATGACGCCCAGGTAGCTCAGTTGGTAGAGCAGGGGATTGAAAATCCCCGTGTCGGCGGTTCGATTCCGTCCCTGGGCACCATCTTCAGGAAGCCTCGCTAGATAGCGGGGCTTTTTTGTGATCCGAGCGCGTCATCGCCTTTAAACAACGCACGCTTCACCCCCCTCCAACCCGACACTCGTGCAATCTTGTAAGATTGCGCTATACCAATCCCGGCAATTGCCATGAGCCCAACAGACCACACTGAGTTGTTGGAAGCACCCGACGGGCGATTTAGCTCTTTTCTTGCCTACCCGGGTATCGGTGAAGTCAGCTTCCACTCAGGCACCAATCACATCCCGGTGCTCATCGACGTCTTGCTCGCCGGCATGATCATCATGCTGCTATGGATCAATGTCATAGCGAGCCCACACCCCATTGCATGGTTTGTCGCACTGCTGGCCGTGGTGCAGGGGGCGCTGCTGTTCCTCAGGCCGGCCAACATCGACCGTTTACGTATTCTAGGATTGGCCATCGCGTGTTTGAGTCTTGCAGTACTACAACCCTGGCGGACCGGCCAACACGTGATGGCCTTTTCCTACGTTGCCATGTTCGGCCTGGTCGCCCTCTTCTTGATCAAAGGGACTATCCCGACGCTGTTGGCAGCTACGGGCTACATTGTCTATGCGGGCTATCTGCAATGGCTGGACCCAACGTTTACCGCCGTGGATGCGTGGTCAAGCATGGCGGGGATGGGGGCGTCGTGTCTGGTGCTCATCGTGCTCATACACCACTTCCTTATCAAGCTCGACAAAAGCAACCGAGCCCTGAAGGCATCGCTCAACGCACTGCAAGTCTCGTTTGAAGACCTGCAGTACGCAGCCACCGCAGGCAACCTGGGTTTGTACGAGTGCAACCTCACCACCGGAAACTGGCGACTGAACAGTGTCATGCGCACGGCACTGGAGTTGCCCGAAGATCGATACCCGACCGTGAAGACTCAAGATCTGGTGGAGCGATCAGATGATCACGTACATGCGCTGGGCTTCGGCGGCAGTACCCTCGAAGCGCCCGACGTCGAGTATTTGGACTTTCAGCTACATCAGTTTCGCCTGCCCAGTGGGCGGTTACTGCACAGCAAAATCAACTCACGTTTCAGCACCGACGAAGAGGGGACACGTGTGCGCCACGGGATCGTCATTTTTCACCCGGAGATGGCGCTCTAATCGACGGCATAATCAAGGGGCTTGCTTCTGCCGCGCCAACACCAACGACCGCCCCATACACGCAGGGTCCTCCCGCTGAAAGATGAACTGGGCAAACCCCGCATCACGCAGTATCTGTTCGTATTCGGTGGGCTCAAGACTGGCGTGATACACCGTCTCGCCGTCGACGTGCCCGGTGACCTCGCCTTCCCCAAAACCCACCGTCAGCAGTATGGCGCCGCCAGGCCGGGTCGCGGATGCGAGCATCGGCAGCAGGTCTCTCTGCTCTGCGACCGACAGATGAAAAAAGCCATCCCAACTACAGATGCCGTCGAACCGCCCGAGTACCGGCAAGTTCCGAATATCGGCCACGTGCCAATGGCCCTGAGGATATTCGGCGCTGGCGATGTCGATCATCGAGGCGGCGTAATCAACCCCCGTCAGGTCAAAGCCCGCCGTCAGAAAATAGTCTGCGAGCGGCTTCCCGGTACCGCAGGCCAGGTCGAGAATACGCCCGCCCACAGGTAACGCGGCGGTAAAGCGATCCAGCCAGGGTCGCTCATAGAGTTGGCCGGCCCTGACCTGGTGCCAAAACGCCGCCTTGCGCTCATACACCGCGCGTGTCTGACGCCGAGCCGCATCGATCGCCAGGTTTTGCCGTTCAGCCATGCTTCATAGCGCCGCTTCAACCCTCCCAAATCCGCTCAGATTACCCCAGTCACGCTGCCAGTAACGACCTCGCGGCAGTGTGATAGCCTGCGATAAACACCTTGCGGAGTTGCCCCGTGTCCGCGCCAGGCCTGACTAACAACACCAATAACAGTGCCCCCGGGTTAGCCGGCTTTTTCGCCTATCGCGGTGCGCGTGACGACGATTTCGGCATTGAGGAAGGGCCGCTCACCTATTCGGTCGACGCGCTATTCCTCGGTTTGATGGCCACCATGATTTATCGCAACGCGGTGCTTTATCCGCACCCCATGGTTTGGGTGCTTGGCCTCGTGACCAGTATTCATATCGCCATTCTGATCGGGCGCCCCCACCGACAGATTCACTGGCGCGTGGTGCTGTTTGCCACAGCAGCCATTGTGCTGGCCATGGTCGTCCCAGTACGAATTGGCGAGAACATATTTGTCGCCTCGTTTGTTGCCTGCATGGGCTGTCTGGCGCTGTTTTTCGTGCGCGGCACCCAAACGGCCATCACCGGCGCCGCGGCCTATGTGGGCTATACCGCCTACATGGTCCAGTACACCACCCATGGCTTCGGGGACCCCAAATTTACCGGCATCATGCTCGCGGGCCTGGGCATTGTGATTCTCGGGACGCTGATGATGCTGCACCATTTCATGATCCGGCTCGACAGCACCAACCTGCAGCTACGCCAGGCCACCGCCGCGCTGCAGCAGTCTTTGGATAGCCTGCAGTTTTCGGCCAGCGCCGGGGGGGTTGCATTGTGGGACTACGACCGGGACACCGATGAGTGGCACGTGAACGAAGTCTTCCGAACCCTTACCGATCTGCCCCACGAACAGTACCCCGTGCTGTACTCGGATGTCGTGGCCAAGCGGCTGCCCGAGGCCTTCCGGGAACAGATCATGGAGCGAATTCGCGGTGAAGAAGATCAGGACGTCGAGTTACTGGAAGTCACACGCCCGGACGGGACTGTGGTGCTGTGCGAGGGCATGTCGAAGTTTTACCCACTCTCCGGCGGCCACGCTATCCGCCGCGGCATCTTGATTGCCGTTTCCGAGCCTGAGCCCGTCATCAGATCATGAGCGCAACCAGCAACCTGCGGACTTTCTTGTCCTACCGGGGGGATCAGGACGACACCCTCGGTATGGAGACCACCACGCTGACCTATCTTGCAGACGCTTTGCTACTCAGCATCGTGGTGGTGATGCTGGTTCGCAATACCTGGCTCGACCCACATCCCTTTGCCTGGCTACTCGGCGGTATCCTGACTGCCTATGGCTTGCTGTTGCTCATACGCCCACGCCGGCTCGTCACCTGGCGGGTGACATTAATGGCAGTGAGCGCCATTGCTGTGGCCATGGTGGTGCCAATACGGGTAGATGAGCACGTGCTCGTCACCTCCTTCCTCGCCTGTCTCGGCTGTATGGCCATGTTTTTTGCATGGGGCGCCTTCCCCGGCCTGCTCTGTGTTGCCCTGTACGTGGGCTTTGTCGCGGTCATGATGCAAAACCCAGCGTACGGATTTGCGGACCCTGGCCACACCAACACCATGATCTTCGGCATCTCGATCATTTTTGTGGTTGCGCTGGTCATGCAGCACCATTTTGTGCGGCGCCTCGAAGCCAACCTGCACCTGCTCAGTGGCACCAGCGATTACCTGCAGCAGTCGATCGACGGCTTGCACTACGCCGCGGCTGCAGGCTCTGTGGGTATCTGGAGCTTCAAACGGGACGGGGAGCGCTGGAACAGCAACGAAATCTTTCGCGATTTGATGGACTTACCCGCCCAGGAACATCCTGAGCTGACATCGCATCTGATTCGCCAGCGCCTGGCCGACGAGGTGGGCGCCAATTTCATTCATCGCTGCTTCAGCGATGACGACGCCGAGTTTGAGCTAGTAGATGTTCTCAAGCGCGACGGCAGCAAACTGCGCTGCCAGGTCATGTCCAAGGTTTACCATTCCCAGGAAGGCAACATGATTCGCCGGGGAGTCCTGGTCGCCTTCCCAAGCAGCCTGGGAGACGAACCCATGCGTGCCTTCCCCGACACCTGAACGACGGCCTGTGTTTGAATAGCGCGCAACTATCGAGGACACCCGCTTGCTTGGTCTATACCAGAGCCTACTGATCGGCGCGCTTATCCTGTCGACGATCGGGATCCATTACGAATTTCTCAACCAGCTCAACCGCATCATGGTGCGGCTGCAGGCCCCTGCCCGGCTACGGATTATCGGTGGCGTCGCCGTGGCTATCATCGCCCACTCGATCGAAGTGGGTGTATTTGCCATCGGTCACTACATCATCGCCGAGGAAATCGGTGCGGGCAGTCTCGGCGGCGACCTGGTGGGCAACTTCTCGGATTACCTGTACTTCTCCTTCGTCACGTTCACCACCGTAGGCTATGGCGACCTGATGCCCACCGGGGGCTTGCGTTGGCTGGCCGGGATCGAGTCCTTGACCGGGTTTGTACTCATTACCTGGACCGCCTCGTTCCTATACCTCGAGATGTCGCGATTCTGGGTCAACCGCTGATCAGATCAGGGCTTCGCAGCAGGCGCCCTTGGCCAGTGCTTCTTGACGGGCCTGAGCGGCTCGGCCGAGGAATGAATCCAGCGAGTCGCCTTCGACGCCAGAGGTAATCCCGGCGATCACTTCCACCCTTAACTGGGTGCCAAGCTGGCTGAATCCGGCCGTCTCGAGCGCCACCACCATGCGCGAGGCAAACGCATGGCAGCCCTCGAGATTGGTGTCAGGCAACAGCAACGTGAATTCGTCGTCGCCGGTGACACCCACTACGTCGCTGGTGCGCACACGGGCTTCGAGATCTGCCGCGGTCTGCTGCATCAGTTCATTGCGCGACAACGGCGTCAATGCTCGGCCCTCGGCCACATTGACCGTCACCACCACGGCCGACAGCGGAGAGCCGGCGCGTTGCCAACGTGCAAACAGCTCGTTAGCGCGCATCTGGAAGCCATCGTCCCGATACAAACCGGTCCAGTCGTCCTTGAAAGCGAGATCACTGCGATTGCGCACACCGCTGCGCAATTCATTGATCTTGCGTTCGAGCACCATCAAGCGATCGGCAACCCGTTCGAGCTCGCCACTGGCCTCGCCCAACTCGTCGGAGGAACATTCACCGCGCTGGAGCACAGTCTGTACCTGCCGAGTGGTCGCATTCATGTCCTCGCACTGGCGCTGCAGATACCCAAGGGTCTTCTCTTCCCGCTCACGCTCAAGCGCGAGCGCTTCATCAGCATTCAATAAGCGCTGCTCGAGCGTATCGAACAATGACGGGGTGTGGCTGCCATCAGCGGCACCTGCAATTTGTTGGCGGATCGCCTGGGTGTCTCTTGCCTCGCCAGCCAACACATCGAAATGGCGGGTCAATGCGCCCAACAAGCGGTTGAGGCGAGCAACGCCCTCGGAATATGACTGTTCGCCGTCCTGTTTCACCGCTTCTCCTCACCCTTGCTCATTGATCGACAGTTCCATACGCATGACAAAAACCAGCACCTCGGCCACCGCGCGATACAGCGGGGGTGGGATTTCATCCCCCAGCGGCACCTGCGACAACAGAAACGCGAGCTTGGGATCCTCAACCACAGGCACACCCGCCGCTTCGGCACGGTGCTGGATCAGGGCCGCAATCTCACCCTCGCCTGTCGCCACCACCTGAGGCGCCTGTTCGCCACCATCGTACCGCAGAGCCACCGCCCGGGTGGGGTCTTCGTCGCTCATACCGTCACCTCGATGCCACCTTCCCGGCTGCCTTTCGAGTCACTCACCGGGGTGGGCGTTACCTCGGTCTGCAAGCGATCAATCCGCAACTCCTGTTGCTCCAGCCGCTGGGAGAGCCCCCCTAGCGACCTGCCCAGCAAGCGCGACGTGGCCGGGGTCTCGCAAGTAAAATTGACGCTCACGTGCTTGTCGCGCAACTGCACCACCACATCGATGCCACCCAGACGCGGCAGGTCGAGGTGCACCGCCACTCGCCACCCGGGCAGCCCCTGCTCGGCGTCGTCGTCAGGTGGCTCGCGCTGAATCTGCAACCTGACATCGAAGAAACGGCCGTCGAGTTCAACCGGCACGGTGACCACCCAACGGGGTGTTCCCTCTTCATTGGGTAGCGATGCGAGCTGCTGATTAACGATGCCGTTGAGCGCCGCCTGGGCACGCTCTGAAAGCAGTACCAAGGGCAGGAATTCCGGCGCCTCCGGGTCCATGTCTTCGGCCAGCGCCAGCGCTATCGCCTGCAGGGAAGACAACGCCGCCTTGGGTGATTGTCGGGCCCGCGCACCCTGCCCTGCCGCAAGGTCCGCCTCCGAAAACACACCGCTCTGGCGCAGGGCCTGACGCAAGCCCCCAGGGCCAAGCCGTTCGCCGGGCAGCGCGCGGCCCAGCAGATCCCGGGCAATAGCAGTAATTTCAGCAGAACCCAAACGTGCGCCCTGAACCGACAACTGAGACAGCAGCGAGGCGAGACCGCTTGAGGCTGTGGTCTGGGCCGCGGCAGCGAGGCGCGCAGTCGCCACCTCCTGGGCAGGCAATTGGCTGGCCACCTGGCGCAGGATGACCTCAGGGCCCAACTGTTTGACCTCCAGGTTCATCTGGGTACCGGGTTGCACGGGAATGTCGGTCGTGGCGACAAACTGTTTACCGCCGACGCTGAGTAACAGCGCACCATGGGGCTGCGTATTGACCACCAACGCGGTCAAAACCTGGCCTACTCGCCAGTTGGCGAGCATCAGTCCAAAGTTGCGCTGATCAACCCGTGCCGGCGTCAGCGCCAGTTGCAGCTCTTCCACGGAGGCAACATCCTCGCTAAAGTCGTGAAGATAGCAGAGTCGATGGTCCGCCCGGTGGGTGTGACAAGTCGATACGGAAATGCGGGAACGGAACTAGGCGATGGATTTAGCGACCCTATTAGGGATGTTGGGGGCAATGGGGATTGTCGTTGCGGCAATCTTCACCGGCGGCTCTGCCGGCACCTTCGTCAATGTGCCCTCGATTCTCATCGTCGTCGGCGGCACGCTGATGGTAGTGATGATCAAGTTCTCGATTGGTCAGTTTCTGGGCGCCTTCAAGGTAGCCGGGCGCGCTTTCTCTCACAAAGCCACAGACCCTGAGAAACTGATCGCCGAGATCGTGCAACTGGCCAACATCGGCCGCAAGGAAGGCCTGCTGGCGCTGGAGAAGGCCGAAGTCAGCGAGAACTTTCTCAAGGAAGGCATTCGCATGCTCATCGACGGCAACAGCCAGGAAGTGGTCGAGGCCGTCATGAACAAGGACATGGCCCAAACCATCGACCGGCACAGCTGGGGCGAGAAGGTCTTCCGCGCCACGGGCGATGTGGCTCCCGCTATGGGCATGATCGGCACGCTGATTGGCCTGGTGCAGATGCTGTCCAACATGAGTGACCCCAAAGCCATTGGCCCCGCCATGGCGGTCGCGCTGCTGACGACGCTTTACGGCGCGGCACTCGCCAACATGGTGGCGCTGCCCATTGCCGACAAGCTCAATCTGCGCAAGAGCAACGAGAAGATGATCCACGCCATGTGTATCGATGGTGTGCTGGCGATCCAAAGCGGGCAAAACCCGCGCATCATCGAATCGATGCTCAAGGCCTACCTCGACCCGGCCCAACGAAACGCCAAGAAGGGCAAATAAGTGAGCGACGAGGAAGACGAAGCCCCCCCCGGCGCACCGATGTGGATGGCGACCTTCGCCGATCTCATGTCGCTGCTCATGTGTTTCTTTGTACTGATCCTGTCCTTCTCGGAAATGGACGTGATCAAGTACAAGCAGATCGCCGACTCGATGCGCGACGCCTTTGGTGTACAGCAGCAATTTGAATTCGACTCGATACCGAAGGGCACCAGCGTGGTGGCGACCGAGTTTTCTCCTGGCCGCCCGGACCCCACGCCGCTCGATGTGGTACAGCAGCAAACCACCAATCAGGACCTGAATTCGCTGCAGCAGGGGACGCCAGATGTGGAAAACCCCGATGCGCAAGATGTGCGCGACCAGGTCAAACAGGAAATCGCCCGGTTAATTGAAGAGACCGAGGACGATGCCGACAAGCTGCGCGAACTGCTCAAGCCGGAAATCGAGGCGGGCCAGATCGACGTTGAAAACGAGAATCGCACCATCGTCATCCGGATCCGCGAAAAGGGTAGCTTCCCCTCGGGCTCCGCGATCCTGGACATCGGCTTCTTCGGGGTGCTCGACCGGATCACCGAGTCGCTCAATGACATCGACGGCAAGATTTCGGTAGAAGGCCACACCGACAGCATTCCAATTTCTACCGCGGCCTATGCCTCCAACTGGGATTTGTCCGCAGCGCGCGCAGTGTCAGTAGCCAACCAGATGCTCGCCAGTGTGGGCTTGCCACCTGAGCGACTGACCGTGTCAGGCTTTGCGGATACCCGCCCCCAGGCCAGCAACGCTGACTGGGAGGGCCGGGCCCAGAACCGGCGGGTGGAGATCGTCGTCAAGCAACCGATCGAAGCGACCGAGGGCGACCTGCTCAACCAACTGCGCCAGGGGGATTACGACGCCCTGGAAAACATCGACCCCACCAACTTCTGAAAGGCAACACCCGGATATGGCCAAGCCCAGCAGCGACAAGCGCAGTTACTTTCGTATCAAGGATGAAGTCCTGCTGCGCTGGGAACCCGCCCAGGAGCACGAGCTGACGGAGACCGAAGTCAATGCAGAGCTGACTTCGATTAACGACCGGCTCGGCGGCATGATCAATGTCGCCTACGCCGAGTCGCCGGTGCTGGCCGAGGCCCTGGGGCTGATCAATCGCAAGATTGACCTGCTGATCGAGGACCGCAAGAACATCAAGCACAACCTGGTCAAAGTGAAGATCAACCTCAGCGGTGCCGGGCTCGGCTTCGCCTGGCGCAGCCCCGCCACCGTGGGCGAACTGATCGACGTCACCATGCGCCTTCAGCCTTCCAACCTCGAGGTGACGGTGCGCACCGAGGCGCTGTATTGCGACCCCATCGTCGGTGATGACGGCGGTTATTGGATCCGCGGTGAGTTTATCGAGGGCCAGGAACTGGCGGTCGAGCAAATTGTACGCCACGTGTCGTTTCGCCAGACCCAGCGTCTGGCAGCCAAACGCGCCGAGGAAGACGATTACGACGACGACCTCGACGAAGACGTTGAGCGTTACGACGATGAAGACGAGGAGTGGTACGAGGACGACGACAATGCCGTCGACGATGAGGACTAACGCCAGTCCTTGAGCTGGGCACGCAGGCGCGCGACCGCCTGACCGTGGATCTGTGACACCCGGGATTCACTCACCCCAAGCACCAAGCCAATTTCCTTCAGGTTGAGACCATCGCTGTAGTAGAGCGATAGCATCATGCCTTCACGCTCCGGCAAGTTCTTGATCGCTTCGACCAACGCACCGCGCTGCCCGCCGTCGAGCAAGGCGTCGATGGGCTCGCTCCCTTCAGCAGGATGGTCAACGTCGTCATCGAGCTGACCGATGCGGGCGCAGGCCAACTCGGCCGCCAGCGCGCGGTATTCCTCAACCGGCATGCTCAACTCAGCGGCAATATCTTTCTCACCCGGCGCGGCACCCAGCCGCTGCTCGGCTCGCTCGATGGCACTGGCCACACGTCCGAGGTCCCGCTGCACGCCTCTCGGCAACCAGTCACGACTGCGCAGCTCATCCAGCATGGCGCCGCGAATCCGGATAGTGGCGTAGGTAGAAAACACGGCTCCTGAGTCCCGCTGCCAGTCTTCGGCGGCTTTGAGCAGACCAATCAGGCCCACCTGGATCAGGTCATCGATCTCGATATGGGACGGCAACTTCACCGCCAACTGGTGCGCTATGCGTTTGACCAGCGGCAGGTGTTCGCGCACCAGGGCATCTCCCCGGTCTGCAGCGTAGGCCCCGTACTCCGAGATCATGGACTCAGTGCCGAACTGCACTCGGCTGTTGTTGCTGTGACAGCAACTGCTCAACAAAGAAACCAACACCTGCCGCTTCGGCATGCAGGGACTGACGGGTCAAACGACGACCGACATCGCGGATGGCGGTAGACGCGGGCGAGCGCGGGTAAACGCTGACCAGGGGTTTACGCTCCTGTACTGCGCGACGCAGGTAATTGTCAGAGGGCACCGCACCGAGGTACCCCAGTTCAACGTCCAGATACTTGTCGGTCACCTTGGTGAGGCGATCATAGATATGCCGGCCCTGGGCGGGTGTCTCTACCTGATTGGCAAGAATTTCGAACCGGCGCACACCCTTTTCGGCACGCATCACCTTCATCAAGGCATAGGAATCGGTGAGTGAGGCGGGCTCATCGCAAACTACCACCACCACGGTCTGACAGGCAGCAACAAAAGTCTGGACGGTGTGATCAATACCGGCACCGGTATCGACGATCAGCACTTCCGGGGGATCGAGCTCCTCAGAGAACGCGCGCACCAGATCCTGCTGCACATCGGGGTCGAGGTCCGCCATCTGCGCGACTCCTGACGCCGCGGGAACCACCCGCAGGCCCTCGGGGCCGGTGACGACCACATCGCCGAGACGCTCGCGGCCGGCGAACACGTCCGCCAGGGTTTTATGAACGGTCATACCCAGCAGCACGTCAACGTTGGCCAGCCCCAAATCGGCGTCAAACAGCAGTACATCCTGCCCTTCTTTTGCCATGGACACGGCCAGGTTGACCGAGATGTTGGTTTTACCCACACCTCCTTTGCCACCCGTGACTGCGATTACCTGCATTGATTTCTCCTTGCCCCACCCGGCGCACGTCGGGATGCTGTGCCACGGTATCGGCGGATACTGTGGGATATCGTAACGCAACCCGTACATAGTCGTCAGACCGCCACTTTGAGCTGCTTGGCCTGTCGCTGCAACGTGTTGCGCGCCAGGGTTTTGGTCTTCTGGATAATCTCCTGAGCCGAGGGACAAACAACGGTGTCGCCACCGGCGCTGAGGGTACCCGCCAGCGGCAACTGCTGGCCCACCACCAGATCCAGCGCGGGCCCCATGGTGACCGCCTGATCCAGCTTGGTGATGATGGTTCCGGCGACCGGCAGACTGGACACATGGCTACCCAGGTGTAGCAGATACTCACGCTGTGCGGTGGCGGGCACGATCAGCAAGGCGGTCAATCCTGCCCGCTGGCCCATCAATGCAGCCAACATGGGATCCTGGGACCCTTTCGAGACATCGATGCCCCGGGTATCAATAATAATCTCCCGAGCCCAGGCGCACTGGCTGAGTGCTTTGGCGAGGGTCTTCTTGTCCTTGGCCTGAAGGTAACGAATACCCGCTTCCTCACAGCGCATGGCCAGCGGATCTGTCAGCGCGCTGGGCGCAAAACTGATCACCGCGATGTCACCGGTTTCCATTCGCGCGAGTGCAGCGGTGAGCATGGCATTCGCCGCGGCGGTCTTGCCGGAGCCCGGCGCACCTATCACCGCCTTGATGCGCAGGCCCTCGAGCTCGGCGGTAGTCAGGCAATCGATACCACCCATCAGCTGCTGCAGGGTGGCCGACCACGCGGCATCAAGCCCCATATCACGCGACAAACCACTGGTGAGTTGGCCGGCCACTTCCCGGCCAATACCCAGGGTGCCCAGTCGCTGCTCGACCGTGGCCACCACCGGCCGCTTGCCGGCACTGTCCTGCCACTGCCGATCACCCAGCGCCTGCTGCAGCGTCGCGCGCAAGCTGGCCAGCTCGCGCTTGAGCTGGGCCAAGGACACTTCGTTGACCTCCGTTCCAGGCGCCGCGGCGGCAGGCCGCGGTGTGGCAGCCGGTGTCGGCACCACGGCGGGCTTGGCTTGGCTCAGATCGGGCAGCTCAGCGGTCGCGCAGATCTCCACGCCGGCGCTGGTTCGTCGATTGGACAGAATCAGTGCCTCGGGGCCGAGTGCAGCCCGGACCTGATCCAGCGCACTGCGGTTGTCTTTGCCGTTGAAACGCATCACGTTCATGTCAGTCCTCCCGGACGCGCCAAATTTCTGACGCTTTAGCCGTCACAGGCGTTCCTGCGACGGTCTTTGCTGGTATTTGGGCCCTTTTAAGGGCGGCATTAGAGTCCTCAGCAAATACCGTGCCTATTTTGATAAGTCCGCGTTGGGTCGCGCCAGCGCGGGGCCTGTTCATTAACCCTGGGCCACCGCTGGCTGACCGCCCACCGTGGTCACGACCCGGATGGTCTTATCGGCGGGTACTTCCTCGTAAGCAAGAATGTAGAAATTGTTCATGCGCCCGCGCAGCAGGTTCGACAAGAAGCCACGAATCACGCCCGACACGAGCAATACAGGGCTGGCACCTTCGCTTTCCATCTTGGAGGCGGCGTCACCGATGCCGCGCACCATGTTGTCGAGCAGATTGGGTTCAACCACGCCGCGGTTATTGGCCAGCGCGTTGCCGACCATGGCTTCCAGCTGCGGGTCGAGCACCATGACTGGCATCTCGTTGTTCACGCCGTTGACCGACTGGAAGATCGACGCGCCCAGTGCGATGCGCACGGCGGCCGTCAGCGCATCGGGGCCGTTGTCTCCACCGCGATGAATCGCCAGCGTCTCGGCAATCGTGCGCATATCGCGGATGGGCACCCCCTCCTCCAGCAGGTTGTGAACCACGCGAGTCACATCGGCCAGGGACATGGTGCCGGGAATCAGGTTCTCCACCAGTTTCGGCGAGGTATCTGCCAGGCGATCCAGCAACTGCTGCACGCCATCCTGGCCGATCAGCTTCTGGGCATTGTTCTTGAGGATTTGGCTCAAGTGGGTGGCGATCACTGTCGAGCCGTCCACCACCGTGTAACCGGCAGTCTGGGCGACGTCCCGCTGATTGGGATCGATCCACAGGGCATCGAGGCCGAAGGTCGGATCCTTGGTGGGCACACCATCGACCTGCCCAAAGACCTGGCCGGGGTTGATGGCCAATTCACGATCGGGGATGACCTCTCCCTCACCCATGGATACGCCATGAATGCTGATGCGGTACTTGTTGGGACCCAGATCGAGGTTGTCGCGGATATGCACCGAATCCACCAGGAAACCGAGCTCCTGGGAGAGTTTTTTACGCACACCCTTGATGCGGCTCAGCAAATCGCCACCCTGGTTGCTATCGACCAGGGGAATCAGCCGGTATCCCACCTCGAGACCGATCAAATCAACGTGCGCCACGTCATCCCAGCTCAGTTCGCTGGTCTTGGGTGCCTGGACCTCTTCCGCCTGTTCGGTGATCACTTCAACTTCTTCGGGCGCTGACAGTCGCAGGTAACCGGCCACCGCCAGCAACGCGGCAATCGACAGGAAAACCACATTCGGCATGCCCGGCACGATACCCATGACGCCGATCACCGTGGCGGCAACAAACAGCACCCGGGGGTTCTGGGTCAGCTGGGCGGAGACATCCGCACTCATGTCCTGCTCGCCGGAGATGCGGGTGACGATAATCGCCGTCGCGGTGGAGAGCACCATGGAGGGAATCTGCGCCACCAGGCCGTCACCGATGGTCAGCAGCACATAGTTCTGGGCGGCGGTCGCCGCGTCGAGATCGTGTTGCAGAGTGCCGATGGCAAAACCACCGAGGATGTTGATGAACAGAATGAGAATGCCGGCTACGGCGTCACCGCGCACGAACTTGCTGGCACCATCCATCGCGCCGTAAAAGTCCGACTCCTTGCCGACCGTTTCGCGCCGCGTAACCGCTTCTTCCTGGGTAATCAGGCCGGCATTCAAATCGGCATCGATCGCCATCTGCTTGCCGGGCATGGCGTCCAGAGTGAAACGCGCGGTCACCTCGGACACTCGGCCTGCGCCCTTGGTGACAACCACGAAGTTGATCACCACCAGAATGGTGAACAACACCAGACCGACCGCGTAGCTACCGCCGACCACAAACTCGCCAAAAGCCTCGATCACGTTACCCGCCGCACCCGAACCGGTGTGACCGTTGAGCAGCACCACGCGGGTCGAGGCGACGTTCAGCGCCAGGCGCATCAAGGTGGTCAGCAGTAATACGGTGGGGAACACACCGAAGTCGAGCGGCCGAGTGGCATACACCGACGCCATCAAGACAATAATCGCCAGCGCGATGTTAAAGGTGAACAGCACATCGAGAATGATCGGTGGCAGTGGCAAGACGATCATGGTCAGCATCAACAGCATCACTGCCGGTGCGCCAAGCCCACTGAAAATGCTGCCGACCGACGGTGTGTCTGCCGCGGCCGGGAGGGTATTAGTCGCCATCAGTGTGGTCCTCGTTCATCACGTCCGCGAACTCGGGCGGCAGGTCGATCGCCTGAGGCTTGGGTACGTAGTCGGTCGGCGCCGCCCGACGCAGATGGAAGACATAGGCCAGTACGCGGGCCACCGCCAGGAACAGGGTCTGGGGGATCTCGTCGCCGATTTCGGTACTGGCGTATAGCGCCCGGGCGAGCGGCGGCTCTTCGTAGATCACCACGTCGTTGCTGCGGGCAATGTGTCGAATCTGCAGCGCCACCAGGTCTTTGCCCTTCGCAATGACCTTGGGCGCGCTTAAGCCGTTCTGATCGTATTTGAGCGCGACCGAGTAGTGGGTTGGGTTGGTAATCACCACATCAGCGGTCGGCACGTCCGCCATCATGCGTCGCTGGGAAATCTCCCGCTGCAACTGACGGACCCGGCTCTTCACTTCTGGCCGACCGTCTGTTTCCTTCATCTCGTCCTTGATTTCCTGCTTGGTCATCTTCAGCTGGCGCTTGTGGTTCCAGATCTGGAACGGCACATCGATGGCCGCGACGAGAATGAGGGTCGATGACAGCGCGACCAGCGCCCAGGAAATGATTTCACCAGCGCGACCAATGCCCACCTCAACATCGCGCATGTTCAAGGAGATGAGCTCCCGCTCGAACATCAGAAAAACAAAAATGGCCGCCGACAGAGTGAGTCCAAATTTGAGCAGGGCCTTGACCAGCTCCACCAGGCTCTGCGGCGAAAAAATACGGCCAAAGCCCTTCACTGGATCGAGCTTCTCCAGCTTGAAAGACACCGCCTCGGCGCTAAAGACCAACCCACCCATCGACGCCGGGGCGGCGAGGCCTGCGAAGGCAGACATGACCAGCAATGGCACGATCAACCAGCCCGCCTTCATGAGCAGTTGTCCGAGGTGCTGCATCATCAGTTTGTGATCGACCATCATCTCGCCCGAGGGCGACAGGCCCATGGCCATCAGCTCGCTGATCTCGGCAGCGGCCCAGCCGCCGAGCAAAAACACCGCGAGGGCGCTGCTCATCAGGACCAGCAGTGTGCTCAGTTCACGTGATCGGGGAACCTGGCCTTTTTTCCGCGCCTCCCCAAGGCGCTTCTCTGTCGGCTCCTCTGTGCGTTCCTGCCCCTGCTGCTCTTCAGCCATGCCGCCCCCTCAACCGAAGACCAGCAGGCTTTGGCTCAACGCGTTGTCGAGCAACTGGCCGAGGGCACTGATAAAACCTGGCATCGCCAGGGTCAGCATGATCAGGCCGCCAATAATGGTGATGGGGAAACCCACCGCGAAGATGTTGAGCGTTGGCGCGGCGCGGGTCATCACACCGAATGAGACGTTGACCAGCAGCAGGGTCGCCATGATCGGCAGGGCCAGCAGGATACCGCCGGCAAAGACCTGACCCCCCAATGCAACCACATTGGATAGCGTGGTCTGGGGGATGCCCGATACGCTGGCGGGCATCACCATGTAGCTGTCGATCACCGTGGCGATCAGCACAAGGTGACCGTCGACAGCGAGAAACAACAGCGTGGCCAGAATGACATTGAACTGGGAAATCACTGGCACCTGGACACCATTTTGCGGGTCTACCGCCATGGCAAAGCCCAAGCCCATGGTCATGGCAATCGCCTGGCCGGCATAGACCGCTGCGCCAAAAGCCAGCTGCAGCAAAAAGCCAAGCACGAAACCGATGCCGACCTCACGGATTGCCATCAGCAGGCCGTCTGCAGAAAAAATGTCGGCTACCGGTGGTGGTGGCAGCATGGGTGCCACCAGCGCGGCGATCAAGAGCGCAAGAATGACCCGGCTACGAACATTAAAACCGGCGGCACTGAAGATCGGGGCGATAATCAGCATGCCTGAGAGCCGCAGAAACGGCGCTGACCAGAGGGCCAACCAGGTAACGATGCTGTCGACGGGCAGCGGCATGACTCAACCGATCAGTCCCGGGATGTCGAGAATGAGTCGCTCGGCGAAATTCACCAGCACCTTAAGCATCCAGGGGCCGGCGAGGAACAGCACACTGGCCAGCGCGCCGAGCTTGGGAATGAAGCTCAAGGTCATTTCCTGGATCTGGGTGGCCGCTTGAAAAACACCGATCATCAGGCCTACCGCTAACGCAGCACCCAGCATGGGGCCGGTAATCAAAACCACGATCCACAGTGCGTGACGGCCAATTTCGAGAACGGTTTCAGGTCCCATTCGTTCACTCCTAGAGCGCGAAGCTCGTCACCAGGGTGGCCGCGATCAGCGACCAACCATCGATCAATACAAACAGCATCAGCTTGAAGGGCAGCGAGATGATGATCGGCGACAGCATCATCATGCCCATCGACATCAGCACCGCCGCGACCACCAGGTCGATGACCAGAAAAGGAATGAAGAGCAGAAAACCAATCTGGAACGCGGTCTTGAGCTCGCTCACCAGGAACGAGGGCAGCAATACGAAGAACGGCACGTCGTCGCGAGAGGCAAACTGGCCGTAACCACCGAGCTCGGCGAACATGGTCAGGTCGCTTTCGCGGGTTTGCCCCATCATGAATTCATAGAACGGCGCCTGGGCAGCAGCGAGCGCTTGATCGAAGGAGATCGCGTCGTTGAGATAGGGAGACAGCGCTTCAGCCCAGGCCACTTCGACCACCGGCGACATGATGAACAGGCTCAGGAACAACGCCAGACCGAGAATGATCTGGTTGGACGGGGTCTGAGCGGTACCCATGGCCTGACGCAGGATCGCCAGCACGATCAGGATGCGGGTGAACGAAGTCATGGTGATGAGCATGGCTGGCAGCAGGGTCAGCACCGTCATCACGAACAGGATCTGCAGCCCCATGGAGTACTCGGTGCCACCGTTGGCCGTGGGTGCGGAGGTCACCAGCGGAATATTGTTCTGGGCCTGAGCGAGAGCCAGTTCGGGCGCCACCAGCGTCAGTAGCGCAATCACGGAAAACAGAATTCTCACGAGGTCTTTTCTCCTGCGCCGGTGACCTGGCGCAGTGCTTCGGCGAACCCCATGGCGGCAGCCGCCTGTGGCTTGTCGGCCGCCGCCACGGGTTCATCGAAGACGTGCAAGGTACTGATATGTCCCGGGGCCACGCCCACCAGGATCTGCTTGTCGCCCGCGTGGACGAGCACGGCGCGTTCGCGCTGACCGAGCCCTACCGAGGCCACGACAGACAGGGGTGAGCCCGCGCCAGCACCGCGGCCGACACCATTGAAACGACGCAGGAACCACAGCATGGCCACCATCAGGCCAATAACGACCGCCATCGAACCAAACACCTGCAACAGGTATTCGCCGGTGAAGAGGTTGGTGGCACGGGTTGTGCTGGTCTGCGCCTCTTGGGCGGCGACGCCCATCGGCAGCAGGGCCAAACCTGTCATAACGCGACGCACGATCATCAACCGAGCTGCTGCAGCCGCTCTTTGGGGCTGACCACGTCGACCAGACGCAGACCAAACTGGCCGTCGGCCGACACCACTTCGCCGCGGGCAACCAAGGTGCCATTGACCATGATGTCCATGGGCTCGGTAACGCTGCGATCGAAAGTGACCACGCTGCCCGGGGTCAGCGAGAGCAGCTCTTTGATGGTCATTTTCTTGCGCCCGACCTCAACGGTCATGTGCACGGGCACGTCCATCAGCATTTCGATGTCGATTTCACCACCGCTGCCGGTGGGACGATCGGTCAGCTCCGGCGGGGTTTCCGCGGTCGCATCCTGAATATCATCACTCATCGGTTCTGGCCCTCAAACTGAACAAACTGCACGGCCATCTGGCCGTCAAAACTGCCGTAGCCACCCCTGCCGCGATTGCGGCCATCCACCTGCAAGCGGATTTCCTCGGGAGCATCGATCGGAATCACCATGCCGACATGCATCGCCAGCAAGCTGCGAATTGAGGTCTCAAGACCGGTGAGCACACCAGCCACCTCGACGGGAATATCAGGGACTGCGGCACGCAGGCCCGCCTCCCAACCCGGCGCCGTGACCACAGGCTCTTCCTCGAGCTGCTTGGGCATCAAGTTGGGTGCGTAGGGTTCGATACCCTCGAAAGGCACCAACAGACGCAACTCGCTGCGGTGTTTGTCGCCGACAGTAATCAGGAACGTCAGTACAACGAATCCAGTTTCACCGGGCAGCAGCGACAAACGGTCCGGGGTGTTATCGATATACAAATCACCAAAGCCCAGCGGCAGCCGGTCTGACCAGATCTCACCCATCACACGGAGAAAATCCTTGGTCAGACGCTCCCCGATGCGCTGCTCGGAGGGCGTTACCTTCCCCGCCAGACGCGGGGGTTCCATCGCCGCGCCGCCGAAGTACTCATTGACGAGGAACGACAGCAGCGCCCCGGGCAGTACCACGTGGCACTCGCCGTCGATGGGAGTAATCGGTGTCGACACCAGGCAGACCCGCTCGGGCATCGAGGCCAGGAGGTCGGTGTTAACCGCGTACATGGCGGCAAACGGCTCTACCGCGGCCTCGAGATCAAAAGAAAACTGCAGCACGCCTTCCAGCGCTTCGGCTTGGCCGCGCAGCAGCGAGTCAAGCTCGCGCCACTTGGCCAGGGTGACGGCTTCACCGGCACCAAAATCGTGGGTGCGAAACTGACCATCATCGAAGGTATCGCTGGTCTCGGCATGCTCGACCAGCGCATCGATTTCCTCATCGGTGAGAATCGGTTCGTTGTCAGTGTCTTCACTCACGCCATCACCGCCTTACTGGATGACAAAGGCCGTGAAGTAGGCGTCGTGAATGCCGTTCTTGGCGGTCGTGCCAAGCACCTCATTCACCGCCTCAACGGTCGCCAGTCGCAGCGCCTCGCGGCCTTCCATGGTGCGAACTTCGGCGAAATTCTGAGAACCATAGAGCAACAGCAGGCGATTACGGATCGCCGGCATGTCGTGCTGTGCCGCATCGATCACTTCTTTTTCGTAGCTGACAATGTCCAGCTCGGCCTGGATGTAGCGAGTGGCGCCGTTGTCGTCGATCGTGGCCAGCAACTTGCCGACGCTCGCATAAATGTTGTGGCGGTCCTCTTCAGGTTCAGCAGCTTCGCCGTCTTCACCCTCGACCATCTCGCCCTCGGCGACTTTGTCACCACCGCCAAGCATGCCACCCATGAACATCCCGACGCCCAAGCCGAGGCCCAGCATCAGGGCGGCCACCGCCGCAGCGATGATGATGGTCTTGCCACCGCCTTTCTGGGGTGCCGGCTCTTCAGCCGCCGCATCTTTTTTCTTGCGTGGTCGTTTGGGTCGATCTTCAGCCATTATCTTTTCCTCGCTGGCGCGTCTCCCGGAGGACGCGCTGTGCTCATGCGAGTCAAAGCAATCGCCATACCATGGAGACTTAACTCATAAGTATCAATAAGTTAGGCGAATAAAGCTTGTGCTGCGTCAATGATTTGACACGGCGTTCGCCCGACCACAGCTATCGTAGTCGGGTTGTGGGCAGAATGGGGATTTATTGAAAACCCTAGGCGTAGGCGTCGAGCAGTCCTGCCCTGTCTGACGGGTGGGAAACCGTGGCATCAACCCCCGGGGTTTCTTCGTCGTTGCGGGCCCCAGCCAGCTCTCGCTCGCCGGTGAAGGCTTGTTCCTCACCCTCACCGCCGGTGCCATATTGCTGGTCCGACACGTTGGCATCGTCCAGCTGCAGGCCCGACTGCTCAAACAGATCCCGCAGCCGCGGCAGGTTGCTCTCCAAGGCGTCCCTGGCCTGCTGGTTATCAACCAGGAAGTTCACACGGGCGCTGTCACCTTCACTGTTAATGGTGATGGTCAGGCGACCCAACTCAGCAGGATGCAGGTTCAGCCGCACTTCCTGCTGGCCGGTCATCTTCGCCATTCGCACCTGCCCCATCAGCTCCTCGGGAAAATCCGGGCTGTCGGGGGCCGCCACCAAGGATTCATTAAAAGCCATTGCGCTGGCACTCGGCGCGCTGCCAGGTCGACTCGCAGTCGCCGCGGACAACACTGCGGCACCCGCGGGCTGGCTGTGAACTGCCCCGCCCTCCGCCACTCGTGGAGCCGCTGCGCGGCCGCTGTCAGGCGCATCTGTGTCGGGTGTTGTGTTCTCGACACTGGCGAAGGCATCCGCCAAGAGTGCGGCCTCGCGTACGGGTACGGATTCCCCTTGAACAGCCGCCGGTATCACACCGTTGTTATGGGTGGCCGCCGGGCTTGTTCGGCCCGCATCGGCGGAGAACGCCGTAGTGCGGGGGCGACCGTCAGCGGACTCAAGTCCGGCGTCGGCAGCCGTCAGGCGTCGGACCAGCGATGCCAGGGCATCGGATTCGGGGTCACTGCCTTCGGCCGGGGTCACACTCCCCCCTGCCGGGCTACGGAGCTGCAGCTGCAGGGAACGCAGCAGGTCTTTGCGCTCGACCGGGCTGAGCTGGGTTTCCGGGTCCAGCTCGGCGGTCAACGCAGTCGGAGCCTGGGCATCAGTTCGCAGCGGGTCCACTGGCCTCGCTGCCCGGTCAGACAACTGGGCCGCGAGAATCGCGCGCTCAGACGGACTATCCGGCTCAGCCGCTGGCCCACGACTCGGCAGCGACGCTTCAGACAAGTGCCTGGCGGCAAGCCGCGCGGTTTCGAGTGCGGAGCGATTGAAACCCAGCCCATCCTGGCTGCCGCTCGATCCCTGCTGTTGTGGTGCCCCACCCGCCGTCAAACCCGAGGCTGCAGTATTCGGGGCGGCGGAGGCTGCGCTCGGTGCCGTCGTTGACACCGCATTGACCAAACCAGGATTGCGTTTCGCAAGATCGGCAGTGGACTGACCTGTCAGCCGTGGGTCAGCACCGCGGACAGTGTCCTGTGCGAGCAAGGTATCGGCCACCGGCGACCGCGGTGCTGCTGGTATCGCAATCGACCCAGCCGCAGCGCGTGGCAGTACGGATTGAGACGCTGTTTTTTCAGCAACTGCGGACGTAAGCCGTCCAGGAAGCGAGTCGGCCACCTCGGCACGACTGGGGCCACTTAGCGGCCTGCCATTATCGATATTCGAGGTTGCCTCGCGATCATCACCGCGGGTGAGTGCTGTCGTGCCAACAACGGTGTCATCCACGGCGGACAGCTGTGACCCCGCCATCGCCGGGTTGGCGGCAACGGCTGGCTGCGGCTTCGCAACTGGCTGTGCACCGACCTCACCGGACACCGGGGTTGGCAGGGCCTGTCCCAACGGTCGCCGCGATGACGGCAGTGCCCGGTCATTCGGCGCCACGCTCGTATCGTCAATCCTCGCTGGGGAGGCGTTGGCCTGAGCAGGAATGGTGAGCAAAGGGTCTGCGGCAGGCAATCCCTGGCCGGGATTCACAGGCTCGGGATTCAGAGAGGGTGCTGGGGCACTGTCGAGGCTGGCCTCGGGGTCGGCCAACGGCGTTGTGGGTGCGATCCACGGCAGATCATCGCCGCCGGGCGGCAAGACGGCGCCGTCGAGCGACTGGGTCGCCTCTGCCAGTGTTTCCGGGAGCGGCGCACCAGGCGTGAGCGGTCCCGCGGCCTCACTGGTCATCGCTTCTGCCGCCGAAAAGGCCTGGCCAAAACCCTCAAAAGTGCCGGCATTTGCGCCGAAACTGCCGCCAAATCCCGCGGAATCCACGCTTGGCTGCCCTTTCAGGGCGCTCATGATCAAGTTCAGTCCTGCCGAGAGCATTGCTCCCCCTCAGTCCGTGACTGCTGCGCTGTACGCGCGGCGAGTCTGCGCTGCGATAGGTGCCCGAACGGCGCCTTGAGCGCGATCGGGAACGGTCCACAAGTAATTTGCAAAGCGCGTGCCAAAACCCACGCGTTATGGGGGTCACATCTGAAAGAACTGCTGCTGCCCGTAAAAGTCGTCGAGTTGTTGCTGCTGTCGCTTTTCCGCCGCTTGCTGGGCAGCCATGGCACGGTCACGGGCGAGCTTATCGATGGCGCGGGTGTAACGAGCGGCCTCTGCCCACGCCTGTTGTTGTCGCAAAACCAACTGATCGACCTGATCGCGCTGCCCGCGCTGGGCCTCGACCAAACTGTTGATTTCGGTCAGAAAGCGACGCGCCTCAGCCAGTTGCGATGCCGTCAGGCCCTGGCCCTGCTCACCTCTGGCCATGGCACGGTAGTCTTCCTGGTATTCGAGAATTTGGCGCAGCTGAGCTTCAACATCTTCCCGCTGGGCCTGGGCCTCACCCAGCGCGCGCGCCGCGGTTTGCTCGGCTTCCTGGGCCAACCGCAACACCAATTCCAACTGAGCGCTGGCCACGGTTTATTCCTCAGCGGGCGATTGCGGGCGGCTGCACCGCGGCAAAGTTCTGCTGCTGCATCGATGAACCTGCGGGTTCTACCACCTGGGTCACCTGCATCCCCGTCACCGTCTGCGCGAGACTGCTCAGGCTGCCGGCGAAATCGGCGGGCTGGCTGAGCGGTTGTTCCACCAACTGGCGGATGGCGTCCTGACTCTGGATGGCGATATCGATCTTCGGGTCCGAGCCTGGGCGATAGGCCCCCACCGAAATCAGGTCTCGATTGGCGCGGTAGGTGGCATAGGCTTCCTTAACGAGTCGCGCCTGGCTCAAGTGGTCGGGCTTGACGATTTGCAACATCGATCGACTCACCGAGGCCTCGATGTCCACTGCGGGGAACAGGCCGCTCTCAGCCATCGACCGGGACAGCACCACGTGACCATCGAGAATAGCGCGAGCCGCATCGGCGATCGGATCCTGCAGATCGTCGCCCTCGGTCAGCACTGTGTAGATGGCTGTGATCGAACCCGCACCCACATTACCGGCCCGTTCAATCAGGTTGGGCAACAGGGAAAAGACCGACGGGGTGTAACCCCGACTCACCGGCGGCTCACCGGCGGCGAGACCGATCTCGCGCTGGGCCTGGGCAAACCGGGTCAATGAATCGATCAGCAGCAACACGTTCAGCCCCTGGGAGCGGAAGTATTCGGCAATGGCCGTCGCCCGCCAGCAGCCGGCGACCCGCATCAGTGGTGACGTATCCGCCGGCGTGGCAACCACCACGGCGCGGGCGAGACCCTCGGGACCCAGGCTGTCTTCTACGAATTCACGCACCTCGCGGCCCCGTTCACCCACGAGACCGACGACGATCACATCCGCTTCGGTAAACCGGGTCATCATGCCCAGCAGCGTACTCTTACCCACGCCGGAGCCTGCGAACAGCCCCATACGCTGGCCGCGGCCAATCGTCACCAGGCTATTGATGGCGCGCACACCGACGTCCAATGGCGCGGTGATGCCCGATCGCTCCATGGGATTCAGTGCCTCGCCCCGGGCCGGTACCGTCAGGTCTCCCGGTCGGTGCGGCATGCCGTCGAGCGGATTGCCGGCACCGTCGATGACCCTACCCAGCAGGTCGGAGCCCACGGCCACCCGGCCACTGCCCTCGAGTGGTACAACCCGGGCACCGGGTTTGAGGCCGCCGGCATCTCCCTCACACATGAGAATGAGGCGATCCCCTTCGAAGCCAATGACCTCGGCCTCGACCCCGGCACGGGGGGCGGTGTGAATCAAACAGCGCGAGCCAATGCCCGCATTGAGACCTTCTACCTGCAGGCGCATGCCCGACAAATTGACGAGCCGCCCCTCGGGCAGCACCCCCGGCACCTGCAGACGCCCCGAGGCGTGATCGAGCCGGCGTCCAAGGCGCTGGAACGCCCCTTTTCGAATACTGGTGGGGTCGGCGACCACTTACTTCCAACCTGTAAAGCGATCGACAATGGCAGCGATTTCATCGGGGTCGAGCGGCCGGTCGCGGTAACTTTCAGCAGCACCCGCATCCGGAATCTCGGCATTCTGCTCCAGCGCCAACGATTCAATCGCTGCCATCAGCCGCGACTCAATACTGGCGTCGATGAGCGCACCGGCTCTTCGCAACTGACATCCGCCGCGCATCATGCTGGGATTGGCGTGAATCTCAGCCTCAATTCGCTGCTCGGCCAACAGGTCTTCGACCATGCCTTTGTCAATGGGGTTCACCACCACCGTCACCGGCGCGGAGGCATCCGCGAGTGCTTCGAGCGCGGTGGACAATGCCCGTTGCACGGCTTCGGGTTCGATGCTGAGTTCCCGCTCGATCACTGCTCGGGCAACCGCCATGCACAAACCCAACAGCTGGGATTGCACCTCTTCCTCGAGATCGAGGAAGGGCGCCTGCATGGCCTCCCAAATCGCCGACATCTCCGCCAACAGCGTCTGCGACTGGCGACGGCCTTCGGCCAATCCCTGCTGCAGACCCTGCTGATAGCCCTGCTCCCGGCCCGACTCCAGCGAGGACTCGTAGGCCTGACGGGCAGACTGGGGAGTCACTACCGCCAGTGGCGGGGGCGACCAAGGCGCGTTGGCGGCCTCAGACATAGTCGTCACCACCCTTACCGATTTGCAGTTCGCCCTGCTCGGCGAGCTCCTGGGTCGTTTTGAGGATTTCCTTCTGCGCCGCTTCAACTTCGACCAGTTTCACCGGCCCCTTGGATTCCATATCGTCCTTGAGGATCTCTGCAGCGCGCTCGGACATGTTGTTGAAGAAGCGATCAGACAGCGCTGGGTCCACGCCCTTGAGCGCAACAATCAGGTTTTCCTGGGCGATTTCCCGAATCAAACGCTGGAAGCCACGATCATCGAGGGCCATGAGATTGTCGAAGATAAACATCTTCTCCTTCACCTCTTCGCCCAGCTCTGAGTCCACCTCGTTGAGGGCCTCGAGCATCTCCGCCTCAAGCGCCGTACTGCCGGCATTGAGGATATTGGCGGCGTTCACCGCACCCTGCACTTTTTTGGGCGGCGTCTTCTGCAACTTGCCCAACTGACTCTCCATCACACGGTCGAGCTCCGCCATCGCCCGGGGATCGATCACATCCATGCGGGCGACGCGCAGGATCACATCCTTGCGGAATGCCTCGGGCATCTGCGTCAGCACTTCCGCGGCCTGCTCGTCCTCAAGCTGGGTCAGCACGGTGGCAGAGATCTGGGGATGCTCTTCCGCCAGCACCTCGGCGATGGCCTTGGGTGCCATCCACTGCAGAGCCTCGACGCCGGAATTGGGCTCGGGTTTGTCATCGAGCACCTGGGACAAAATTGACTTGGCGCGGCCCTCACCGAGTGCCGACGTCATCACCCGTTTGGTGAAATCGGGCGCGGTCAGGGCCAGGGGATTGATCTCCTGCGCATCCTGCTGGAAAGACTGCAGCACGCCTTCGATATCGTCGTTGGTCAGGTTGGTAATTGACGCCATCGCCTCACCGACCTGCTGAACTTCCTTGGCACTCATGTGCCGCATGATCTGGGTCGCAGTGTCCTCTCCGACCCCGAGCAGCAGAATCGCGGCGCGCTGCGCGCCTGTCATGTCTTCATCAGCCATCAGCAGCTATCCAATTACGGACTACGTACGCGGCGCGCGCCGGTTGCTCGTTGGCAACATTACGGGCCATCGCCACGTTCTGATGATAGTTGGGTGCACTGCCTGCTGCACCCGGCAGGGCCGCCTGGGCCTGCCCGCCAATGGAAACCGTGTCATCCCCGAATTCATCATCGGCAGGGCCGGTGAGTCGCGGCTGGTCGTCGTCATCGGCACCCGGAGGCGTCGGTGGTACGTAGCTGGTGGAGTAGCGAACCATCGGCCGCACCACCATCAAGATCAGCATCAACAGCGCCACACCCGCCAGCAGGCCGCGGCCCAACTGCCACACCCAGCCCTGCTCAAGCAGTCCTGGCTCGGGAATCTCCTCAATCGGTTCCGGGGCCACAAAGGGTGAGTTGATCACGCTGAGAGTGTCACCGCGCGCCTGATCAAAGCCGACGGCTTCACGCACCAACTGGTTGATCTGATCGATACGCGGCTGGTCGAGGGCGACCTTATTGCCTTCGGCATCGGTGACGTAATCGACCACCACTGCCACCGACAGGCGATTCAGCGTGCCGGGCACCTCGCGAATGTGGGCGATGTTCTTGTTCACCTCAAAGTTCCGGGTGATTTGACGGCTCTCGCGGGCCGGTGGCGTGTCCTGGTTCACCGGCGCCGCAGCCTGGGCCTGTGGGTCGGGTGCCTGAACCGCCGCGCCCGGGGGCTGGTTCACCAATTGACCGGGGATACCTGAAGCAACACCGGCGTTGGTATTGGCTATGTCCTCGTTGGACTGTTCGCTGCGCAATACCGTGTTGGGGTCGAAAGTTTCACTGGTGCGCTCGATCCGGGTGAAGTCCATATCAGCGGCTACCTGGGCGCGCACCGCCCCCGGCCCGAACAACGGCTCGAGAATGTCGAGGATCCGCCGACTCAACGAGCTCTCCAGCTGCTGTGCGATGCGGAATTGCTCGGCGGTGTAGCCGAAATCATTGTCCTGACCTTGATCAGACAGCAGCTTGCCACCCTGGTCGACCACAGACACATTAGCCGCATCGAGGTTGGGTATGCTCGATGCCACCAGATGAATAATCCCCGCCAGCTGCCGGTCCTTGAGACTGACACCCGGAGTCAGATTAACCATCACCGAGGCGGAGGGTTCATTGCCGCGGCGCATAAAGGCGGACTGTTTGGCGACCGCCAGATGCACCCTGGCCGCGGTCACAGAATCCATAGCAGCGATAGTGCGGGACAATTCGGCTTCGACGGCGCGGTGATAGCGCGCCTGCTCCATGAAGCTCGACAGGCCCATCTCCTGCTCCTGGTAGAGCGATTCAAAACCGACCCCACCACTGCGCGGAAAGCCTTCGCTGGCGAGCACCATACGGGCGCGCAACACCTGATCGTAGGGCACCAGCAGCATACCGGTGCCCTGCTCCAGCTCGTAGGCAATGCCATTGCTTTGCAAAGTGTTGATTGCCGTGGCGTTGTCGGTCGGGGACATCGCGCCAAACAAAGGCTCCAGGGCCGGCTTGGTCGCGAAGTCTACGAGACCAATCCCCAGCGCCACGCTGGCAGCCATACCCACCAGCAGAGACAACTGGCGGGCTACAGGTTGCGCAGCGAATCCGCTAACGCGATTGAGCACAGGATTGTCAGCCATGATTCACCCCATTAAACCGACATGTTCATGACTTCTTGGTACGCGTTGAGCAACTTGTTACGTACCTCGGTCAGCCCGGCAAATTGCAGGCTCGCTTTCTGGGCAGTCACCATCACTTCGGCCAGCGACACCGAGGGATCACCGGCTTCAAACGCCCGCTGCATGGCTTTGGAGGCCTGGCTGGCGTCGTTGACTTCGGAGATGGCGTTCTTCATCAGGTCAGCAAACTGTGCACCGCCCGCCTCATCGACCGCCGGTCGTGACTCGGAGGCCGCCGAAGCAGCCATGGTGCGCATCTGCGCAAGCACCTGGTTGATCGCGATATCACTCATGGCTCAGACCTCCTGGGGCAGGGTTTCGCCAGGCAGGGCAACGCCCTCCTCCCGGAACTTGGCCAACTTGTAGCGCAGCGTGCGGGCACTGATACCAAGCCGCTCGCAGGCCAACTTGCGATTGCCATTCACCGCGCGCAAAGCATCGAGGATCAATTCTCGCTCCCGGGCCTTGAGATCACCGCCCAGGCGCTTGTCGGGAACCGCCTCAGGTGCGGGTACTGCACCCGCGGCCGGAGCAAGCGATTCACCGAGCACGATCGCATCCGGGGTCACTCTGTCGCCCGCCGTGAGAATCGCGGCACGCTGCATGCAGTTTTCCAACTCACGGACATTGCCCCGCCAGGGGTGGGCCAGGAGCATTTCCGTGGCCTGCGGGTCAAGGTGCAGCTCGCGACCGTCGGCAAATTGAGCGAGGAAGCGCTCGGCGAGCGGCAGAATGTCGCCCGGTCGTTCACGCAATGCGGGCAGTGATACCGGAAACACATTGAGTCGATAAAACAGATCTTCGCGAAAGCGTCCCGCTGCGACCTCTGCCGTCAGCGCGCGGTTGGTCGTCGCCAGCACACGCACATCCAGCGGAATCAGCCGACTGCCGCCGAGTCGCTCGACTTCGCGCTCCTGAAGAACGCGCAACAGTTTGGCCTGCAGATCGAGGGCCATCTCGGAGATTTCGTCGAGCAACAAGGTGCCACCATTGGCCTGCTCAAACTTACCCGGGCGGGCCTGGTGCGCGCCGGTAAAAGCGCCTTTCTCGTAACCAAACAGAATGGCTTCGAGCATGTTTTCAGGAATCGCCGCACAGTTGAGCGCCACAAAAGGCGCGTCAGCCCGATTGGACATCCGGTGTAAGGTACGGGCAAAAACTTCCTTGCCGGTGCCGGACTCACCACTGATCAACACGGTGGCATCGGTCGGTGCCACCCGGCGTGCGACATCGACCAGTTGGTGCGAAACCGGGTCCTCGGTGACCATTTCACCGCTATCGTTGACCGGCAGTTGAGCGCCCATGCGCGACACCATGTCGAGCAGTACTTGGGCCTCGAAAGGCTTTTGCAAATAATCCGTGGCGCCGTCACGCATGGCTTTGACCGCGTGCTGCACCGAACCGTGGGCTGTCATCATCACAAATGGCAGGGTCGGGTTGCGCCGACGGACTGCCTGGAGCAACTCGGTGCCATCCATTTCATCCATCTGCACGTCACTGATCACCAGGTCGATGTGGTTGCGGTCCAGCTTGACCAAAGCGTCTTTGCCGTTCACCGCATCTACCACGCTGTAGCCACCAAGCTCGATGGTGTCGCAGAGCGCCCGTCGCAGGGTCGCGTCATCCTCGACAATCAGAATCTGCGCTGCGCTCATGCTGCAACCTCGATTTGGCCTTCTTGATGTAGGGGCAGCAGTACCGTGAACTGGGCACCGCCCTCGGGACGGTTGGCTGCGTGCACCGTGCCGCCGTGCTGGCTGACCGTGGCTGCCAGTACTGCTAGACCAAGACCGTTGCCCTTGGCGCGCGTGGTAAAGAAGGGGTCGAAGACCTGATCGATGACATCCGGCGCGATGCCACGGCCACTGTCAGTGACGCGAATCATGGCCGTGCGGGTGTTGATGGCGCGAGCTTCGATCTGGATTCGGGGCTTGAGCCCGGAAGCCTCGATGGCATTGATGATCAGGTTACTGATCCCCGCGACCAATTCGTCATGGGCACCGGAAATATGCAAGTCGCTGGCGATCTCTCGAATATCGACAACCGCGTGGTTGGTATCGATGTCCGCACTGCAGGCCTCCACGGCATCGGCGATGATATCGCTGAGGGTGGTGTCCGAGAACTCGGTGGCGGCGCCGCGGACAAAGGCCAGCATCGCGGTGATCAGGCTCTCCGTGTGGGCAACCTGCTCGTGCAGGCTGCTGCAGATCTGCAGACGGCGTTCGCGCTCAATGTCGGCTTCCAGATGGGACAGGTACAGGGACATCGACGCCAGCGGCGTTCGCACCTGGTGCGCGAGACGCGCGGCCATTTCGCCCAGGGCGGTCAGCCGGCTCTTGCGGCCCAATTCATGCTGTAGGGTTTGCTGGAATGTGATGTCGGTGACCAGCACCACCATCTCACCGTCCAGGCCAAGAGATTCGGAGCGCACTGACAGCTTGCGGCCATGAATCTCCAGCGTACCGTGGGCTGGGAAGTGTCCTCGGGCCTGAATGTTCTGCCAGCACTCACCTTCCAGCGGCTCGCCCAATAGCGTTACCGCGCCAGGGTTGGTCTCGGTGATGATGCCGTCGCTGTTAATGATCAGTACGCCCCCGGGCAGGGTGTCCAGCAGTCTTGCCAGGCGGGCCAGCGCGCGCTCGCGTTCAGCGTGTTCCTCGCGCCGTGCCAGTCGCGCCGCTTCGAGCTCAGCGTTCAGCCGGGCAATCTGCCCGGTTAACGCCTTGTAGGTGGTCTCTAGCTCATCGCTGACGCGGGTCAGCGCGGGATCGCTGAGCGCATCGATGGCGTTTCGGAACGCCTCGTGCTGTGTGATGTTGATGTTCGCTTCCATCGCCCATCCCCTGGTGATTAGGTGGCAACGGGCGGCAATGCTTTGCCGGCAACCGTTCTTCAGGGGCGCTTATGCGAAGGACGTGCCAGTGGATATTTATGAATAAATATCAGATAGATAGCTTTCGTTTTATTGCTCGGTGACGGATTTATGACGCCGCTCAGGCGCGACGAATTCCGTGCTTGCGCATCTTCTCGACAAGGGTGGTGCGCTGCAGTCCAAGGTACTTTGCCGCCTGGGCAATCACACCGTCGGCTTCGTTAAGGGCCTGCTCGATGAGCGTCTGCTCAACCTCGGCCAGATGGGACTTCAGGTCAATCGGCCAGGTGATCTCGGGCACAGCGGGCATATCCCAGCCAGACTCAGCGGCCTCTACCGGCTGCGAAACCGGCGGCGCAAATAGGTCGGTGAGGTCTTCCTGTACCGGCGCACCTGGCTCGGCCTGGAAACAATCCGCTGACTCGGCCATCTCGCCCGACACATAACGCGGCGGCAGTTGCGCGGCGGAGACCGTTGACCCAGGGTGCAGGATGGCCAGACGCTCGATGAGATTACCCAGCTCGCGAATATTGCCAGGCCAGGGTTGCTGGCTGAGATGGCGCAGAGCGTCACCATCGAGCTGGGGCGCCACCTGGCCTTCATCGGCGAGCAGTTTCAGAAACCGCTGCACCAGTTCGGGAATGTCTTCCCGCCGTTCTCTCAGCGCCGGAACTTCGATGGGAAACACATTGAGCCGATAGAAAAGGTCGCCTCGGAACTCCCCCGCATCAACCTTTTTTTCAAGGTTTTGGTGGGTCGCCGCGATGATGCGCACGTCGCATTGCATCGGTTTGCTGCCCCCCACCCGCTCGAAGGTCCGCTCCTGCAAAACCCGCAGCAGTTTGACCTGCATGGCAAACGGCATGTCTCCGATTTCATCGAGAAACAGCGTGCCGCCTTCTGCCAGCTCGAAACGGCCCTTGCGGGCGTTGATAGCGCCGGTGAAAGCGCCCTTTTCGTGGCCGAAAAGTTCAGACTCCAACAGATCGGGCGGTATGGCACCACAGTTCACCGGGATAAACGCACCACCGGCACGTTGTGAGCAGCTGTGGACCCCCCGGGCGATCACTTCCTTGCCGGTGCCGGTCTCGCCGAGCAGCAATACCGTGGCATTGGAGGGGGCGACCTGCAAGATAAGCTCGCGAACCTGCTGCATACCCGCACTACTACCCACGAGGCTACGAGCGAGCTTGGTTTTTTCAGTCGTTCCGGCCCTGGCGGTCAACGCACGATCTCTGGTTGGGAATTGAGACTGATGTCCGGGGTAGAAAGCCCCCGGTCATCGCTCAAGGCAGTGTAGCGCCAATTTTTTGACAGGGCACCTGTGGATTTCAGCGCTGGCTGTCGATATCCAGGTATTGGCCGATGTGCTGGCCCTTGCGAACCTGTTCGGCGTGCTGGGCGAGGTTCTCGTCTTTGGCTTTTGCCAACAAAGCCATCAGCTCTTCATTCATGTGCAACATAGCGGCGAGCGCTTCCGAGAAAATTTCGCTGTGCTCTGGCGGCACGGGTTCGGCAAACGTCTCCGACAGCAGTTGGCGGCGGTCCCCCTCCAGCTGAGCAACAGCGTCCCACTCGGCCTCGTGAGCCAGCTCGACCATCTGACGAGTCATCAGTAATACGTTCGCCAGCAAGGTGCACTGACCGCTGCGCAGCGCCAGGTCATCGACCTGTTTCAAGGCGGCAGGCGCCATTAGCCATCTACCTGCTGGGCAATGCCGTCCCAGCCGCTCTTGACTTCACCGAGCAAACGAACAACTTCTTCGAGTTTGCTCGCATCGTTTTCCATATTGGCCTGGTGCAGGCAACGAATCATATAGTCGTAGAGGGCATCGAGATTCTGGGAGATTTCAC
This sequence comes from uncultured Alteromonadaceae bacterium, assembly GCA_964482195.1. Taxonomy (GTDB): domain Bacteria; phylum Pseudomonadota; class Gammaproteobacteria; order Pseudomonadales; family Halieaceae; genus Luminiphilus. The sequence continues at coordinate 118,427 of CAYZWL010000001.1, read as the reverse complement.
CGCCCTGCTCCATGTCGAGCCAGCCCTGCAGGGCGTCAAGAATATCCACGGCTTTGCCGACCGATCGGGCTTTGAGCCCCAGGTCACCCTTTTCGATGCCGCCTTTGGCCTGATTCACCCGCTCGATGGCGCTGTTGAAGAGCAACGCGATTTGCCGGTGGGGGGAGGCATCCACAATGGCGGTGTGGTTGTGTGTCTGGGCGTAAGCGTTGGCAAAGTTGCTTGGATTCATAGCCTGGCTACTCCGAATAAAGCGCTAGTTGTTGTCTGGACGGTTGGCGAAGGGCAGCGACGCGAGCTGGGTTTCGAGGAACTGGCCCGTCGTGTTGAGCTCCGCCAACAAAATATCGAGTGAATTGAACTGGGCTCGAAAGCGCGCTTCGATGGTTTCGATGCGTCGGTCGAGAGCGGCGCGCTGATCAGCGATGTCGTCGAGCTGGTCCGCGAGACTGGCGCTTCGCAGCGGCAACAGGCCTTCGTCGGTATCAATAATGCCGTCGAGCACGGTGCTGACACGCTCGGCCACGCCTTCAACGCTGTCATCAACGCTGCCCGCAAACAGGGTCACCACCGCCTCTTTGTCGCTGTCCAGCGCATTGGTCAGCAAGCTACTGTCGAACTCGAGCGTGCCTTCGGTGGTCGTGGTGACACCAATGGTCGCCAACGAGTCAAAAAACGATGACGCACCGGTGATGGGTGAGCTGACCGAATTACGCAGCGCGTTCTCGACCGTGCGCGCGGAAAAGTCACCCACCAGTGGCCCGGCAAAACCCGTGGTCGGGTTGAAAGTGGTCTGGGCGTTCAGCGTGGTGATGGTGCTGTTGTAGTTGTCGACGAAACTCTGCACCGCATTGGTGATGGCGGCCCGGTCTTCGGCGACGGTAATGCGTGCAGGGGTGGTCGTCGTGTCTTTGAGCGTCAATGACACACCGGTCACGGCATTATCGACCTGGTTCGACGCGGATGTCAGCGCCAGTCCGTTGATCGAGAAAGACGCATCCAGTGCGGCATTTGACTGGGTCAGGTTGGACACACTGGTATTGAAAGCCAACGCCGACAGCCCCGCCGGGTCTTCGTTCAAACCGTCGCCGGTATCGGTGACAGTCAGCTGGAAGCTGTTCTCAACCCCGGTGTTCTCGGCGACTAACAATAGCCGGAAGTCGCTGCCGTCGCGCACAATCGATGCCTCGACGCCTGCCTCGGCGGCATTGATGGCATCGCGGACTTCACTGAGTGTGCTGTCGGCAGCAATGTTCACCGCCACACTCGAGGTGCTGGCAAACCCCGAGTAAACCGGGTCACCCCCGGAATAGGTCGGTGTACCAATGTCGATGGTCAGTGTGCCGGTGCCCACCACGGCGTCTTCGCTGGCGTAGGTGCCGCTGGCGAGGGATTGCTTGGTCGCGAGCGTGGACACAGAAATGTCGTAGGAGGCGGCACTCGCCTCACTGGTGGCCGTGGCGGTCACCGCGCTGAACTGATCGGTATTCGCGGTCACGCCTTCAAACAAAGTCCGCTCTGCGAGAGCGCTGATGCTGGACTGAATACCCGAGACCGAGCTGTTGAGTTCGCCCAACGCAGAAATGAGCGTGGTGACACTCGACTGTTGGCGATCGATTTTGGCTTCGGTGGGTGCCCGCTCGGCGTTGACCAGCCCGGTAACCAGCGCTTCGATATCAAGCCCTGATCCCAAACCTGTCGATGTGATGGTGCCTGTTGTCATTGCGGACCCCTGCAGGGAGGCGGTTGAGCAGTTTACTCTCTAGTTAGCGCCTCGTTCCGGAGAATCTTTAGCAATCCGCGTGCCACTTCAGCCCTGTTCGTTGAGAATCACCCCGGCCAGGGCGAGCTGCTCTTCGGCATTGTCCCGCTGACTGCGAATAAATCGAGAAATCGCCAGTGCTTCCTCCGAGGGAATCTGGCGTACCACCTCGTCGGTGTCGGCGTCGAACACCGTGACCACCGGGCGCTGCAAATCCGAATCAACACGGATATTGAGCGAGCGCGTAGCCAGTGAAATATAGTCGCCGATGTCGGCAGCCGCCGCCTGTAACTCCTCTGGAGAGGGGGCAGCTTCGGCAGATTCTGCCGCTTCACGAACGCGCGCGGCGAGTTCCTGCCGGGCAGCGGCGCGCTCCGCAGCCTGTTGGGCAGTGCTTTGGGTCGCAGGGTTCTGGCTGCGCGGATTCACGCTGTCCAGCACTGCGGCCGAGCCGTCTACGCTGATTGAGGCCATTGCAATAGTCCTCCGTTATGGTCCCATTTTGCGCTCAGTTTTCCCCCGGCGCAAAGACAGGAAAACCGGAGGGCGTGCACCACCCCCCGGTCAAGGCTTACCGAGCCATTGGGGCCGGTATTACTGGAGCAGCGCAAGTACACTCTGCGGCGCCGAGTTGGCCTGGCTCAAGACCGAGATACCCGCCTGCTGCAGGATCTGCGAACGGGTCAGGCTGGCAGTTTCTGCCGCGAAGTCAGCATCCTGGATTCGCGAACGTGAAGCCGTCAGGTTCTCAGAGGTGGTCTGCAGGCTGGAAACGGTTGACTCGAATCGAGACTGAACCGCACCGAGTACCGCTCGGCCCTCGTTGATTTCCGCCAGAGCGCTATCAACCAGCTTGATCGCAGACTGGGCACTGGAATAGGCCTCAACCGACAGCGAATCAATACCATCGACCGTCGACGTGGTGCTGAAGTTGGCAGCTGTGATACCAGTGGTTACTGACGTAAAGCCAGCGATCGAGAAGCTGCCCTCAGAGACCAGTTCAAAACCAGTCGAGGTCTCACGGGCACCGACACCGGTTTGGGTAGACACGCGGTTAACCGCCTCGATAATCGCGTCAACACGATCACCGGTGGTGGCATCGACATCGATGGCCTCGAGACTCACCGCGCTACCGCCCGACAGCGGACCGGTAATCTGCAGAGTGCCGGCAGCAATCGACGCACCGATACCGGTGGACGTCGCAGAAATACTGGCCGTCAGCGCGCCGCGGCCGGCAGTGCTGTTCTGCGACAGGCTTCCCAGCTCGGCGGTGTTCGCGTCGAGAATCTGGCTGATGGTGATGGACTCACCCGCGTTCGCGCCCACCTGGAAGATCTGGTCAGTAAAGGTGCCGTCAAGCAGCTTTACATCGTTGAACGAGGTGTTGTCCGCAACCCGGTCGATTTCCGCGACCAGCTGGTTCACTTCCGTCTGCAGTGCAGCACGGTCAGAGTTGGAGTTCGTGGCGTTTGACGCCTGAACGGCCAGCTCACGAATTCGCTGCAGGTTGTTGGTGATCTCACCCAGCGCACCTTCTGCGGTCTGCGCCAGCGAGATGCCGTCACCCGAATTCCGTACCGCCTGGTTCAGACCGTTGATCTGGGCAGTGAAACGGTTAGAAATCGCCAGACCCGCAGCGTCATCCTTGGAGGAATTGATGCGAAGACCGGACGACAGACGCTGAAACGCCGTTGCGGAATCTGCCTGCTGAGAGTTCAGATTTCGCTGTACGGTCAGCGATGAAACGTTAGTGTTTACTACTAATGGCATGGTTGCCTCCTTGATCGCTCATCCAACAGCATTGCTATCGGAGCGGTACCCCATTTGGGGCATATTTCTGTCGCTCAATCCGAGTAGCGACAGCGCGGAGGAAACCTTTAGAAGTTTTTTTAAATTTTTTTCATTTTTTTTGCGGGCCCCGGTTAAAAAAAATCCGGAGGGTAGTAGCTACCCTCCGGATCCGGGATCCAAAGTCACCCTTACTGGAGCAGGGCCAGCACCTGCTGCGGCGCCGAGTTGGCCTGGCTCAAGACCGAGATGCCCGCCTGCTGCAGGATCTGCGAACGGGTCAGGCTGGCAGTTTCTGCCGCGAAGTCAGCATCCTGGATTCGCGAACGTGAAGCCGTCAGGTTCTCAGAGGTGGTCTGCAGGCTGGAAACGGTTGACTCGAATCGAGACTGAACCGCACCGAGTACCGCTCGGCCTTCGTTGATCTCAGACAGTGCACTGTCGACCAGCTTGATGGCCGTTTGGGCGCTGGAGTAAGCCTCAACCGAAATCTCGTTGACGCCGTCGAGCGTGGTGGTTGTGCTGAAGTTGGCAGCAGTGATACCGGTCGCCAGCGAGGTGAAGCCAGCAATCGAGAAGCTACCTTCAGACACCAGCTCAAAACCAGTCGAGGTCTCACGAGCGCCAACACCGGTTTGGGTGGACACGCGGTTGACAGCTTCGATGATGGCCTCAACACGATCCGCCGTGGTGGCGTCCGCTGCGATGGCCTCGAGGCTGATTGCGCTACCACCAGAAGCCGGGCCGGTAATCTGCAGGGTGCCTGCGGCGATCGATGAACCGATACCGGTCGAAGTCGCTGAAATGCTGGCGGTCAGTGCGTCACGGCCAGCAGAGTCGTTTCGGGACAGGCTGCCCAGCTCAGCAGCGTTGGCGTCGAGAATCTGGCTGATGGTGATGGACTCACCCGCGTTCGCGCCCACCTGGAAGATCTGGTCAGTAAAGGTGCCGTCAAGCAGCTTTACATCGTTGAACGAGGTGTTGTCCGCAACCCGGTCGATTTCCGCGACCAGCTGGTTCACTTCCGTCTGCAGTGCAGCACGGTCAGAGTTGGAGTTCGTGGCGTTTGACGCCTGAACGGCCAGCTCACGAATTCGCTGCAGGTTGTTGGTGATCTCACCCAGCGCACCTTCTGCGGTCTGCGCCAGCGAGATGCCGTCACCCGAATTCCGTACCGCCTGGTTCAGACCGTTGATCTGGGCAGTGAAACGGTTAGAAATCGCCAGACCCGCAGCGTCGTCCTTGGAGGAGTTGATGCGAAGACCGGATGACAAGCGCTGGAACGCGGTAGAGGAATCAGCCTGCTGCTGGCTGAGGTTCCGCTGCACGGTCAGCGATGAAACGTTGGTATTGACTACTAATGGCATTTCCGCCTCCTTGTCGCTGGCACTCCAGCGTCGTGTTCTGCTCTGCCCTGCGAGGGCGAAGTCATTTCGTTCACTCCAATTGGCGGCGCTGGCGGCGCGGTCTTTAAGGAAATTTGCGATTGTTTTTCAAATTGCCCCAAATGGGTCATACCCGCCCAGGCTGGGGCAATGGTTCGCAGAACAAGCAGACAGAAATATGCTTTGATGGTAGGGCCAGACGAATCCCGACAGGTGGCGCGGCACCATGCATCACGGCACGGCAACAGGTTTCGAGACTCTCACAGCAGCGCTCATTCAGCGCTTCGCTGACAACGCCGATCGTCCCGAACTTTCCCTATCGGTCGATGACGTCGGCAGTCTCAGCCAGGCCTGCGCCGATGGTCTGCCACGCCAGCTGCATGTCCGCGTGAATGCGGGCCCATTGCCGGCATTGAGTGAGACGGCATCCGCCGGGACACGTTTAGACGAGGCTTGGCTAAGCGCGTTAGAGCAAAGGCTGCCAGCGGGCAGTCAGTTACTGCTGGATCTGCCAAGCGCCACAGCCGCCGCGGTAGTAGCCGCGCTGAGAAGTGAAGCCCCTGATGCGACATCGAGTCGCGGACTCGCCTGGACAGTTTTACAGCAGGCGGGATTTCTTGACCTCAGCGACGCAGACTTTGCGCAACAGATCAGCCATTACAGCCCCACCACCGCCGAGCATTGGTTACGGGTCGTATCCTGGGTGGCCAGCGACCCCCGTCTTCGCACGCTGGTGTCCCTGTTACAAACACAGGTGTTCGCCAACAACCCGTCGTCGGTCTGTCAGCGTACGTGGCTGTTGCTGGGCACACACCCGGCCACCAACGCTACGACGCATTCCGGCAACATCAGCGGCGACGTCAAACAACACGTCGGCGCCGAGACCATCGCCGCCATCAACAGCACAATGATGTCGATGCGTTGCCGGGTACTCTGGTATCGGCTAAGCGCCCTGTTGTCGGGCGCTTACCAGTGCAATATCGATTCGCTGCTCGATGCCGAGCACTTGAGCGTGCTCGATCGCTGGCGCCAACAGGAACAACAGGACAGCGACAACATCGCCATCACGCGCAGCTGGTATGAGAGCGCCGACATCGCGCCCCTGTTTCACTACAAAGGCATCAGTCTGGGCAAAACCCGGGAGTACGACCTGTTTTCGCTGCTGCTGACCCAGCATTTTCGTCACCAGGCACCTCACAAACCATGAAGACGCCGGCCATCATCTGTCAGTTGTGGGAAAGCAATTGGCCCGCCGTTGTGCAAATGCTGCGGCAAAGTCCGGTCGTGCTGCTCTGTTTCCGCAACACTTACAGCGAGGATCAGCGCGCCGCTGTCGTCGCTGCGGGTGGACGCCTGGTCGACATTGAATCCCTGCTGGACGACACCGAAGTCGCGCAGCTCGCAGCGCTGGCAACCGACACCGAGCAACGTACCGCAGAGGCCTTCCAACAAACGGCCTGGGCAGACTACTGCAGCGACAAGCCTATTCCGGCAGACACCCTTGCAGAGATTGTCAGCGGCAATCTACAGCTGTTTCTAAAGCAGTCGTATCAGCGCATCGATGCGCTGGAACGCTGTCTCGAGCACTTTGACATACGCTTGGTCGCGCTCAACGAGGAGTACAGCGAAGTCCCGTCACTGCTGATGCAATGGGCCAAACAGCACCATTTGCAAACGCTGCACCTGATGCACAGCGTACCCAAGTGTCGCCCCTACGCGATTCACGAGCGGGCCGACGCTGACCACTACGCTGTCGGCTCAGCCATTACCGTCGACTGGCTGGCGGATCTCGGCGTCAATCCGGATCGTGTCCATGTGACAGGATTTCCGGGTTGGGATGCCTACGCGCCATTACTGCCGGAAAAAGCCAGTATCAAACGCAATCTCGGTGCACGGCTCGGTATCGATCCCGAGCCCATGTGGTTGACGTACTTCACCACCTGGGCCTCGGCCACCTCGGCTTTTGTCGACCCGGAGATTTACCAAAAGGACATTCGTTCGGTACTGGAAGCCTGCGGGGCTGCGTGGGCGGCGGGGCGCGAGTTCCACCTGATCATCAAGGACCGCCCGCAGAACCTGCACTTCGGCAAACGCATGATCGACGCGCTGGTGCGCACGCTCAAGCTACCAAAGCACCATATCCACTACAGCGCCGACAAAACCCATGAACTGCTGGTCGCGTCATCGCTGGTCATTTCCTCGGGCTCCAATTTGTCGATCGAGGCCGGCATGGCCGGTATTCCGGCAGTCACACTGCTGGACGAGTCCCAATGGCTACTCGGCCCCTGTTGGGCAGACTGTGGTCTGCCCGAGCTCGAGGGATACGAACTCAGCGAATGGCTGGTCAGTCAGTTTGATGCGCTCGACGGCCCGTCGACATTCGGCCTGCAACCCATCGAGCGCTTCGCGAGCCCCAGCGGCGACGGTCAGTCCACTCAGCGCGTGGCCGCCCTGCTGGCGGAATTGGCCGAACTTGGCGAGTCGGTGGGGGACGGGATGGTTGAACGCCTATGGCAACGCCAGGGTCGCAACGAGCACCCACCCATCGCAACCAGTCAGGAGTCGTCGGCACATCTGCTGGGCCTGCTCGATACCGCCCCGCAAAGGGTACTGATCCTCGGCAATGCCACGGGCGCCACTGCCAGTCGTCTGCGCGAATCCTGGGAACAGGTGGCCTGTTACGGGGTGGAGTTCGGCGCTGCACCGGATGCCCAGACGGGTCTCGATGGCGTGCTCCCGGGGACCGCACCCACCGTGGATGTGGCCGGATGGCGCTTGCCTGCCGGCTGTTTCGATACGTTGATCATCAACGACGTGCTGGAGCGACTCTACAACCCCTGGCAGTTCATGTTGGATATCCACGAGCTGTTGAACCCGGGCGCTCGGGTCATCGTGAGCGTCGCCAATGTGCGCAGCATCCAGATGCTGACATCACTCGCGGCTGGCCATTGGTCCTACGGGGAATCAGGCCCTCTCGGCTGGGACAAGATTCGCTTTTTCTCCCGCGAAGAACTCACGGCAATGCTCGTCCAGACCGGTTATCAAGTCGGCGATGTGGTCAGGCACGTCGACGGCAAAACGCCGATGCTCGACTTCTCCAACCAATCCCACCTGAGCGTCAACCTGGGCCCACTGGCCCTGCATGAGGTGGATGAGCACGATTGGGCTGACCTGCGCACTGAAAAATTTGTGGCGCGGGCCATCCGGGCGTAGGCGTCATGCGTTACTGCACCGAGTGCCTCACCACCGATCTGCGACCCAACGCGTCGTTTGAGGACGGGGTGTGCATTGCCTGCCGCTACGCCAACAGCGATCGGGCCGGACACGCGTCCGCGAAACTGGCCATCCTGCGGGAAAAGATTCAGGAGAGTTTCCGCAAATACCGCAAACCCCCGGATTACGACTGCATCATTGGCGTCAGTGGCGGCAAAGACAGCACCCGCCAGGCGCACTGGGTACGCGACAGGCTCGGTCTGCGTCCGCTACTCATCTGCGCCGCTTACCCACCCCGACAGATGACTGACATCGGTGCGGACAATCTCAGCAATCTGATCCGCATGGGTTTTGACGTCATTGTTGCCACCCCCGCGCCGCAAACTGCAGCGCAACTCACACTGCAGTCATTCCGGCAGTTCGGCAACGTCTGTAAGAGCACCGAAATGTCCCTGTTCTCGACCGTCCCTCGGCTCGCCATCAAGCTCGGTGTACGCATCATTTTCTGGGGGGAGAACCCGGCGCTGCAGGTCGGGGACGCGGCGGTCGAAGGCGTCGACGAGTTCGATGGCAACGAATTGCGCAATCTCAACACGCTCACCGAAGGCGGAAATCAATGGATCGACGATACGGTTGATGCGCCGTATCTGGCGGGTCACTACCTTTATCCCGATGAGCTGCAATTCAAAAAGCACAAGATCAACATTTTTTACCTTGGCGCCGCCTGGGATGACTGGAGCAGTGACGGCAACGCCACCTACGCCGCCCTGCAAGGACTGACACTGCGACCTCACGAGGAAATGGATACCGGAGACTTTCTCAACGCGTCCATGCTTGACGAGGAATTCACCAACATCAATTTAATGCTCAAGTACTACAAGTTTGGATTTGGGCGTGCGACTGACGATGTCTGCGAATTGATTCGTGATGGCAAGATTTCGCGCGCCGACGCCATCGAAGTCGTCAAACAGTACGATGGGGTCTGCTCGGACCGTATTATTCGGCGTTTCTGCGACTACGTGTCCATCAGCGAGGCGGAGTTTTGGCAGACCGCCAAATCCTGGGTCAACCCAGCGCTGTTTGACTGCAGCGGACCGGGGCGTCCACGTCCGCTGTTTACCGTGGGGCAAGACCATGTCGGTTAATGTGCTCGACCTCGGCTACGGCAATCTACCGTCGGTGGTGAACGCGTTACGCCGCCTTAATGTGCGCCCGCGGGTGGTCCGCGAAGCGACGAAGCTCGATGCAGGGCTGCTCATACTGCCGGGTGTAGGGTCGGCCGGTACTTACATGGACCACATGCTGCGGCGCGGTTTTGTCGAAGCCATAAAGGATCATGTTGGCGCCGGCCACGCGCTGCTCGGCATCTGCCTGGGTTTTCAGTTGCTGGGCAGGGGCAGCGAAGAAGACGGCGGGGTCGAGGGACTCGGTCTGATCGACGCGGATACGGTGCATCTAGGCGGTCACGGCGTTCACAATGGCTGGGAACCGCTACATCTGGACACCCGCGCGATGGCCGGTGAAACCCTGCGCCCCAAACTGGGCCTGTCGCGCCAGAAAATACTCAATGGTCGGGTGTTCTATAACCACGAGTTCGGTGTGCGCTGTTCGGGCGATGCCGCCTTTACCGTATCCATTGGGCCGGCACTCGATGAGTACAGTGCCATGGTGGTCCAGGGGCCGGTGGTCGGGGTGCAGTTCCATCCCGAAAAAAGCCAGTCCACCGGGCTCTCCCTGCTACGGATGATGGTGTAGCCCATGCGTATCGGTGCCATGGTGCTATTGCGTGAGGGTGTCGCCGTCCAGAGCTATGGCTGGCAACTCGTACGCGGTCTGGGGCGCCTCCAGGGCGTGCTCGACGCCCTCGACGACTATGGTTGTGACGAGATCGCCGTGATCCGGCCCGTGCGCGACAGCGACACCGACACCGCCCTCGCCGAGGATATCCATCAACTTGGGCAGTGTTCGACCATGACCCCACTGTCCTTTGGAGGTGGTATCCGCTGCGCGAAGCAACTGTCGCTGCTTCAGGAATTACCGGTTGAACGTCTGGTGTTGAGCTCCGCTGTTCTCAAAGGTGAACGGGAGCTGATCGAGCAGGCCAGCCAATCTTTCGGCAAACAAGCGATCCAGTGTCTGCTTCCCGTGCGTCGTCACCGGCAAAAGATTGAGGTTTTCTGCCCAGCCCACGGCTGTTTTCAACCACTGTCGGGGCAGACACTCGAACTGATTGATGCCTTGTGTAACGAATTGATCCTGGTGGATACGACCCACGAAGGGGTGCCAAACAGCTTCGATTTCGCCCTGCTTGAGGCGCTCAGTTTTCCCCGGGAGCGCACCCTGCTCAGCGGCGGCATTGGCACCAAGACTGTGGCGAAGGCGGCAGATTCCGGTGTCGCAGCGGTGTTGCTCGACAATCGGATGCTGCATCGCGAGTACGCCACCGAGGCATACCGGCGTGGTTGATACCTGCCCCCAGTGCCTTTATCCGGCCAGTCACCCATTGGGCATCGTGCTCAATGGCAGTGATGATCTCTGCTCGGGATGCATCACCCACCAGGAGAAAGACACGCTCGACTGGCCCGCGCGGCGCTCGCTGCTTGAGCAACAGCTCAAGCGCAGTTGTTCTGGTAAGCGCGCCTATGATTGCGTCGTGCCCGTCATCGGCGATGCTGAGGACTACTACACGCTGTCAGTCGTCAGCTCGCTGGGGCTCTCGCCGCTGGTGGTGATGGTCAACGACTACTTTCGCAATGATGTGGGCTGGCACAACTTTCACAATCTGATCACCCACTTCGATGTGGATTCGCTGGTCTACAACCCCGATTACCGGATCTATCAGGATCTGGTGCGCACCAGTTTGCGCAAGTTCGACCATATCTTGCTGCCGTTCCTGCAACTGCATACATCCTTCCCCGTTCATGTGGCGCTGAAACAGAACATCCCGCTGGTGATCTGGGGACAACACCAGGCTGTGGAGCAGGTCGGCAAGTTTTCTCATCTCGATGCGGTCGAGATGTCGCGCTGGAGTCGACGGGAACACGATTTGTTTGATGTGGACATCGACCACTTGATCGGCAATGGCGCGCAGGTCAACGAAAAGCACCTGAACTACTACCGCTATCCAGAGACCCGGCGCCTGGCCGGTCGCGTGCGCGGGCTCTACCTGAGTCACTATTTACGCTGGGATCCACTGCCCCAAAATGCCGCTGCGGTGGATCAGGGCTTCTGGGCTCAGGCCCATGCAACGAGCTTCGATCCCTTCGAGCGCGCCGGCAGTTCGGTGTATTACGGGCTTCACGATCTGCTCAAGTTCAAGCGCACGGGTCAGCGCAAGATCAACGACCACGTCGCTCGCGAGATCAGGCACCAGCGTATCAATAGCGAACAGGGCAGAAGACTGTTAGCGCATTATCACAAAGTACCGGTGGACATTCGGCCGTTTTTCAATTGGCTGGGGACAAGCCGGTCCGGGGTGGCGTGGTTCATTAAACACAAGTTGGCGGCCCTGGCGCCGCTAATCAATGATGACGGCGCGGCGCCAGCCTCACAGCCGCCCGCCATGCCGGCGCCACTCAGACGATGGGTATCGGTAGAACAGCGTGCGGCTCGGGAAAACTTTATAGTATTTGGGAAGGGCATCTGATGGGCTGCCAAGAAATGTCCGACTGGATCGGTGCGTATGGCTAACCGGAAAAAGCTCGTATTTTTTGGTGCGGGGGTAGTCGCGGAGAAGCTACTGGCCCGCTCACCTGACTTCATCGTCGACAATGATCCGACGGTACAGGGCACGATGTTCCATGACATCCCGGTCAGGTCGCCGACAGTGCTCGCCGGTGGTGCCGCAGATCACGATGTATTGATCTGCACGACTTCGATCTCTGAGGTCCGCCGACAACTCGAGGGCTACGGTTATGTCTGGGGTACTGGCATTCAAGTGCCAGATTATCTGCGCGAAAGACTCGACGTCGCGGCCCTCGAAGACACCTGTTTTTCGGTACTGATATCCAGCGGTCTGCCTTCGGCGCCCGAAGACCATCGCGGCGGCGGTGTGTTCAGAATTACCGAAGCGGGAGATGCCCCCTACCCGGTGATCGAAAAAGTATACGCGGGCAACACCCACGGCCTGATCCGCGACGGCGATGGCTTCGCAGTAGCCAGTCAGGAGCATGGCATTGTGCTGCTCGATAACAGGTTTTCAGTCACAGACACCATCCATCTCGCAGGGGTATCCAGGCCCCATGGCTTGTGTCGCTACAACGGTGGCTGGGCCTATGTGTCGAGCTACAGCGATTCGCTGGTGATGACCGACAACCGTGGCAGCCAGATCCAGGAGTTCCACCTCAGCGATAAATTCGCCCGCACGGGCAGTCCACAACATCACTGCAACGACCTCTGCATCATCGATGACACCGCCTTCGTGTCGATGTTTTCCCTTTCCGGGAACTGGAAACACGGCCGTTACGATGGTGGCGTCATGGAGATCAATCTCACGACCGGGGAGCGACAAGTGGTCGTCAGCGGCTTGACCATGCCCCATAACATCACCGTGAGTGATGGTGTGCTGCGGGTATTGAACTCTTTCCGTGGAGAGATTTTGGGCGGCAACTTTGAGGTGCAATTCACGTTGCCGGGCTTCGTCCGGGGCTTTGATGAAACCCCCGACTACTTGTTTATCGGTGAGAGCAAGAACCGGAACTTCTCGCGCCTCGCTGCGGGACGCAGCCCTGTGTCGATTGATTCCCGAGTGACGGTGCTGCATAAGCGCGGTGGCTTTTGTCGCTCGATACCGCTGCCCACATCAGTCTCTGAGGTACACGCGGTGATCGCCCTGTGAGTTCGACACCGGCAGATAAACCCATGGACGCCGACGTCCCGGCGGTCGAACCGTTTATTCCCTATGGGCGACAGCAAATTGACGAGGACGATATTCAGGCGGTGGTCGACGTCCTGCGCTCAGATTGGATTACGACGGGACCGGCGGTCGATGCGTTTGAAGCCGCCATGGTCGCGTTCACCGGCGCGGACCATGCTGTCGCTGTTTCCAGCGGTACCGCAGCACTTCACAGCGCCATGCATGCGCTGGATTTGCAACCGGAAGACGAAGTTATCGTCCCTGCGATTACCTTTGCGGCTACCGCCAACTGTGTACTCTATATGGGCGCGCGGCCGGTATTCGCAGACGTGGACCCCAACACCCTGTTGATCGACCCAGCATCGGTAGCAGAGCGAATCGGTCCCCGAACCCGGGCCGTTATTGCCATGGATTACGCCGGCCAGCCCTGCGACTACACCGCACTGCGCGCCGTTACCGAGCAGGCTGGCATTGCGTTGGTGGCCGATGCCTGTCACGCGATCGGCGGCCACTATCAAGGCAGGGCAGTAGGGACACTTGCCGACATCACAACCTTCAGCTTCCATCCGGTCAAACACATCACGACGGGTGAGGGCGGTATGGTGCTGTGCCATCGGGCAGAGATCGCCGAAAGATTGCGCTGCTTTCGCAATCACGGCATCACCACCGATCATCGGCAACGGGCGCAGGCGGGTGCCTGGTATTACGAAATGCAGGCTCTGGGCTACAACTATCGTGCCAGCGACCTGCAATGCGCATTGGGCCATAGCCAACTGCGCAAACTACCCGGGTGGATCACACAGCGGCAGCATATTGCCGCCGTGTATCAACAGGCGCTGCAATCGCTGCCTGCGGTCTCTCCGCTGGTGGCATCAGCTGAGGTGAGCCACGCGTACCACCTGTTTGTCGTCAAACTGCCCGCCAATCAACGTCAGGCGGTCTTCGATGCCATGCGCCGCGATGGCATTGGCGTCAACGTGCACTACCAACCCGTCTACCAGCACCCCTACTATCGCGACACGCTGGGATTCGCCCAATCCCAATGTCCCAACGCCGAATCGGTCTTTGAGCAAATACTCAGCCTGCCAATGTATCCAGGCCTTGGCGATACAGACGTGTTGCGGGTCATCAGTAGCCTGCGACAGGCGATGGAAGACCCGGGATGAAGGTCGTCGCGATCGTGCAGGCGCGCACGGGCAGCACCCGCCTGCCCGGTAAGGTCTTGATGGAGATCGCTGGGAAAACCATGCTCGAACAGGTGATCGCCCGTGTCCGGGCCGCACCCAGCATCGACCAGGTCGTGATCGCCACCACGGACCTCCCGGCGGATAACGCGGTCGCCGAGCTCGCACGCGGTGACGGCTGCACGGTTTACCGCGGTAGTGAAAGCGATGTGCTCGACCGCTACTACCAGGCAGCCAAGGTGTTCTCAGCAGACGTGGTTGTGCGCCTGACTGCCGACTGCCCACTGCTCGACAGCGATGCCATCGATACCGCCATCCGTGGTTTTCTCGGTGCGGAGCGTCAGATCGACTACCTCAGCAACGAGTTACCTGCTCCCAGCTTTCCCCGGGGTGTGGCCGATGTCGAAGTATTCAAGTTTGCGGTTCTCGAACAGGCCTGGCAGGAAGACCATGATCCCGCCTCACGCGAGCATGTGACGCCGTTTATCTATGGCCACCCTGAACGCTTTCGGCTAGGGGGATTCTCCGCCGACCAGCCTTATCCTGATCTGCGCTTAACGGTGGACACCGAAGCAGACCTAACCCTGGTAAGACGGGTGTTTGCGCATTTCGCCACACGGCGCTTCGACTGGATGGACGTTGTGGAGCTGCTGCAGTCGCGCCCCGATTTGAGAGACATCAATGCGCACGTCATTCAGCGCTGCGTGGGCGATACCCCATGAACTCGCAGCCCCCGGGCTGCCGGGTGCTCGTTTGTTGTGACGCCAGTCCGACGATCGGCTTCGGACATGTATCCCGCTGCCTGGGTCTGGCCGAAGCACTCGATGACCACGGGATTGGCTGCCAGTTCGTGGGTGAACTCGACGCGCATGCACAGGCGGCGGTTACTGACGCAGGTTTCCCGCTGCAGCTGTGCGACAACTGGCGCGAGCCCGGCGAACTCGAGGCGCTGCTGACGCAGTCCGGTGCCGACGCCATTGTCATTGACAGCTATGACGCCAGATTGGCGGAACGGATCGCGGACGTTGCCGAAAAAGTCTTTTTGATAGACGACTTCTGCCGCCTGCCTGCCTACCCCTGTCACACCGTGCTGAACTTTACGGTCGGCGCCCATCAGCTTGCCTACCCACAGCCAGGGCCCAAGCTGTTACTGGGGCCGGGGTACCTGCTGCTGCGACGAGGGCTACGACAGCGACTACGCCACCCGAAGCCCGCAGCGGCCGGACCCAGACAAGTTCTGATCTCTCTCGGCGGAGGCCAAGCCGCCGCATTGAGTCTCGAGGTGCTAGAGGCCCTGTCTGACCACACGGATAGGGTCGCAGTGCGAGTTGCTCTACGGGCGGGTACACCGCCCCTTGCGTTGGAAACAGCGGTACAAGGCTTTGCATCGGGCAGCACGGTGTTAGTGGGAAAAAAACGGCTCGATGAAGAATACGCGTGCGCCGATGTATGCATCACCGGTGGCGGACTCGCCAAATACGAATCCGCCTACTTGGGCATTCCGACAGCGGTTTACTCGGTCAATGCCGAACAGGCAGCGGAAACCCAGACCTTCGCCAATCTGGGACTCGCCTGCGACCTGGGTGAGGCCAGCACCACGACGCCCGCCGAGTTACGCCATGCACTGACCCGTTTTCTGGCAGACACCACCGGCCAAAAAGCCCTCGTCGCGCGCAGTCGCAAAGTATTCAGTCACGACCCGACACAGGCAGCTGCCCGCGCAGTACAGGAGATGATTCACTCATGACCACAGCCAAGGAACCGGACTGGGACGTGTGGAACGCGGGCGGCGGGCCCCGATACCCCCATGAAAAAGTCGTGCAGTTCTGTTTTCGGCATTATCCCGCCGCCGAAAGATCCCAAACCCGGGTGCTCGATCTCGGTTGCGGCAGCGGTGTGCACACAGCGTTTCTCGCCCGGGAGGGCTTCATCTGCTCAGCCAGCGATATCGCCGAGCAAGGTGTTGCCAACACCCGGCAACGGCTGGCAGCCGAGCAACTGGTCGCGCAACTGCGTGTTGAGCCCGCCGACCAATCCAGCTTTGATGCGGCCAGTTTCGACCTCATCATCTGTATCGGGGTGCTGGAGTGTGTCGGTCCCGAGACCGCCCGCGCCGTCATACGCCGCACCCGTGCCATGCTGGAGCCAGGTGGCCGCGGCCTATTTCTGTTCTGTGGCGAGGGGGACTTCAGACTGTCCGGTGAAAATCGCTACCAACTGCACGGCTTCTCGCGAAGCGAGGTCGAATCGATCTTTGCAGATCATTTCAGCGAGTGTTTCATTGACGAGTACAGCACCACCTACAAAGGCGGTCGAGAACGTCAGTTTGACTGGTTGGTTACGGTGACGCGGTAGGGAACCTCGATGGCACACGATTACAGCGAACAATTCGCCCACTTGAGCGACCATTACGCGGCACTGCTGGCGGAGCACGGGGTTTCTCCCGCTGCGGTGCAGTGGAGCAACGCAGACACTCAGCAGCAACGCCTGCGCATTCTGACTGAGATCGCGGACCTGCAGTCCGCCGAGATCCTCGATTTCGGCTGTGGCACCGGCACACTGCTTGCGCTGCTGCAACGTGACCTCGACTACCGGGGTGTCTACACCGGCTTCGATATCTGCGCGCAGATGATCGAGGCTTGTCGGCAACAATACCCCGAGCACGAATTCCGACACGTCGATATTCTCGCGCAACCCCCACAACAGCAGTTTGACTACGTACTTGCCTCCGGGGTCTTCAATAATGCGGGCGACGACAACTGGGGCATGATGACTACGCTGCTGCGCGAGCTGTTCAGGCTCAGCCGCAGAGGGCTGGCTTTTAATTGTCTCTCAACCTATGTGGACTACCGAGATGAGGGTTTGTTCTATGTTGAACCCGAGAAAGTCTTCGCATTCTGCAAGCAGGCGCTGTCACCGAGCGTGACGCTACGGCACGACTACCGGGTGAAGCCGGGCGTTATACCTTTCGAGTTTACCGTTTACGTCAGACGGGATTGAACAACGTGGCCAACCGCACTGTCGTCATCTCGCAACCGACTTTTCTTCCCTGGCTTGGCTACTTTGATCTCATGGATCAGGCAGCGCTGTTCATCGCGCTGGATTCGGTGCAGTTCGCCAAACGATCCTGGATGCAGCGCAATCGGATCCGTACCCCAACAGGGCTCGAGTGGCTGACAGTACCAGCCAGGGTCAAGGGTCGCTATCAACAGACCCTGTTGCAGACGCAGTTTGATCCGCAGGGAGGGTTCCCCGGAAAACACCTGCGCAGCATCGAACAGAACTATCGCAAGGCACCCTTCTTCGACCGCTATTTCCCGGGGTTGACGCAAGCCATGGAAGCGAATCATGCCTCCCTCGGCGATTTGAACTTGCACCTGATTCGCTGGTTGGCGGGAGCGCTGGGTATCAGCACCCCGATCAAACGCAGTTCCGAAATGCAGGCCCGGGGCCAACGCTCGGCGCTCTTGGTCGCGCTCTGCCAGGAAGTCGGCAGTGAGCACTATTTGTCGACGCCGGGCGCCGCCGATTACCTGCGGGAAGAGCAGGCTGTGTTTCATGACGCCGGTATCGCCGTATCTTTTCATCGCTATGAGCACCCGATCTATCCACAAATTGGAACAGGTTTTGAACCCTATGCGTCTGTCATCGACCTGTTGTTTCAGACGGGCCCCGAGGCACTGCAGGTGATCCGCTCGGGCAGAGGCGAAAACGTTCCCGCACAGACATTCTTCGAGGAGGCTCTCCTGTGAATGCATTCAGCATCAATGGCCACGCCGTTGGGCCCGACCAGCCCACCTATGTCATCGCTGAAATGTCGGCCAATCATCTGGGTGACTACGACTATGCGGCGCGGATTGTGCGCGCCGCCTGCGACGCGGGCGCCAATGCCATCAAGCTACAGACCTTCACGGCCGATACGATCACTCTCGATTCGGACGCCCCAGATTTCATGATCAATGGCGGACCTTGGGATGGCAGAACCCTGCACGACCTCTATGGAGAGGCGTACATGCCCTGGGATTGGCAACCACGTTTGCGCACACTCGCCCGCGAACTGGGTCTCGACTTTATCTCCTCGCCCTTCGACGAGACCGCCGTCGACTTTCTGCAAGATATCGGCGTCGATGCATTCAAAATCGCCTCTTTTGAAAATATCGACATTCCACTGCTGCGTCGGGCCGCGCGGACCGGCAAACCCGTCATTGTCTCCACCGGAATGGCCAGTATCGACGAGATCGCTGAGGCGGTGGAGGCACTGCGCTCAAGCGAATGCGAGCAACTGGCACTTCTCAAGTGCACCAGCGCTTACCCGGCGCTTCCCGAGGATATGAACCTGCAGTGCATTCCTGACCTGGCGTCACGCTTCGATGTGCCGGTGGGTCTGTCTGACCACACCATGGGACACCTGGCCCCGACGGTGGCGGTCAGCCTCGGTGCTCGTATCATCGAGAAGCACATGACCCTGTCCAGAGCCGACGGCGGGCCGGACAGCGGCTTCTCGATGGAACCCGATGAATTCAAGGCAATGGTCGCTGCGGTGCGCACCGCCGAAGCGGCGCTCGGGACGGCAGACTATGGCCCCGCCGCAGGTGAAACGATCAATCGTCAATATCGACGCTCGCTCTACATCGCCAAGGACATGCGCGCCGGCGACATCATCACCCGGGACAATGTCCGTTCGGTAAGACCGGGGCACGGACTGCATACCCGCCACCTTGATGAAGTGCTGGGCCTGGCAGTCGCGCGCGATGTGGCCAAAGGCACTGCGTTGAGCTGGGCGTTGATCGCGGAGCCCGCCGGGTAGGATATAGTCAAGGTTGCGACTGATGTTTCCAGTCATTCCGGGGGATATAACAAGATGATGCAGTCCTCACTGGCAGGCCGATCCATTCTCATCACCGGCGGCACAGGCTCCTTTGGTCGGCTTTGCGCCAAAACACTGTCCGAACGCTACGGACCCAAGCGGATCGTCATTTACTCCCGGGACGAGCTGAAGCAGTTCGAGATGCAACAGTGGTTGAACGGTCCCGAGATGCGCTATTTCATCGGTGATGTACGCGACCTTGAGCGTCTGCGCCAGGCGATGAGCGGTATCGACTACGTCATTCACGCCGCCGCGATGAAGCAGGTACCCGCCGCTGAATACAACCCCATGGAGTGCCTCAAAACCAACGTTAATGGCGCCCAGAATGTGATTCAGGCGGCACTGGATAACGGGGTTAAACGCGTGGTCGCGCTGTCGACCGACAAAGCCGCCAATCCCATCAATCTGTACGGCGCCTCCAAGCTCGCCAGCGATAAACTTTTCGTCGCGGGCAACAACATTGTCGGTGGCCAGGACACCCGTTTTGCGGTGGTACGTTATGGCAACGTGGTGGGATCCCGCGGTTCGGTGATTCCCTTCTTTCGACAGTTGCTTGAAGAAGGCGCCGAGGCGCTACCCATCACCGACGAACGCATGACGCGCTTCTGGATCACGCTCGAGCACGGCGTCGACTTCGTGCTCAAAGCCTTCGAGCGGATGCGCGGTGGCGAAACCATGGTGCCAAAGATCCCCTCCTCGCGTATCACCGACATCGCCCAGGCGATGGCACCGGGATTACCCACTAACGTGATTGGGATACGGCCCGGTGAAAAGCTGCACGAAGTCATGTGCCCCCGGGATGCCGCACATTTGGTTAAGGAATTTGCCGATCACTATACGATTGCGCCGAGCATCACCTTTAACAATCCCATCGACTACGGGCTTAATGCGCTCGGGGAAAAAGGCGTGCCGGTCGACCCCGAGTTCGAGTACTCGTCGGGGAACAACCCCGAATTTTTGTCGGTGGAGCAACTGCGCAGCCTGATCACCAGCATCACCTGAGCGCCGCTGGTCGGTTGACATAGCCGGTCTCAGAGCAGGGACTCGACCCATTCCATCTGCGCCGGCAGGCAACGGGTATGGAGATCGTAATGCTCGACAACATGCGCCCTCGCCGCCGCGCCGAGCCGCGCTCGAGCATCCGGGTCATCGAGCAGATCGCAGACCTCGTCAGAAAGCCCCTGGGGGTCATCGAATTCGACCAGCCTGCCGTTTTCGTCGTGGCTGATCATTTCCATCACCGGTGCGGTGCGGCTGCCGACAATCGTGCAACCGGCCGCCATCGCTTCCATCATGCTCCAAGACAGCATAATGGGCGCACTGAGATAGATGTGCACCCGTGACAACTGCAGGATCGTCGTCAGTTGTGCGTGCGGTACGGCTCCCAGAAAATGCACCCGGGACCAGTCCTCGGCGGGCACCAAATCGATGATTTCGCGCAAGAACAGCTTGCGCCACTCATCCCCATCGCTCAGGGTGAAACCGTAACCACCGCCGGCGCCACCGACAATCAGGATTCTCGCATTTGGACGCCGGCGCAGAATATCCGGCAGCGAGCGCATGAAGGTGTGGTAGCCCCGGGAGGGTTCGAAGTTCCGCGACACGTAGGTGATGACTTCATCCGCCCGGGTGTAGGTCAATGACTCATTGAGCGTAATCTGCGCATCCGGCGAAGGCAGCGTGTCGGTGGTATCAATACCGTCAAAGATCACCCGAATTCGGTCACGGAAGTGCGCGGGAAAGAGACCTGCCTGAAAGTGGGTCGGCGAAATACCGGCGTCAGCGACTTCAAAATGCAGCAGCCAGTTGGCGGTCTCGATTCGCTGCAAACAGTTGAGGTCTTCTACCGAGGGCATGAACTCCGCACCGCCTGAATTCTCGGCGGTGATCCGGTCGGTGAAGTACTCGCAATAGATTCCCATGCGAGCAGTCGGCCACACTTCCTTGAGCATCATGCTGTCGCCCCAACCGGGGTGAGCAAGGATGATGTCCGGGGTGAATCCGCCCTTCCGGATTTGCAGGGCAGTGTCGTAAGCCGCACGCGCGCGAATGGCCTGGACCTCGAAACCCGCCGCCCAGCGGTGCACGCCCTCGGTGACTTCCCGAACGCCGGTGATGGGCATGACGGTGATGCCACGGACGGTTTTCGGAGCGGTGATGGCCCGGCTCATGCCCACAACCCGGTGTCCCTGGTCCACCAGTTCGCAGGCGAGATGCATGAACTGGCCAGGGAAATCGGGGTGCAGGATAAGAACATTCATTGGGGATCAAAAACTCGCTTTAACAGGGATACATCCCAAGGCCACCCGGCACCCCCGGGCCGACACTCAACCTGCCGGGAAATAGGCGCCAGCCAGCTCCTTCATTTCTTCATCGGAGCGAATCGACTTGCTGGCCACGGCCCATAGATCGTAACCCGCCGGACGTGCCTTGGTGGCGACGGTGGCGAATCCGCAGTCGAGCAAGGTGCCGCGCAGCAGGTCTTGGGTGAAACCACACTTGTGCAGCATGTGGATATTGCCCCCTGAAGTGAACTTCCGGTAGCTGAAGACGATATCAAAAGGGGTGATGGGGCCCGCCGGTGAGTCATAGACCGGCTCGAGAATCTTGCCCTCTGCGATCTTGGCAGCTGCGGCCTGCAGGTCAGGGCAAGTGATAATCGCAAAGCCGTCATCCGACAATACGCGGCTGAATTCGTTGAGCGCGACAGACACCTCGTGGGGCCAAACATGCTCAATCGCATGGCTGGAAAAGAGGGCGTCGACTTCGCCGTCGGCAACCACACTCATGTCGGTCATGCTGCCGATCAGGTCCGGATTGACGTCGGGATCCACATCGATACGCACTTCGTCCCAGTCGTCTCCCTGGAAGGGCGTTTGCAACTTGGTTGCGTGACCGCAACCCACGTGAAGGAATCGCTTTTTTGCCACTTCAGGTACCGTATTTGCCAGTGATGTCATGGGTAAGCCTGCCTTCTATTCAGAGAAAGTTAAAGATGGTCAGTCCAGTGGTCTGGACAAAGGTCTGCTGGGCTGCCTGCAGGGCCACCAATTGCAACTGCAGCTGGCTGATCGTCTCGGCGTAATCGATGTCTTCCAACTGGCTGACCGTTTTGGTCACCTGGAGATTGAAGGCCTCGTTGAGATTGGCCTGGTCTTCAACGCGATTGAGTCGCACACCGATATCGGTACGCACGACCTGCAGCTGGGCCAGGTTCTGATCAAGATCCTGCAGCGCCTGGTTAAGCTGGGTGTCAGCGATGGCGCGGTCTGCAGAGGTCGTGCTGGTCTCCAGCGCCTGACGGATATCGAGCAGCACATCGAAGGCACTGCGCACAGCGCCCGCGTTACTGGTGATCTGGAAGGTATCGCCATCGGCAGGCACCCCCGAGATCTTCACGGCCCCTTCCTGCCCGGGCGCACCGAACTCGATCTCCGTGTCTGAGGAAAAGTTCCCGCTGTAGACATTGCCGCTGGGCGTTTCGGTGACATCCCAGGTAAAGGCGCCACTGCCGGGTGCGGTCTCGGTGAACGTCAGGGTGTAATTCTGGGTTTCATCGAATAGCGCCGTCGCACGGGTCGAGGTTGCCACCGCTGTCCCCGTATTGGTCGGATCGGCAAGTAGCGTAAACGAACCGTTACCCGGGGAGGCATAAAACACCTCAGTACCGGGGTCGGTCACTCTAATGCGAATCCCATCGGCGACGTTGATATCCCGCACACCGAGATCACCAAAGGACTGGGCGGTGACCGAATCGGTGACGTTGTCGTAGACGTAGGGCTGGGTGCGACTGGCGAAGCCACCGAAGATAAACTCGCCGTCGGAGTTCTTGGTGTTGCCGATCGCCAACAGCTGGTCGAACAGACCGTCGACCTCCGCCGCCAGTGGCAGCCGGTCTTCGGCATTCAGCACTGGGTTCTGAGAGCGAATCACCAGGTCGCGCACCTGGCGCAAGACATCCTCGGCGCCGGCAATCGCGTCTTCTTCAAAGGCCAACGTCGAGGCGGCCCGGTCGGTGTTGGATTGATAGTCGACCAGGCGCGACAGGGAGTTTTGCAGCGAGATCACCTGGGCGGAAGACACCGGGTCATCCGCCGGCTGGAGGATACGCTTACCCGTCGCCAGCTGATCCTGGAACCGCGTCAACAAAGCCTGGGCATCGGTGATGTTCTGGATACCGGACCGATAGGTCTCAGCGGTCGCTACGCGAAACAGACTGGTCATTGGGTAGCTCCCACAAGAATGTCGAAGACGTCGCGGGAGGTGGCGATCACCTGAGCCGCTGCCTGATAGGCCTGCTGATAGCGAATCAGGTTGGCCGCCTCTTCCTCGAGGCTCACACCGCTCACATTGCTGCGTCGCGCTTCCGCCGACTGCAACAGCGCCGCCTCGGTTTCAGCGAGTGACTGGGCGCGCCGGGTCTGAACCGCAATCCGGCTGCTGGTGTTGGTATAGACATCAAAATAGGTGGCGCCATCGAGCAGGGTTTGCTGGTCACCCAGGTCGATGAGGCTGAGCACATTGGTGGCATCACCTGGTGAGCCCGTGGCGCTGGCCGCCGCCAATTGGGAAGCCTCGGTGAGTGCTACGCCAAATCGCTCCGCGGAGGTCCCGGTGGGCTCGAGCAGAAAGCGGTCGCCATTGTTGAGGTTATCGACGGTGGCCGAGTCGATGAAGATGCGCACGCCATCGATCTGTTCTTCGAAATCGGTCCCCGCACCCGGAGCGGCGTAGTCTGTGATCACATTGGTGGTCAGGTTGAGCACCGAGATCACACCGCCATTGTAGGACAGACGATAGGAATCACCGGTCACTTGAGTGATATCCCCGCTCAACAGGGGGTCGGGGTCATAAATGGTCGCACTGATGTTGACCCCATCGACGTTGATGACGCCGGTGTTGGTGGCCAGGGCCACAAAGCCCGGGTCGGCTGCGCTCTCATCAAAGAAAGCGAGGTCCGTGGCGTCGTTGAGGTCAAAGCCCTGGCGGTGGACCTCGTTGAAGGTCACGGTAATGCCCGCCGCCAAGACACCAATATCCCGGCGGGCCTGCTCGATAACATCTTCATAGGCCGTCAACGAGGCTCCGATTTCACCTTCGGAGACAAAGTTGGTGATATTCGTGGCCGAGCCAGACGTGGTGGTCAACTGAATATCGAGTCGGTTGGCACGCTCGGAGTTGGGCACCGTGCTGACCGTACTGATGTCGGTACCGATCACCAGCGGCTGACCCTGACCGATAAAGATATTCAGCGCACCATCGTCCTGGGCTTGCACCGTGGTTTTGACCAGACGGCTCAGCTCAGTGATCGCCTGATCCCGCTGGTCGAGCAGGTCACCTGCGGCAACGCCGGTGCCGGCCTGCTGCAGTGAAATGGTCGAGTTCAGCGCGGCGATCGACTCCGCAAACTGGTTGATGTCCAACACCGAAGAGGAAATCTTGATGTTGAGGTCGTCCTGGAAACTACTCAGGCGATCGTCAAAATAATCGAAACGCTCGGCGAGGGTTTCTCCCGCCGATAACACCAGTTCGCGCTCGGGCAGGGTGGTCGGGCTATTGGCAACGGCTTCCAGCGCACTGAAGAATTCACTGAGGGCCGGGCCGATACCCGTGGAAGCATCGGCGAACAACTCATCCACGCGAGTGGCGGACTCCGCCAGACTGTCAAACTGGGTTGAGGAAGAAGAGCGCGCCCAGACATCCCGGGTCAAGAACTCATCGAAATTGCGCTCAATCGAGGTGATTTGCACCCCCGATCCCACAAAAGCACTACCGAGTCGGTTGGGCGGCGCCGTCGCGAACTGCACGCGCTGCCGACTGTAACCCTCGGTATTCACATTGGCGATGTTTTGTCCTGTGGTCCTGATCGCAGCCTGAAGCGAATTCAGCGCGGACAGACCGACTCCAAATGCATCCGTCACCGTTTAGGCCCTCTCATCCACTATCAATGTATTAGCGGCACCGTCGGGATAAGCCTTAGGCGCCAGGCTTGCCCGAATGGGTACCGAAGTGGTGCCACTAGTCGATTCTGTGACGGACTGCACACTGTCCAAAGGCCCGGATGGAACCATGCCCCGGGTCTGCATCTGTTCAATCATGGCCCGGGCAATACCGATACCCCCCTGCTCGGCGAGCTGCAGAGACACCTGCTGATCGGCCATGGTCTGGTAAGTCTCCAGCTGGCTTGAATCGAACAAACCGCCCTCAACGACGGCTTCGCGCATCGACTTGAGCATCATCTGGATAAACAGGGCTTCGAACTGGGCTGCGGTTTCTTCCAGCGCTGCGTTTTGGTCCTGCTGGGCCGAAACCCGCAGCTGTGCCAATTGCCCAAAGTCTGTATAGACCGCACCCGTCATCAGCCCGGCCCTCAGATCACAATCAGTTGGGCGCTGAGCGCACCCGCTTGTTGCAAGGCTTCGAGCACGGCGATCAGGTCGCCCGGGGCTGCACCGACGCGATTCATCGCATTGACGATATCGCGCAGGCTGACACCCTCCTCGATCAGGAACATGTTGACGGGCTCCTCATCGATTTCCACCTCACTCTCAGGCGTGATGGCGGTCTCGCCAGTTCGGGCAAACGGGCCCGGCTGGGAGACGGCAATGCTCTCGTCGATGGTGACCGTCAAGCTGCCGTGGGCAACCGCCGCGGGCTTCACCCGAACTTCCTGGCCCATCACGATGGTGCCGCTGCGAGCGTTGACAACAATACGCGCCGGCGCCGCGGCCTTTACAACTTGAATGTTCTCGAGTTCCGCCAGATAGGCGACCCGCTGGCTACGCTCCGCCGGGGCCAGCACTTCCACGGTCACGGCATCCATGGCTTCTGCGGTGCCACTGCCGATGGTGGCGTTGATCGCAGCCGCCATATTGCGTGCTGTGGTGAAGTCGGGGGCGTGAAGATTCAGACGGAATGTTGGCGCACCTGCGTTCAGCGGATTCGCTACCTCGCGCTCGATAATCGCGCCGTTGGGAATTCGCCCCGTCGCCTGACTGTTGACGGCAACGCTGGAACCGTCGGCACCTGCCGCACCAAAGCCAGAGACCACCAGACCACCCTGGGCAACCGCATAGATTTCGCCGTTGCCACCCTTAAGCTGGGTCAGCAACAGCTCACCGCCGCGCAGGCTGCCGGCATTACCCAACGATGCCACCGTGACATCCAGCTTCTGTCCGGGCTTGGTAAACGGCGGCAATTCAGCGGTGACCATGACCGCGGCGATATTGGTGGTCTGGGGGTTGATGTTGGTAGGCACGTTGACACCAAACTGCTGCAACATGCTGCGCGCGGCCTGTAGGGTGAATGGCGTCTGAATCACCTGGTCACCCGTGCCCTCAAGACCCACCACGAGGCCAAACCCCACCAATTGGTTGGAGCGGGCGCCCTCGATCATGGCGATGTCCTTGATCCGCTCCGCACGACTGTCCACCGTGCCCAGCACCAGGATCAGCCCGAGCAGGGCAAAACCCAGCCATTTCTCGCTTTTTGCTATTGGCATCATCGGCTCATCTCCTGCTCAGAATGGCATCCACGGGCCGTTGAAGAAGCGGGTAAACCAGCCAGGCGTGTTGCCATCCTCGATGGCCCCTTCGCCACCGTATGAGATACGCGCATCGGCCACCTGACTGGAGGCAATGGTGTTCTGCGAACTGATGTCCTCCGGACGCACGATGCCCCGTAACTGTACGAACTCGTTACCCTGGTTCAGCTTGATCCATTTCTCGCCCTGGATGACCAAATTACCGTTCGGCAAGATCTGGGACACCTGAACGGCGATGGTGCCCGACAGGCTGTTGCTTTGGTTACTCGACCCCTCCCCTGCAAAGGTGGAACCCGAATCAATGCTCTGGCTGAGGTTGTACCGATCGGTGGTGCCAAAACCGAAGGGCTGCCCAAACAGGGTCGGCGCACCAACACTGATATCCTGATCCTTGCTGATTTCCGTGTCGGCGCTCTTTGCCGCTGACGTGGACTCGGACAAAATGACACTGAGGATATCGCCCACCTCTACCGCGCGGGTATCCGCAAACAGGGCAATGCCACGCTGCTCGCTATAGAGACTGCCCGGGGTGTAACCCTGTTTACGCTCCTCGTAGACGATGGGCGGAATCGGTTCGTAGGCCGGATGGGACTTGCGATGCAATCCGCCACAGCCGGCCAACAGGGCCAGCATGGCGATCAATGCAATCTTAAAAATTGATGGGCTCATGGCGACCTCGTTACAGGTTCTGCGACACGAACTGCAGCATCTGGTCAGCGGTAGCAATCGCCTTCGAATTCATTTCATAGGCCCGCTGGGTCTCGATCATGTTGACCATCTCCTCCACCACGTTGACATTGGAGCTCTCGACGAAACCCTGCTGGACGGTACCGAGGCCATTGAGGCCAGGGTTGCCGGGCAGCGGCGCGCCGCTGGCACCGGTCTCGAGGTAGAGGTTCTCACCCCGCGCTTGCAAACCCGCCGGATTCACGAAGTCGGTGAGCTGCACAATGCCGAGCTGGGTCGACTGGGGCGTACCGGGTTGTTGTACAGACACAGTGCCATCGTTGGCGATGCTGACACTGAGTGCATTTTGGGGAATGGTGATCGGCGGTTGCAGCTCATAGCCCGAGGAGGTCACCAGAATGCCCTGGTCGTTGAGGTGAAACGAACCATCTCGAGTAAAGCCCTGGGTACCGTCGGGCAACAGGACCTGGAAGAAACCCCGGCCCTGGATCGCCAGGTCAAAGGAGTTGCCGGTTTGCGTTAGGTTGCCCTGGGTGTGCAGCTTCTCGGTCGCCACGACCCGGGTACCCGTACCGACCTGCAGACCCGAGGGCAGCAAGGTGTTCTGGGAAGACTGGGAACCCGCCTGCCGGACGTTCTGATAGAGCAGGTCTTCGAAGATGACCCGACTGCGCTTGAAGCCGGTGGTACCCACGTTGGCAAGATTGTTGGAAATGGAGGCCATCTTGGTTTGCTGGGCATCGAGCCCGGTCTTGGCGATCCAAAGGGATTGGCTACTCATGGTTCAGATTCCTCATTCCATCGACATCAGGCGGCCCGATGACGTGTTCAGTTCGTCGGCGGTCTTCATGGCCTTCACCTGGCTCTCGAAGGCGCGCGACAACTGGATCATTTCAACCATCACAGACGCGGGATTCACGTTGGAGGTCTCAAGTGCACCCACCGCCAGCTGCACTTCGGCAGCGGGGGCAAGCGTGTCCGGGTCATTGCCACGAATGGCACCATCCAGCCCTTTTGCGAGCGTGTCCCGGGGGGGATTGACCAGCATCAGTCGGTCGAGTGCGGTCGATGACGTCGGTGGTTCACCGAGGGGTACGATCGAAATCGTGCCGTCAGCACCGATGGTCATCGAGCTGAAAGGCGGTAGGGCGATGGGCCCCGCCTCCCCCATCATTTGGTTGCCCGCGCCATCGATGAGTCGGCCCGTGGGATCAACCCGAAGGTCGCCCCGACGGCTGAGCACAGGCTCACCCTGAGGGTTGAGCACCTGCAGCCACCCCTCGCCCGCCACCGCGATGTCGAGATCGCGGCCGGTGTAGACGACGCTGCCGGCATCGAGATCAACGCTCGATCCCCCTGTCGCCGTCGCCGCACCGTGATAGAACGGACCGCCATCAAGGTATGCCGACTGGGCCTCGTAGAGGTCCGCCTTAAAGGCGGTGGTGTCCGCATTCGCCAGGTTGGTCGCGAGCAGCGCCTGGGCCTCCTGGGTCTGGCGCGCCGCGAGCGAAGCAAGTTGCAGCAGGGTTTGCATGACTGATCAGTCCCTAGGCTGCCTTATCGCAGGTTAATGATCGCGGTGGTCAACTGGTCGTTGGCCGAGATCACCTGGGCATTCGCCTGGAAGTTTCGCTGGGCAATAATCAGGTTCACCAGCTCCGCCGTGATATCCACGTTGGAGGTCTCTACGGCCGATGACTGGATCACACCACGACCACCACCACCCGGTGCACCAATAGTGGGTGCGCCCGATGCAAAGGTCTCGGAGAAGTTGGTGTCACCGGAAGGCTGCAGACCGTTGTTATTGGCGAAGCTGGCAAGGGCCACCTGGCCAATGGAACGGGACTGACCATTGGTGAATCGCGCAAAGGCGGTGCCTGATTCGTCGATCTCAAAAGCAATCAACTGACCCGCACCAAAACCATCCTGGGTGATTGAACTCACCGCAAAATCGGTACCGAACTGGGTCGATAGGTTGAGGTCGAGAGTGATCGAGTTGGCCGGGACATTCAGCGGGTTACCACCGGTCGCACCATTGGGGCCACCCGTGGAGTCCTTGGGAATGTATGCCAGCGTGCTGACCTGGGGGTTGAAGAATGCGTTGGTGCCCGAACCATCGATCAGCTGACCGTTACTGCCAAACAGGATGTAACCATTCGGCAAGTCGTTGCTCACGTCGGTGAAGTCAGTACCACCATTACCGGCACCATCGATCGGGTAAATCGCTTCGCCATCGACAGTGACATAGACCGCATAGGCCGATTGAGCTCCCGCCACTGCGGTGGCATCAAGCGCGGCACCGCCCGCTGGGTCATTGAGCGCTGTCAGGTCGGGCTCTTTGACGTAGTAGACATTGAGTACGTGGGGGTTACCCAAGCTGTCGAAGATCGTGGTCGACGTGGAAGCGTTGTAGGTCAGCGGGTCATTGGGGTCAAACGTCGGGGTCGCTGGTGCCGTGCGCAGCGACAGGTCCCGCGAGTCGAGGTTCTGGGTCAGCGTGGTCTCACCCGTCGCGGCGGGTTCAATCAGCGTGGTATCGATGAACAGGTCATCGAGTGCACCGGTAATCTCACCGCTGTCGGTAGCCTGGAAGCCCTGCAGGCGCAGGCCCTGGGCGTTGGTCAGGAAGCCTTCACGATCAACCCGGAAGCCGCCCGCGCGGGTGAAGGCCTGACCGCCGTCGTTGGTCTCAAGCACGAAGAAGCCGTTGCCCGAGACCGCGAGATCGAGTGAGTTACTGGTGAATTCGACGTTGCCCTGAGAGAAATCCTGGCGGATTTCAGTGAGCACAACACCCTGACCGGTTGAAGCAGCACCCGAACCCAGCAGCGAACTCGCGAAAACTTCCGCGAACTCCGCATTACCAGTTTTGAAGCCGATTGTGCTCGCATTGGCAATGTTGTTACTGATCACGTTCAGATCAGTGGTGGCGGCATTGACGCCCGAAATAGCTGTACTGAATGACATATCGCTTCCTCGCTGGGTGCTTTAAAAGAATTCTCTGACTTCGCTGACGCGCATCGACTGGCCATTGGCCAGGTTCAGCGTCACTTCACCGCTCTGTCCCACAGAGACCGACATCACCTGCTGATGCGCGGAAACCGGTGCGGGCCGTGACTGGCCGCCGAAGAAGCTCTCGGCGGTAATCTGGTATTCACCTGGGGGCAACTGTTCACCTTCGCTGTTGTAGCCACCCCACTGGATCAATTGGGTACCGCCGCCCGCGGCGATCGGCCCCGAGAACACCAGCTGGCCGGCCGCGTCCTGCACATAGAAAGTGCCACCTTGGCTGTCGGGGCCCATTTCGGCAGAGGCCTGCAGACCGTAGACCGGATCACCGTTTTGGGTGGTGCCCAAATAGGTCGTGGTGCCGATGTTGCTGTCGGTGGCCACTGCGCGACCCACCATGGCCGCCGCCTCCACCGCCTGGCTGCCGGTGAGCGTGGCGCTCAAGCTGCCGAAGGACTCATTGAGATCCTGGATGCCGCCCACGGTGCCGAACTGGGCGAGCTGGTTCATCATCGACATGTTGTCCATGGGGTTGGTTGGATCCTGGTTCTCCAACTGGGCAATCATCAGCGCCAGGAAATCCTCGGAACCCAATTCCTCAACACTACTGGCGTTTTGGTTGCCCGTTTCTGTAACCGGCGGGTTCAAGGCGGCGAAAATGTCTTGGCGGGACTGGACGTTAGCAGCGTCAAGAATCGACATAGGGGCTTACCTCACTTGCCAAGTGTCAGCGTGCGCAAGGCCAGCTGCTTGGCGGTATTGATGGCTTCGATAGAGTTCTGGAACGAGCGTGAGGCCTGCATCATGTTGGCCATTTCGGTGGCAGTATCGACCGCAGGGCGATAGATAAAGCCGTTCTCATCCGCCATCGGATGGTTGGGCGAGTACTCTTGGCGCGGCTCGACACCGGTTTCCACAATGGCGTCGACCTTGACGCCCATCTGACTGGGATCGGCGTCGAAAGCATCTTCGAGCACTGCCGAAAAAACCGGTGCCCTCGGGGCGTAGGTGTCCTCAGCAGATCCCGACACCGTGTGGGCATTGGCCATGTTGGAGGCGATGGTATTCAGACGAATGGTCTGGGCGTCCAGCGATGTGCCGGCAATGCTCATGACGTCGAAGAGACTCATGACACTTCTCCCTTGATAGCGGCTTTGAGGCCTTTGATGCGGCTGTCGAGCAGTTGCAGACTCACTGAATAGCGCAGCGAGTTATCCATGAATTCGGTGTGCTCCTTGTGACCTTCAACGGTATTGCCGTTGACGGTCAGCTGCGTGGGCACTCGATACATGACATCGGGCTGACCCGAGCTGCCGTCCAGCGCAATGTGTTTCTCATGGCTGCGGGTCATTTGGGCCGACTGGCTCGCCGTCGCCGCCTTCAGTGCCTGAGAGAAATCAATATCCCTGGCTTTGTAATTGGGCGTGTCCTGATTGGCGATATTGGCCGTGAGCAGGTTCATACGCTGGGCACGCAGCATCAACACCTGCGGTGATATGCCCAATGCCTTGTCGATTCCTGCCATGCGAGCTTGCTCCTGCGACCCGGTCCATGCCGGGGCTTTGCCTGTATTGACAGCTAGCCCATACAAATCCCGTGCCAAAAAATAAAATACATAGAAAACAGCCTCTTAGAGGCGCAGCGACAAAAACGACGGGTTTTTGACGGACACGGAGCACACCTGAGGCGGCAAGCCTTGCCGCCTGCCGGCAAACTCCGCCGGAGCCCCTTAAACCCATAAAAAACCGAACAATTTTCCAGCTGGCACCCATATTGCTAATTCGACAAAAGCGCGCCATGCGCAAGACATCCAAACCACCGGATCCACAGGAGCAGCCTCATGAGCAGTCCCAAGACAAAGCGAACCCAGGCCGTGCTTGGTGGCCTCGCCGCACTGTTGATCGCAGGCAATGTGGCCGCGGAACACTCCCTGTCTGACATTGCCACCACAGCACTGATCGAAATGGAGAACCGGGCCCGGCAGGCCAACTACCGAGACATCGAGGTCCAGGTGCGGCCACTTGATGCACGACTGGGCTTGGCGCAGTGTGGTGAACCCCTGCGGGTACTGCCCGAAACCACACGACGCACACTGGGACCCGTCAGTGTCGGTATCCGCTGTGATGGCCCAACCCCGTGGACCCTCTATGTCCGGGGCCAGGTCAGCGCCAGCATAGAAGTCCCCGTGATGGCGGCCTCTGTGGGCCGCGGCGAACTGCTGGGTCGGCGCGACGTGAGAATGGAAATTCAGCGAATCAGCCGCGAAACGGGGGCTAACTTCAGCGATCTTGAAGACATCATTGGCCAGGAAGCAAAGCGGAACCTCGCCGAGGGTGCGCTGGTGCGCCGCTCGGACCTTCGCGCGCCTGAGTTGGTATCCCGCGGCGCCCTGGTGACGTTGGTCAGCGGCGGCTCAGGACTCAAAGTCAGCATGCAGGGCAAAGCCATGGGCAGCGGTGCCGCCGGCGACCGGATACTGGTGACCAACCTGAGCTCGGGGAAGAAGGTCGAAGGCGTCGTCGCCCGGGATGGTTCCGTGCTGATGCAATGACACCAAAAGAAATTAAAGAAGCGGCTAAAGTTCTGTGTTGCGCGGTCGCTAATTCAAGTAGAGAAGCTATACACTGGCGACGCAACCGCGCGCCAAGGAGCGGGAAATGAATCCCATTGATACAACAAACGGCATCAAGCCGGCGGTCCGTGTCGACAGCGACCGGCCCTCTGGCGGCGCGAAGCTTGGCGGCGGCGACAGTGCCTCATCGCGAGGATCACGTGTACTCGCAGACGATACAGTCGAGCTGACCGATACGGCGAGTCGCCTCAGCGAGCTCAGCAACGAGCTCGCCCGGGCCGATGGCGTGGATCTTGAGCGGGTTGAAGCCATTCGACAGCGCATCGCCGAGGGCAGCTACGAGGTCGATGCAGACCGGGTGGCCGAAGCGCTCGTCCAGCTTGAACGTGAGCTGGTCTGATGAACGCCCCGGCAACCCACCCTGCGCTGACCGCACTGGAAAGTGAACTGGTGGCGCTCGAAGCCGTACATGCCGCCCTGGAGGAAGAATACAGCGCGCTGGTTGATTCCCAGGCGGAACGGCTTGAAAACGCTGTGGCCGACAAAGCACGACTGCTCGATGCTCTGGTCGAACGACGCCGCGAGCGCGAGTCTCTGACCGGAACCGGCAGTTTGCGCGACTACGTCAGCCAGCAAATGGCGGGCAACACGGCGCTACTGACCACGGCCACCACACTCATCGACAAGCTTCAGGCGATTGGTGACGAGTGCAAAAAGATCAACGTTCGCAACGGCCAGCTCATTGGCGGCCTGCGCGAAATGACCTCCGGAGCCCTGGGTATTCTTCGCGGAGAACCCGTCGTGACGCTGTACGGACAGTCGGGTGATTCCGCCTGCGACCTGGGCAGCCGCTCGCTAGGCACCGCTTGAGCGGCGCGCTCAGCGCACCTCGATTGGCAAGGGCGCGAATCGCGGCACCGGCCGCCCCTCCACTTCCACCATCTCCATGAACATCGCCAGGGGCCTGACCCATAGGCCCCTGTCACCGTAGTCAGGGCGATATACCACCAGCTCCTCTTCGGTTTCCGAGTGGCGGGCAATGCCAATGACGATGTACTCCTGCCCTTTGTAGTGGCGATACCGGCCAGGGCTCGGACGCGGCATCATGCTTCAAGCCCACCGAAATGACGCACCAGCTCCGCCTGTAGGGCGGTCACCGTCTCACCCAGCAGCAGGAAATCCGCATCCCGCTGGGCCAGACGATCTTCAGCCAGGTCCTCATGGGCAGTCACCAGCTCATCGGCAAACTTCAATCGGCGAATCACCAGATCCTTGTCGAGGATGAAACGCACCCGCTC
Source organism: uncultured Alteromonadaceae bacterium (assembly GCA_964482195.1). GTDB lineage: Bacteria > Pseudomonadota > Gammaproteobacteria > Pseudomonadales > Halieaceae > Luminiphilus. The sequence goes on along the minus strand of CAYZWL010000001.1, from coordinate 84,264 downwards.
ACCCCAATCGAGCGCCAAACGGCTGACCACCATGCCGGACTCAAGATGGGTGCGAATTTCATCGCTATCGAGGTTTACCCCCCGGGCACGGACCACGCCGCCGTCTTCCCGGGGATCCTCCAGGTCGGCATCCTCACCCAATTCAAAGCCCTCGGGCGCACCGCCGCCAAGCAACCAATCGGTCATGACCTGAGCGGGTGATTTGCGGGTGCGCGGCAACTCAGCAGGCAACGTACCGATGATTTCACGCAGCGCATTGAGCAGGTCCTCCGCCCGGGCGGCGCTGGCGTTGTTCACCCACAGCCAGCCCTCGCGCTCATCAAGCAGCGCCTCGATCGAACGGGCGCGAGAGAACGCGCGGGGCATGAGATCCTGGGTGACCTCATCGGTGATCTCGAGCTTTTCCTTACGATAGACCTTGCGACCCTGGGCCGCAGCAATCTGCGAGATCCGTGCATTGACCTCATCGCGTATGACCGAGGCCGGCAGGATTTTCTCCTCACGATTCATTCGCAGCAGCCAGAACGGGCCTGCTGCATGCACCATTTCGCTGGCATTGTCATCGAGCGCGGGTAACCAGCCGGTGCTCACCGGTTGAGTGGGCCGGGCAGGCACAAAGGGCTTGTCTGCCAATCGCTGGGCGAGCTGCTCGACGGTGATACCGAGCCGGCTTGGCAGCCGATAAGGTCTGAGATTACGAAACCACATAGAGAAATGGACTCCGGGGTGCGTGGCAGGGGGAGACCCTGCGACGGCGTGAAAAAGGAGCGCAGTCTAACCCACCCGGCGGCCGGCTTCCCCTACACTGAGAGGCTGGTATCAATCCCACTCCATTGGCAGGAACCCGAAACATGCGCTTCTTACACACCATGGTGCGCGCCAGCGACCTCGACAGCACTCTCGACTTCTATTGCAACAAGCTGGGCCTGGTGGAGACCCATCGCTACGACAGCGACAAGGGCCGATTTACTTTGGTGTTCCTTGCCGCACCCGGGGACGAGGACCGAGCACGAGAGGCGAAAAGTCCGCTGATTGAAATCACCTGGAACTGGGATCCAGAAAGCTACGACGGTGGCCGCAACTTCGGTCACCTCGCGTTCCAGGTCGATGACATCTACGCCACCTGCCAACGCCTGCTGGACGCCGGCGTGACCATTAACCGGCCGCCACGTGACGGCCATATGGCATTCGTTCGGTCACCCGACGGCATCTCGATCGAATTGCTGCAGGCCGGTAGTTCGCTGGCGCCGGCCGAGCCGTGGGCGTCTATGGAGAATACCGGCAGCTGGTGATTCAGCTGCGGTAAAAGTCCGCCATCCACCGCGCGACCAGATCACCCTGATGCGGAGAGCCCTTCAGGGAGCTGAAGCCCGCTTCGCATCGATCTTCGCCGATCTGCTCGCGCCGAAAGCTCATGATCTCCCGAGAGTATCCGGGTACGAATTCAGGGTGCCCTTGAAACGTCATGACATGGTCACCCATACGCAGAGCGGCGTACTCGCAATGGGGGTTATAGGCGGTCACCTCGGCGCCAGGCGGCAGGGCCACGACCTGGTCCTGGTGGGAGACAATCAGGCGGAAAGTGCCATCCCCCCGGGGTTCGCCGATCTGATCAGAGGCAATACGGTACGTGTGAATGCCAACACCCCAGCCTTTGTCCGATTTTTCGACCTTGCCACCCAGCGCCTGGGCAATGAGCTGGTGCCCAAAGCAAATACCCACCATTTTGCGCCGATCTGCGTGTAAATCGCGGACAAATGCCTCTAAATCGCGAATCCAGGGCTTGTCTTCATAGACGCTGCTCTTACTGCCGGTGATCAGCCAGACATCGGCGTCGGTCGTTGTTTCGGGAAAATCACCCGCCTCGACATCCCAGGTTTGATACGTAAGGCTTGGATCCGCCGCCGACAGCAGACGCTCAAACATGTCGGGATACTCGCCGTAGTCCTCCACCCATTCGGGCCTGACCGCATCGGTTTTAAGAATGCCTACTTTCACGTCGATTCCTTGTCTGAGCGCTGGTAACCCACACACTGTAGCGTCTGGCGGTGCCGCTGTCCCAGCCCCGCAAGGGGTTAGGCAGGTTCACAAAACCGCCAAATAATGGTCACAATGGTGTTATATGTGCGGGAGAGAATGAGGGTATGGCACTCTTGGCACTGTTAAAGCAGGCTGATTTACAGCTGTTTGCCCGGTTGTTCAGACAGGGCGAACGTCAGCCCATCGTCCGTCCTATCGCCCGGATCATCTCCCGATCCGGCGATGGCTATATGCAGTTGATGTTTCCCGTCTTCGTTTGGCTGTCGGGCTCGGTACTGCTACCTGAATACTGCGTGCTACTCGGTGTCGCCATGATGATCGAACGCTTGAATTACTTTGTACTGAAAAACGGCCTCAAACGTCGCCGTCCCCAGGATCTGGTACCGGGCTTTCGCTCCATCATTCAGGCCTCGGACAAGTTCAGCTTCCCCTCGGGGCACACCTCTGCGGCATTCTGCCTGGCTACTACCACCGGCATCATTTTTGGCGGACCCTTTCTGGCCATGTACGTGTGGGCCAGTGCGGTCGCCATATCAAGAGTCGTGCTCGGCGTACATTTCCCCGGCGACACCATCGCCGGCGGCCTGATGGGCTCGGGAATCGCCATATTGTCTGCGAACCAGCTCGGCATCCTCTAACCCAATTCGGTCCACCATGAAGATTCTTTACGGGGTTCAGGCCACCGGTCAGGGGCACATCAGCCGCGCACGGGCAGCTGCCGAGGCGCTGGCGCAGCATGACGCTGAAGTCACCTGGCTGTTCTCAGGCCGGGCGCGGGAACAGCTGTTTGATATGGAACCCTTCGGGGAGTTTGAACACCGCGCAGGACTGACTTTTGTCACCGAGGCGGGCCGTATGCGCTACCGCAAGACGGCGCTGAACAACAACCTGCTTCAATTCAACCGCGACGTCGATGCGCTGGACTTGCGCCCCTATGACCTGGTCGTCACCGACTACGAACCCATCACTGCCTGGGCTTGCCGTCGGGCCGGCCGGGAAATTATCGGCATCGGACACCAGTACGCCTTTGGGCCCAACACGCCCGTCGAGGGAAACAGCCTGCTGCAGCGCCAGATCATGCGTCGATTCGCGCCGGTAGACCGGCCGGTAGGACTGCACTGGGCGCCTTTCAACGACAACGTGCTACCGCCGATTCTCGACCTGCCACCCATCGACGACGTACCCCAGGCCGAGCACATCATGGTCTACCTGCCATTCGAAGATCAGCAGGTCGTGACGCGCTGGTTACAAAGCTTTCCCGAGGTGGCGTTTCGCCAGTACGCCAACGGGCTCACTGATAGCGACTTGGGTAACGTCGAGCGGCGAGCGGCGAACATCAAAGGCTTTAAAGCCGACCTCGCCAGTTGTCGCGGCGTGATCTGCAACTCAGGTTTTGAGCTGATCTCAGAATGCCTGCAATGGCGCAAGCCGGTGCTGACGCGCCCACTGGCGGGACAGATGGAGCAGCTGTCCAATGCAGCTGCGCTGGAGTCTCTGGGTTATGCCTCGGTCATGCGCCAGATTGATGATGACCACACCCGACAGTGGTTGCAGACACCTCGGCAACCACCGGCGGTGCATTTCGCCGATGTCGCCGAACGACTCGCGCGTTGGCTGGCTGAGGGTGCCCGGGAACCTATCGACCGCCTTTGCGCCGAGCTCTGGAACTGACGCCCCGATACACCGGCCTCAAGGTGCCTCAACCAGCTCCAGGTTAACCGTCACCGGAACCGCACGACTGATACTGTTCAACCCGGCAATTTCCTGCAGTGCGGTCACACCCGCCTGCAGTCCAAAATCACCCGCGTTGATCAGCACCGGCGCTGTGCTTGTCACCAGCACCCCACCGGCGTGGGGCACAGCCAGCAGCTCTGCGGTCACAGACTGGGTAACGCCGTGTAAGTTCAGCTCGAGCGGCAGGGCCGCGCGAACAACCTCGCCCGCCTGCAAAGACGCCAACTGGGTGGCAGACAGACTGCCCTCAAGCGTGGCAGTGCCGAAGTCAAAAACCTCAAACAGCATTTGTTGCATGCGTTCGTTGCGGATCTGCACACCGGTATCGACCGTGGTCAGGTCGAGCACAACCGACAACTCACCCGCTCGAGTCAAGCCGCCAGACACACCTGTGATGACGTTGTTTTCGGCGATTGCGTTGTTTTTGACCGAGACGTAGTTGATTTGCGAGGACGGGGCAAATTGCCAATCCGCCAGCGACACGCTCGCGAAAGATGCCATGGCAAGCGTCACCAAGCCCTTCATTGCTCTGTTTTTCACCGCTATTCCTCGTGTTGTGCGTGCTTCGCTACCCGCCAAACCGCCTTGGTCAGGGGTAACGCTGAAAATAATCCCGCGCTGCCGTCATGACCTTCGGTGCGAGATACAGCGTCGCTGTCATCGTGGGTATCGCCATCAACCCGTAGCTGCCGGAAATCAGGCTGAACACCGTGTCTACGCTCGCACTCGCACCAAAGACCACATTGACGACAAATATCCAGCGAAACCAGTGTTGGCGCTCGGCGCCGAACAGGAAACCAAAGCACTTGGCGCCGTAGTACCAAGTGGTGAACATGGTTGTTGTCGACAGGATCAGTGTCACGAATCCCAGGGCAATCGGACCAATCAGACCCAATTCACTGCGGAAGGCCTGTGCAGTGATCGTGATGCCCGATAAATCACCCGGGGCCTGCCAAGCGCCAGTGAGCAGAATCACCACGGCAGTGCAGGTGCACACCAGCAGTGTATCGACTATCGGGCCGAGCATGGCCACCAATCCCTCGCGAATAGGCTCTCCGGTTCGGGCCGCGCCATGGGCCATCACTTCAGTCCCCACACCCGCTTCATTGGAGAAGGCGCCGCGGCTAACACCAATCAGAATGACACCGAGCAGACCGCCACCCACCGCGTCCGCCGTAAAGGCATCACTGACAATCAGCCACAGCATGGCGGGCACTTCGCTGATGTGCATGGAGATCACGGCCACGGTCATGACCATGTAAACGATCACCATCACCGGCAACACGGCGACGGCGACATCGGCGACGCGTTTGAGCCCGCCAAAAATCACTGCGGAGACCAGGCCTGCGAGCCCCAGGCCCAGGGCGGGACGGAACCAAGCCGGGGCGGCGCCGGCAAACAACACGTCCGAGGTCAGTGCTGACAGCTGATTGGCCTGGAACATGGGCATGGTGCCGATCAATCCCGCCACCGAAAAGAGAATGGCCAAGGGGTAAAAGGGCCGTGGCAGCGCCTCTCGAATGATATACATCGGGCCACCCTGCAGGCGCCCCAGGCTGTCTTCGCCCCGGTACATGACCCCGAGACTGCAGGTGAAAAACTTCGTGGCCACCCCCACTACCGCCGAGGCCCACATCCAGAAGACCGCACCGGGCCCACCCGCGGCAATGGCGAGGGCCACGCCGGCGACATTGCCCAGGCCCATGGTGCCCGACAGGGCCGCTGCCAGCGCCTGGCGGTGGCTCAACTCTCCAGGCTGATCGGGGGTGTCATAGCGACCCAGGGTCAGGGCGATCGCGTGGGACAGATGCCGATAGGGCAAGCCGCGCGAATAAACAATGAAGAAAAAGCCACCGCCCAACAGCAGTACGACCAACCATGGCCCCCACACGAGGGCCTCAAATTGTGCTGCCAGGGTTTCCATTGCTTGCAAAGCTGATCTCTCGCTGGTCGATAACGGTAAGAGGTGCCCGCGCTGGCAGCCCCAGGTCAATCAATCGAAGGGGGCTGCCTCCCGCCCCGCGGCCATAATGCGCGCCAGATCCCGATCATCCCCGGTCAGCTGCCAGTGCACCAGCGACATCGGCACCGAACCGACATCGCGCAACTCGGTGAAGAAGTCCTTGAGTGCGTATGGCTCGCCGGCTGCAGCCATTTGCTGGCTTCGCACCGCCAACAGGCGCTCGAGCAGGTATTTGCCGGTGACATAGCTGGTGCCATAGCCCGGTTGGCGCAGGTAGAGGTGCTGCTCAAACGCCAGTAGCTCGGGTTCATTGCGCATCCAGTTGCGGGGCGTCCAGTCAACATGAATGGTGCCCGCCTCGGCCATGGTCTTGAGATTGGCGTGGGCGTCCAGTGAGCCAAGACCGCGCGCCGCGCGCTGGGCGAGCATAATCCAGACAATTTCCCGCGCCCGGGGGGTGTCGTCGTAGAGACCGGCGTGCATGAACATCTCCTCCACGCCAGTCGCGATGCCCTCGTTGCGCGAATCAAAGATGTTGTACAGCAACGCGCCCTGTCGCACTGGGCTGGGGTGCGGATGCTCGGCCATTTCTGCGAGGTCGAACCAGTGATAGAAATGGGATAACAACGGTCTCGGGTCGTAGTGGGTACCGATGGTGAAGAAATTGCGCTCCTCCAACGGTTGATAACCCGGCAGATGGGCGGTCAATTCTTCGGCCATGTAGTCCCGCATGGGCAAGACCTGGTCCTGATCGAACCAATCGAGCATTTGCCGGGAAGTTTGTGCAACCAAGGCATCGTAGTCAGCTTCATTACTGACGGCGCGCATGGGTGGCAGTTCACGGTTGCGGTGCTCCTCCAGCGCCAGGCTTGACCAGGAGCGATCCAACTCACGCTCCAGAAGCCGGCGCTCCTCGTTGAAGTCCATGGGCAGGTAATGGACCTGCATTTGATACCAACTGTAATTGGCAGCGCCAACGCCCGAGGGGCCGGTTTTGCCTGGCGCTTCGGCTTCGAGCCAAGCCACCAATGTCGAAGTCGCAGCGCTGGCATCGTCTATTGCGGCCAGCAAAGGCGCGGGCGCCCCCTCCCCGACCTGATCACGAATGCGGTCGAGAAGTTTGCCTTGGTCGCGAATGTTGCGAATACCCGCCACCCAGAGGTCGCGGGCGTTGCCAGTCAAATTCTGGCGGGCCTGGGCCATGAGCGGCGGAATCACTTCGAGCTCGGCGGTCATACGCTGGGCTTCGGACTCAGACAGGGGAAACTCGTAGGTCCAAAGCTCCAACACCGCATGGTGTGTGGGCCCTTCATGGGCGGGCACATCGCTTCGGTAATCCCAGATACTCTGATAGAAGGCCGGGTCGCGCACCCAGGGCTTAAGTACCTTGTGGTTGAACTCAAAACCGTTCATTTCTGCGCGCAGCACATGCCAGTCAACCTGCTGCGCGCGCGGCCACTCATCAATATCGAATGCATGGAGTCGATCGCGATAATCCGCCAGTAGCTGGTAGGCAGATTCGAAGCGCTTGGCCGTGTAGTCGGGCGCACCGTTCAGCATCGGCGGCGATTCCAGTGCGCGCCAATCGGCAAACAACTCGAGCAGCCCCTCGTAGTTATCGGCGCGTACTTCGAGCGCCTGCCCCAGACTAACGCTCAGCAACAGTGCGGCGCCGCACCGTGCCCAGGATCGGTGCCAAGCTTTGGTCACGGTATCTCTCCTGTATTGCCGTGAAGTCGTGGCGACCGATCCTCTAATCGCGGTTAGACCGCGATATCGGCCAGGTCGCCCTTGCTCTCCAGCCACTGCTTACGGTCACCCGCTCGCTTTTTGGCCAACAACATATCGAACGTGCTGTGGGTATCGTCGTCGGCGTCGAGTACCAATTGCACCAGACGACGGGTATCCGGATCCATGGTGGTCTCGCGTAGCTGCGAGGGGTTCATCTCGCCCAACCCCTTAAATCGCTGCACATTGGGCTTGGCCCGTTTGTTTTCGGCCGCCAGTCGGTCGAGCACGCCGTTCTTCTCTGCGTCATCGAGCGCGTAAAACACCTCTTTACCAACATCGATGCGATACAGCGGCGGCATGGCAACGAACACGTGGCCCGCACGTACCAAGGGTCGGAAGTGACGCAGGAACAACGCGCAAATCAGTGTGGCAATGTGCAGACCGTCCGAATCCGCATCCGCGAGAATGCAGATTTTGTGATAGCGGAGTCCTGACAAATCGTCGCTGGCGGGGTCGATACCAAGGGCAACGGAGATGTTATGCACCTCCTGAGACGCGAGGATCTCGCCGGCATCCACCTCCCAGGTGTTCAGAATTTTCCCGCGCAGGGGCAGGATGGCCTGAAATTCACGATCCCTTGCCTGCTTGGCGGAGCCGCCCGCCGAGTCACCCTCAACCAGAAACAGTTCGGTGCGAGCGGGATCTTCAGCGGTACAGTCGGCGAGCTTGCCCGGCAGCGCGGGCCCCGATGCCACTTTCTTCCGTACCACCTTTTTGGCCGAGCGCAGGCGTGCCTGGGCACGGCTGATGCACATCTCTGCCAGCTGTTCGGCATCCTCGGTGTGCTGGTTCAACCAAAGGCTGAAGCTGTCTTTGGCGATGCCCGACACAAAGCCCGCCGCCTCACGTGAGGACAGCCGCTCCTTGGTCTGGCCGGAAAACTGGGGGTCCTCCAGCTTGGAAGACAGCACGTAAGCGCAGCGATCCCACAGGTCCTCGGCGGTGAGCTTGACGCCCCGCGGCAACAGATTGCGCAGATCACAAAACTCGCGCATTGCCTCCAGCAAACCCGAGCGCAGCCCATTCACATGGGTACCACCTTGGGCGGTGGGAATGAGATTGACATAGGACTCTGCCAGCACGTCGCCCCCTTCGGGCAACCATTGGATTGCCCAGTCAGCGGCTTCGGTATCGCCACTGAAAGTGGCCGTGAATGGCTGTTCAGGCAGCGTGGGAAAGTCCGCAGTGTGCTCGCTGAGATAGTCGGCAATGCCGTCTTCGTAGTACCACTCGCGCTTTTCGCCCTTCTTTTCTTCGCTGAGAGTGACGCGCAGACCGGGGCACAACACCGCCTTGGCACGCAGGGTGTGCTCGAGGCGTGGGACCGAGAAGTTGGCCGAATCGAAGTACTGAGGGTCTGGCAGGAAACGGATACCGGTACCGGTATTGCGCTTCCCGCAGTCACCTGTCACAACAAGATCGCTCACTTTATCGCCACCGGCAAAGGCCATGTGGTGGACCTTGCCCTCACGGCGGATAGTCACATCGAGTCGGCTGGACAGGGCGTTCACCACTGACACACCCACACCGTGCAGACCGCCGCTGAATTGGTAGTTCTTGGATGAAAACTTACCGCCCGCATGCAGGGTCGACAAAATAACCTCGACACCCGGCTTGTTCTGCTCAGCGTGCAGGTCGACGGGCATGCCACGACCGTTATCGGTGATGCTGATGCCGCCATCGGCATATAGCACCACATCAATCTGGTTGGCATGGCCGGCCAGCGCTTCGTCGACGCTGTTGTCGATGACCTCCTGGGCCAGGTGGTTGGGTCTTGCAGTATCGGTGTACATCCCCGGGCGCTTGCGCACGGGTTCGAGTCCGGTCAGGACTTCAATCGCATCGGCGTTGTATTGGCTCATCTGGGTTGAAGTGCTCTCCAAAGCACAGCGGTTGATGGGGGGCGGCGGCGCTCAGAGATAGCCGCCGGACTCCAGATCAACCGGGAAAGTCTCATCGGTGACCCGATGGACGGCGGTATCAAAACTACCGTCAGCGCGCAGTACCAGTTCCCTAAGGCCCGGATTGACGCTGTCGGCGAGAAAATCCTCTGAACGAGGCGCAAACTGTACACAGGTAGACGGCGTTGTCAGCAAGGGAATGCCCTGATGTTCCCGGCGACTCTCCTGATGCACATGACCAGAGATAACCAATACACCGGCATTGACCCGAGCGAGCTCAGCCAGAGCGGCCTGGCTGTTGCTGACACGTTGTTCATCCAGCCAGGCGCAATCGAGATCGGTCAGCGGGTGGTGTAGGGCCACCAACAAGTTGCGGAACTGGGCGTTGGCTTCGTCCACGGCGGCAGCCAACCAGTCGATCTCCTCTTTATCCAGCTGACCACCCACTTCTCCCTGTTTCTGAGAGTCGAGCATGAGCACATCCCAGAAGGCGAAGCGGATGCGGCGGCGAAAGCGGTGTTGCCAGCGTGCACGCACCTGGCTGGCTTCGTCGTGGTTGCCCGGCAACCAGAAGCTTGGCGCCCGCAGAGGCTGCAAAGCTGTATCGAGGCGCTGATAGGCGGAAGGTGCCCCATCCCCGGAGATATCGCCGGTTATGAGCAAGGCATCGGCCCGATCCAGCGCCGCTGCACGCCGAACCACTGCCGCCAGAGAGGCATCGGTGTCCACATTGAGCAGGCGTCCACCCGGCTCGCCCATCAAGTGGGTATCAGTAATTTGCAGCAGGCGGACCTCGTCGCGCTCGCCCATCAACACCTGACCCTGCAGAGTCGAGGACTCAGTCATCGCTCCACTCCGGCAGATTTACATCCGTAGCCCGTCCATCAGACAGACAGAACGCCAGCAGATCGCCAGCAAACTGGTTTTGGCTGAGCTTTTCATTGCGCTGCAGCATTTGCGGATTGGGGTACCGGTGACGCGGTGCACCTGTACGGCGTGACTGGAAGCCGATCACCTCGGCCATTCGCGCGTCGTGATACACACGCATTTCAAAGCTGCGCACCCCCAACGGCGCTGGCAGCACCCCGGTCAAGGAGATGCGCAGACTGGTGGTGTAGCGACCGCGATCGGTCACTTCGATGATGACGGCTGCGGATCCCGCGCTGAACTGCCGGTGATTGCTGTGCTCGTAATCGGGGAATACCTGCAGTACCCGGCGATAATTGGCATCACAGAGCGCGTGCAGATCCGTGAGATCTTCACGATGGCTTCGCGCAAACGATGTCGGGGTTTTGAAACTCATGGCGCTAATGGTGACTAATACAGGCCGAGTGTAGCAATGAGGCCCCGCGACAAACAGCGAGATGAGTCACAGAACAGGGGATGCCCCTAGACACCATGAGGATGCTAGAATTCGGCTTCAAATCAATCGACACATGGTGAAAAGGAGTTCCCGATGATGTGTTCCCGACCTCGACAGCTCGCTGTCGCAGTTGCCCTCGCTTGTCTTCCGCTGTCCTTCACGGCCCAGTCAGAGACCCTGCGTGACATTTACGAACTGGCGCTGGAAAACGACGCCCAGCTGAAGGCTCAGGCCGCGCAATATCGCGCCGACCTCGAACTTGAAGATATTTCTCTGGCTGCGCTGCTACCGCAGGTCAACGGTGCCTTCCAAATCCAGCACCGGGAATTCGACTCGGTCAGCCCGACGATCATTCCTAATGCCGATGGCGGCTTCGATATCATTGATGGCTCCCGGATCCAGGATACGGATACCGATACCTGGGAAGTGAGCCTGACCCAGCCGCTGTTTGACCTGTCGGCCTGGTACAACTGGAAAGCGGGCAAGGAGCAGGCCAAGCAGGCCGAGGCGACCTTTGCTGCCGCCACCCAGAGCCTGATTGTTCGGGTGGTTGAGGCCTATCTCGCGGTCCTGCGCGCACAGGACAACCTGGAAGCCGCCGAGGCACAGGAGCGAGCCTTTGAGCGCCAGCTTGAACAGACCCAGCAGCGATTCGAGGTAGGTCTGATTGCGATCACCGATGTGTACGAATCCGAGGCGGCACGGGACCTCGCTCAGGTTACCCGCATCACCGAAGAGAACAATGTCGCGGTGGCCATGGAGAACCTGTCGGTACTGACCGGTCAGTCTCACGGTGAGCTGTTTGTGCTTAGCGAGGAGTTTGAGGCCGAACCGCCCATGCCCGCTGAACGCGCCGCCTGGGTCGATTTTGCCCTGGAGAACAACTGGAATCTCAAAGCCTCGCGTTTCGGCGAGGAAGCAGCGCGCAAGACCGCCAAATCAAACCGCATGGGGCACGCGCCGACAGTGAGCGCTCGCTACAGCTACCAGGATAACGACCAAACCGGTACCCAGAGCCAGAATCCGCCCTCACCGTTCAACCTGCCACCGAATTCCGAAACCACGATTGAACAGTGGTCAGTGCGGGTGGACGTACCGCTGTTCAGCGGCGGTCGGGTCAGTGCCAACCGTCGTCGTGCCGCCGAGCAATACAATGCGGCGCGTGAAAACCGCATCAACCTGCAGCGTCAGACGGTCACCGATGCTCGCTCACTGCACATGACCATGTCGGCGAACGTCGCACGGGTCAATGCGCAGAAGCAATCCATCAAGTCGACCCAGAGCGCTCTCGACGCTACCGAAGCGGGTTACGAAGTGGGTACGCGCAACATTGTTGACGTGCTCAACGCGCAGAACAATGTCTTCGGTGCCCGTCGTGACTACGCCAACAGCCGCTACGATTACATTCTGAGCGCGCTGCGACTCAAAGAGAACGCCGGCACCCTGTCCCCCGACGACATCGCCAACCTCGAGAGCTATTTGGTGGCGCCACCCGCCCCCACAGCCTCGGCCGCCAAGTAAGGCAACAACAGCGCATACTGACGCTCCAGGGCGCCGCGGTGATCCTGCATCACCCGGCGCCCAGCATCACCGCGCGCACGGGCGCCATGCTGATCCTGCACCAAGTCCAGTAGCCCCGCCGTCAACCCGTCACCATCCACCACTGTCTGCGCGGCACCGACACGCAATAACGCCCGATAGGTCGCCTCAAAATTGAATACGTGGGGGCCAGTCAGTACGGGTGCGCCCCAGACTGCAGCTTCGAGCGGATTGTGCCCCCCCCGAGGCACGAGGCTGCCACCGACGAACACCACTTCAGCGAGCCCCATCGCCGCACCCAACTCACCCAGTGTGTCCCATAACAGAACGTCGGTGTCCGACCGCAGCGCTTGATGGGTACTGCGGCGCTGCCAGGCCAAACCATCGAATACGGCTTCCGACAACAAAGCTTCTGTTCGCTCCGGATGCCGCGGTGCCAGCAGCAATAACGCCCGGGAATCCTCCGCTCGCCAGGCGCGAAATGCCGTCAGAACCTGTGTCTCTTCCCCGGGGTGGGTACTCGCCACCACCCAAACCCGGCGCTGAGCCAGCACTGGGCCCAGCTGATCGCGGATGGCGTTGCATTGAGCCTTCAGTGCGTCAAGGTCAAGGTCGTATTTGACGCTGCCCACCACCTGCACGGCATCCAAGCGGGCGCCCAGCGCCCGGAAACGGCGCGCGTCGGCGTCATGTTGCGCGGCAATAACATCCAATGCGGCAAGCGTGGGTGAGGCCAGCGCCCCGACCCGGCCATAACCCCGGGCCGACCGCGCCGACAATCGCGCATTGAGTAGCAGCACCGCCGCCGCCCGTTCACGAGCCTCGAAAATCAGGGTCGGCCAGACCTCGGTTTCAACCAGCACAACACCTCTTGGCCGAAAGTGGTCCAGACAACGGCGCACAGCACCGGGGGTATCGAAAGGCACCCAGCACTGGGTCACCCGCCCATCGAACAGGCGTGCTACCTGCGCGGCACCCGTGGGCGTCGTGGACGTGACCAACAACGGTGTCTGCGGGTGTCGGGCGAGCAGCAGCTCGATCAACGGGGCAATGGCCAGGGTTTCCCCCACGGATACCGCGTGGATCCACAGCGGCGCCGCATCGCGTGGTATCTCGGGCAGGCCAAAGCCCAGTCGCTCGAACAAACGCGCCCGGTAACCCGGTACCCGTCGGGAACGCCACAACAAGCGCAGCAGCATCAGCGGCACCGCCAAACGCAGTAGTTGGGCGTAAAAAAAACGGCTTGTCTGGGTGTAACGGAAGCGTCGCATGGCGCGGCGGCATATACTCGGCGTGGAAACACCGGAGCCTATCATGACCGAGCCACCCCACCCCGACGTCAAGGGATTTCTACCCGATGATGAAGGCCTGTATCTGCATTCGCTGGGTCTGAGTGCCGCTCGCCTGGGCCCGCTGCTGGAGATCGGCAGCTATTGCGGCCGCTCGACCATCTGGCTGGCACGAGCAGCAGCTGCCTTGGAAACCGTGGTCTTTGCGGTCGATCACCATCGCGGTTCGGAAGAACACCAACCGGGTGAAGCATTTCACGATGACGAGTTAACCAACGCCGACGGTGACTTCGATAGTTTGCCGGCTTTTCGTCGCAATCTTGCCAGTCACGGGGTTGAGGGGTCAGTGATACCGATCATCACCGATGCGGGCACGCTGGCCAAACACTGGCCAGCCTCACCGCTGGGTATGGTCTTTATTGACGGTGGGCACAGTCTGGCGGCCGCATTGGCAGACTATCGGGCCTGGGCGCCAAGACTGGCGCCGGGCGGTATTCTCGCCATCCACGATGTCTTCCCAACGCCCGCCACCGGTGGGCAGGCGCCCTTCACCATCTGGCAGCTGGCTAAAGAATCGGGGTTGTTTGAGGAAGTGTCGCAACAGGGCACGCTGCGGGCCCTGCGCCGCCTCACCTGAATCAATCCGCCTGACGGCGGCGTCCGGCAGGCGTGTCACCCAGCACAACATCGGTAAACAGCCTGGATGCAGCGGTGTGTCCGGTGAGTGCATCGGCTGCCATGATAACTGCGCCGGCGGTCCAGGTCGGTTTTTCATCGGGCCAGAGTAAATCTTCGGCGAACTGATAACCCGTCCACCAGGCCCCATCACCGTCACGCCATTGCCACAGCCAGCTGTACACCTCGGCGGCCCGCGCCCGGTCACCCGCAGCCAACAACGCCATCACCAGCTCGCAGCTCTCGGCCACCGTCACCCAGGGCTGGTGGTTTTCGCAGCGACAGCCCAGTCCGGTTTCCACGAATTCGTGCCACCGATCGTCAATGCGCTTGATGGCCGGTTGGTCGCGCAACACGCCGGTGAGTACCGGGTAAAACCAGTCCATCGCATAACGGGATTTGCTCTCCCAGGTACGATCGAATCGCTCGGGTCGCTCGCGCAGTGCCAGCCCCAGTAGTTGGCGTGCTGTCCACCAATCATCGCGTTCGATGCCCAGCGCCTCGGCGATGAGCAAAGCGCATTCCAGCGATTTGTAAATCGAGGCGCAACCGGTGACCAGGGCATCGCCCAATGGTTTGCCATCGGCATCTACCGCCCAATCGACCTCGCCGTGGGAGCTCTGCAGGGACAACACGAAAGCCATCGCCCGGTCGACCACAGGGTAAAACTCTTCGAGTACGCCACGCTCACCGGTGACCAGGTACTGGTGCCAGACACCAGTGGCGATGTAAGCCACATAGTTGCTTTCTCGGCGCACCCGATTTTCGGGCAGGCCGCCCCGGTAGGCACACCACCAGCTGCCGTCTGCCAATTGATTCTCGGCCAGCCAACGATAGGCCCGCAGTGCTGCGGCTGTTTCTCCCGCGATAGCCAGGCCAATGGCGGCTTCGGTGTGATCCCAGGGGTCGGAGTGTCCACCGGTGAACCAGGGAATCTCACCCGAGGGGGTCTGCACCGACAGAATGTAGTCAACCGTCGGACGCAGCAGCTCCGCGGGAAACATACCCGGCGTTAAATACAGGCCGCTCACGGCCGCGCCTCGTTGGTGGCCGGCTTGTCAAAATACTGCACGATGCTTTTGCCCATCCACGGATTCAGCAACCAATCGAGGGTGCGGGTCAATGTCGGCGCTTCGAGCAGGTCCCAGACCAGCAGCTCATGGTACTTGGATACCAGCCAGTGCTCTTCCTCCCGATCCCAGAACAGACACTTGAGCCACCAATAGGGAACGTGCAGGGCATGAGCACCATGCTGACGGCGGAAATCGAGCCCAAATCGCTCGATTTCGCGTTTCAAGTCACCGCCACTGAAAATACGGATGTGGCCGCCCGGTGTATTGTGATACTGCCAACTCAGGCGCCAGCACAGGTATTCCGGCCAGGCCCTCGGCACACTGACGCAAAGCTTGCCTCCAGGCTTCAGCACCCGATCAATCTCTTCGAGCACCGACAGGTAATTGGGGATGTGTTCGAGTACCTCGCTACAAATCACCCGATCGAAGCTGGCGTCAGCAAAGGGTAGCCGCAGTGCATCGGCACAGAGGAACTGCAAGCGGCCTTCGGGGCCGTAGTCATCCATATCAGCGATGCGGCCCGCGGCGGTGCCCAGATCTTCAGTGGACAGATCCACTCCGTACACCTCGACCCCGGGTTTGAGATAAGCCGTCAGCGAGTGGCGGCCCTCACCACAGCCCAGGTCGAGCACTCGCTGACCCGGCTCGAGCGGCCATTGCTCAAAATCGACAGTCAGCATGGGTTGATTCGCTCCCGGTAATACTCGGTCAGCCGGCGGGCACAGACATCCCAGCAAAACTCCGCTTCAACGCGGGCCAGCGCTGCTGCGGACAACGCAGCACGGCGATCCGGGTTATCCAGTAATTCGGCAATGGCGGCGGTCAATGCATCGGCATCTCCCGCGGGCACCAGTTGTCCGCCGTCGGCCACAACCTCACGCAAGGCACCGCCATCGGATGAGACCAATGGCATTCCACAGGCCATGGCCTCGATGGCCGGTAGCCCGAAGCCCTCGTAAATGGACGGCACGACAGCAACGGTGCTGCCAGCATAGCGGGCCACGATTTCTTCATGGGTCAGGTCGGTTTCAAACTGGATGCGCTCGCGGAGACCCAGCTTGCCGATCAAGCGATCCGTACTGCCACCGGGTTTGGGGCGCGCAATCAGGGTCAGTTCGATATCCGGGTAGCGCTGGGCGAGATTGGCCAGCGCATGTAACAGCACCGGCAGGCCTTTGAGCGGCGCA
Source organism: uncultured Alteromonadaceae bacterium (assembly GCA_964482195.1). Taxonomy (GTDB): domain Bacteria; phylum Pseudomonadota; class Gammaproteobacteria; order Pseudomonadales; family Halieaceae; genus Luminiphilus. The sequence goes on along the minus strand of CAYZWL010000001.1, from coordinate 67,709 downwards.
TCCGCTGAAGCCGTGGCAATGAGCCTGCGTGGATGCCGCGGCACCTCGGGCATGGGCCGAAACAGCTGGGTGTCCACGCCATTGGGCATGACCGTCAACGCGCCGGGGGCAACACCAAAGTCAGCGACGATGTCCTGAGCCGACAGTGAGGAGACCGTCACGATGTTACGCAGCTGCCGAGCGGTCCGTTTTTGCATGTTGAGGAAGCTGTGCCAGCGCCGGATCAACAAACGCCGGTACCAGACAGGTTCCGCCGCCAGACCGACCCGCAGGTCGCGGGTGATGGGGTGATGGATGGTGGTCACCACGGGTAGGCCGGCGCGCTGCAAATCAACAATGCCGTCAGCCAGCGTCTGGTTGTCATGAATGACATCGAACTGGTCCAGCCGTGGCAGCAGCCAATCCCGTACCCGCTCACCGAAAGTCCAGGGTTCAGCGAAGCCACCGGTCAGCTTGCTCAGCCATTCGGTTCTGGCCAGCCGATCGCGCAGTTGGCCCGGTCGCACTGAACCCAATCCATGCTGATACAGATCAAGACTGGGTAATTCCACCAGTCTTACCTCAGGATCCAGATGCGGGTACGGCGGTCCGGAAATGACCGTGACTTGATGGCCAAGAGACACCAGCGCACGGCTCAGATAACGCAGGTAAACCCCCTGGCCACCAGAGAATGGGGCAGAACGGTAACCCAGTAGTGCAATGCGCAGCGGCCTGTCCTGATCGCCAGAGGTGACCAGCTCTTCGGCCGTCACCTTGGGGGAAAGGGCGACGTTGATGGGGAAACTCCAAAGGAAAAACAACTTGTTAGCGAACCAGTGTAACAGCTAGGCAGGTTTCTGGTCGCGCGCTGGAGCCACCCTCGGTAAACTGCTCGCCGATTTCCAGAGGGCAGGCAGCCATGTCAGCAGACAATCCGTTCAAGGGCATTATTCTGGCCGGCGGTTCAGGTACCAGACTGCACCCACTGACCAGCGTCGTGAGCAAACAGCTCATGCCCGTCTACGACAAACCCATGATCTACTACCCGCTGGCGACCCTGATGCTCGCGGGCATTCGTGATGTATTGGTCATCACGACCCCCCGGGACCAACTCGCCTTCGCCAACCTGCTGGCTGACGGCAGCCAGTGGGGCATCAATATCCAGTACACGGTGCAGCCGAGCCCGGACGGCCTGGCACAAGCCTTTATCCTCGGCGCGGACTTCATTGGTCGATCACCCGCCAGCCTGGTCCTGGGGGACAACATCTTTTATGGCGGCGGACTGACCCAAAAGCTCAAACGAGCCGCAAACCGGGATCGAGGTGCATCGGTCTTTGCGTACTACGTGCAGGACCCCGAACGTTACGGCGTGGTGGAATTCAACGAGTCCGGCACAGCTATCGACATTGAGGAAAAGCCTCAGAATCCACGCTCCAACTACGCCGTCACCGGGCTCTACTTCTACGACAACGACGTGGTGGACATCGCCCGGAATATCCAACCCTCGCACCGGGGTGAACTCGAGATCACCGACGTCAATAAAGCCTACCTCGAGCGGGGTGACCTCCAGGTGGAAGTCATGTCTCGCGGTACCGCTTGGCTGGATACAGGTACCCACAATTCACTGTTGGATGCCGCCAATTTCATCCGTGTCGTTGAAGAACGCCAGGGCCTCAAGATCGCCTGCCCCGAAGAAATTGCCTACCGCATGGGCTATATCGATGCCGACCAATTGTTGGCGCTGGCCCAACCCCTGGCCAAGAGCGGCTACGGTCGCTACCTCGAATCTCTGCTACTCGATGAGGGTAACTACGTCGATGCAAATTGAAACCACGCCCCTGACCGGGGTGGTCGTCCTGCGCCCGCGGGTTTTCGGCGACGAGCGGGGGTTTTTCCTCGAAAGCTGGAACGCCAATACCTTTGCCGATTTGGGCATCAACGCGCATTTTGTTCAGGACAACCACAGTCGTTCGCGCCAGGGCATTCTGCGCGGCATGCATTTCCAGACCGAGCAGACCCAGGGCAAGCTGGTTCGGGTCACCCAGGGTCAGGTCTTCGACGCCGTCGTGGATCTGCGGGCCGACTCACCGACGCTGGGTCAGTGGTTCGGCTGCCTGTTGACCGCCGAGGGCCACGAAATGATGTGGGTGCCGCCAGGCTTTGCGCACGGTTTCTATGTGGTCAGTGACACCGCCGACTTTTTGTACAAATGCACCGACTACTATCACCCCGCCAGCGAAGTCAGTTTGGCATGGGATGACCCAACGGTCGGCATTGACTGGCCACTGGTGGCAGGTAAGGCGCCCGAGCTATCCGCAAAGGACGACGCCGCACTGTCCTTCGCCGAGGTCCCCAAGTTCCACGTCTGAGTGGTTCAAGCCAACGCTGATCGTTCCAGCAGTGGCCGCCACCAATCTTCGCGGTCGAGGTACCAATCCAGCGTCTTGGCAATGCCGGTTTCAAAGGTCTCTGCGGGACTGAAGCCAAGCTCACGCTCGATCTTGCTGGCGTCGATGGCGTAACGCCAGTCGTGACCGGCACGATCTTCCACAAAGGTGATCAAACTGTCGGCGGATTCCCCGCGGGCACAGGGTGATGCGGGGAATCGCTCCGCCAGGCTGGTGTCAGCGGCGAATCGCGCGTCGAGCGCCCGGCATAACAGGCGCACAATATCGATATTCGCCCACTCGTTATTGCCACCAATGTTGTAAGTCTCACCGCTAATACCGCGATCGAGCACAGCGGCAATCCCCGCCGCGTGATCACCCACATACAGCCAGTCGCGGATATTGCTGCCATCACCGTAAACAGGCAGCGGCTTACCACCCAGGATATTGGTGAGGCAAAGCGGAATCAGCTTTTCCGGGAAGTGGAACGGGCCGTAGTTGTTGGAACAGTTGCTGGTCGTCACATCCAGGCCATAGGTGTGGTGATAGGCCCGCACCAAATGGTCACTACCCGCTTTGCTGGCAGAATATGGGGAGTTGGGTTCGTAGCGCAGATCCTCGGTGAAGGCCGGTGCATCTGGGCTCAGGGAACCAAACACCTCATCAGTGGACACGTGGTGAAAACGGTGGGGCTTGCCACTACCCGACAGCCACAGCGCCCGTGCCACTGACAACAGGGTGTGGGTACCCACAACATTGGTACGAATAAACGCATCGGGACCGGATATCGAACGATCGACATGGCTCTCGGCGGCGAAGTGCACCAACGTGTCGACCTCATGGGCCTCCATTGTGGCGCGCACCAGCTCAGCATCACAGATGTCACCCTTGACGAAACCGATCCGCCCCTCGGCTTCAAGCGGTGCAAGGCTGGCGCGATTGCCGGCATAGGTCAGCGCGTCGTAGGCGATGATGTGGTCGTCAGGGTTCGCCTCGCTCCAGTGGTAAACAAAATTGGCGCCGATAAAACCGGCCGCACCGGTGACAAGCAATGATCTGGGCATGGTTTCTTCTCAGTCGGCGTCGCGCAGCGACATCAGCATTTCCCGCAAAGCGGCGCGCCAGGGCTGGCCGGCGTCGCCAAGCTGAGTGCGGGTTCGGGTTTTATCGAGCACACTAAAACTGGGCCGGGTAGCGGGCGTCGGGTACTCGGTGGCGGGTATCGGCAGCACTTCGGTTTCGCTATCCAGCATGCCAAGGGCATTCGCCTCATCACGAATTGCCAGCGCAAAGTCATACCAGCTACAGGCGCCGGCATCGCTCCAGTGATAAACCCCGTGGGCACTGCCATCGAGCAACAGTCGCCAGCAGGTCTTCGCCAAATTCCGCGCCCAGGTAGGTGTTCCCACCTGATCCTCAACCACCTTCAGCTGGTCTCGCTCGGCCATCAGACGCAGCATCGTCTTGACGAAATTGCCCCCATGCCGGGAGTAAACCCAGCCGGTTCGCACCAGCACCCAGTCAGCGCCACTACCCTGCACCGCCCGCTCTCCCGCCAGCTTACTCTCACCGTAAACACCCAGAGGTCGGGTAGTGGCATCGGTTGGGTAGGGACTACCCGCCCCGCCATCGAATACAAAGTCCGTCGACACGTGCAGCAGGCGAATGCCTGAAGCAGCCGCCAATCTCGCCAAGTTTGCCGGACCATCCCGATTAACGGCGAACGCCGCCTCGCGCTCATCTTCTGCACGATCTACCGCGGTATAGGCCGATGCGTTGATCACGGCATCAGGATGCTCGGCGGCTAGCAACGCACGGATTGCGCTCGGATCGGTGATATCGAGACCCTGCCGATCGAGTGCCAGACAGTCCACGCCCTCAGGCAGCGTGTCGGTCAGCTCGCGGCCCAACTGGCCGCCAGCGCCCAACACCAACACTTTCACGGATGCTTGTCCGCTCACCAACGGGCTTCCAACCAATCGGCGTATTCACGAATAATGTCGGGGCCTTCGGGCTCGTTGAAAATCTCGTGGTAAAGACCAGGCAGCAGTTTCAATGTCTTGTCGGTTGACGCGATCTTTGCCACGAAGGTTTCGGCACCCGAGGGGGCTGCCATCGTGTCCGCAGCGCCGTGCATAACCAAGATCGGCAACGAAATGTCGGCCGCCCGGCTCATGACCGTGGCCATGGCGTCAAAAATAGCGACCGCCAGGCCCGCGGTGACCTTGCCATGATTCACGAGGGGATCCTCGTTATAGGCCTTCACGACGGCAGGGTCGCGACTCACGCCGTTCGCATCGAGGGCGAGCATGCCGAGGCCGGGCGCAATCCGCGCCAGTAGACGACCGATAAACATCACTACCCCGCTGGGTGGCTCGGTAGCCGCAAAAGCCGGGCCAGACAGCAGTGCGCCCCGGTACTGGTCCGCGTCCTCCAGCAACAAGCGGGCGGTAATCAAACCGCCCATGCTGTGACCCAGAATAAAGACCGGGACATCGGGGTACTCAGCGTCGAGCAACGCCCGGCACTGGCGCACACCGGGCAGATACTGCTCAAACTGGCGCAGGTACACCCGTTGGCCTGGAGATTCACCGTGGCCGAGATGGTCCGGTGCAACGACCGCGATTCCCCTGGCGCTAAAGTGCTCGGCCAGCGCCTGGTATCGGCCACTGTGCTCGCCAAGACCATGCACCAGCACGACGGCTGCCCGGGCTGGCCCCTCGGGGCGCCAGTGGCGGTAGCGGATCCCGTCGCTAAAAGCTTGCATATCAGTCATGGACAGGCTCCACGTTGAGGGCTGGGTAGATTCAGTCAGCGACCGGGGTCAACCAACTGCCATAGTCGGCCTGTTGGCCGCGCACAGCCTCAAAGTAGGTGCGCTGCAACTGCTCGGTTATTGGACCACGGCGGCCGGCGCCGATGGTGCGGCCATCGAGCTCATAAATCGGCACCACCTCGGCGGCGGTGCCGGTAAAGAACGCCTCATCAGCAACATAGACCTCGTCGCGGGTGATGCGCTTCTCGCGGACCGTCAGACCCTGATCCGCAGCGATGCGGAAAATACTGTCGCGGGTAATACCTTCAAGGCAGGAAGTCAGTTCAGGGGTATAAATGACGCCGTCGCGTACGAGGAAGAAGTTCTCGCCGCTGCCTTCTGCCACATAGCCCTCGTTGTCGAGCAACAAGGCCTCTTCGCAGCCCGAATCCAGCGCCTCACGCAAGGCCATGATCGAATTGATGTAGTTGCCGTTGGCCTTGGCTTTGCACATCGTAATATTGACGTGGTGACGGGTGTAACTGGAAGTGCGCACCTTGATGCCCCGCTCCAGAGCTTCCGGCTCCATATAGGATGGCCAGGCCCAGGCAGCGATCATGACGTGGGTTTGCAGATTGTCCGCGCGCAGACCCATGCCTTCAGAACCCAGGAAACACATGGGCCGAATATAGGCTTCGTTCAGCCCGTTGACCCGGACGACCTCCCGCTGGGCTTCGTTGAGTGTCGCCGCATCGTAGGGCATGTCCATCTGCAGAATATGGGCTGAGCGAAACAGCCGCGCAGTGTGCTCCTTGAGACGGAAAATACTGGTGCCAAAACTGCCCGCATCATAGGCGCGAACACCTTCGAAACAGCCCATGCCGTAATGCAGCGTGTGGGTAAGCACGTGCATCCGGGCCTCTGCCCAGGGCACCAACTCACCATCAAGCCAGATTTGGCCGGTCAACTGCGACATATCCATGATTATTCCCCGTCTCGTCCGGAAGACTGCATCGCTGGCAGCCCCGGCAAATATTGTTCTCTGATCAGCTGCACAGCCCGGCGATGTTGGGCGTAGGTCTGTGCATCGGCCAGTGCCGGTCGCCCTTGAAGCGCCGCCAAATGGACACCCGCTCGAAACGCAAGATAGGCCTGACTGAGGGCTGCAGCCTGCTCCGACGCAATCAATTGCGCCGTCTGCAGCGACTCCAGGATCCGGATGACGTCAGACCAGTGCGCGACCTGCGGATGTTGCTCCGCGTGCGCCAGCACCAGGTATTGCACCACAAATTCAATGTCGACAATACCGCCGGGATCGCGCTTGAGGTCAAATTCACCCTCTGGCGCGAAACCCCGGGATCCTCCCTCAGCCAGCATACGGCCACGCATGCTGACCACCTCCTCAGCCAACGCCCTGGTATCACGGGAGCGCCCCAATACCTCGAGGCGCAGCGCACCCAAAGCGGCCACCAGATGGGCATCGCCTGCCACCGCCCGAGCCCTGACCAAGGCCTGATGCTCCCATGTCCAGGCAGACTCCAGCTGGTACTTGCGTAAGCCCGCCAGCGAGGTGGTGACCAAGCCCGAATCGCCGTTGGGCCTGAGCCGCAAATCCACCTCGTAGAGACGGCCAGACAGCATGGTCGTCGACAGCACATGCACCACCCGCTGGGCGAGCCGCGTGAAGAATCGGATGTTATCGATCTGTCGCGGACCGGCGGTCGACCCGTTGCCGCCGTCATAGACGAATACCAGGTCAAGATCGGAACCATAGCTGAGCTCGATGCCCCCGAGCTTGCCATAGCCCATGACAGCAAAACCGACGCTATCGCCCTGCGGCTCGCCGTGACGACGGACAAGTTCTGCACGAGCCACGTGAATGGCCTGCTCAATCAGCACCTCGGCCAGAAACGAAAGGTTATCGCTGACCTTCATGGTGGGGAGTTCGTCACTCAGCTCACTGGCGGCTACACGCAACACGACTGCATCTTTGATACGCCCGAGGGCGCCCATCTGAGCCTCGAGGTCATCTTCGGGCACTCGCAGAAGCTGCTGGCGTACCAGACCGCGCATCTCCTCGCGGCTGGGTGCAGTGTGCAGTCGATCCGGGCGCAGCAGCTCGTCAACCAGCTCGGGTCGGGTCGCCAGTTTATCGGCAATCCAACTGCTGCGGCTCGACAGCCGAACCAACGCGGCCAGTGCCTGGGGATTCTCCTCGAGCAGCACCAGGTAAGCGCTGCGCCGACACACCGCCGCCACAAACGGCAGGCAAGCCAGCAGCGCCGCATCCGGGTCCTCGGTTTGCAGGGCAGCATCAATCAGGCGGGGCAGAAAACGATCCACCCGGGTGCGGCTTTCGCCTGCAAGGGTACGCACGCGGGTCGACTCGAGTAACGCCTGTAACCGCGCACCACTCTGCTCCGGCTCGCGAAAGCCCCGCTGAGCGAGGGTCGCCGGATCCAGCGCGTCACCAGCGAACGCCTGATCCTGATGCGCGTCCGCTTCGGGTAAGGCAACCAGGTTAGCGAAGTGCTGGGAAACCACCTCACGGAAGGCATCCGTCTTGGCGCACAAGGTCTGCCAGTCAGGCTGCCCCATAATCACCGCCAAACGCAGCTGCATTATTGGGTCTTCGGGAAGCGACTGAGTCTGTTGATCGGCAATCCCCTGGAGCGCGTGCTCTAGATTGCGCAAGAAGCGGTAAGCCCCGCGCAATTCGTTGACCGCTGCGATGCTCAATAGATCAAAAGCGAGCAGTTGATTGAGGCTGACGTCGAGTTCCCGGTGACGCAGCTCGGGGATACGACCCCCGTGGATCAGCTGGAGGCTTTGCACAATGAATTCGATCTCTCGAATTCCGCCCGCTCCACGCTTAATGTCATGGCTCAGATTCAAGCGACGGGTTTCCGCGGCGATCATGCCCTTCATATCGCGCAGACTCTCGACCACACTGAAGTCGGTGTAGCGTCTGAAGACAAAGGCACGAATCATCTCGCGTAACCAGGCGGCATCTTCGGCGCTACCGGTCACCGGGCGCGCCTTGATCATGGCGTAGCGCTCCCAGTCTCGCCCCTGCTCCTGATAGTAGAGCTCCAGGGAGGGAAAGCTGCCCACCAAAGCACCGCTGTCACCATAGGGCCGCAAACGCATATCCACACGGAAGACAAAGCCATCGACGGTCTTGCTGTCGAGCAGTCGAATCACCATCTGACCCAGGCGGGTGAAGTACTCTTGATTGCTTATCGACTGGCGACCACCGCGGGTAACGCCGGCCTCGGCGAAGGCAAAAATCAGGTCGATGTCCGAAGACAAATTGAGCTCGCGTCCTCCCAACTTGCCCATGGCCAAGACCACCAGGGTTTGCGGCGCGCCGCTATCTTCACCCATCGGTGTGCCCCACCGCGGGCAAAGCGACGCCTCACTGAAACGGACGGCATCGCGGATACATGCGTCCGCCAGCGCAGAGACTTCTGACATCGTGGTTTCGAGCGCCGCTCGGCGGGTGAAGTCGCGCCAGACCAGGCGCAGCATTTGCCGCTGTCGAAAACGACGGATGGCGGCGAGATAGGGTTTTTCCTGGTCGACATCCGCGGTCGCCTCGCGCACCGCAGCCAACCAGTCATCGTCATCCCACTCACGACCTGCCAGCAGCGTCTCGTCCTGCAGGCAGCCAATCAGCCAATGGAGTTCCCTCGCCGCCTGCTCGGCAAAGTAAACCGAACAAGCCAGCATTTGTTCGAACTCAGCCTCGAGTCCTTGAGCTGCCAGCAAACGCTTGAGTTCGCTCAGCTGAGCGTCATCGCCCCGCCGCTGGATGCCCGCCCAGGCCTTGTCGAGTTGGGGTTTGAGTACCGCGGGCAGTGCCAAGCTATCAGTCCTCGAGGGCGGGCGTCACACGCAGGACTTCCTCGATGGTGGTCTCACCCTTTGCCACCTTGTCCGCCCCGGCGAGACGCAGTTGCGTCATGCCAGTACGGACCGCCGCCGCGCGAATATCGCTGGTTGAGTAGCCCTCGACGATTGTCTCCTGCACCGGCGCCTCGGATACCAACACCTCGTAAATCCCTTCGCGACCGAAGTACCCCGTATCACGGCACTGTTTACAACCCACAGGCTGATAAACCTGCTCCGGCATGGGCAACGCGCCGCCAGTCATCGACTGCCAGCCGTCGGCATCGGTCGGACCCAGCGTCTTGCAGTGCTGACAGAGCTTGCGCACGAGGCGCTGAGACATCACACCGCGGACCGTGGCGCGAATCAGGAACGCCGGCACGCCGAGCTCGTTGAGTCGCGAGATGGCGCCGGGGGAATCGTTGGTGTGCAGCGTGCTCAGTACCAGGTGTCCGGTCAGTGCTGCTTGCACCGCCATATGCGCGGTTTCCAGATCGCGGATCTCTCCGACCATGATCACGTCGGGGTCCTGGCGCATCAGGGCGCGAACCCCCGAAGCAAAATCCAGATCAATATTGTGGTTCACCTGCATCTGATTGAACGCAGACTCGACCATTTCAATCGGATCCTCAATCGTGCAGACATTCACTTCCGGGGTCGCCAGCCTGCGCAAGGTCGAGTACAGGGTCGTCGTCTTGCCCGAACCTGTAGGTCCAGTGACCAACACAATGCCCGTGCCTGTGGCCATCATGGTTTCCCATCGCGACAGGTCATCCCCGGTCAAGCCCAGTTCGGCATAACTCTTGAGCAGCACATCGGGGTCAAAAATCCGCATCACCAGCTTTTCACCGAAGGCGGTGGGCATCGTCGACAATCGCAGTTCGACTTCATCCCCTTCAGGGGTGCGGGTCTTGAGACGCCCGTCCTGGGGCCGGCGTTTCTCGGCCACATCGAGCCGCGCCAAAATTTTAAAGCGGCTGGTCACCGCCGTCGCCACCACCGCGGGTAACTCATAGGCCTGGTGCAATACCCCATCGATACGCAGGCGTACCTTGCCGACCTCGCGTCGCGGCTCAATATGGATATCACTGGCCCGCTGCTCAAAGGCGTACTGCAGCAACCAATCCACCACGCTGACAATATGCTGATCGTTGGCATCGGGCTCGCCCTTGGCACCGAGCTCAACCATCGACTCGAGGTTGGAAAGCCGCTGGCTGGCGTCGCCCACCTTGACGCCCTTGGCACCCCGTACCGAACTCGCCATGGTGTAAAAATCTTCGGTGTGGCGAACAATCTCCCGCGGGTCTGCCAACACCCGGCGGATGGGCCGCCGCACCACATGAGCCAGATCGCTTTCCCAGTTGGTAACCAGCGGTTCAGCACTCGCCACCGTGACCTCTTCGGGGGTGACCGCCACCGCCAGAATACGATGACGGACCGCAAACGCCCGGGACATCACATCGGCGATGCCTGCAACATCGATTTTCAGCGGATCGATTTCCACCACAGGTTGACCCGTCTCCTCACCAAGAAACGCCAGTAGCGCTTCCATGTCCAGCGTGCGCTCAGGGTCGGAAAAATCCTGATAGGCCTGGTCAGCCAGATACGTCAGCGGGTGCACTGCGGTCACATTGATGCCTCGCAGTGACGCCAGATCCTTGGCTGACAGCCGGCCAGCACGGGTCAATGCCTCGGCAATGGAAAAGACGTCGAGGCGGCTCTCGGGTGGCAGGTGTAGGTGATCAGTCATAACTTGAGTGTACGAAAAGCCCAAGTCAGCGGGTAGCAGCAATCGCTTTGTCAGGATAGACAACCAGTATTACCAAACGAACTCACAAACTCTTGGTTTAGTCTTACGCCACACCGTCGACCGACACCAGCCCCAACCAATCCGAAGAGTCACCGTGACCACCAACAGCACACCCATACACTGGTTCCGCAATATCGCGCCGTACATCAACACGCACCGCGGTCGCACGTTCGTGGTCTATCTGGGGGGCAACGCGCTGGAACAGGACACCTTGCTGCACCTGATTCATGACATCGCGCTCCTGCAGACCCTGGGAATCCGCCTGGTGATTGTGCATGCCACCCGCACCGCCATTGAGCGAGCACTCGCTGACCATGGCCTCGCGGGTAAAAAACATCGGCATATCCGCATCACCGATAGCGAATCACTCGAGGTGGTGCGCAGCGCCACAGCAGCGCAGCGCGTTCAACTGGAGAGTTATCTGTCGATGGGGCTTCCAAACTCACCCATGCGCGGCGCGCGGCTGCGGGTGATCAGTGGCAATTTTGTCACCGCGCGCCCGGTTGGCGTGGTGGACGGGGTGGATTTTCAATTCACTGGCGCAGTGCGACGAATCGATACCGCGGGCATTGTCGACGCCCTGGACACGGGCAGCATTGTGCTGCTGTCACCGCTGGGCTATTCGCCCACTGGAGAGGTCTTCAATCTCAGCTCTGACGAACTCGCCACCGTCGCCGCGGTCAGTCTCGGTGCCGACAAACTGATACTGCTCAACGGCGAAGAGGGTCTGGTGGATTCGGCAGGCGCACTGGTCGCCCAGTGCACCGTCGACGAAGCCACAGCACTCGAGCTGACCGGCGATCAAGCGATGCTCAGAGACGCCGCCTGTCGGGCGTGCACGCAGGGGGTACCGCGCGCTCACCTGATCAATTACCACCGGGACGGCGCGTTGTTGGAAGAGCTGTTCACCCACGACGGGGTCGGCACACTCATCTCCCAGCAGGACTTCGAGCTCACCCGGCCTGCCACGATGGACGACATCGCCGGTGTGTTGGAGCTGGTGCAGCCCCTCGAAGCAGCCGGCATTTTGGTGCGCCGGTCGCGGGAGCTATTGGAACAGGAAATCGATCGATTCCGTGTGCTCGAGCGCGACGGCCGGGTGGTCGCCTGTGCCGCGCTCTACCCCTTCCCCGAACATGCCTCCGGTGAAATCGCCTGTATCGCCACCGATCCGGCTTACCGAGGCGCGGGCCGCGCAGAAAAACTCCTGAAGCTACTCTGCGCCGAGGCGCGTGACGCAGGCCTGACACAGGTCTTTGTGCTGACGACTCAAACCACCCATTGGTTTGTGGAACAGGGGTTCAGCACATCAGATCTAAAGGCCCTACCCGCCGCCCGTCAGGAACTCTACAACCTGCAACGCAATTCAAAGGTTCTGACGCTGGCGCTCCGGCCCTGACCGGAAACCGGCGGTGGCCTACGGCGCCCCATCGGCGACCAGCGCCTCGAAGTCTTCTCGCAACCGACGGATGCGACGGCGCAGACGGTTATCCTGTTTCGCAGAACGCTGATTGACGATCTGGCGAATCGTGGTCCGAGTCAGGCTGGCGTTATGCTCCAACGACGTCTCAAATGCCTCACCACGACCCGCTCGGCGGGAAGCCACCGCGTTGCGCAACACCTCCTGCCAGCCGGGTGCTCTCGCCGTTAGCACCGTCTCCAGCAGAGCGTTCCATTCGGCGCGGTCTTTGAGCCAGGCCCTATCCAAACGAATGTATTGCTCGGCAGCCTGCTTGAGCGTTGCCTTTTGCATGGGGTTCAGACGGCCCAGGTAATCCTCAAGATTGTCCTTAAGACTGTCGTACGCGTCTTCGACGTACTGCTCATCGCTGCGGTCCAGTCGATCCTGCTCATACTCGCGTTGCTGCTTCTTCAGTTCGGCCAGGAAATCACGAATCTGTGCCTCATCCAGTGTGGCTCCCATAACCAGCATCGCGTTGACCGCTCGCACCTGCGCGCGATCCACCGCGGCCCTGAATTCATTGGCCATTCGGTCGGTATCGGCCTCGGTAATCTCCCTGTCCAGCAGGGTTTCGAAGTCGGCGAGAAAGCGAATGTAGACCGGCAACTCCTCGCGTCGATGCCAACGGAAAAATTCGCTCAGCTCTTGATCAAAACGTGCCTGCTGCTCGTTGTCGAAGCGAACATAGTCATCGACGTACCAGCCGATGAAGGTATCGAGACGATTGTAGAAAAACTGTGTACTTGAACAGGCCGCAAGTATTACCGCGGCCAATAGCAGGCTAACGCCAGATCGGTATCGTGCTGCTGATCTGGGTGGGCTCCACCACTTTGTTGGCGACAGCCACGACCCGATCGCGACCTTCAGATTTCGCCTGGTACAAGGCTTTATGCACCTGCTCCAGCCAGTCTTCTGTGGAAGATACCGATGAAACATCGCACACCCCAATACTGACTGTGATGCTGCGTTGAGGCAGCACATCCAGTTCGGCGATCAGCTCGCGCAGCTCTTCCGCCACCTTTTTCGCTGACATCGCGCCGGTTTCGGCCAGCAACACCACGAATTTTTCTCCGCCATAGCGGAATACCATATCTACGCCTCGGAGCCGATCTTCGATCAAACGCACCATGGCAGCCAAGACCTGATCCCCCATGGCATGACCAAACTGATCGTTCACCCGCTTGAAGTGATCGAGGTCCATCATCAACAAGGTCGACAGCCGCGCATAGCGTCGGTAGTCCTCTATGCAGCGATCGGTCTGAGGCACCAGATACCGGCGATTGAAAGCACCCGTCAAAGAATCGGTCAGTGACATGTCCGTCAGGGCATCAGCTTCACGGCTCATCATTCGTATTACCGACAGCGACAGCAGCCAGGTTGCCAGTAAGGCCGTGTCTTCGGCCAGATCGAAAGTGGCCAGCGTATCCCCGCGAGCCAATACAACGGCAGTCATGGTCAACAAACCCAGCGCAAGTGCCACCCGAGCGGGCAACAGCGCTGCGATTGCGATCATTAACGGGAACAACAATAACGTGTGATGGTCGGCACCCTGGGAAACCGCTGCGGTGACCAGTAACAAGCTCATGATCAGCGTAATCAACGGCGGCAGTAGTACCGCGCCAGCCAACAACAAACGCAGCAGCGTGGCGAGTTGAACGAGCAACACCGTCGTCGCGGCCATCAGCAACAGGGAGGAGAGCTGACCAAAGAACAGTGCTTCGATGGTGACTACGGTCGCCGAGAACACCATGAGGAACAGCATGGCACGATAGATGACCGTGCGCCGATGGGTACCACGGCCGTCACCTTCCCGATGAAGCGGAATCAGGTCTGAGTCGAAAAGCTCGACCCAAATGTCACTGTCGTGCTCAGCTTCGCCGAGCAACGACATTCTCTCTCGCTGCTGTGACCGCATCCTGTCGTGTCACGCCCCACATGGATGATACCTATGGCCTGATTGTGGCACAGGCAACGCGGGTCGGCAGCACCAACAAGTGTGATCAGGCGGCGTTCTGAACCAGCAGTCCGCGCGAATCGACTGCAGAGAGGATGGCCGCCAGTGACGCCTGCACAATATCGTGGCTGCGGCCCACACCACAGCTACGCTCACCGTCCACCGCCAGTTGGATGTAACACACGGCCTCGGCATCTGCTGACTGACCAAGGGTGTGCTCGTTGTACTCGACCAACACAATGCGCTGGCCAATGGCTTGTTCCAATCCGTTAACGAACGCGTCGACAACGCCGCTGCCACGACCTTGCAAAGTCAGGTGATGCAGGGGGTGGGTCAGTACCGCGGTGAGTGCATCCACACCCTCATCCCGCGCCAGCTGATAGCTCGAAAGCTGCCAGGTGCGGCCACCATGCAAATAGGTCTCTTCAAACAGGCGCAACAGGTCATCGGAACTGACCTCGGCTTCGCTGTGCTCTGCCAGCGCCTGCACAGCTACGCTGAAATCGATTTGCAACCAGCGCGGCAGTGCCAGGCCATGGTCCTGCTCGAGCACATAGGACACGCCCCCCTTGCCTGACTGGCTGTTGATACGGATCACTTCCTGATAACTGCGGCCGATATCAGCCGGGTCAATGGGCAGGTAAGCCACATCCCAGGGAGCGTCGGCATCACGCCGTGCGAGGCACTTGTTGATCGCATCCTGGTGACTGCCCGAGAACGCAGTGAACACCAACTCACCCGCATACGGGTGGCGCGGATGTACCGGCAGTTGGGTGCACTCCTTGGCCACGGCAATCATTTCGTCGAGGTGGCTGAAGTCCAGACCCGGGTCGACGCCCTGGCTATAGAGATTCATCGCCATGGTGACGATGTCCATGTTGCCGGTACGTTCTCCGTTACCGAACAGCGTCCCTTCTACCCGGTCAGCGCCGGCCATGACACCCAGTTCCGCTGCCGCGACCGCACAGCCGCGATCGTTATGGGTATGCAGGGAAATCAGCATCGAATCCCGGCGTGCAACATTGTCACAGAACCATTCAATCTGATCGGCATACACATTGGGTGTGCTCATCTCTACCGTCGCAGGCAGATTGACGATAACTGGCCGATCCGGGGTCGGCGCCAATACCTCGGTCACTGCATCGACGACGGAAACCGCATAATCCAGCTCGGTGCCCGTGAAGCTCTCGGGACTGTATTCGAATACCCACTCGGTCTCAGGCTGGGCGTCAGCGGCAGCCTTCACCATCTCTGCCCCCTCGACGGCGATTCGAGTAATGCCGTCACGGTCGAGACCGAACACATATTCACGCTGAACGGTCGACGTGGAATTGTAGAAATGTACCACCGCCCGCCGGGCACCCTTCAAAGACTCAAAGGTTCGAGCGATCAACTCCGGGCGCGCCTGTGTCAGTACCTGCACAGTCACATCGTCAGGAATACGACCCTCGTCAATCAATTTACGCAGAAAATCAAAGTCGTGGCTCGACGCTGACGGAAAACCAACTTCAATTTCTTTGAAGCCAATTCCCACCAGCAAGTCCCACAGCCGCAGTTTCTGCTCTGCATTCATGGGCTCTACCAGCGCCTGGTTGCCATCACGCAAATCCACGCTGCACCAAACTGGTGCCTCGGTGATTTCGTGATCAGGCCAACGGCGATCGGCTTTTCGAATCGGTGGGAACGGCCGGTACTTACGCCAATTGAAAGGACCGGTGGCCGAATCCTTGCCAGACATGATGACTCTCTCCCTGCGCCACGCGCAGCTATACACAATGACCCTATGGTAACTCAGCACCTGCAGGGATTATGGCCAATTAACAGGTATATTCTGCGCATGAGTAGCACTTTTCGCTATCATGTGCACCTCGAATGGAGAATATCACCATGGTTGACGCACTCGACCGCATTGATCATCGATTGCTGCACCTGTTGCAACAGGACGCCTCGCTCAGCAACCTGGAACTGGCGGATCGGGTAGGCCTGTCAGCCACACCCTGTGCCCGGCGGGTGCGACGCCTCGAAGAAGCGGGGTTTATTGATGGGCGTGTCGCGCTACTGAATGCCGAAAAGCTGGGGCTAAGTCTCACAGCACACATCGGTGTGACCATGGACCGACACACGCCAGAGCGGTTCGAGACCTTTGAGGCCACCATCCTCGAGTATCCTGAAATTCTTCACTGCAGCGTGGTTACCGGCCAAAGCGCCGACTACCTACTGACGGCCGTCGTCAGTGACATGGCCCACTACGAGCAGTTTTTACTGGGAAGACTGACTCGAATCCCCGGTGTGTCGGGTGTGCATTCGAGTTTTGAACTGAGAAAAGTGGTGAGCCGAACAGCGTTGCCACTGCCCGGCTGAGGGGGCGCAAGCGCGCCCCGGCGGGGTCAGTCGTCGCTGGCGGCGACTTTGTTCTCTTCGGCGATCTCGGCGAGTTCCTTCTGGATAAGGAAGTCAGCCACTTCGAGCATACCAGCCTGACTGCCGGCCATGCGCGCCTCGATGCGGTACTTGCCATTGACCATCATGGCGGGGGTACCAGATACCTGCGCAGAACGCATGCGAGCATCAGCCTGGCGGACCTGGCTATCAATACCAAATGAATCAAAGGCCTTGTCAAACGCCTTGCCATCAACACCGTTGGCGAGGAACAAATCGCGGATCTGGGCCTTGCTGCCCAGTCGCTGACGCTTGACGTGCATGGCTTCGAACACTTTATCGTGCATGGGGTCGAGCACATCGAGCGCCTTGGCGACGTAGTAGGCCTTGGCATGCAACTGCATGGGGCCGTTCCACATGGCCGGGGACGGGTCGAGACTGACGCCCTCGGGCAACTTGCCACCCCAGGCCTGAAGCATGCCCTCAAAGCTGTAGCAGTGTCCGCAGCCGTACCAGAAGAATTCGGTCACAACGACTTCGTCGCTGGCACCCACGTTGATGGGCGGAGTGACCAGGGTGTAGTGCTCACCCTCTTTGAACTCCTGAGACAGGGCGGGCGCTGCAATCACCAATACGAGGGTGGCAGCAAGTGCAGCAACAACTCGGTTCAACAGATTGATCATGGTGACCTCCGACAGATTTACTGGCTCAAGCCCGCGGCATAAGCAGCCACAGCTTCGATCTCAAGATCAGACAGCTCAAACGCCGTCGTACGCATGATCTTGGTGTCGCCATCGTTGACACGACCGGACTCGTCTTCGTAGCCCTTGCGGAACATCTTCAGCTGTGCGGCGATGTAAGTCGCGTGCTGGCCACCCAGCGCCGGGAACCCAGCAGGTGCATTGCCCTGGCCACTGGGGCTGTGGCAACCCACGCAGGCGGCAACTTTACGATCCATGATGCCGGACATGTACACCTTCCGACCCAGTTCGAGCAGATCGGGATTCGCAACTTCACCACTGCGTGGCATGCCATCAAAGTAGGCGGCGATGTCCGCGAGGTCCTGGTCGCTCATGTTGTCCACCTGGCCGGCCATCAGCGCCACCGGCCGCAGGCCGCTGCGAATGTCCTGCATTTGCTTGAGCAGGTATTTCTCACCCAGACCAGCGAGCTTGGGCCACTCAGGGTTTGCACTGTTGCCATCCGCGCCGTGACAAGCGGCACAGGCGACAGCCTTTGACTCACCGGCAACCGGATCGCCCTTGATGGCCCCTGCGCCCTGCGCCATTGCGATCGGACCGAAGCCGATCGCCGCTGCGGCGATGAGACGGAGTGCGTTACGTGCAAACATGCTGAATTCCTCTTAACTAACTACAGTCTTACTTGGCAGTCGCCATGTAAGTGATGAGTTCCTTGTATTCCTCGTCGGTGCAATCGGCACACAGACCCGTAGGGGGCATCGCACCCAGACCGTTCTTGACCGAAGCGACCAGCGCTTCCATGCCCTTCTCCATACGCGGCGCCCATGCGGCTTCGTCGCCGACCTTCGGCGCGCCGGCGACGCCGGCAGCGTGGCAGGCATTACAGGAGCGGTTGAATTTTTCCATGTTGGGTTCAGCCATCGCTGAAGTCGCGGCAACAGTCAGCAGAGCACCGGTTACCGGAGCGGCAAGCTTGCGTAGCACTTTACGTGAAGTCATGTCATTCTCCTTGCGGCAACCTAAGCTGCCTTGTCTATTTGCGCGATCCGCCAATTGCGGGCATCGCATTATAGTCACTGTGGTCTCCCGCACAAATCGCGAAAAATGTCCCATACAACCGAAAAACCACCGCTGCTCACCCAAATCAACTTTCGCCACGCAGAATTTCTGCAAAGCGCCAGTAGTGTTGAGAACGCCGCAGCGGACGAAGGTTCCGAAGTGGCCTTCGCCGGACGCTCCAATGCGGGGAAATCGAGTGCGATTAATGCCCTCACCGAAAACAGCAAGCTGGCACGCACATCCAAGACCCCTGGACGCACCCAGCTGATCAACTTCTTCTCTCTCAGCGACAACCAGCGACTGGTTGATCTGCCGGGCTATGGTTATGCCAAAGTGCCGCTGGCCATGAAGAAAAAGTGGAATCACCAGCTGGAGCGCTACCTGCAACTGCGGGAGAGCCTGCGCGGCCTGGTGCTGCTCATGGACATCCGCCACCCGCTGACCGAGCAGGACAACCTCATGCTCAGCTGGGCAGTATCTGCGCACATGCCGGTCCATATTTTGCTCACCAAAGCCGACAAACTGAAGCGCGGCCCGGCCAAAGCGACATTGCTCAAGGTCAAGAAGCAGCTATCGCTTCACGGCGACCTGATTTCGGTCCAGTTGTTCTCAGCGCCCAAACGTGACGGTCTCAAGGAGCTTGAGCGGCAATTGCGGAACTGGCTGACCGACGATTCCGTTTTCCAATCGGAAGAAGACGAGCAAGACCCGCCCGAGGACTGAGCGCCAAACGCACTGGCGGGTGCCTAGTGGGCGGTCTCCCAATCCTGGCCGCAACCGGTTTCTACAACCAAAGGCACGTCCAGATCAGCGACGCCGGCCATGAGCCCGGGCAGCGCCTCAACCAGGGTAGCAACTGCGTCGTCGGCCACCTCAAACACCAGTTCATCGTGGACCTGCATCGTCATACGGGCATCGATCTGGCTCTCCCGCAACCAGGCATCCACCGAAATCATGGCCAACTTGATGATATCCGCCGCGGTGCCCTGCATCGGCGCATTGATCGCCGTACGCTCGGCCGCCTGTTGGCGCTGTTTGTTGCGCGCGTTGATTTCAGGCAGATATAAACGACGCCCAAACAGGGTTTCAACGTAACCCTTTTCGTGGGCCAATTCGCGGGTTCGGGTCATGTAGTCAGCGACACCGGGGTAGCGTTCGAAGTAGCGATCGATGTACTCCTGAGCCTCGTGGCGCCCCAGATGCAGCTGCTTGGCCAGACCAAAAGCCGACATGCCATAGATCAGGCCGAAGTTGATGGCCTTGGCCTTGCGACGCTGGTCCCCAGACACCTGCGGCAAATCCACCCCGAACACTTCGGCCGCGGTGGCACTGTGCACATCGAGCCCGGCCGCAAAAGCACCCAGCAGACCGCTGTCCTGGGAAAGATGAGCCATGATGCGCAGCTCAATTTGCGAATAGTCCGCCGCTACCAGCTGGTGACCGGCCGGCGCGATGAACGCCCGGCGAATCCGTCGCCCTTCGTCCGTGCGGATGGGGATGTTCTGCAGGTTCGGATCGGACGAGGACAATCGACCGGTGGCAGTGACGGCCTGGTGATAAGAGGTGTGAACGCGCCCGGTACCGGGGTCGATCATGCCCGGCAGCTTGTCAGTGTAGGTCGATTTCAACTTGCTGAGGCTGCGGTACTCCATCAACACCGCGGGCAGTGGATAGTCCAGCGCCAACTCAGCCAGTACTTCTTCGGCGGTTGAAGGCGCGCCTTTGGGGGTCTTGCGCAATACCGGCAGTTCAAGCTTGTTAAAGAGAATTTCACCCAGCTGTTTTGGAGAACTCAGGTTGAAGGGCTGGTCAGCCAGGGTATGCGCCTCTGTCTCCAACGCCTGCATGCGGGCGCCGAGCTCCGCGCTTTGCTGGGCGAGGGCCTCACGAGAGACCAGCGCACCATTGCGCTCGATGCTGGCGAGCACCGGCACCAGGGGCATTTCAATCTCTCGGTACAGTCGCTCCAGACCCGGTTCGGCGGCGAGCTTCTCGGCCAATAACTGGTGCAGGCGTAGTGTCACGTCGGCGTCTTCAGCGGCGTAAGGGGCCGCCTGATCCAGCGCTATCTGGTTGAACGTCAGCTGCTTGGCGCCCTTACCTGCTATTTCCTCGAAATGGATGGTGCGCTGGCCAAGATATTTGAGCGCCAAGCTGTCCATGTCGTGTCGAGTACCCACCGAATCGAGCACGTAGGATTCCAACATGGAGTCCTCGGCGATCCCCGCCAGTGCAATACCGTGGTTGGCCAGCACATTGGCGTCATACTTAAGGTTCTGACCCAGCTTGGCACGGGCAGGATCCTCCAGCAGTGGCTTCAGCTGGGCCAGTACCGCGTCTCGATTCAGCTGCTCCGGCGCACCGGGATAATCATGGGCCAGCGGCACGTAGGCGGCACGACCGGGGGTGACTGCAAAAGACACACCCACCACCTCGGCCTGCATGTAGTCGAGGCTGGTAGTCTCGGTATCAAAAGCGAATAGCGGTGCCGCAGCCAGTGTTTCCATCCAAGCATCGAGAGCGGACTGTTCGAGCACAAGATCCACTTCCAGCGGCTCGGACTGCGGCGTCGGCTCGGCGGTCGGGGCGCCGGCATCGTCGGCACCGGACAGGGATTCATCCAGCCAGCCTTTGAATTCGAGATCCCGAAAAAAGGCGATGAGCGTCTCCCGATCCGCGGGCTTCGACACGAGGTCCTCGTCCGCCATCGGCAGTTCACAATCGGTTTTGATCGTAGCCAAACGGTAGGACAGCTCAGCCTGTTCGCGCTGATCTTCAAGCTTCTTGGCCAGACTCTTAGCGCCGCGCACCTCGAGACCCGGCACCTCATCGAGTCGCTCATAAATCGTTGTCAGACCGCCGAGTTGGGTCAGCAGTGCTAAAGCGGTTTTCTCACCCACGCCGGCGACACCGGGAATGTTATCGACCTTGTCCCCCATCAGAGCCAGCAGATCGATGATCAACTCGGGGGGAATGCCAAACTTGTCGATCACACCGGCGCGATCCATCACCGTGTTGTTCATGGTGTTGACCAGCGTGACGTTGTCATCCACCAGCTGCGCCATGTCCTTGTCGCCCGTGGAGATCAGCACCGACCGCCCGGCCTGGGAGGCCTGCACCGCGAGGGTGCCGATGACATCATCAGCCTCGACGCCCGGTACGCAGATCAACGGCAGGCCCATGGCGCGAATCATGCCGTGGATGGGTTCAATCTGCTCGCGCAGTTCCTCGGGCATCGGAGGCCGGTTAGCTTTGTACTCTGCGTACATGTCGTTGCGGAAAGTGGGCCCTTTGGCATCAAAGATCACCACCACCTGACCCTCTGGGTTATCCGCTACCAATTTGCGAATCATGCCGACCACACCCTTGGCAGCCCCGGTATTGAAACCCTTTGAGTTGGTCAGCGGTGGCAGCGCGTGGAAGGCGCGAAACAGATATGAAGATCCATCGACGAGAATCAGGCGCGAGTCGGTCACAGGCTCAGTAGTCCCATAGGTAGCGGGCAGATCGATAAGTGACCTTCATTTTGGCCATATCGAGCGGGGTTCGGAAGAAACCGTGATAATCCCCTTTGGGGTTGATCAAGGCGACGTTACCGCTGTGTTCGATTTGATACTCACCTGAATCACCAGTCATCACCTTGCGGAACGGCGCGTTGAATTTGCGGGTAAAGCTCAAGATGTCGGCAAACTCACCCGTCACACCGACAAACTCCGGATGGAAGTACGGCACATACTCCGACAGCGCCGCCACCGTGTCGCGAGCGGGGTCTACCGAGACCATGACCACCTGGGTATCTGAAACTTCAGTACCCTCCAGTTGCCCGTGCAGTTCAGCGAGGAACTGCATCGTCGTAGGGCAAATGTCAGGGCAGTGTGTAAAACCGAAGAACATGAGCGTCCACCGGCCCTCGAGGTCCGCCGGGGTAAACGTTGAGCCGTCATGTTGAAGCAGCGCAAATTCACCGGGATCTCGTGGGGTGTCGAACAAAAACAGGCCATTGGCCTGCATGTCTGATGGGCTCAACAGACGGGGCTGCTGTACTCGATAAACAAAACTCACCACCACAATCGCGATAAACGCGAGCACCGCACCCACAGTCAGCCAGACCCGCTGGCGTTGATTAGCCATCACAACACACCTCCAAGTACCCAGTGATCGACCAACATCGCGATGAACAACACCAGCAGGTAAGTGATCGAATACTTGAAGGTTGCCATGGGTGCTTTTTCATCACCGAGGTAGATTCGGATCGACCAGTAAAGGAACACCGCTCCCAGGACGACCGCAGAAACGAGGTAGATCCAGCTGCTCAACCGGGTGGCGAACGGTAACAGCGTGATGAGAATCATGATGATCGTGTAAAGCAGCGTATGCAGCGCCGTGAACTTGACCCCATGGGTGACTGGCAGCATGGGAATGCCTACCGATGCGTACTCTTCACGCTTGTGAATCGCCAAGGCCCAGAAATGCGGCGGCGTCCATGCAAAGATGATCAGTACCAACAACAATGCGTGGCCATGGATCTCGCCGGTTACCGCTGTCCAGCCCAGCAGCGGTGGTGCCGCCCCGGCTAGACCGCCAATCACAATGTTCTGGGGCGTCGCGCGTTTCAGGAACATAGTGTAGATAAATGCGTATCCAACCAGACTCGCCACCGTCAGAACTGCAGTCAGCACGTTGACCCACAGCACCAGAATGCCGACGCCAAGCGCGGAAAGCGCGATTGCAAAAACAATGGCATTGCCCTGGCTAATGCGGCCAGTTGCGACCGGCCGCCGCTCGGTACGCGACATTTTCTGGTCGATGCGCTCGTCGACAATATGGTTGATGGCGGCGGCTGCACCCGCGCAGAACGCGATGCCCAGATTACCAAGGACCAGTGGTTGCCAAGGCACGAAACCGGGTACGGCCATGCACATACCGATCAAAGCCGTGAGGATCATCAAAGCGACCACCCGGGGTTTGGTCAGTTCGAGGTAGTCCTCCCAGACTGCGCGTTGCTTGAGTGTCGTTTCCATCTCAACCACCGGAATTTTTGAGCAGGAACTTCATGTCTTTGATGACATCCTTATAAGACAGCTCATCGCTAAACCGCATCATCACCCAACCAGCAGGATCGACCAGGTACCACTGGGTGGTGTCCTCCGCCCATTCAGGCGCGATGCTGTCCATTGCAGCACCATCGACACTCAACACCACCATGCCCTGATGCGCCGCAGCAGCAAAACCGGGCAAGTCACTGGGCGCCCCCGGGGGCACGCCTTCAGTGGCCTGCTCAGGGAGAACCACTGATACAGCTTCAGCAGGGGTGTCGCTGAGCATCACACGGCGTACACGGTTGAACTCTCGGCCCAAAGCCACATGAATCTGACGAGTGGTGTACAACCTGCGCTCACACTCGACATCACAGCTTGCGCCGCGGTTGACCACCAGCATGGTCCAGCGCGGGTCGACGTCATTCCAACTGAAGCGGGCACCGGCATCATCGACGTAATTGAGATCCACCAACTGGCGAGGGGGCTGCACCAAGACACCGTGGTTGGCCGTTCCGAGGGCGCCGACGATGTCGAGGTCACCTTCGACGACGAAATACCAAAGCCAGGAAGCGGCGAGAATCATGGTCAGCGGTATGCCAGCGATCAAGAGCAGCACCGCGCGTCCATTACTTGGGGAGGAAGTTGTTTGGGACATGAATTGGGTTCGTTTCAGTGTTCGGTGTGGCGACCGCGGATCAGCGACCAGAGATTGGTGCTGCGCAGCAGGTAAGCCAGCATCAGCACGGCCGCCATGGTAAACCATTGCACCGCATAACCCGTGTGTTTTGCTGCGCTTTGGTTCACAACCGGCCATTTTGCCGACATTGCAAAGGGCGAATTGGGCGCAATGCGGACTTCGTGGGGAAAAACCGCCATGCCAGTAGCGGCGGCGATGTCCCCGGCCCACCGATTCGCCGGAAACGTCTGGATCACCGCGGGCATGGTGTCGGGGTAGGCCTCGTCATCGAGTGTGTAGGCCTCTGCAGACGGCAGGTAGGTACGCCCTCGAATCTCAAGTCGCCCTGCGGGCAGGTCGATGTCAGGGAGCCTCCGCCGCGCCGGATCACCGGCAATCCAGCCCAAATTGACCGGAACCACCAGCTCGCCGCTGCGCATTAGCGCCAGCAACTCGAAGCCAACTCGGCCACCTTGCACCCGATTGTCGATCAACAGGTAGCTGTCCGGAGAAAAAGTCGCTTCAAAGCGCAGTTGGCGATCAGCTCGCTCGGCAACATCCATCGCCATCAGCGCAAGCGGGGTGGTCGCAGGCAACGCACTCCGCGCCGCGTGTCGTGCCTCTAGTGCTGTCTTTTCTTCGGCCCGGGACAGCTGCCAGAAACCCAGCGATACCAGTAGTGGAAACAACAGCAGAGTGAATAGGGTCAGGCGCCATTCAAAATCGAAAACCAACCGCTGCGACCTTCCGTTAGACTGTGCCATCACACCGTTTCATCCCGTTCGCAGATCAACCCGCCGTGGCCCGGGAGGCCCAGCAGCATGCTCAAAGTTCTCATCGTATTCTTCATGGCAGCGTTGGTGGCGAGCCTGGGCTCGGGTTTGTACTTCCTGATGACCGACCAGGGCAACCTCGAGAAAAAGCGGCTGTTCACCTCGTTAGGGCTGCGGCTTGTTCTGGCCACCTGTCTGCTCATTGTCATTATCTATGGCGTGGCAACTGGCAAGCTCGGCCACCGTAATCCCTGGGATGCCGGTCCTCGCGGTGCGACCCACAGCAGCCAAGAATAACCGAATCGACGACCGCACTTTTTTACAGGTAATAAAAAAGGCGCCGCGGCGCCTTTTTTAAAGAGTGCTGTTCGCTCAGAGAATGTAGACGAACAGGAACAGAAAGACCCAAACCACGTCGACGAAGTGCCAGTACCAGCTGGAGGCTTCGAAGCCGAAGTGATCCGAGGCGGTGAAGTGCTTGTTCTTCACCGAGCGGATCAGCTGGATCAGCAGCATGGTCATGCCCATAGCCACGTGGAAACCGTGGAAGCCGGTGAGCATGAAGAAAGTCGAACCATAGATGCCCGAATTCAAGGTCAGACCAAACAGCTCATACGCCTCGTAGTACTCGGCCGCCTGCAGGAACAGGAAGATGATGCCCATGGCTACCGTAATACCCAACCACAGATTGAACTTGGCGCGGTTGCCGGCAAGGATCGCGGTATGAGCAATGTGAACAGTGAAGCTTGAGGACAACAGGATGATGGTGTTCCACAGGGGCAGCCACGCGTACCAGTGGTGTGCTTCTGCGAAGGACATAGACTGATTGGCACTGGTGAATTCACCGTTGTTGGCAATCGGCTGTGCGTTAACACCACCAATGGTTTCCTGCGGCGTGCTGGACGGCGGCCAAGCGGCTTCGAAACCGGGCCACAGCAGTTCGTTCATCCGCCCGGCTTCGCCCTCGCCGGCCAACCATGGTCCGGCAAACTGGCGCACGTAGAACAAAGCACCAAAGAAGGCGGCAAAGAACATTACCTCAGAAAAGATGAACCAGAACATACCCAGCACATAGCTGTGACTCAGCTGGGCGCTGTTCATGCCCTGCAGGTTTTCTTTGATGGTGGTGCGGAACCAGCTCGCCAGGGTGAACGCAAAAAAAGCGAGTCCTACGTAGAGCACCCAGCTCACACCACCCTGGCCATCGCCAAAGGTCATGTCGTTGAGCACAAGTGCCGCACCGAAAATGGTGGTTACCAGTCCAATCGTCGCGCGAATCGCGAGGCTTGAACTATCCGGTACGTAATACTTCTCGTATCCGGCGGGTGGGTTTTGGGTACTGGCCATCAGGGTTCTCCGCTCTTCTGGAAATCGCGCTCAGCGAGCCGCGACTGAATTACCGACCATATCGGTAACGTCAAATAAGGTATAGGACAGAGTGATCGTGCGAATGTCCTTGGGCAGGTCTTGATCAACAATAAACTGCAAAGGCATTTCCGCCTTGCTGTTGCCATCAAGCGGCTGCTGATTGAAGCAGAAGCACTCTGTTTTATGAAAGTATTCAGCCGCCCTGCTGGGCGAGATGCTGGGAATCGCCTGGGCCACCATATGGCCGGGCGTCGGGTTCTCCGCCAGAAAGACTGTGTCATTGGCGGCGCCCGGATGCACTTTCATCATCGTCACGCTGGGCCCAAAGGTCCAGGGCATTTCTTCGTTGTTGGTGGCTACAAACTGCACGGTGATCGTGCGGCTCTCATCCACTTCAGCGGCAACCGAAGTGTAGGCCTCCCCAGAAGTCTTGCCATTGATACCCAATACATCGCAGAGCACGTTGTACAGGGGCACCATCACAACAAAGACGAAAGCGAACATTGCCACCGCTACCGCCATCAATTTGATGGCGGTGTCGACGGTGGCGTTTTGGCTGACTCGCAGCATGGGATCGATACAACCTGTCGATCAGTGAGCGTGGGCGCTCTCGGGGATCGCCGGCGGCACTTCGAAGGTGTGATAAGGCGCCGGTGACGGCACTGTCCACTCCAGACCTTCTGCACCGTCCCAAATCTTGTCCTCGGTCACTTTCTTGCCGGAAGTGATTGCTGCAACAACGTTGTAGAGGAACAGGATCTGCGAAGCACCGTAGATGAACGCACCGATCGAAGACATCATGTTGAAGTCAGCGAACTGCAGGGCGTAATCCGGGATACGACGAGGCATACCCGCCAGACCCACGAAATGCTGCGGGAAGAAGGTGATGTTGAAGCCAATGAAGGATACCCAGAAGTGGATCTTACCCATCGACTCGTTGTACATACGGCCGGACCACTTGGGCAGCCAGTAGTACACCGCCGCAGTCATGCTGAATACCGCGCCGGCTACCATCACGTAGTGGAAGTGAGCAACAACGAAGTACGTGTCGTGGTACTGGAAGTCAGCCGGCGCGATCGACAGCATCAGGCCAGTGAAGCCACCGATAGTGAACAGCACCAGGAAGCCGATGCAGAACAGCATGGGGGTTTCAAAGGTCATGGCGCCGCGCCACATGGTGCTCACCCAGTTGAAGACCTTCACGCCCGTCGGAACTGCAATCAGCATCGTGGCGTACATGAAGTACAGCTCACCCGCGACCGGCATGCCCACGGTGTACATGTGGTGTGCCCACACGATGAACGACAGGAAGGCAATTGCCGCCGTTGCGTAAACCATGGAGGCGTAGCCAAACAGGGGCTTGCGTGAGAAGGCCGGAATGATCTGCGAAACCACACCGAAGGCCGGCAGGATGATGATGTAAACCTCGGGGTGACCGAAGAACCAGAAGATGTGCTGGAACAGCACGGGGTCACCACCACCGGCAGCTGAGAAGAAGCTGGTACCGAAGTGTACGTCCATCAGCATCATGGTCACCGCACCCGCGAGCACCGGCATCACTGCAACCAGCAGGAAGGCGGTGATGAGCCAGGTCCAGACAAACAGCGGCATCTTCATGTACGTCATGCCCGGGGCACGCATGTTCATCACGGTTGCGATGATGTTGATCGATCCCATGATGGAAGACACACCCAGAATGTGGATGGCAAAAATGAAGAAGGTCACTGACGGCGCTGCGTAAGTGGTAGAGAGCGGCGCGTAGAAGGTCCAGCCAAAGGCCGGTGCACCGCCTTCCATGAAGAGCGTGGAGGCCAGCAGCAGGAAGCCCGGCGGCAGAATCCAGAAGCTCCAGTTGTTCATGCGCGGCAGGGCCATATCCGGTGCACCGATCATCATCGGAATCATCCAGTTAGCCAGGCCAACAAAGGAGGGCATGATAGCCCCGAATACCATGACCAGACCGTGCAAGGTCGTCATTTGGTTAAAGAAGCCAGGCTCGACCAGCTGCATACCGGGCTGGAACAGCTCGGCGCGGATGATCATGGCGAACGCGCCGCCGAGAATAAACATGGCAAAAGAGAACCACAGGTACATCGTACCGATGTCCTTGTGGTTGGTTGTAAACAGCCAGCGCGAGATGCCCTTGGCCGGTCCGTGATGATGATCGCCCATTGTTAGCTCCCCAGATTAGCCTTCTTTGTAAGCAACAACGTCGGCGGGTTGAACCACGTCACCGGTGTTGTTGCCGAACGCATTGCGTTGGTAAGTGATGACCGCAGCCATATCGACGTCACTCAGGATGCCGCCGAATGCCTGCATGGCAGTGCCCGCGACACCGCGGACGCCGACTTCAAGGTGCTTGCTGATATCGCCCATGGCGACCGCGCTGCCGGCAATCGCATTGCCCACACCACCTTCACCATTGGCACCGTGGCAGGCCAGACACTGGCTGTTGTAAACCGCTTCGCCCTTGGCCATCAGGTCTTCCACTGACATTTCCTGCTCGGCCATGGCAGCCATAGCAGCAGCGCCGCCGCGCTTGGCAGCAATCCAAGCGTCGTATTCCTCACGGCTGACGACGTGCACCTCGACCGGCATGAAGCCGTGGTAGGCGCCACACAGTTCAGTGCACTGACCGCGATAAACACCCTCTTCAGGGACACGGGTCCAGGCTTCGTTGATGAAGCCGGGAATGGCGTCTTTCTTGACAGCAATTTCAGGTACCCACCAAGAGTGAATGACATCGTTGGCCGTCACCAGGAAGCGCACTTTGGTATCCACCGGGATGACCAGCGGCTCGTCTACGTCGAGCAGGTAATCGGCTTCTTTGGTTGCAGTGTTGTAGATCTCTTCCTGCGAGGTCGCAAGGTTGGAGAAGAAAGCGACGTTTTCGCCGTTCTCATCGAGGTACTCGTACTTCCACTTCCACTGGTAGCCAGTGATGAGGATGTCGATTTCCGCGTCCTCAAAGTCATAGACGTCGAGCAGGGTTGAGGTGGCAGGGACCGCCATACCGATCAAGATAAAGAACGGAATCACAGTCCAAGCAATTTCCACTGTGGTGCTCTCGTGGAACTGCGCGGGGACAACACCCTTCGACTTACGGTGGGCGTAGATGGAGTAGAACATGACGCCAAAAACGCCAATGCCGATCACGACACAGATCCACATGATCATCATGTGCAGGTCGTAAATTTCGGCGCCGATCTCTGTGACGCCTTTCGACATGTTCACCTGATTTTGGGCTGCTGCCATCAGAGGGAGGCCACTCAGCCCTACCCCCATCAGCGCCCTTGATAGCACTGTTGCCATTGTTGTGTTTGCTCCTATGCGCGTGGCGCGCGGATTATAACCAAACACCTTCTAAATCACAGGGTTAGAAGGCAAACTTATAAGTGGTATTTAATTTATTATTTATTCCAATATGAACCAAACATATTGGGTTGGTGATTCCCCATAACCACCACATACTGTGTTTTAACTCGGCTTGGCAGGATCCATCAAGCGTACCGGCTCGGCTTCGGTCTCCACCCGGCGGGCCGCCGCACGGGTGACCCGAGTGGGTAGTTCCCTGGCCGGCGCCTGTGGCCGGGCGTCAGAATAACCGCACTCAATGCACTCACGTGTGTCGCCATCCCCAGACACCACGATGCGATCCATGACACTGCAGCGCGGGCAAACGGCACCGGCAATAAAACGCCGCGGTGTCGCAGGTGAATCCAGATCCATCGACGAGTTCCTCTTTTGTGGGCAGGATATTAGCAAGTTCCCCCAGCTACCCCGGAGTTATTTTAACCATGCAGAGCGCCAACTACCGCGGCGAAGACAATATTCGCCGTTTTCTCGACTTCATACCCAAGCTTGGCAGCCGGGTCATGATTGACCCCAGCGCTGTGGTTCTCGGGGATGTCACCCTGGGCGACGACGTCAGTATTTGGCCCCAGTGCGCGGTGCGCGGGGACATGCACAGGATCGAAATCGGCGACCGCAGCAACATCCAGGACAACTCAGTGCTACATATCACCCACGCAGGCAAGTTCAACCCTGATGGCTGGCCATTGATCATCGGTGAAGACGTGACGGTGGGGCACCGTGCAGTACTTCACGGCTGCCGCATCGGCAACCGTGTGCTGGTCGGTATGGGTGCCATCGTGATGGATGGTGCCGTGGTAGAAGACGAGGTCATGATCGCCGCAGGTGCGCTGGTAACCCCGGGCAAACACCTTGAGAGTGGCTATTTATACGCAGGCAGCCCGGCCAAACCCGTGCGACCGATTAAAGATGGCGAGCGGGCGTTCCTGGGCTATAGCGCCAACAACTACGTCAAACTCAAGGACCAGTTTCTAGACCAGCGCTGATTCAGTCCGCCATCATTTCGCGAATTTGCTGGATGACCGGACGGGTTTCCGGCCGGCGACCTTGCCATAGCCAGTAACTCTCGGCGGCCTGCTCGACCAGCATGCCAAGACCATCAGCCACCGCCCAGGCGGTGTTGGCCGCAGCCCAGCGCATGAAAGCGGTGGGTTCGGCCCCGTAGACCATGTCGTAGCAGCTGCAACGATCACTCAATACCACGCCGGGTAGCTCGGGCATCTCGCCATCGAGCCCCGCGGCACTGCCATTAATGATGAGATCCCAGGACTGGGCGGGAATATCATCAACACCCCCACCCGCTACGGGTACGCCCAGACCGGAAAACTCTTCGACCAGCTGGGCGGCGCGAGCCGCCGTCCGGTTGGCAATAAACACGTCGGACGGACGCTCACGCAAGAGCGGCTGCAATACACCGCGAACCGCACCGCCGGCGCCCAGGATCAACGTGCGCAAGCCGCCAATCTGCCAGCCGTGGTTGGCAACCATGTCGCGGATCATGCCAACCCCATCGGTGTTGTCAGCGCGCAGGCGTCCATCGGGCAGGGCAATCAAGGTATTGGCTGCCCGCGCACAACTCGCTCGCTCGCTGGACTCGTCGGCTAAGGCAAAGGCCCGTTCCTTGAACGGCAGCGTCACGTTCAAACCACGGCCACCCCCCGCAAAAAAGCGCTGTACTGCGGCTTCGAAGTCATCCAACTCAATACGCTGGGCGCGGTACTGCACATCCTCACCCAACTGACCGGCAAAGGCCCGATGAATCGCCGGGGACTTACTCTGCTTGATTGGATTCCCAAATACGGCCAGTCGGGTCACCGCCAGGTCGGAGTCCGATGCCTCATCAACCCTCGCTGTCATCTCCGCCATAGTCAGCCCGCCTCGGCCAGCCAGTCGCGGGGGCGAAGAAAGTCGGTCATCAGCCGGGCTTCCTCACTATCGGGTTCAGGGTGATAGTCGTACTCCCAACGCACCAACGGCGGCAGCGACATCAATATCGCCTCAGTGCGACCACCAGACTGCAGCCCAAACAGCGTTCCGCGATCAAATACCAGGTTGAATTCCACGTAACGGCCCCGTCGATACAACTGCCACTGCCGTTCGCGCTCACCCCAGGGGTCATCACGATGTTTTTCGACAATCGGCGCATAAGCCTGCAGATAGGCATCTCCCACACTACGCATGAATGCGAAGGTCTTGTCGAAGCCCCATTCATTGAGGTCATCAAAAAATAGACCGCCCACCCCACGCGGCTCACCCCGGTGTGGCAGGTGGAAATACTCATCGCACCACTGCTTGTAACGCGGGTAAACCTCATCACCAAAGGGAGCGCAGGCTTGTTGGGCAGTGCGATGCCAATCCACCGCATCTTGCTCGAAACCGTAGTAGGGCGTCAGGTCGAAGCCACCGCCCATCCACCAGACCGGGTCCTCGCCGGGTTTCTCCGCGATGAACATGCGTACATTGGCGTGGGACGTCGGGATGTAGGGGTTGCGCGGGTGAATGACCAACGAGACGCCCATGGCGCGAAAACTGCGACCTTCGAGTTCTGGGCGATGTTGGGTGGCCGACCGTGGCATGGCGGAACCCTGAACATGAGAGAAGTTCACGCCACCTTTTTCAATGACCGCGCCTTCATTGAGCACTCGGGATATACCACCACCACCCTCGGGTCGATCCCACGACTCTGTACTGAAGGTAGCGGCACCGTCGATCGCCGCGAGACCATCACAAATGCGATTTTGTAGTCCCTTCAGGTACGCTTCTACCGCCGACACATCCATGGCCGTCTCTCCTAAATCCAAAGACCTGGCGAATCCCTGTTCGCTCAGGCGCGCAGCACCTCACCTGTGCCAACGCGGCGTATTGTTGATGGTTTACCCCGAAGGTCAACCTGACCGGGTGAACGAGATACGCGGGAACCGAAATAACGCGCCACCTGGAAGCCAAATCGCGCCGGCAGTGCACCGCCGGGATTGGCCGAAGTCGACACCAGCGGGGTTCCCGCGAGCAAGCTGGCGGCAGCCAGAGCGGGAGCGGCGGTCACACGAATAGCGACCTCTTCACTGCCACCGGTAATCCAATCGGGAAAAAAACCACCGTTGGGCACCAGCCAGGTATTGGGACCAGGCCAACTCGCCAGTACTTCGCTGCGCTGACCATCGGTAAGCCGCGCCAACAGGGGCGCAAACTGTTCAGGGTCACCGGCGGCGACTATCAGGCCCTTCTCCACAGGCCTTCGCTTCAGGTGTAACAAAGTGTGCACCGCCTGTTCGGAGAACGGATCACAACTCAGCCCCCACACAGCTTCAGCCGGTATACCAACTACCTCATCCTCGAGTATCTGTGCAGCCAGCTGTTGGCATCGCACAGAGCGGCTGTAGCGACGGGTCTGGTGGCGAAGCGAAACTAGGTTCATCTCTGTGCATCGGGCCGGGGTTGGAGGTCCTTATTATGCGCCAGTTCGCATCCACAGTCCCTGCTCACGCTGAACGGCACCGGCGAGCTCCATGGTCGACAGTACCCGTAGGCAATGCTGACTGGACAGGCCCGAACGCTCAACAATGCCTTCAACGGTCAGACGCTGGTCCGCCAGGCTTTCTAGCACTCGCCGCGCATCCGTTGACAGCGCAGCCAGAGACTGCCCTGACAGCGGCACATCCCATTGTGTGCTGACTCCGGGTGTGAGTTGGGCCAGCACATCACCAGGATGTCGCACCAGGACCGCCCCTTGCGACAACAACTGCAGGCAGCCCGCGCCACCGGCATGACCCAGGGACCAGGGCAAGGCAAACACCTCGCGCCCCTGCTCTGCGGCGGCGGTCGCGGTGATCAGAGAGCCGCTGGGCTGCCCCGCTTCGATCACCAGCGTACCCAGTGCCAACCCCGACAACGTGCGATTGCGACGATGAAAATTGCCTTTGCGCGGCGACGTACCCGGCAAAAACTCGCTGACAACCACGCCCCGTTGCGCAAGCGTCCGTGCCAATTCTCGATGCCTGCGCGGATAGACCCAGTCCACTCCGGTGGGCATCACCGCAATACCCGGTGCTTCCACATCCAGTGCCGCCTGATGGGCGGCCGCATCGATACCCAGCGCGAGCCCGCTCGCCACTACCAAACCCGACTGGGCGAGTGCTGCGCTGAAACGGCGGGCCAATTCCAAACCGAGTGGCGTCGCACGGCGGGCGCCAACAATCGCGATACCGGGTCTGTTCAGCACCGTGGAATCTCCCACGACAAACAATGCGGGCGGCGCATCGTCACACTGCGCCAACCAACGTGGATAAGCCGGATCAGCCAAAGTCAGTAATTGCACAGGCTGGTTCGCGTCCACGCCATTGGCGCAACGAGCGGCCTGAGGTCGCTCGAGACACTGACGCAAGCCGCTGAAAACGGGGTCACTACTATTCAGTAGCTGCTCGGGCCCGACACCCGCATTGAGCAGTTCACGCTGCCGTGGAACCGGCAGGACATCGGCATTTAACAGGGTCAACCAGCGACTGTCAGCCAGCCGGTCCTCTCCGAACAGATAGGGCATGGGCTCATCCGTGAGCACAGGCCGGGCATCCTGCCCAGCCAGACAGTGTTTAAGGGTTCTTGACCTTGTCGCCGATGGCCAGTGGGCGACTGGCTTTCATCACCAACGCATAACTGGCTTTTTCATACACCGAGAACAACATCAAAACACCCGCACGCACGTCGGGTAACTTGACGATCTCTCCGTTGATCGGATCCTTTACCGTTTCACCGGTTTGGTAGATCGCCAGCACATCACCCACCTGCAAACCTTCACGGTCGCCGCGGTTGATGGTGACGATATCCAGCGGTCCGATTTGGGTCACACCCCCATCGACGGCAATCATGAAACCTTCTTCGATTTGCACATCTGGTGCCTTGGGCTGAAAGAACGCATCCACAATGCCTTCTTCCTGGGGCAACAAACGATCGGCACGGCGGACCTCTTCGGTGGTGCGAGTCAGCTCAAGTTCCTTGACGTCTTCATCAGTGAAGAACTGATCGGGTGGCGCAAGCAGCGCCGCGGTACCCATGTCGCGAACCTCCACCCCCAGCAATTCACCGGTGATGGGGTCGATGAAGGTCTTGCCTTCACGGGCAACCAGATAGTTCTGGTCCTCGGCGTCGATAGGGCCTCGGGCATAAATGCGATCACCCTTGCCAGCCACGATGCGCTGCGCGTCAGCACCCACGACATAGGCAGAGGAATCGAACGTCAGTGGGTCGATGATGCGATTGGCCCGCAGCCACGCGTCGACCTGATCACGGGGAATCGGCGGTATCGCGGTATTCAGCGACTCGCTGCGGATCTCCGGTGAAAGCTTGACGTCCCCGCGCGCAGACAGCGACAGACGAGGTCGCCCACCCTCCCAGCTCAAGGTCAGAATGTCGCCGGGGTAAATCAGGTGTGGGTTATCCACCTGAGGGTTGGCGTCCCAGAGTTCCGGCCAACGCCAGGGCTCCTGCAGGTAAATATCGCTGATGTCCCAGAGTGTATCGCCGCGTTTGACCACATAGGTCATGGGCACGTCGTCGTTCAGCTTGACGGTATCGGGACGACTGTCCTGGGCAATCGCGGCCGCTGACAGCACTGCGAGTAGGGCCAGACCTCCCATCAGTCGCTGGAAGAATCCACTGGTTTGGCTCATTCGACTGTGCGCCGGCACGATATCTCTCTCCCCCTGACCAGACGGGCGGTGCGGCTTTGCTCACTGTCGCAAAGCGTCATCAGACATGCTGCAATGCCACAGATTTCACCGCTAACTCCGCGTTATAATCAGAGTTTGCGGTGCGCTGCCACCCTAAGCAAGTACAAATCCAACCACTTTCACGACGTTCCGGGCACTGACCCCCAGGAGCGAGGCAGGAACAATCATGGCCCTACTTCCCATTCTCGAATTTCCGGATCCCCGCCTGCGAACCCGGGCCGCTCCCGTCACCAAGGTCGACGGGCGCATTCAGCAGCTGGTCGACGACATGTTCGACACCATGTACGACGCACCCGGAATTGGCCTGGCGGCTTCTCAGGTCGACGTCCATGAGCGGGTCATCGTGATGGATATCTCCGAGGACCGAAATGAACCCCGGGTGTTCATCAACCCGGAAGTCGAGGTATTGGATCCGGAGTTGGGCACCTATGACGAGGGCTGCCTGTCGGTTCCCGGTTTCTACGAAACGGTTCACCGACCCCGGCGCATCAAAGTGACGGCACTGGACCGCGAGGGCAACAGTTACAGCGAGGAACTCGACGGCCTGCTCGCGATTTGCCTTCAACATGAGATCGACCACCTCGAAGGCAAACTGTTCGTCGACTACCTGTCTCCTCTCAAGCGGCACCGTATTCGCAGCAAACTCGAAAAGTCCCAACGTCGCCGGGCGTGAACATGGTGACGCCACTTCGGGTGTTGTTTGCCGGCACCCCTGAATTCGCCGCCGTGCACCTGCGGGCATTGCTCGCAGGACCCCACGAGGTGTGTGCCGTACTCACGCAGCCCGACCGCAAGTCCGGGCGCGGCAAAAAAGTGCTGCCATCGCCGGTCAAAACCGTAGCTGTCGAGGCCGGCATTGATGTGCTGCAACCACTGACACTCAAAGAGGCCAGCAACCAGGCAATGCTGGCCGCCTACAACGCCGATGTCATGGTTGTGGTTGCCTACGGGCTAATCCTGCCCCAGGCGGTGCTCGACATTCCCCGCTTCGGCTGCCTGAACGTGCACGCCTCAATACTGCCCCGATGGCGCGGCGCAGCCCCCATCCAGCGCGCCATCGAGGCCGGCGACCCGGAAAGTGGCGTGACCATCATGGCCATGGAAGCCGGATTGGATACGGGCCCAATGCTGGAAGTCGCCAGTCTGTCTATCCCGCCCGGGATGACTGGAGGCGCACTACACGATCAACTGGCAGAACTCGGCCCACCCGCCCTCGAGAAAGTACTGTCTGATCTACCGGCAGCACTCGCGGGGGGCATCACCCAGAAGGATCAACACGCCAACTACGCACACAAGATCAGCAAAGCTGAAATGGCCATTGACTGGCGGCAACCCGCGGAAACACTGGCGCGTAAAATTCGCGCCTTCTCGCCTGCGCCGGGCTGCTATAGCGAGCTCTCAGGCCAGCGCGTCAAGATCTGGGCGGCTGACGTTGAACCCACCCCCACCGATGCGCCCCCCGGCACACTGTTAGCCGCCGACAAAAACGGTCTTTGGGTAGCTTGCGGTGAACAACAATTGCGCATTCTCGAAGCACAGGTTCCCGGCGGGAAGGCACTTCCCATCGCAGCGCTGCTCAACGGACAGCGCGCCCTCTTTACGCCGAATCACTGCTTCGATCTGCCCGAGCCCGAGTGAAGAACTCAGCGCGAAGCCAGGCTGCCCGCCTGATTGCGGAAGTCATCGCCGGCCAATCACTGGCTGGCCGCATGCCAAACGCACTCGACACTGTCCCCGAGCGGGAACGGGCGCTTTGCCAGGAGCTCGTTTACGGCACCCTGCGCGAATGGCCACTGATCGATGGGCTACTGGGCCAATTGCTGCAAAAACCCGTAAAGAAGAAAGACACGGATATCCGCGCGCTGATCGGTTGCGGTATCTATCAGTTGCAATGGATGCGTCTTCCGGCCCATGCAGCCGTATCAGAAACCGTTGCCGCCGTCGGCCCATTGGGCAAAGGCTGGGCACGGGGCCTCGTCAATGGCGTGCTACGAAACTACCAGCGCCGTGAACAAGACTTGACTGCTGCACTGGGCGACGCGGCGCGTGCGGCGCTGCCCCAGTGGTTATACAAGCGACTGAAGACACAGTGGCCCAACGAGCTTGAGCGTATTGTGCAAGCCGCCCGCGGCCATCCGCCCATGCATCTCCGGGTCAACACACAACGACGCCCGCGCGATGAATTCGTCAGTGAATTGGCCAGCGCCGATATCGAAGCACGTTGCCACCCAACCGTTGAGACCGCGGTCATTCTGACCAAGCCCGTGGATGTCGGCGCACTGCCCGGTTTCTCTGACGGTCTCGTCAGTGTGCAGGATGCCTCCGCTCAACTGGCGGCCATGTTGTTGGACCCCCAACCGGGTGAGCGTGTGCTGGACGCTTGTGCAGCCCCCGGTGGTAAAAGTGGCCACATCGCAGAGCGGCTGGGCCCACAGAGCCACCAACTCACCGCCGCTGACCCGTCGGAAAAGCGACTGGCCCGCATTCGTGAGAACCGGGACCGGCTGGGTCTCGATTTCGAAGTCGCATGCAGCGATGCACGCCAACCGAGCACCGCTATCAGCGCCCGCCAGTACGACGCCATACTCGTTGACGCGCCCTGCTCTGCCACCGGCGTGCTGCGGCGCAACCCCGACGTCAAAGTCATTCGCCGTGCCGCTGATATTGACCAGTTTGTTGCCCTGCAGCAGGACATACTGGCGGGCACCTGGCCACTGCTAAAACCCGGTGGCCGGCTGCTTTATGCCACGTGCTCGCTGCTCGAGGCAGAAAACGATGCGGTGATCGCGTGGGCGCTGGCACAACTGCCGGGCGCAAAGGCTTCGCCACTCAACCACCCCGCGGCCTCAGCGACCCGCCACGGCCTACAGGCATTACCCACCCTCGATGAAGGAGATGGTCTCTACTATGCCTTGCTACACAAAGCAGATTGATGCCTGTTAGGGTGACCAAACCCCCAGAATTCGCGGTGAAAGTGCCAAGCCGTCGCTGTTGTCCTTACCAAAAGCAGTGGCTTTGTTTAAGGTGTCGGCGCGCAGTCAGGAGGCCTTTGGCCCTATGAAAATCATCATTCTGGGCGCTGGTCAGGTGGGGGGCACACTGGCCGAGCACCTCGCCGATGAAGAGAACGACATCACCGTGGTGGACAGCCAGTCCACCACTCTGCGGCGCCTCGCCGAGCGGCTCGATATTCGCACGGTCCATGGCGACGCTGCCCACCCAACGACCCTGCTAAATGCCGGTGCGCCCGACGCCGACATGTTGATTGCCGTCACCAACTCTGACGAGATCAACATGCTCGCCTGCTCGGTGGCATTCACCCTGTACCGCACCCCGATGAAGATCTCGCGGATTCGTTCTGCAGACTATCTGGCCTCCGGCAAGGCCCTGTTCAGTTCGGGTGCCATTCCCGTCGATGTCATTATCGGCCCAGAGCAACTGGTGACCACCAATATCGAGCAGTTGATCGCCAACCCGGGCTCACTTCAGGTGCTCGACTTCGCGGAAGGGCGCATCCGACTGGTGGCGGTCCAGGCGGTTGAAGGCGGGCCCATCGTGGGGCGGGAGTTACAGGAAATCCGCGAGCACATGCCCAAGATCGATACACGGGTAGCGGCTATTTTCCGAAAGTCACAGGCCATCATTCCCGAAGGCGACACCGTGATCGAACCCGAAGATGAAGTCTTTTTCATCGCCGCCCGGGAAAATATTCGCGCGGTCACTGCCGAATGGCGCAAGAT
The DNA here is from genome assembly GCA_964482195.1 of uncultured Alteromonadaceae bacterium. GTDB lineage: Bacteria > Pseudomonadota > Gammaproteobacteria > Pseudomonadales > Halieaceae > Luminiphilus. Next base: position 28,641 of record CAYZWL010000001.1, on the reverse strand, counting down.
CGACGAGCCCTACAAACGCGTGATGATCGCCGGAGGCGGTAACATCGGCGCCACGCTGGCAAGCCGGCTTGAGCGCCAGTATCAGGTCAAGGTCATTGAGATGTCCTACGACCGGTGCCGCACGCTGTCAGAAATGCTCGAAGAATCGATCGTGCTGCACGGCAGCGCCAACGAGCCCCAGTTACTGCTACAAGAAAACATCGAAAACACCGACGTGTTTTGCGCGCTGACCAACAACGACGAATCAAACATCATGATGTCGATGCTGGCAAAGCGACTGGGTGCCAAAAAGGTCATTACCTTGATTACCAATTCCGCCTACGCAGACCTGGTGGGCGAAGAGATCGATATCGCAATCTCACCCCAACAGATCACGATTGGCAGCTTGTTGACTCATGTTCGCCGTGGTGACATTCAAGCGGTGCACTCACTGCGCCGGGGCGCTGCCGAGGCGATTGAACTGACCGCGCACGGCAGTCCGGATTCCTCCAAGGTCGTCGGCAAGCGACTGGACGAACTGAAGTTGCCGCCGGGTGTCACCGTGGGCGCCATTTTGCGCGGCAAAGAAGTGGTGATCGCGCACAAGCATGTGGTCATCGAACACGACGACCACGTGATTCTCTTCCTGATCGATCGCAACCAGATTTCTGCGGTAGAACGCCTGTTTGCCGTGGGCTTCGGATTCCTCTGATGCATATCGCTGTTTCCCTGCGCATTATCGGTGTCCTGCTGATGATGTTCAGCGGTGCCACACTCCCCCCCTTGTGGCTGGGTCTACTCGCCGCCGATGGTTCCGCTCGAGGGTTCGGCTTGGCCTTTGCGGTCACGGCGGTATCAGGTGTTTTGTTGTGGTTGCCCACCCGTAACAGCCGCAGCGACTTGCGCATTCGCGATGGCTTTTTGGTCACAGCCCTGTTCTGGATCGTACTGGGGCTGTTCGGAGCCATACCCTTCCTCTTCAGTGATGCCTTATCGCTGACTTGGACTGAGGCCGTTTTCGAATCTATCTCGGGCCTAACCACCACCGGCGCCACGGTCATTGTCGGACTTGACGACCTACCCAAGTCGATCCTGCTTTACCGTCAGCTGCTGCAGTGGTTGGGTGGGATCGGCATTATTGTGCTCGCCGTCGCGGTACTGCCGATGCTCGGTATCGGCGGCATGCAGCTCTATCGCGCAGAGAGCGCGGGTCCCGCCAAAGACCGCAAACTGACACCGCGGATTACGGGTACCGCCAAAGCCCTGTTCACCATCTACCTCAGCCTGACTACCGCCTGCGGCATCGCCTATTACATGGCGGGGATGTCGGCGTTCGATGCGATCTGTCACGCATTTTCGACCGTCGCCATTGGCGGATTCTCCACCCACGACGCCAGCATGGGGTACTTCGACAGCAATGCGATTTTGCTGATCTGCACGGTGTTTATGACGATTTCTGCGGTTAACTTCGGACTGCACTTTATCGCCGTGCAGCGGCGGGACCTCGACATCTACCGCAGCGATTCCGAAAGCGTGTTTTTCTCCTGGGTCATTTTGCTGGCGGTGATCGTGACCTGCGGCACGCTGATCATTACCGAAACACTGCCGCTCGATGACAGCTTGATGCACGGCCTGTTCCAGACCGTTTCGATCGCCACCACAACCGGCTTCACCACGCAGGACTTTTCAATTTGGCCCGTGTTTCTTCCCGTGCTGCTGTTGATGCTCTCATTCATGGGCGGTTGCGCTGGATCAACCGGTGGCGGCATGAAAGCCATGCGCCTGCTGCTGATTTTTCGTCAGGGTATGCGTGAACTGAAACAATTGTTGCATCCGAACGCTGTCATTCCACTGAAGCTGGATGCTCGCCGGGTTCAGCCGGCGGTGGTCAGTGCGGTTTGGAGCTTCTTTGCGGTTTACATGTTCTGCTTCGTGATGATCATGCTGTTGTTGCTGGCGGTAGGGCTCGACTTCACGTCGGCATTTTCCGCGGTGGCCGCTTCCATGAATAATCTCGGGCCAGGTCTTGGCAGTGTCGCACCCAATTACGCGTCAGTGAGCGAGCCCGCCAAATTGATTCTCTGCATGGCCATGTTGATGGGCCGACTCGAGGTCTTCACCTTGTTGGTGTTGTTCACCCCAGCCTTCTGGCGTCCTTGAAAATCGAACTCAACTAAGCCCGCGCGATTCACGAATGACCTGATAGGCATTCGATATTTCCTGGGATCGCTCCGTCGCCAGTTTAATCAAGTCGTCGGGCACACCTTTGGCCATCAGTTTGTCCGGATGATTTTCACTCATCAGTCGACGATAGGCTTTCTTCAGTTCCGCATCACTGGCTGACGCTTCAACGCCCAGTGCCTGATAGGCATCTTTAAGCCGGTCGCGAACAGGCTGCCCCGGGCCGTTATAGCTATAGCTGCTGCGCCCACCCCCGGTATGAAACCGGGCCTGGGCTGACAGCATCGCCACCAAACGGTCCACATCGGCACCCGGCATACCCAGCAGCGTTGCAATTCGGTGCAGGGCCTCCCGTTCTGCACCCGCAAGATCTCCATCGGCAAGGGCCATACTGGCAAGAAATGCAAACAGGGTGTGCTGAACCTGCCGACGCGGTCCAACCTTGTCAGCGAAGGCGGCTACCGTGGCAGCGGGGTCAAAGCCCGACTGGGCACCGAGCCGAAATTTTTCGATCGCAGACTGGCGCTGCCTCGGATTCAAGCGCAGCTGCACAAACATCGCCTCGGCCTGGGCAATCTCTGCCTCCGATACCCGACCATCTGCCTTGGCGACATAGCCCAGCAAAGTGAACGTGGTATCAAAAAACTGCTGCTGCACCTGCGCGAGGGCTTCGGGGCTGGCTGCCTGCAGGGCCTGCCACAAGCCCCGATCAAAAGCGTGGCCAATGGCCACGCCGAACAGCAGCCCAACCGGACCGAGGACCAGAAAGCCGATCAGGCCGGCGATAAGTTTTCCCGTGAATTGCTGCATGGAAGGTGCTCGTCAGTCTCGCGGTTTCATGAGGTCAATATAGTGGTCTACCGGGCCAGGCGGTCGACAGCGAAAGCGTTTGTACTGCCATTGGTACTGGGACTCCCAACCCTCCAGCAGTTTTGCCACTTCGTGATTCAGCGCGGTCAGCGCTGTCACCGGGTCGTCACTGTACAGTGCATCGTCAACGGGGCGGTAGCAGACCTTAAAGCCTCCCGGCACACGCAAGGCTGCGCCCATCAGCGCAACGGCACCCGATTTGCGTAACAGGTTACTCGCCAAGGTCGCTGTAAAAGCATCGTGACCCATAAACGGTACGTTGATACCGGCGCGTGGATCATCGGGCACCTGATCCGGCAAGATGCCCGAGATGCCGCCCCCGCGAACACTACGCACCAACGCGGCGATGCCTCGGGGCGTCGTGGGTACCAGTTTACCGCCACTGCGCTCACGAGCCTCCTGTACCAGCACACCCAAAGAGGCGTAACGCGGGGGCTCAAACAAGGCGACCATGTCGCCCAGTGTCGCCAGGTGCAATCCCAGCACTTCCCAGTTGCCCAAATGAGGGCCAAGCACGATCACCCCGCGGCCCTGAGTGTGGGCATCATGAACCAACGATTCGCCTTCGACCTCGACGATCAGCGACTGGGTGTCGGCCCATGGTCGGCGCCAAACATGACCCATTTCCATAGCGAGCATGCCGGTCTCAACCAAGGTATCGCGCACCAGTTGTTCCCGGGCGGCGTCATCCAGGTTGGGATACACCAGATCGATATTCCGCTCGGCGACCCGGCGAACCTTGCCGTCCAGGCGGTAGGTCAATGTGCCCAGCCAGCGACCCAGCCGCCGTGTCCAGGACAGGGGCAATAGCGCCGAAAACGCTAATCCGGCGCGGGTAATAAGTAGCGCCACGCGCTCGCGCAGGCTCACAGGAGTGATGAGGTCGGATTCAGACACAGGATTTCGGTAATTCCAGACTGACAGCGGCTTATTATGCCTGTTGGCTGACAGGTATACTTGCGCCCGATACGAATTCGGGATTTCCAGCGTGGTTCCAGCAACTTTTCAAGATCTGATTTTGCGCCTGCAGAATTATTGGGGCAGCCACGGCTGCGTCATTCTCCAACCGCTCGACCTCGAGGTGGGCGCCGGGACATTTCACCCGGCCACTTTCCTCCGAGCGTTGGGTCCAGAGAACTGGAACGCAGCCTATGTTCAGCCAAGCCGACGCCCCGCAGATGGCCGCTACGGTGAAAACCCCAACCGGCTACAGCATTACTACCAGTTTCAGGTGGTGATGAAGCCCTCGCCAGCAAACATCCAGGAATTGTATCTGGGTAGTCTGCAGGAGTTGGGCATCGACACCCAGGAACACGACATACGCTTTGTCGAAGATAACTGGGAATCACCTACGCTCGGTGCCTGGGGTCTCGGCTGGGAGGTCTGGCTCAACGGCATGGAAGTCACCCAGTTCACCTATTTCCAGCAGGCCGGTGGCATCGAGTGCTTCCCGGTCACCGGTGAAATTACCTACGGTCTCGAACGCATTGCCATGTATCTGCAGGATGTGGATTCGGTCTACGATCTGGTGTGGGCAGAGACCCCTGCCGGCACCGTGACCTATGGGGACGTGTTCCACCAAAACGAGGTGGAAATGTCGGCTTTCAACTTTAACGAAGCCGATACCGATCAGTTGTTTGGCCAGTTCGACTTTTGCGAGCAAGAAGCGCTGCGACTGGTCGAAAACAAGCTACCCCTGCCTGCCTACGAACACGTCATCAAGGCTTCCCATGCCTTTAATTTGCTGGATGCCCGCCACGCCATTGGTGTGACGGAGCGACAACGCTTCATCCTGCGAGTTCGCACACTGGCCAAGGCGGTCGCTCAGGCGTACTGGAATGCGCGTGCTGACCTGGGGTTCCCCCAGGCAGACCCAGATTTGGCGGCACAGGCACTGGAGGCGCGGGCATGAGTACTCAAGACCTGCTATTTGAGCTCGGCTGCGAAGAACTGCCCGCGGGACCGCTTGGCAACATGGCCACCGCGCTGCACGACCAGCTTTGCAGTGGGCTCGCCGACAAAGGCCTCAGCTTCTCGAACAGTCGGTGGTTTGCGACCCCGCGGCGGCTTGCCGTTCTCATAGAAGGACTCGCGTTAGCCGCTCCCGATGTCGAAAGAGAGGTGCTCGGTCCGCCAGCCGCTGCCGCCCGGGATGACGACGGCAACTGGACCCAGGCAGCATTGGGTTTCGCCCGAAAACAAGGCCTTGAAGCCGATGCTTTGCAGATCATCGATACCGACAAAGGTCCGCGGCTGGGTCTGCACCGCACCGACAAGGGCGCGACTGCAGAAGCCGCTGTCCCCGACTTGATTGCACAAGCGGTTCGCGCCATCCCGGTCGCCAAACGCATGCGCTGGGGCCGCAGTCGCGATGAATTTTTGCGACCCGTACAGTGGCTGGTGTTATTGCTGGGCGATCAGGTGCTGCCGCTGGAGATGTTTGGCCTTTCGGCAGCGGCAGAGTCCCGCGGACATCGCTTCCACCACCCAGGCTCAGTGACGCTTGCCAATGCAAGCAGTTATCTCGATGCAATGCGCGACGTCCACGTGATCGCGGATTTCCAAGAGCGTCGCGAAATGATTCGAAACCAAGTGGCCAACCTCGCCGCTGAGGGCACCACTGCGGTCATCGGCGACGACCTGCTTGACGAAGTCACCGGCTTGGTGGAATGGCCTGTGGCGCTTAAAGGATCCTTCGATGCCGCCTTCCTGGCAGTGCCGGCTGCGGCGCTGATTTCTTCGATGAAAGAGCACCAGAAGTACTTCCATCTGGTGGACAACGCCGGCGCACTTCAGGCCGAATTCATCACGATCGCCAATATCGCCAGCAGCGACCCTGCCAAGGTCATCGCCGGCAACGAGAGAGTGATCCGACCGCGACTGAGCGATGCCGCGTTCTTCTTCGAGACCGACAAGAAGACCCCGCTCGCAGACCGCGGACCGCGCCTGGAGGGCGTAGTCTTCCAGCAGAAGCTCGGCACACTTGCCGACAAACGCGACCGCATGATGATCCTCGCCCGGAACATTGCCCAACACTTCGGTGCTGACGAAACGGTAACCGTGCGGGCAGCGCAACTGGCGAAGTGTGATCTGGTATCTGACATGGTTCTGGAATTTCCGGAACTGCAGGGCGTCGCGGGTGCCCACTACGCCCGGCACGACGGAGAATCAGACGCTGTCGCCAACGCAGTGGAGCAGCACTACTGGCCCCGATTCGCCGGCGACGAACTGCCCACCAGCGGCGAGGCTACTGCAGTTGCCCTGGCCGACCGGCTCGATACCCTGGTCGGTATTTTTGGCATTGGCCAGATCCCCAGCGGATCCAAAGACCCGTTTGCGCTGCGTCGCGCCTCCCTTTCGATCATTCGAATGTTGGTACAACGAGGTACCGACCTGACCCTGCATGCACTGGTGGAGGCCGCCGCTGAGCCGTTCGCCGACGATCTGCTGGACCCGAATACCGTCGACACGGTGGTGGCCTACATTCTCGAACGGCTTCCAGCCTGGTACGAAGACCAGGGGATCAGTGTTGAAGTGCTGCGAGCGGTGATTGCCACCGGCATCAGCGCACCCAGTGACATTGATGCCCGTGCCCGAGCACTGACCGGCTTCGCGGGTAGCGACGCAGCGATAGCGTTGGCGGCCGCCAACAAGCGGGTGGCGAACATACTTGCCAAGTCCGATGCAACATTCAGTGGTGCACCTGACCCATCGCTGTTCGAAACCGACGCTGAGCGCGCGCTGTATGAACAGCTGGAAAGCGTAGAGACCGAATTGGTGCCATTGTTGGCCGACAAGAACTACGAAACCGGCCTCAATGTACTGGCTCGCCTGCGCGAGCCAGTGGATAGCTTCTTTGACAATGTCATGGTCAATGCCCCCGAACCCGAACTTCGGGACAATCGTCTGCGCCTACTGGCCTCCTTGCGGGAGAAGTTTGTGCGCATTGCTGACCTCGCACTGATATCTCCGGCGAGTTGACGGCATGACCGACATGCCCGCGCTGCTCAGCGGACTTGCCGTCGGCATTGGTCTGACGGCGATTCCTGGCTGGTTGCTGTGGCGTCAGCAACGGCAGTTGGCAACACAGCAGTCGCGACGGGCAGCAGAGGAACAACAATCCAGTAACCAGCAGATCACGACCCTGGAGCAATCCCTGAGATCAGCGGTTGAAGACGCCGCTCGCGCAACGGCTGCCCAGCAACAACTCGAAGCGCGATTAGAGGAACGAACCCGATTCCACACCCAGGCGGAACAACGGCAACAACAGGAACTTGCGCAGCTACAACAGCAAATCTCCCAGCTAGGCCAGGAACGTGACTCGCTGCGAGATGAACTCACCAGCGAAAGAACCGCCCGTGAAAGTGAAACTCACAACCACGAAGAACAACTGGCGTTGTTGAACAGTGCTCGTGAAAACCTGACTACCCAGTTTCGCGAACTGGCCGGACGCATTTTCGATGAAAAGAGCCAAAGCTTCAGGTCCACCAACCGCGAAGCGCTCGAACAGTTACTCGGCCCGTTACAGACCCAGATTCGCCAGTTTGAAACCACGGTCAATGACCAGACCCGGCAGAGCAGTGAAAAACTCGGTGAACTGAAACAACAGCTGTCGCAGGTTCAGACCATGGGACAGAAGTTGCAGCAAGAAGCCAACAACCTGGCTACGGCGCTCAAAGGCGAAAAGAAAAAGCAGGGAAATTGGGGCGAACTGATTCTCGACAAAGTGCTTGATCAGTCGGGACTGCGCGCCGGCATCGATTATGTCAGGGAACGCAGTTTTCAAACCGACGAGGGTCGACGGCGCCCCGACGTCATCATCAATTTACCCGACAGCAAACACCTGGTGATCGATGCCAAGGTGTCGCTTAACGACTACACCGACTTCGTCAACGCAGAGGACGACGAGGCGCGCGAACAATCACTGCGAGCACATCGGCGGGCAATATCCGACCGCATCAACGAACTGTCCCAGAAAAACTATTTTGATCTGGACGGGATCCGTTCGCCGGAGATTGTATTCATGTTTGTACCGGTAGAATCGGCTTTTGCCGAGGCGTTCCGGTCGGAACCCGATCTCTTCCAGTCGGCGATCAACAAGAATGTGTTGGTCACCACACCCACGACGCTGCTCACCAGCCTCAACATCGTGTCACAGTTGTGGCGCTTCGAAGAACAAAACAAAAACGCCATCGCGCTGGCCGACCGCGCCAAGAAGATCGCCGAGAAGTTCAAAACCTTCACGGATGCCATGCTGCGGTTGGGCCGCCAGATCGATACCGTACAGAACAGCTACGATGGGGCCATGAAGACCCTCTCCCACGGCAAAGGGAATCTGGTCAAACAAGTGGTTGAGTTCAGGGATCTGGGCGTGCCGGTATTGGAAAACAAGACCAAACTCGATGAAGGTCTGGTCGATACCGCTTTGGCAGAACTGGAATCCTCCGAGCCAGATAGCGCTGACCCGGAAGATTCGGCAAATCAGTGATAGCCGCCCAAGACTGCGGGCCTGTCAAACGTCGAGGTTGGCGACCGCCAGGGCGTTTTCCTCGATAAACTCGCGCCGAGGTTCGACGTCATCGCCCATGAGGGTGGCAAACATTTGGTCAGCGAGGATGGCGTCCTCGATGGTGACCCGCAGCATACGTCGCGCTTCGGGGTCCATCGTGGTTTCCCACAACTGATCGGGGTTCATTTCACCAAGACCCTTGTAGCGCTGGATCGAGCATCCGCGACGAGCTTCACCCAGTAACCACTCGAGGCCTTCGGCGAACACCGTCGTAGCGAACTTCTTCTCACCGCGCTGGAAGTAGCCCCCAACCTCGATGAGACCACGAATGCGTTCACCCAAAGCGCTGAGTTCCTGGAATTCCCGTGAAGTAAAGAAGCCATGGCCGAGGGCAATATCCGTAGCAATGCTGTGTTCTACCTGACGGAACACCGGGTAGTAATGGCCTCGCTCGGGATCCTGACGCAGGAAGCTGGTGTATTGCGCAGTGCTGTCGGTGAGCCCTTGCAACCGCTCGGTCACTGCCTCGGCGAAGGCCTGCACGGCAGCCTCGTCGTTCAATGCATCTGCACTCAGCGGCGCAACAAAGGGCAATTGCCACAACACCGCCGGCGGGTAAACGCGCGCCAAACGATCAATGGTTTTGGCTACGTCTTGGTATTGCTCTACCAGCGCCGACAACGCGGCACCGGTAATGGCAGGTGCCTCCGGATTCACAAACAGCGATGCGCCATCCAACGCACTTTCCGTCAGATAGTTAGCAAGCGCTTGCTCATCTTTTAAGTACTGACTTTGCTTACCACGGCTGAGCTTGTACAGCGGTGGTTGGGCGATGTACACGTGCCCACGCTCGATCAGTTCACGCATCTGACGGAAGAAGAATGTCAGTAGCAGCGTGCGGATATGGGAGCCATCCACATCCGCATCGGTCATGATGATAATGCTGTGATAGCGCAGCTTGTCGGGGTCAAACTCGTCCTTGCCAATACCACAGCCGAGCGCAGTGACCATGGTGCCAACCTCGGCAGAACTGAGCATCTTGTCGAAGCGCGCCTTTTCGACATTAAGGATCTTGCCCTTGAGTGGAAGAATCGCCTGGAACTTGCGGTTACGGCCCTGCTTTGCCGAACCACCCGCCGAGTCACCCTCTACCAGGTAGAGTTCGCAGAGCGCAGGATCGCGTTCCTGACAGTCGGCCAGCTTGCCCGGCAGCCCGGCGATATCGAGCGCGCCCTTGCGACGAGTCATTTCCCGAGCTTTGCGCGCCGCTTCACGAGCACGAGCTGCGTCAAGCATCTTACCGACAACCTGCTTGGCCTCACCGGGGTTCTCAAGCAGGTAATCGTTGAAATGGGCGGACATCGCCTGTTCCACGGCGCTCTTCACCTCACTGGAAACCAACTTGTCTTTGGTCTGGGAGGAGAATTTAGGATCAGGAACCTTAACTGACACAATGGCAGTCAGGCCTTCACGGGCGTCATCACCTGTCGTCGAGACTTTGGCTCGCTTCGCCAATCCTTCACGCTCAATGTAACTGTTCAGCGAACGGGTCAGCGCGGCACGAAATCCCGCCAAGTGGGTGCCGCCATCGCGCTGGGGAATGTTATTGGTGTAGCAAAAAAGGTTCTCCTGGAAACTGTCGTTCCACTGGAGCGCCACCTCTACACCCACCCCGTCTTCGCTATCTATTTGAAAATGAAAGACTTTATTGATGCTGTTCTTGCTGCGGTTAAGGAATTCCACGAAGGCCATCAGCCCGCCGTCATAGCAGTAGGTCTCTGACTCACCACTGCGCTCGTCCCGCAGCACAATTTTGACACCGCTATTCAGGAAAGCGAGTTCGCGCAGCCGTTTACCCAGAATATCGAAGTGAAACTCGATGTTGGAGAAGGTCTCAGCCGACGGCTTGAACCGGACTGCCGTGCCGGAGCCATCGGTATCACCCACCTCTGCCAAAGGCGCGTCGGGAACACCGTGGCGATAGACCTGTTCATGCAGTTTGCCCTGTCGCCGAATCGTGAGCTGCAACTCCTCGGAGAGCGCATTGACGACCGATACCCCCACACCATGCAAACCGCCCGACACTTTATAGGTGTTGTCGTCAAATTTTCCGCCCGCGTGTAACACCGTCATGATGACCTCGGCGGCAGACACCCCCTCCTCATGTTGCTCTGTGGGGATACCGCGACCATCATCAGCGACTGTAACTGACTCATCCGGGTGGATTGTGACCGAAATTTCGTTGCAGTGACCTGCCAGTGCCTCATCGATCGAGTTATCAACGAGCTCAAACACCATATGATGCAGGCCAGTACCATCGTCAGTATCACCGATGTACATCCCCGGGCGCTTTCGCACCGCATCGAGACCTTTCAGCACCTTAATGCTGGAGGAATCGTAATCGGCACCGCCGCTGAGTTCTTGTTCGTTATCGCTCATTGCTTGTCCTCGACGGATGCACTGACGCACCCTGCTTTACTCTCGATTCAGGAAGATGCCAATGACACCTGACCATGTTCCACGTGGAACACCTTGAACGGTGTATTCCCCCACCAATCCAACAATGATCCCTGATCCACTGCGGTCATCAGCACCTGGGCTCCGCTCCCCGCGAGCTTGCTACAGATGTTCTGCGCATGAACCACGTCCAATTCCGCCAACAAATCATCGATAAGGTACACCGGCTGGATGTCCCCTCTCTCCGACACCGCCTGCCCCTGGGCAAGCCGGAGTGCTGATACCAGCACTTTCAATTGTCCACGAGACAACACTTCCGCCGCGGGCTTACCGTTCACACTGACTTTTACGTCTGCTCGATGAGGTCCGGTTTGCGTAAAACCTTGGCGTTTATCGCTTTCCACCCCCTGTTCCAGTGCGTCAGACAGGGACAGATTGGCATCCCAACCCTGGCGTAACTGTAGGCGAACGTCTTGAAGCTCCGGCGACATTGTCGCAGCGATTTGGCTGGCGGTGCGCCCCAAAGCTTCAAGTATCAGCGACCGGTGGTGAGTCAACGCCTCACCAGATTGCGCCAACTCATCTCGCCATGCTGGATCGGCGCTCATTGTAACATGGCGCAATCCCGCATTTCGTTGTCTGAGTGCTCGCTGGTATCGACGCCAAATTGGCAAAAAGGCCTGTTCCACGTGGAACACCGTGCCATCCAGAAAGCGCCGACGACCCTCAGGTCCACCCGTGAGCAAAGAAAGGCTCTCGGTATCCAGTAGCACCACAGGTAGCTGTGCTGCCAATTCACTCAGTGAACTCGCGTTTTCACCACCGACCCTGGCCGTGAGCGAACCATCGCGACCACGCTGCAACCCCAGCGTGGTCCGCAACCCGGCCGCATCCACCCTACCCACGACGCGACACAGTTCAGCACTGTGGGAAATTAGCGTCCTGGCATGATGGGTCCGAAAAGAGCGCCCGGTACTGAGAAAATGCACTGCCTCCAAGACGCTGGTCTTGCCGGCGCCGTTTAAACCGAGAAAGAAGTTACCCGTCGGTGCCAGCTGCAGATCGACACCGTCAAGATTTCTGACGGACTCGATCTGTAGCGTGGCCAAGTGGTGCGGAGGCATAGCGGCCTTGAAGCCGGTCGTCGATACCGGCGGGTGGTGTCAGAGCCGCATCGGCATGACGACATAGACCGAGTCGCCGCTCTCGGATTCTTCAAGCAACGCAGAACTGGCCGCGTCCGACAGAGAGAACCGAACTTTCTCTCCGGTCAGCACACCCATCACATCAAGCAGATAACTGACATTGAAGCCGACTTCGAGCTCCTCACCCTGGTACTCCACGGTGACGACCTCTTCCGCCTGTTCCTGCTCGGGATTGTTGGCTGTAATCTCCAAAGAATCCGGGGACAGGCGCAGACGCACGCCTCGATACTTTTCGTTAGAAAGAATCGCTGTTCGGGTGAACGCCTGACGCAACTCCAGCCGATCGCCGACGACTGATTTGTCGGGAGATTTCGGCAAAACGCGCTCATATTCGGGGAACTTGCCGTCAACTAGCTTCGAAGTGAAGGTAAATTGCTCAGTTTCCGCTCGAATATGGTGACTGCCCACTACCAGTGACATATCGCCATCACCGTCGAGTAGACGAGCAAGTTCCAGCACACCTTTGCGCGGCACGATCACACTCGCATCAGCGGCATCAACAGGATCAGGCGAAGTACACAACGCCAAGCGATGCCCATCAGTGGCTACCATGCGCAAGCGACCGCTGCGGATTTCCAGGAACATGCCATTCAGGTAGTAGCGAACATCCTGCTGAGCCATGGCAAAGGCAGTCCGCTCGATCAACCGCTTCACCGCAGTCTGGGCAAGTTGCAAGGTAATATCCCCACCACTGCCCTCGACTTCAGGGAATTCGGTGGCAGGCAGCGTGGACAAAGTAAAGCGACTGCGTCCCGCCTTAACCATGGCTTTACCGCCATCCACTGAGAACTCAATGTGCGAGCCGTCGGGCAAAGACTTGCAAATATCCACCAGCTTTCGAGCGGGTACCGTGATATCACCGTCTACACCCGCAGATTCGACGGTGACCCGCCCGACCAACTCGACCTCGAGGTCGGTGCCTGTCAGTGAAAGCTGATCTCCGTCCAAGCGCATCAACACGTTGGACAACACCGGCAACGTCTGACGACGCTCGACCACCCCAGCCACCAGGTTCAGGGGCTTCAACAAGGCGTCTCGGGAAATGCTGAACTTCATTGCGATGGGCTCCAGATCAAGGCCAACTGCGCCCCGCCGGTCCGCCTGCTATTCAGGTCGTCAGGGAGCGCAACAGATTTTTGTAGTCTTCGCGAATATCCGAACTGGTTTCGCGTAATTCCTTAATCTTACGACAAGCGTGAAGCACTGTCGTGTGGTCGCGACCGCCAAAGGCGTCTCCAATCTCTGGAAGGCTGTGGTTGGTCAGCTCCTTGGACAAGGCCATCGCCAGCTGCCGGGGCCTCGCCACCGAACGATTGCGGCGCTTCGACATCAGGTCCGCAACTTTGATGCCGCAGTAGTCAGCAACCGTGCGCTTGATGTTCTCCAGTGATACCTGCTTGTCCTGAAGAGCCAGCAGATCCTTGAGGCTATCCTTGATGAGATCGATATCAAACGGCCTACCAGTGAAGTTAGCACTCGCTATCACTCGCTTGAGTGCGCCCTCTAGCTCGCGCACATTAGAGCGAATCCGCTGGGCAATAAAGAATGCCGCCTCTGGCGACAGATCAATATTCGACTGCTCGGCCTTCTTCATCAGAATGGCCACTCGGGTCTCGAGTTCCGGCGGTTCAACAGCCACCGTCAATCCCCAGCCGAACCGACTCTTCAAGCGCTCTTCAACCCCTTCAATTTCCTTGGGGTAGCGATCACAGGTCAGAATCATTTGCTGACCGCCCTCGAGCAACGCGTTGAAGGTATGGAAAAACTCTTCCTGCGATTGGTCTTTGTTGGCAAAAAACTGAATGTCGTCGATAAGCAGCGCATCGACCGATCGGTAATAGCGCTTGAAATCAGTCATGGCGTTGAGCTGCAGCGCCTTCACCATATCCGCAACAAAGCGCTCGGAATGGAGATAGACAATTTTGGCGTCGGGGTTTCGGGCCCGCATCGCATTACCCACAGCATGCATCAAGTGGGTCTTTCCCAAGCCCACGCCGCCGTATAGAAACAACGGGTTATACGAATCACCGGGATGCGCCGCCACCTGTTGCGCGGCTGCCAATGCCAATTGATTGCTCTTACCCTCAACAAAAGAAGCAAAGGTATAACCATCCACCAGATTCAATTGGTGCGCCGGGTTTGCCGGCGCCGGGGTCGCCTTCTGCGTAGCCACAGGGGGAGCAGTCACCATCGGCGGCGCTGGTGTTCGCGGCGAGGGCACCTCGGTTTGCGACAAGGTGACGACATTGGCGGGTGCTGCACGCTCTGGTCGCGCTGCCATCTGGGCGCCACCCACAACAATCTGCACTGGCATTGTCGCTGGATCCGTCACTTCCGCCGCGTGTTGGGCGATCATGTCCGCAAACTTATTGGCGACAAAATCGCGAATGAAGCGATTTGGCGCTGCCAAGACCAACCCAGCATCTGATTGCTCGAGTTTGAGAGGCCGTATCCAAGTGTTGAACTGCTGAAGAGGAACATCATCCCTGAGACGGGTCAGGCAATGCTGCCAGGCATCAATAGAAGAGAGGCGGGCCGACAAATTCTTGTTCTCCGGTACTTTTTTCGGCTAAGCACTGGGGAAACCAGTACTACCAGCAGCAGCATCAAGCCGCCTGAAACCCCACTGACCAGGCGCCGCTCTGAAGCGCAAAACTCGCGCGGGGGCTGGCCGGGGCGATATAGTTATCCACAAAAAGGATCACATCGCAAAGACTATTTAATTCTTTACTTTCAATGATTTATTGGAATTTCAATGCCTATACCAGATATTAACCAGAATCAACCAAGCAACAGAGCGTATCTGTGGATATTCTGTGTAAAACCAGCGTAAAGCTTGTGCCACAGATGGACTGATTCAGAAACCCTTCGCTGTACGTGCAAGCATGATGGGGCCCAGAAGGTTAGCAATGACCAACTCAAAAAAAGTTTCATCGGACCCACGGGTAGCGGTCCTACTCCCGCAAAACGCCAAAAAGACCTTGAACCTCTACTGGGCAGTCCCTATAATCCGCGACCCTTTAAGCGTCACCTCAGGACAACGACGATGAAACGCACATTCCAACCCAGCGTTCTGAAGCGCAAGCGCAGCCACGGTTTTCGCGCTCGCATGGCCACCAAGAATGGCCGTCAAGTCATTGCGCGTCGCCGCGCCCGCGGACGTCGCAAGCTGTCTGCCTGAGTTTTCAGCAGCGCTTCTGCCCTACCCGGCTAACGACCGTCGGCCATTAATGAGCCGACAAACATTCCCTCGCTCAGCACGTTTGCTGAGCAGTGGCGATTTCAAATCAGTCTTTGACCAAGCTCTATTGCGCGCGTCTCACCGACACGCGCTCGTACTTGCACGCCCAAATGATGGTCCTGTCAGTCGACTCGGACTCGTCGTCGCGAAAAAACATGTCCGCCTTGCGGTAGCACGCAACCGCATCAAACGACAAACCCGAGAATACTTTCGCCAGCACGAACTGCAGGCGCCTTGTGATGTGGTCTTTCTGGTGCGCGGAGGCATCAATCAGCTCTCGCCCGAGGAACTGCGGGCAATGCTTGATCAGCTCTGGCAGAAACTGGATAAGCAGCTATGCGTGGGTTGACCCGCTACGTCCGCTCCGTGGGCGTCAGCGTGTTGGTGTTTATCATTGACGCCTATCGACTACTGCTAAGCCCCTGGCTCGGACGTTCATGCCGGTTCGAGCCCACTTGTTCAAACTACGCCAAAGCCGCTATCCAGCGATTTGGTCCTATAAAAGGTAGCTGGATGGCATTACGTCGCATTGGCCGCTGTCATCCCTGGCACCCGGGCGGGTATGATCCCGTTCCTGAAAAGAAAGCTTCCCACTCAGCCTCCCACTGACAACTCGAGCGAGGACCATGGATATCCCGCGTTACGCACTGATTGCCGCCAGCGCAGTACTGACTTTGATGCTGCTGACGGAATGGACTGCCTTCAAGGAACAAGCCCAGCCACCCGTCACCCGGGAACGACTGAGCGACACCTCGACATTGGCAGCCGATAATCCGGACACACCGGCAATGGACGAGCAATCCACCCAAATCAGCAGCGACGATTTGCCGACCCTTGTTGACCTGGCACCCGAGCCAGCCGCCCCGGTACTCACCACCCAGCGCTACGTCACAGTGCACACCGCTACGCTGGAGATGACCATCGATCTGGAAGGTGGGGATGTCGTAGAAGCGGCTCTACCGGCTTTTCCCGATGCCATCGACGACCCCGATACCCCCTTCGTCTTGCTTGAGAACAACAGCGCGCGCACCTACGTCGCTCAGAGCGGACTGCTTGGCAGTGGCGAGTTCGGGGTGGACCGACCGAGTCGTGCCCGTTACAGCAGTGCGCAATCCCGCTACGAAGCCACCACCGAGCCGTTGGACGTTGACCTGACTTGGATGGACAGCAGTGACAGCGGCTTGACCATCACCAAACGCTTTCATTTTGAACCGGGTAGCTATCTGGTCACCGTCAGTTATGTCATTCGCAACAACAGCAACCAGCGGTGGCAGGGAGTGCCATTTACCCAGTTAAAGCGCGACAACTCTGCGGCACCAAATGCCGACAGTAGCGGCTTCGGTATGCAGCCCTTCCTCGGTGCTGCACTCACTAAACCGGATGACCGCTTTACCAAGTTTTCTTTTGATGACATTGCCGATGATCCTTTCAAGGAAGAACTACCGGGTGGCTGGATTGCCATCATGCAGCACTACTTTATCAGTGCCTGGATCCCCAACCCGGACCAGACCCATCAATACAGCACCCGTCAAACCAGTGCGGGATTTAATATCGCCGGGCTGACCAGTCCCACTCTGGTTGTCGACCCTGGCCGCGAAGTTTCCTGGAGCGCTGCGCTCTACGTAGGCCCGAAAGACCAATACCGCCTTGAGGAAATTTCTCCCTATCTTGATCTCACCGTGGATTACGGCTGGCTTTGGTGGATCGCCAAACCGCTGTTTTGGTTGTTGACGCAGATTCAAGCGCTAGTTGGCAACTGGGGGCTGGCGATTATCTTGCTCACCGTGTTGGTCAAAGGTGCCTTCTTCAACCTGTCTGCCGCGAGCTATCGTTCGATGGCGAAGATGCGCAAGGTACAGCCGAAAATGGTGGCGATCCGCGAGGAATACGCCAACGACAAACAAAAGCAGTCCCAGGCCATGATGGAGCTCTACAAGAAAGAGAAGATCAACCCGATGGGTGGCTGTTTGCCGATCCTCATCCAAATGCCGGTGTTCATCTCTCTCTACTGGGTACTCATGGAATCGGTGGAACTGCGCCAGGCCCCCTTCATCCTTTGGATTGAAGACCTTGCCGTCATGGACCCCTACTTTGTGCTGCCAGTTTTGATGGGCGCGAGCATGTTCTTCATGCAGAAGCTCAACCCGCCACCGCCTGACCCCATGCAGGCGAAATTGATGCAGTGGCTACCAGTGGTTTTCACCTTCTTCTTCCTCTGGTTCCCCGCAGGACTGGTCCTGTATTGGGTCGTCAACAATCTGTTGTCGATGGCACAGCAGTATGTGATCACCCGACGTATCGAACGGGATGGGCAAACCAGTTAACGACAACGCAGGTGTCTCGGGCGGCTTGAATCGGGACACCATCAGCGCCATTGCCACCGCTTCAGGACAAGGTGGTATTGGTGTGGTGCGGGTTTCGGGTCCTCGTGCCCATGAGATTGCCGAAAAGATCTCAGGGGCCGCACTGTCGCCGCGGGTTGCCCACTACCGGCGTTTCCTGGGTGCTGATCAGGAAACCATCGATGATGGTATTTGCCTGTACTTCCCCGGCCCTCGCTCTTTCACCGGTGAAGACGTTGTCGAACTGCAAGGCCACGGCGGTACGCTGGTGCTGCAAATGGTACTCGAACGAACACTCGAGCTCGGGGCACGCCAGGCAGAACCGGGTGAGTTCACCGAGCGCGCCTTTCTCAATAATCGTCTTGACCTGACTCAGGCGGAGGCGATTGCTGATCTGATTGCAGCCCGCACTCGCTCAGCTGCCCGCCAGGCACAGGCATCGCTGCGCGGCGCATTCAGCGACGAGGTCAACGCCCTGGCAGACCAGTTGCTGGCGCTACGCATCTATGTCGAAGCCGCGATTGACTTCCCCGAAGAAGAAATCGATTTCCTCGCCGACGGACAAGTCAGTCGGCGACTGGACCAAGCCCTGAGTGATGCCAGGGTGCTCCATCGAGAGGCTCGCAGTGGTGCCATTGTTCGCAACGGCGCAGTGGTGGTGTTGGCCGGTAAGCCCAATGCTGGAAAAAGTAGCCTGCTCAACCGATTGGCAGGCGAAGACATTGCCATCGTCACTGATATCCCCGGCACAACAAGGGATCTGGTTCGAGAGGACATCCAAATCAACGGTATTCCTCTGCTGATCACGGACACCGCGGGCCTGCGTCGCAGTGAGGATGCCGTCGAGCAAGAAGGCGTGCGCCGGGCCAACCGGGAAATCGCTGACGCTGATCTGGTACTGCACGTTATCGACGATAGCGACCCAACGCCTGCTGAATCTCTCAGCACCGAGGTCGCGACACTGCAGGTCTTGACCAAAATCGATGTCAGCGGACGCTCGCCTGGTCTCATCGAGGACCTCGCATCCGCTGCTGTGGCGATATCTTCAACCACAGGTACGGGCATCGACGCGCTGAAAACCATGATCTGTACACATCTGGGCGTGGACGGGCCAAGCACAACTCGCTTCAGTGCCAGAGAGCGGCATCTCACAGTCCTCAGCCAAACCATCACCTTGCTACAAGACGCCAAAACCGCATTCCTGAGCAGCGGCGCTGGTGAACTTCTGGCGGAAGACCTGCGTCACATCCATGATCATTTGGGTGAAATCACCGGGCGGATGACCAGCGACGACCTGCTTGGAGAAATTTTCTCCAGCTTTTGCATCGGGAAATAAGCAGCTTTTTCAAACACTGTTCACAGTCTTTTCCACAACACTGTTCCGTACAGGGCTTATCAACACCTTGCACGCCAGATGACCGCAATCATTCAGTGATCAGGCCTGCTGCGCTGAACAATGTGTGAACTGCCTCGGCATATCCCGAGGGCGAAAAACGACCCACTTTCGGACGACTAGAAACCCACAATCCACAACCAGCGAATCCCCGGGCCTCATGAGCACTTAAACCATGGCTTATCATTCACTCAAGTTGCTGTTTTTTATCAATTTTAAAGGCTTATCCCCGGATTTCGACTGCCCTAATAAGAACTACTAAAAACACATCTACCCTATACATATATATCTTTTCATTTTCTAACTGCATGCTCGGATCAATCTCGTCACACTGATTCGCCATGATCGATAGCATCAACTTTCGTCTTTTTTCGGCTAAACCCCGGGACACTCTGTATCACTACACCTCTTTGTCCGGACTGCTCGGGATCATCGGAGGCCAGCACCTACGCGCCAGCGATGTGCGCTTCATGAACGACTCAACCGAGTTGCGACACACACTGACTCTGCTGCAAGACCACCTTGAGCAGCGGCTTCGCGCCGGAACGGATCATCCAACACTGCTCGATGACATGCGCCATTGGCTCGGGCGCCGCGTATCGGGCGGACCCTTGTTGTTCGCGGCATCGTTTCGTGCCAACGGCAATCTACTGAGCCAGTGGCGCGGATACAGTGTGCATGGCAAGGGCGTGAGTCTGGGTTTTGCGCCTAGAACCATCGCCGACTGCGCTGACCGACAAGGCTTCCAGGTCGGTCGGTGCATTTATGACGCTGATGAACAGTTGCAACTGATTGAGGAAATCGTCGATGCGGTGGAACGCCTGGCGGCGGACAACGATCCAGAGGCCACCGGTTCTGAATCGGTATTTGAGAGCATCGAAGATGATCTACTGCGAATTGCAGCATTGCTCAAGCACCCCGCTTTTGAGGAAGAGGATGAGTGGCGGGTGATCTCACCAAGCATTGCTGATGTTGGCCATCCTTCGATCAGCTTTCGTGAGGGACACTCCATGTTGGTGCCCTATTATCGTTTTGAACTGTCTGAGCCGTCGGGGCACGCCTCGAAACTCGAGCATGTTTGGTTGGGGCCAACCGCCAATCAGGACTTGTCGATGATGTCGTTGGCCCGTTATCTGGATAGCCAGGGTTGCCGCCCCAGGTCGGGTATCGACTACTGCCAGATTCCCCAGCGGCCCCGATAAGGCCGAAAACTGCCATTTTTTGCAGCTGAGACCCGGTCTATACTGCCCGGCCGAATTTCCTGTGGGTCGCACCCATGGTTTCCTATCCTGAACAGTATGATGTCATCGTCGTTGGCGGTGGCCACGCTGGCACCGAGGCAGCCTTGGCCTCGGCGCGTTCGGGTGCGCGAACCCTGTTGCTGACCCACTCGATCGACGCCCTGGGTCAGATGTCTTGCAATCCAGCGATCGGTGGCATTGGTAAGAGCCATCTGGTTCGAGAAATCGATGCCATGGGTGGTGCCATGGCCCGGGCGACCGATCTGGCGGGGATCCAGTTTCGAACGCTGAATGCGCGCAAGGGTCCGGCGGTCAGGGCGACCCGTGCCCAGGCCGACCGTGTGTTGTATCGCAATGCTATCCGCGAGCTGTTGCTGAACCAGCCCGGTTTGCAGATTTTCCAGGATTCGGTGGAAGACCTGATTGTCGAAGGCACTCGGGTGACCGGAGCAATGACCCGCTCTGGTCTGAAATTCCACAGTCGCGCGGTGGTATTGACTGCTGGCACCTTCCTGCACGGCAAAATCCATGTGGGTCTCGAGAACAGCAGTGGCGGACGCATGGGCGATGCCGCGGCGGTGGGATTGGCCGATAGGCTGCGTGAACTCGCGCCAAGAATCGGTCGATTGAAGACCGGTACCCCGCCGCGTATCGATGCCCGCTCGGTCGATTTTTCTGTGATGGAAGAGCAATGGGGAGATACCCCCCGACCGACGATGTCGCTATTCGGTGACCGCAGCCGTCACCCCGAGCAGTTGTGTTGCTGGATCACCCAGACTAACGCTCGCACCCACGACATTATTCGCAGCGGTCTCGACCGATCGCCTATGTTCAGCGGTGTGATCGAGGGCACTGGGCCCCGTTATTGCCCAAGCATTGAAGACAAAATTCATCGTTTTGCCGATAAAGACTCGCATCAGATCTTTGTGGAACCTGAGGGGCTGACGACGACTGAGCTCTACCCCAATGGTATTTCTACTTCCCTGCCCTTCGATATTCAGTTGGCGATGGTGCGGTCGATCGCCGGTCTGGAACGAGCGGAAATCATTCGCCCGGGTTACGCCATCGAATACGACTTTTTTGATCCCCGTGATCTTCGACACAGTCTCGAGACCCGCGCCATCGACGGTTTGTTTTTTGCGGGTCAAATCAACGGTACGACGGGTTATGAAGAAGCCGGTGCCCAGGGGTTGCTCGCCGGTATCAACGCGGCGCGCCAGGTTCGTGGTGAAGCACCCTGGGAGCCGCGCCGAGATGAAGCCTACATCGGCGTTCTCGTTGATGACCTGGTGACTTTGGGCACGCAAGAGCCCTATCGCATGTTTACCTCCCGGGCGGAATACCGGCTGCTGCTGCGTGAGGACAACGCTGATTTGCGGCTCACCCCGGTGGCTCGCGAAATGGGATTGGTCGGCGATGAACAGTGGGCCGCATTTGTTACCAAGCGCGAATCCGTGGAACGCGAGCAAGAGCGTCTTGAACGGACTGTGATTCAACCCAACGGTGCGGAAGCCGATGCCCTGGGTGCACATCTGAACAAGCCTTTGTCTCGCGAGTATTCACTGGCTGACCTGATCCGTCGGCCAGAGTTGGGTTATGCCCAGGTTGCCGGTCTGAAAGGCGAAGCGCTGGCCGATGAGCGCGCGGCCGAGCAAGTTGAGACGCAACTCAAATACGCCGGCTACATCGAGCGTCAGCAGGAGGAGATCGACCGACTGCATCGCCACGAAGCGACCGCCTTGCCCGCTGACCTCGATTACGATGCGGTGCCAGGGTTGTCCAATGAAATCCGACAGAAGCTGGCAGCGGCACGGCCCGCGACCCTTGCCCGGGCGGGACGTATTTCGGGTGTGACACCCGCTGCGTTGTCGCTGCTGCTGGTTTACCTCAAGCGAAGCGACACCCCCCCTACTCGTTCCGACGCCGTCAATGGCTGATCATCTCCGCTCATTGTTGGGCGCTGGCGCCCAGGCTTTGGGTGTTGATCTGGATGCCACTAAAACTGACCGCTTACTCTGTTACCAACAGTTGCTCGCCCGTTGGAACAAAGCATTTAACCTGACCGCTGTGCGCGGTGATGAGGCAATGATTGTCCGCCATTTGCTGGATAGTCTGGCCATCGCACCGCATCTCCACGGAGCCCAATTCGCTGACGTGGGTACGGGACCCGGCTTGCCTGGCATTCCATTAGCCATCCTTTACCCCGAGCGTCACTTCTCGTTGCTAGACAGCAACGGCAAGAAAACCCGTTTTCTGTTTCAGGTGAAAAGCCAACTGGGGTTGTCTAACATCGATATCATCGAAGGCCGGGTTGAGCAGTGGCAACCCGAGGAAAGTTTCGATGGTGTGATCACCCGCGCGTTCGCCGAACTCGCCCTGACCTGCTCGCTGAGTGAGCACCTACTGACCCGGGGCGGTCGCTTGTATGCGATGAAGTCCCAATCGATAGCGCGCGAGTTGGAAACGCTGCCCGAAAGTTTTGCCTTGGTGGACAATATTCCGCTGACGGTGCCCGGGCTTGAGGAATCACGTTGGTTGACGGTGCTCGCGCATCAGGTGAAACAGGAGCAGTCATGAAAACGGTGGCGATTGCCAACCAAAAAGGTGGCGTGGGTAAGACCACCAGCAGCGTCAATCTGGCCGCGTCGCTGGCCGCCATGGATCGGCGCGTACTGTTGGTCGACTTGGATCCACAGGGTAACGCCACCATGTCATCGGGTGTGGATAAGCACAGTCTTGAGTATACGGTGCTCGACGTGATGGTCGACGAGCTCGCGATTACGGAAGCTATCGCCAAGACGCCCGAAGCCGGTTTCGAGTTGTTGCCAGCCAACGGTGATCTGACCGCCGCGGAGGTGGAGTTACTGTCAGTCGAGGGCAAGGAACGGCGGCTGGCAGAGGCGTTGGCCAGTGTTCGCGATCGCTATGACTTCGTCATCATCGACTGCCCGCCGTCGTTGAACATGTTGACCTTGAATGCGCTGGTTGCGGCTGATTCGGTACTGATTACGATGCAGTGCGAGTATTTCGCGCTCGAAGGTTTGTCAGCGCTGCTGAATACGATCCGGCATGTCGCTGAAACCGTGAATACCCAGCTAGCGATTGAAGGCATTTTGCGCACGATGTACGACCCGCGGAATGCGCTGACCAATGAGGTATCCGCGCAATTGCACGAGCACTTTGGCGAACTGGTCTATCGCACGGTGATTCCCCGCAATGTACGCCTGGCTGAAGCGCCCAGCCATGGTCAGCCCGGCATTATTTATGATCGCTACTCGCGCGGTGCTCGCGCTTACATGGCGCTGGCGGGTGAATTTACCCGCAAACAGGAAGGAGCCTGACGTATGTCTGGCAAGCGAAAGAAACTCAATCGAGGACTCGATGCCCTGCTGGGCGCGACCAAGCCGCTGCCTTCCGCAGTGGGTGCCAGCAGTGCATCACCTGTTGCTGATGCCGGTGGTGATATCAGCGATGCCGCATTGCGGGATCTCCCCTTGGAGCAACTGACTCGGGGTAAGTACCAGCCAAGACGCGAGTTTGATGACGCCGCGCTAGAGGAACTTGCTGACAGTATTCGCGCTCAGGGCGTCATGCAGCCCATCGTGGTGCGGCCCATTGCGGACAAGCGTTTTGAGATTATCGCTGGTGAGCGACGCTGGCGCGCCAGTCAGCGGGCGGGGCTGGATCGTATTCCCGCAATTGTCCGCGATGTCAGCGATGAATCCGCCATCGCTATGGCTTTGATCGAAAACATTCAGCGGGAGAATCTTAACCCTATCGAAGAAGCCGAGGCCCTGAAGCGTTTGCAGACGGAATTCGAACTGAGCCAACAGGCAGTGGCTGACGCCGTGGGCAAATCACGGTCTGCGATCGCCAATCTATTGCGTTTACTGAGTCTCGAAACCGAGGTCATGACAATGCTCAGCGAGGGCGTGATCGATACCGGTCACGGTAAGGTCCTGTTGGCTCTTGAGGGTCCCGCACAGATTCGCGCTGCCCGTGAAGTGGCGAATCGAAAAATGTCTGTGCGGCAAACCGAAGCGTTGGTGAAATCTCTGCTTGCTCCCGATCATGCACCCGAGGCGCCGAAGACAGATCCCAACATCGAGCGTTTACAGCGGGATCTTTCGTCACGTCTGGGCGCCGGTGTCACTATCAATCACGCGAGCTCTGGGCGCGGGAAATTGGTCATTAGCTACAGCAATCTTGACGAGTTGGACGGCATTCTGAAGCACATCAATTGAGAGCAAATCCCGGTTGTACGCTGGGGTCAATTCGCTTACACTCGCGACCGCTTCAGCACCGGGGCCAAAGGCAATGAAACAGGGCTCGGTGACCCACAACAGATCCCCCGCGGTCACAACGCGTAAAAGCTTGCTTTTGGCGGTGATGCTGGGCGCCATGCCTGGACTTATGTCTGCTCTATTGGCGGCTGTTGTCAGCACTTTTGGTCTAGCTGTTGATATCGCCGCGGGCGTATTGATCGCAGCATTACCCCAGTGTTGGTTTGTGGTGCGTGGAACGCGCTCACGGGAAATTGGCGCCGCAGCGGTGCTTGCCATGGGTAAGTACAGTTTGGCTGCCGCGGGTTTCGCGATCTGGTTCGTGGCACGGCCTGAAGCGAATGGATTGGCCACCGTAGTTGCGACTGCGGTGACGATGGCGACGACAACTTTTGCGACCTATGCGTTGTTGCGTCGATTGAACAGACCCCCACAGGGGAAATCAGGGTAGATATGGCGGCAAGCGGCGGCGAAAAGACGATTTCTGAGTATATCGTCCACCATCTGACGAATCTCACCTATGGCAAGCTCCCCGAGGGCTTTGATCGTGGCCACGGCGAAATCGTGGGCCCTGGTGGCGAGTGGACACTCGCTCACGGCAGTGACGAAATTGCAGCCATGGGTTTTAACGCCATTCACGTCGACTCCATGATTTGGTCGATTGGCCTGGGTATCATTTTCTGCCTCTTGTTCCGCAGCGCTGCCAAGCGCGCGACCAGCGGTGTGCCCTCTGGTTGGCTCAATTTCGCGGAAATGACGGTTGAGTTTGTCGACACCAACGTCAAAGACATCTTCCACGGCCGCAACCCCCTGATTGCGCCGCTCTCACTGACCATCTTCGTCTGGGTTTTCCTGATGAACCTGATGGACTTGATTCCGGTCGACTGGATTCCTGAGCTTTTGTTGGTCACAGGCGTTGCCGAGTACCAAAAGATCGTGCCCTCCACCGACCCGAACATCACAATGGGTATGGCGATCGGTATCTTTATCTTGATGCTTTATTACTCCATCAAGGTGAAGGGTTTTGGTTTCGTGCGTGAGCTGACCATGAACCCGTTCAATCATCCGGCCTTTATCCCGGTAAACCTCTTTATGGAAGTGGTTGGTCTGCTGGCCAAGCCCTTCTCTTTGGGTCTGCGACTGTTCGGCAATATGTATGCGGGTGAAATGATTTTCATCTTGATTGCATCGCTGTTCAGCGTGGGTGTGATGTGGATGTTGCCAGCGGCCCTGCTGCAGATTGGTTGGGCGATCTTCCACATTCTTGTCATCACCCTGCAGGCATTCATCTTTATGGTCCTTACCATCGTGTACCTGAGCATGGCGCACGAGGACCACTGAGTTTTTTCACTAACCAGCACCACACTGCTATCAATAGAGTAAGTAGGAGAACACCATGGAACTGATTTTCGTTGCAGCCGCCATCATGATGGGTCTGGGCGGACTGGGCGCCGCGATCGGCGTAGGTCTTCTGGGCGGCAAGCTCATCGAAGGTTCTGCACGTCAGCCGGAGCTCGCACCCAAGCTGCAGGGCACCTTCTTCCTGGCTGCCGGCCTGGTGGACGCGATTCCGATTATCGGTGTCGGTATCGCCATGTACCTGATCTTCGTAGTTGCGGGCTGATAGTCGCCAACTGGAAACGCCGGTGCTTGGCACCGGCCCATCAGGTGATTACAGGAGCTAACCGTGAACCTTAACCTTACGCTGATAGGCCAGACTCTGGCTTTTGTGGCCTTTGTAGTGTTTTGCATGCGCTACGTATGGCCGCCCATCGTCAATGCGATGGCCGAGCGACAGCAGAAAATTGCTGATGGTCTCGCTGCCGCTGATCGTGCCAGTCATGATCTGGAACTGGCGAAGAAGAGCGCTGTTGAGCACATGGCTGAAGCCAAGCGCGAAGCCGCTGGCATTATTGATGCTGCCAACAAGCGTGCCGCTGCGCTGGTAGAGGAAGCCAAGGCTGCCGCTACCGTCGAGGCGGATCGCGTCAAAACTGCAGCCCATGCCGAGATCGAGCAGGAACGCGCTCGTGCCCAGGAAGAACTCATGGCCCAGGTCAGCGCGCTGGCTGTACAAGGCGCCGAGAAAATTCTGGGTGCTGAAGTTGATGCTGCCAAGCACTCGGCCATGCTGGCCAGTTTGACTGCGGAGCGCTGAGCATGATCGAGCCACGCACCCTTGCCCGACCCTACGCGCGAGCCGCTTTTGAGTTTGCGCGATCGGCGGGGCAACTCGATGAGTGGGAAGCCGCCCTTGGCAAGTTGGGCGCAGTGGCCAGCAGCGACAAAGTCACTGACGTTCTACGCAACCCTGCGTCGACCGCTGAAGCGCGGGTCGCTGTGCTGACGGGATTGCTCGGTGGCGATCTGCCGGCTGCCGTTGTCAACTTCGCCCGCATCATGGCGGATAACGGCCGACTGGAATTGCTGGATGAAGTCTCGGCGCTGTTCCGAGAACTGAAGCAGCAGTTGGAGAGCGCGGTCGCCGTAGAAGTGACGTCTGCATTTGACGTGTCTGACGCTGAAGGCGAACAGCTCGCCACAGCGCTGGCTGCCCAGCTCGACCGGGCTGTCACCATGACCTACAACACAGATCCCACGCTCATTGGTGGGGCAGTTATTCGAGCCGGCGATTTGGTCATCGACGGTTCTGTTCGCGGCCGGCTGGAGAAGCTCGCCGGTACGCTGACACCCTGACAGAGGAATAGGCAATGCAACAACTGAATCCTTCGGAAATCAGCGACATCATCAAGGAGCGCATTGAGCAGCTCGATGTCTCTACGCAGGCCACCAACGAAGGTACGCTGGTCTCGGTTACCGACGGCATCATCCGCATCCACGGCCTCAACGAGGTGCAGTACGGTGAGATGATCGAGTTTGAAGGTGGCATTTATGGTCTCGCCCTCAACCTGGAGCGCGATTCTGTCGGTGCGGTAGTCCTGGGTGACTACAAAAAGCTTACCGAAGGCCAGACTTGTCGTTGCACCGGTCGCATTCTGGAAGTGCCGGTCGGTCCGGAACTCCAGGGTCGTGTTGTCGATGCACTGGGTAACCCCATCGACGGCCGCGGCGCCATCGACACCAAATTGACCGATGCGATCGAAAAAGTCGCGCCGGGTGTTATCGCCCGTCAATCGGTTGACCAGCCTGTTCAAATCGGCCTCAAGGCTATTGATGCCATGGTACCGATCGGTCGCGGTCAGCGTGAGCTGATCATTGGTGACCGTCAGATCGGCAAGACCGCGATTGCTGTCGACGCGATCATCAACCAGAAAGGCACCGGCATTAAGTGTATTTATGTCGCGGTTGGCCAGAAGGCGTCTTCGGTCGCTGCGGTTGTTCGCAAACTCGAAGAGCACGGCGCCATGGAGCACACCATTGTGGTTGCGGCGACGGCATCTGATCCCGCTGCCATGCAGTTCCTGGCACCCTTTGCCGGTTGCACCATGGGTGAGTACTACCGCGACCGCGGTGAAGACGCGCTGATCATCTACGATGATCTGTCCAAGCAGGCGGTGGCTTATCGTCAGATTTCACTGCTGTTGCGTCGTCCTCCGGGTCGTGAATCTTACCCCGGTGACGTTTTCTACCTGCATTCACGTCTGCTCGAGCGTGCAGCGCGAGTGAACGCTGACTACGTGGAAGCATTCACCAACGGCGAAGTCAAAGGCAAGACCGGTTCACTGACTGCCCTGCCCGTGATTGAGACTCAGGCGGGTGACGTATCGGCGTTCGTACCGACCAACGTGATCTCGATTACCGACGGCCAGATCTTCCTCGAAGCCGATATGTTCAACGCGGGTGTTCGCCCAGCGATGAACGCGGGTATTTCGGTATCTCGAGTGGGTGGTGCCGCGCAGACCAAGATCATCAAGAAGCTGTCGGGTGGTATTCGTACCGCACTCGCGCAGTATCGTGAACTGGCGGCGTTCTCACAGTT